>NZ_JCAJXE010000001.1:2635000-2812500 GCF_059489915.1 Niveispirillum sp. CC-CTL257
CCAGCTGCGTGGCCGACGCGTCGGCGGCATGGGCCGGCAGCAAGGGCAGGGAAAGGGCGGCGGCCAGCAGCAGCGGCACCGTCTTCTTGGAGATCATGGGCGTTCCTTCCGCGACAGAAGTACGGAGGCCGATCGGCCATCCGGGTGGCGACACGCTAACCATGATGGCGGCCAAGGCCAAGAGGCCGTTCGGCCTATCCATGAGCGGCCCAAAGGCCAGGTGCCGGATTGGCCCCACCTGTGGCGGTCACATAACAATGTCGGGAAGGAAATTGGTGCCCCCGGTCGGACTCGAACCAACACGCCCTTGCGGGCAACAGATTTTGAGTCTGCCGCGTCTACCATTTCGCCACGGAGGCACCGAGCGCTTCAACGCGAGGCGGCACTATAATGATGAAAGACGGGCGGTCAATGAAATCCTGCGAGGGGGGCCGCTTGCGGCCATCGGTCCCATCGGGGTGGCCCTTTGCTGGGGCGAGTATCGACACTATAGTGTGGCCATGACGAACACGCCCCCCTCCCCGCTCACCCGCCTTGCCGGTGCCCCGCGTCTTCCCTCTGCCCTGCTGCTGCTGGCGGCGCTGACGGCGTTGGGGACAGCGTTTGCCTCGCAATATTGGGGCGGGTTGAACCCGTGTGAGATGTGCTGGTGGCAGCGCTATGCCTATATGGCCGCCATCGTGCCGCTGCTGCCCTCGGCCTTTCTGCGGCTGACGGCGGCGCAGCGGCGGGTGTCGCTGTTGTTGGGCGGGCTGGTCTTCCTGGTGGGGGCCGGCATCTCGCTGTTCCATGCCGGGGTGGAGCAGAAATGGTGGGAGGGTTTCACGGCCTGCACCACCCCGATCAGCGCCGGCGGTCTGGATGATCTGCGCGCCGCGATCCTGGCCGCCCCCGTCGTGCGCTGCGACGAGATCCCCTGGTCGCTGTTCGGCATTTCCATCGCCGGGTTCAGCGCCATTGCCAGCCTGATGCTGGCCCTGTTCGCCGTGAAGGCGGCCTTTTCCACGGAGACGGCACGATGAGCCATCCCAATCCGACCCTGCCCGCCCATCTTCTGGCACCCCGTCCCCTGGCCGATGGTCCCGCCATTGATGCCGGTGAGGTGCCGGCCTCGGCCCGCCCGCGCCGGCTGCCCGGTGATCCCACCCCCAGCCTGGAACGGATGATTCGCGTCGATCAGGCAGGCGAATATGGGGCCGTCCGTATCTATACGGGGCAGATGGCGGTTCTGGGCAAGGGCGACAAGGGCCCCATGCTGCGCCACATGACGGAGCAGGAGCAGGTCCATCTGGACACGTTCAACAAACTGGCGCGGGAGCGTGGCGTGCGGCCCACCTTGCTGCAGCCCGTCTGGCATCTGGCCGGCTGGGCCTTGGGGGCCGGCACCGCCGCCCTGGGCAGCCGGGCGGCCATGGCCTGCACCGTGGCCGTGGAAGAGGTGATCGACCAGCATTATGCCGAACAGGCCGAACAGCTGGGCCCCGACGAAGCACCGTTGAAGGCCACCATTGAGCAGTTCCGCGCCGAAGAGCTGGAGCATCGCGATATCGGTCTGGCACATGAGGCGGAACTGGCCACCGGCTATCCGGTCCTGTCAGCCCTGATCAAGGCGGGGTCGCGCACCGCCATCTGGCTGTCACAGCGTATCTGAAAAGGATGAAAGGCGGGGCCGGCGACAGGGCCGCGTCCCGCCTTCCTTATCATTACCGGTAGCGCACGGCGTCCACGATCTCGCGGTCGACGATGGTCTTGCCGATGGGGGCAAAGGCCAGGCCCGCGAACTTGAAATGCTGCAGACCGAACGGGATACCGATAATGGTGACGCAGCAGAGCAGGCCGATGATCAGGTGGCCCAGGCCCAGCCAGATGCCGCCGAACAGGAACCAGATCACATTGCCGATAAAGCCCAGCGGGCCGGTGCCGATATCTTCGCGGCCCGTCAGGTCATCACGCGCCACGGCCACCCGGCCAAAGGGCCAGAACATGAAGATGGCAATGTTCAGCGCGGCCCGCGCCCAGGGAATGCCGACAATCGAAATGACCATGACCAGCGTCGCCGTCAGCCAGGCCAGCCCGGCATTCCAGCCGAACAGCAGCAGCCACAGGATATTCATCAGCAGATTGATCATCGTGCGGTCCCTCCTTTCAGGACGTCACCCTTAATTTGGGCGGTCAGAAGAAATTTGAAACGACCGCTGCGACGACTCCGATTGGTGCCACTACGCGCACCAGGACGCGCCAGAGGCTGTAGAAGAACGGGCTTTCAAACCCAACCGCCGCCACACTGTCCTGCCGCGTCACCACCCAGCCCGCAAACAGGGCCAGCATCACGCCGCCCAGCGGCAGCAGGATGTTGGAGGTCAGGAAGTCGATCCAGTCGAACCAGGTGCGGGTACCGCCCAGCGGATGCACATCCGACCAGATGTTGAAGGAGAACAGGGTCAGGAAGCCCAGGACCCAGGCGACGATGCCGCCGATCCAGGCCAGCGCCGAGCGCGACAGGCGGACACGGCCCGCAAACGCCGCCACAATCGGTTCCAGCAGCGATACCGAGGAGGTCAGGGCCGCGATGGCCAGCAGCACGAAGAACACCGTCCCGAAAATGGCCCCGCCCGGCATGGCACCAAAGGCCACCGTCAGGGTCACGAACACCAGACCCGGCCCTTCCGAGGGGTTTAAGCCATTGGCAAAGACGATGGGGAAGATCGCGGCACCGGCCAGCACCGCCGTCAGGATGGCGGCGAAGACGATGACGACGGAAGTGCGGGGGATGGAGACGCCACCCGGCAGATAGGCGCCATAGGCCAGCATGGTGCCAAGCCCGATGGAGAGCGAGAAGAAGGCCTGCCCCGTGGCGGCCAGCACCACATCCCAGGTGACGGCCCCGAAATCCGGCTTGAACAGATAGACCATGCCGGCGGTGAAATCGCCCTCGATGCCCGCATAGATACAGAGCACGACCAGCAGCGCGAACAGGAGCGGCATCATCCAGACTACGGCCTTTTCAATGCCGGATTGGATACCGCGCGCCACCGGGATGATGGTCAGCAGCATGAACAAGGCATGCCAGAAGGTGAGCGCCAGCGGATCGGCCAGGAAATCGTTGAAGGCCTTGCCCGTCTCCGCCCCCGACAGGCCCGACATTTGACCGGTCAGCAGCTTGGGAATATAGGCCAGCGACCACCCCGCCACGACGGAATAGAAGGACAGGATCAGGACAGCGGCCAGCACACCCACGCACCCGACCAGGCCCCAGGTGGCGCGCCCCGAATAGCGGCGGCCCAGATCGACCAGGGTTTCAATCGGCCCTTGCCGCCCCATGCGGCCCAGGGTCAGTTCGGCGATCAGGATGGGCAGGCCCACGGCCAGCACACAGATCAGATAGACCAGCATGAAGGCGGAACCGCCGCCGGTGCCGATCATATAGGGGAATTTCCAGATATTGCCCAACCCGACTGAGGAGCCGATGGCGGCCATCAGGAACGCGAAACGCGACGACCATTGGCCGGCAGCAGCGCCGGCATTGTCATTGGATTGCAAGAGGTCTACCCCTGTTCCGATCCGGCCTTCATCCCCGCAACGGCGCGGACTGACCGAGTTTTGTCCGATATTTCAAGCAATAACCCCACCCCACCGCCAGGGGCAAGCCCCGCCCGCGCCCGGTGACGGCGATTCCAGGACGATTCCGTTACAGAAACCCTAACGCGCGCATGGATGCCGGCCCGGTCCTGCATTGATGGCGGATTGACGAGCGTAGCCGCAGCGCTTAGTTTATCGATAACAACTGAGGTGTGTGATGGCGATCAGCGGCGTTTCCTCCTATAGCTCTTCGGTCTTCCAGACCCCTGGCGTTCGTCCGGCGGAGAGCAATACGCGTGTTCAGCCGGTGCCCCCGTCTGATCAGCAGGCGCAGCAGACCGCGTCTACCCAGCAGGATAATCAGCAGACCAACACCAATCCGACCGACAATGAACGTCAGGAAGCGGTTGCCTCTGGTCGTACCCGTGGCAGCTTCGTGAACATCACCGCCTGATCGGGTGCTGAGTTCAAAAACAAAAGGCGCGGCGCCCCAGGGTGCCGCGCCTTTTGTTTTGGGGGCCTGCTGAGCCGCCCCAATCACTGTTCCTTTTTTTTCTTCAGTTCGCGCTTCTGATCGGTCTCGGCGCGGTCCAGGGCGTTCAGGTTCTGCAAGGCGATGTTCGCAGCGGACGTGCCGGCGGCCACGCGTCGCACGGCTTCCCAATCCTGTTTGGCCCGCGCCATGTCGCTCTTGGCGGCGCGCAGATTGCCACGCAGCAGCAGCGCCTCCCCGCTTTGGGGCGACAGGCGCAGGGCCTGTTCCACATCCGCCATCGATTTGGCATCCAGGGCCAACAGATGGTGGGCCTGTGCCCGCAGCAGCCAGGCCTCCGCCATCTTGGGCGCCAGTTCCACGACCTTGTCTAAGTCAGCGATGACGTCCCAATAGCGTTCCATGCCGGCCCGCACGATGGCCCGGTCCATCAGGATCTGCGGATCGCGCGGCGTCAGTTCCAGTGCCTTGCCAAAGGCCGCCTCCGCCTGCGGCAGCTTATGGGCGTTGGACCAGGCGGTGCCGGCCCGGCCCCACAGGTTGGCGCGCACGGGCGGACGTTCGCGCACCATCTCCGTCGCCACCGCCTCCAGCGCGGGGGCCGCCAGTTCCCAATCGCCGCGCAGCATCAGGGCCAGCGCCTGGCAGAGGCGGGCATCGACGCCGGCCCCCTGCCGCTCCCACAGCTTCGCCTCTTCATAGGCGAAGTCAGGCAACGCCTCGGCCCGATCCAGGCAGGCGGTGCGGTTGGCGAAAATCGCCCCCTCCTGCGCCATGGCGGACAGCGGCAGGCACAGGGGGACAAGGGCGATCAACGCCCCGATATTGAGCATTCGGTTCATGGCACGCTACAAATCCTGATCCGTCCCCTGCTGGCAAGTGTCAAAACGTTCATGATCGAAACGCCCCCCATGCCGGTCGGCCGGCTGTTCATCTTCGGTCTGGGTTACACGGCCCTGCATCTGGCCGACCGTCTGCGCAGCGCTGGCTGGTCGCTGGCGGGCACGGTGCGGGGACAGGAGAAGGCCGACGCCCTGCGCGCCCAAGGGATCGACGCCTTCACCTTCGACCGGGGCAGGCCGCTGGCCGATATTGCCGCCGCCCTGGATGGCGTCACCCACATCCTGTCATCGGTGCCGCCCGATGCCGATGGCGACCCGGTACTGGATCAGCACGGGGCCGACATCGCGGCGCGGCCCACCAGCCTGCGCTGGACCGGATACCTGTCGACCACGGGTGTCTATGGCAATACCGGCGGCGCGTGGGTGGATGAGGACAGCCCCCTGAACGCCACTGGCCCGCGGGGTAGGCGGCGGGTGGCGGCGGAGGCCGGGTGGCTTTCCCTTTATGAACAGGCGGGCGTGCCGGTGCATCTGTTCCGCCTGCCCGGCATCTATGGTCCGGGGCGCAGCGCCGTTGATGCGGTGCGGGCGGGCACGGCGCGGCGCATCGACAAGCCGGATCAGGTCTTCTGCCGCATCCATGTCGATGATATTGCCGGTGCCGTGATGGCCTCCTTCGCCGCCCCCCGGCCCGGTACGGCCTATAATATCGTCGATGATGAACCGGCCCCCGCCGCCGAGGTGGTGGAACATGCGGCAACGCTGCTGGGAGTGACACCCCCGCCGCTGGAAACTTTCGATCCCGAAACAATGTCGGCGATGGCCGCCAGCTTCTATGCCGATAATCGCCGGGTCCGAAATGATCGTTTGAAATCCTGGCTTCACTATCGGCTGATCCACCCCACCTATCGGGAAGGATTGGCGGCACAGATCAAGGCAGAGACAAAAAGTATCGGGCCTGTAACGGCTGGGTAAATCCGCAGGCGGACCGTTGCCGTCCGGGTTAGGATCGAGGAATGCACGACCCCGCTCCCCAGAACGATGAAACCACCCCCCACGCTGCCGATGGCGATGATGTGGCCCTGCGCCGTGATCTGTCCCGCCATCGCTGGCTGGCCGGATCCTGTCTGGCCCTCGCTGCCGGCGGCTGGGCGATCAGCCATGCGCCCTTCATGTCGCCCGGCATCGCGCCCGCCCTGCGGGCCGTGGCAGAGGCGGGGATGGTCGGCGGTCTGGCTGACTGGTTCGCGGTGACGGCCCTGTTTCGCCACCCGCTGGGCCTGCCCATCCCCCACACGGCCCTGGTGCCGCGCAACCGCGACCGTATCGCTGACGGCATCGCCGCCTATATCGACCGGGAGTTCCTGGAACCCGCCATGCTGGTGGAACAGGTGCGGCGCATGGATCCGGCGGCCAAGCTGGCCGGTCTGCTGGCCGATGAGGGAGATCGCGACCGTCTGGTCGATCTGGTGGCCGGCATGTTGCCGGGCCTGCTGTCACGTCAGGGCGATGCGCCCCTGGCCCAGGCATTGGGCCGGGCGCTGGCCGCCGGTCTGTCACAGGCCGATCTGCGCCCCGCCCTGGCCGGGGCGTTGCGCCATTTCGTGAACAGCGACTCGCTGGAACCGCTGCTGCGGGAGATCGCGGACCGCTTGATCCATCTGATGCATGGGCAGCGCGGCTGGGTGGAGGCGGCGGTAGCCGGCAAGTCGCGCTGGTGGATGCCGTCTTCGGTCGATAAATCGCTGGCCGACACGATCAACGAAGCGATTCTGGGCCATCTCTGGGATCTGCGCTCCCCCCATGCCCCGGCGGGGCGGGAGTTGCGCGACTGGTTGAAGGCCCTGCCGGACGAGGTGGAGATGGGCAGCGAGCTGGCCCAGCGCCTGCTGGAGGCATTGCGGCAATTCACGGGTCCCGATGTTGCCGGGCCGCTGCTGCATGATCTTCTGTCGGGCCTGCGCGATGCCGCCCTGGCCGATCTGAACCGGCCCGACGGCCATATCCGGTCGGCCCTGCATGGCGTCGCCGCCTCGCTGGCCGATGCCATGCGGGAGGCACCTGTGCGCGACCGGCTGAACCAGGCCGTGGAACAGGCCTTCACCAGCGCCCTGCCCCGTTGGCGCGAAGCGATCAAGGATTTCGTGGCCCGCACTCTGAAGGCGCAGGATGTGAAGGAATTCACCCAACGCCTGGAACTGCGCGTGGGTCGCGACCTGCAATATATCCGCATCAACGGCACCCTGCTGGGTGCTGCCATCGGCGGTGCTCTCTATGCCCTGAATGGCTGGCTGGCCGGTTAACCCAGGCCAGCCAGAGACAATCATCACGGCGTAGCGAATGCCGACAGGGTCACGCGCGCTTCCAGCACCATCTGATCCTGCACGCCGGGCAGGGCATCGGCCATGGGGGCGGCAGCCGCCATCACCATCTTCTCCCGATAGGCATTGGCCGGCATGGGCATGCGCTGTTCAGAGAAGCTGATATCGCCCGCCCGGTAATTGCGGCCCGGAAAGGCGGCGTTCAGGCGCTTCAGTTCAGCATTCACCTTGGCGTAGATCTTGTCGCGCAGGGCCGAACGGGTTTCTTCCGTCTCTGCCAGGGTGGGATCAAAGGCGATGGTGCCGACGCGGACCTGCAAGCCGGGCTTGCTGGCCTTCTTGGCGCGGTCGCCCAGCGCCGACAGCTGCCCTTCCGGCAGCCGGGCCTGCAACTGCGCCTGCCAGCGTTCCAGGCCGGCGCTGTCGCTTTGCGGGTTCATGGCCACGATGCGCCATTCCGCCTTGTCGGCGACACCGGCAACGGCTTTCAGCACATCCGACCGGACCGTGCCGCCATTGCCATTGCCGGCGATATCGACGACCAGGGTGACCAGCGCCGTTTCCGTCTTCACCCAATCCTCCACCGACACGTTGAAGGACACGGTGTCGATCACGGGCTGCACGGGCAGGGTCTGGGCGGACACCACGGGAACAGCGGTGAACAGCAGGCTGGCAAGGGCCAGGGGAACCAGCGACCGGCGCATTTCTTCTCTCCACGAAACTCTATTGGCGGGCGAAAACGCCCTGTCCGCATCCTACATCAACGGTTGCGGCCAAAATGCGTCGGGATTGCGGAAAGGATCAGAAATCCAGATCGGCGTAATGTTTGGGGGGCGGCAGGCCCGGCTGATGATCGGTCAGGATCGGGCGGAAACTGGGCCGGCTTTTCACGCGGGCATAGAAATTCCGCGCCTCGGGATGATCGTCCCAAGGCACGTCACCCAGATAATCGATGGAGGACAGCTGTGCCGCCGCCGCGATATCGGCCCAGCTGAACTGATCACCCGCCAGCCAGGTCCGCCGCTCGCACAGCCAGCCGATATAGTCGAGATGGTAATGGATATTGGCCAAACCGGCGCGGATCGACTGTGTTTGCGGCGTGCCCTGGCCGGAGAACCGCTTGAACAGCTTTTCGCCCACCAGCAGGTCCGTGACCTCGGCCCGGAACTTTACATCGAACCAGCCGACCAGCCGCCGGACCTCAGCCCGCAACGCCACCTCGCGGCCCAGCAGGCTGCTGTCGGGATAGGCATCTTCCAGATATTCGCAGATGGCGGTCTGGTCGGCGATGACGCTGCCATCTTCCTCCACCAGCACCGGCACCTCGCCGGCAGGGTTCAGCAGCATGAATTCCTCACGCCGCTCCCACGGTTTTTCCAGCTCCAGCGCGAAATCCAGGCGTTTTTCGGCCAGCGCCACCCGCACCTTGCGTGAAAAGGGGGAGAGGGGATGGTGAAAAAGCGTCCGCATGCTGGTCCCGATCCGCCGTCTGATGTCCGGCTGCTTCTATGCTGTGCCACAGAGAATACCCGCCTGACAAGGGGCGGGCACCGTACCCTTAAGGCCAGGGGCTTGTGATATCGGGGAAATTTACCGCTGCACCCCGGCCACTCCCCGAATTGGCACCCGTCGCGCGTGGCAGCCGGGTGGACAGGCTACCCCGCCCGGTGCGATACCCGGTGCCGGTTGGCGAGAGGGGATGGATGATGGCGAACAATGTGACGATCCGGGCGATTGCGATGGATGACCGGGCGGAATGGCAGGGCCTGTGGGATGCCTACTGCGCCTTCTACCGCGCCGACGTGCCCGATCATGTCACCAACACCCTGTGGTCGCGCATTCAGGACCCGTCCAGCGCTGTGAACGGTCTGGTTGCGGTGGATGGCGATGGGCACCTGCTGGGCCTCTGCCATTATGTTCTGCACCCGCATACATGGTCGGCCAAGCTGGTCTGTTATCTGGAAGATCTGTTCACGCTGGAGGCGGCGCGCGGCAAGGGTGTGGGCCGCGCCCTGATCACGCACCTGACGGAGATGGGGCGAGAGGCCGGATGGGGCCGCGTCTATTGGAACACTGAGCAAGATAATGCCCGCGCCCGCCTGCTGTACGACAAGGTGACAGGCGGGGCCGATGGCAAGGTGCGGTATATGATCGAGCTGTGAGGGGGCTTCCCCTCACACAAACAGCACCAGCACGCCGGTATAGCCATAAAGCTGCGCGTTGGAGATTTCACCCCCGGCATAGAACCCGGTCAGTGGGAAATCGCCCAGATACCGGCGGATCATCTCCCGCTCCACGCCGTCCCGTCCGAACAGGCGGGTGCCGCGCGCCACACAGGTGATGTAGATGCCGGCGCGCGGCACCTGTCCGCCGGGCAGGCGTCGTTTCAGCCCGTCCAGCATGCGCGCCATATCCGCCTCGGCCGCGTCGGAATCACGGCGGCAGAATTGGATCGGCTGCCCGTCGCGCACATTCTCACCGATGGCGATCCAGCCGCGTTCCAGATCGATGGCCGTCAGGTCGCGGATCAGCCGGTCGCCCCGGTCGTCGCCCGGAATGGGCAGGCCCGCCATGATCAGCCCCGAAATCCGGCGCAGATCGGCGGACAATTCCGGTCCGATATCGGCCTTCAGCGCCGACAGGGCCGGTTGCCCGTCAATCTCCATCACCACATGCGCGTCCGCCCTGGTAATGGTCCGCACCGGCCCGATGGGGGTACAGCCCTGGGTCAGGCCCGTGGCGACGGCGATATCGGCATCAAACATCACGCCCGACAGGCCCGGCCCCGTCTCATGCCCGCACAGCACGGCCTGTTCCCCGCGCGATGCCGTCAGGCCGCCCACGATGAACCCGCCCGTCCGCCCGGCCACATCCAGCAGCAGCGACGGCAGCCGCGCATGGCGCGGATCGCCATGCATCAGCAGCAGCAAGGGTGCATGATCGCGCAGCCAGGGCTGAACCGTATCCACGGCCCCTGCCCCGTCGGTCATCGGCTCCAGCAATTGCACCGCCCCGTCAGGCAGCCGCCCGATCAGCACGGACAGGGCCGGGCGGTCATAATGCTCACCCCCTTGGCCCAGCACACCGATCCCGACCGTGCCGACCCAGTCGCGCACGCCCGTCACCCCGCGCAGCAAGGTGGCGATACTGCTGACCTGATCGGCCAGATGGTCGGTGACATACAGCACGCCGAAATTGGCACCGGGCACCAGGGTCAGGTGATCCAGACAATCCTTGGCCGCACTGGACCAATCGGCCCCGGTGCCAAGCGCACTGGCAAACAACGGTGCGTCGTCGGGCATATCTTCCATCACTTCGCCCCGGCCTTGATCTTGTCCAGCGTGGCGGTGACCGTGGGCAGGATATTCTTGACGATGATGGCCACACCCTCGGCGGTGGGATGCATCCCATCCTCCTGGTTCAGCTTCGGGTCCATCGCCACCCCTTCCAGGAAGAAGGGATACAGGCTGATGCCGTGCTTCTTGGCAAGGTCGGGATAGATGGCGTCGAACACCTTGCCATATTCACTGCCCAGATTGCGGGGTGCCATCATGCCGGCCAGGATCACGGGAACCTGCTTCTCCGCCAGCTTGGTCAGGATTTTATCGAGATTCTCGCGGGTCCGCGCCGGGTCGATGCCGCGCAGCCCGTCATTGGCCCCCAGCTCCACGATCATCAGGCCCGGCTTGTCGCCCAGGATCCAATCCAGCCGCGACAGGCCGCCCGATGTGGTTTCCCCCGACACACCGGTATTGGGCACCGTAACGGCATAGCCCTTGGCCTTCAGCGCCGTTTCCAGTTGGCTGGTGAACGCCGCCTCGCGCGGCAATTTATAGCCCGCTGACAGGCTGTCCCCCAGGACGATGATCTTTATCGGCGGGGGTGTGACCTGCGCCATCGCGCCCGATGGGGCCAATAGGCATGAAAGCAGCAGGATCAGTATCCCGAGTCGGTTGAAAGCCGCCCCCAGGGGGCCATATCGGTTCAGTTCACCCTTGCTGCGAAGGTTTGTCATGGCGATGCCCATTATTCCGGCCGACCCCGTCGTCCTGTTGCGCGATATCCACCTTAAGCTGGAGAGTGAGGCGGGCAGCGTCAACATCCTGAAAGGCATCAATCTGCATGTCGGCCGCGGGGAAAAGGTGGGCGTGGTCGGGCCCAGCGGGTCCGGCAAATCCTCCATGATGATGATCCTGGGCGGTTTGCAGCCCCCCACCTCCGGTTCGGTCAAGGTTAAGGGCCATGAATTGACCCGCATGAATGAGGATGAATTGGCCCGTTTCCGCCGGGATGAGGTGGGGATCGTGTTCCAATCCTTCCACCTGATCCCCACCATGACGGCCCTGGAAAACGTCGCCATCCCCCTGGAATTTGCCGGTGCCCCCGATGCGTTTGACCGGGCGCGCAAGGGGCTGGAGGCGGTCGGCCTGGGCCATCGCCTGACCCATTATCCGGGGCAGCTATCGGGCGGTGAACAGCAGCGCGTGGCGCTGGCCCGCGCCTTTGCCCCCGAACCCTCGCTGCTGCTGGCCGATGAACCCACGGGCAATCTGGATGGTGATACCGGCAAGCGCATCATCGAACTGATGTTCACCATGGCCGACCGGGTGGGCACCACCATCGTGATGATCACCCATGATCCCGCACTGGCGCGGCAATGCGACCGCGTCATCCGGCTGGTCGATGGTCTGATCGTCGATGACAGCGCCGGCGAGGCCCGGCCCCTGGCGGCGGCGGGGCGTTGAAATGACGGCCACCACCCTGTCCACCAGCAGCACACAGGCCCCCCCGCAATCGGGCGGGGTCCTGTCGGAATGGAAACTGGCCTTCACCATCGCGCGGCGGGAACTGCGCGGCGGCCTGTCCGGCTTCCGCATCTTCATCGCCTGCCTGGCCATCGGCGTCGGCGCCATCGCAACGGTGCAGTCGATCTCCAGCGGCATTGAGGATGCGATGCGCAGCGATGGCCGCGCCATCCTGGGCGGCGACGTCTCCGCCCGCATCCTCTACCAACAGGCCACGCCCGAACAGATGGCGTTCCTGACGGCGCGGGGCGAGGTGATGACCGCCGCCGAATTGCGCGCCATGGCCCGCGATCCCAATGATGGCGGCAATAGCGCCTTGGTGGAGCTGAAATCCGTCAGCGGCAATTACCCGCTCTATGGATCTTTCGACATCCAGGGGCCGGACGGGTTGCCCCAGACCGTCGATATCCAATCCCTGCTGGCTGAACGCGACGGGCGTTTCGGTACGGTGGTGGAGGATACGCTGGCCACCCGCCTGAACCTGAAGGTGGGATCGCCGGTCAGCATCGGCGGGCAGGTGGTGGAGGTGCGGGGCCTGATCGCGCGCGAACCGGATAAGGCCGGGTCGGGCAGCTTCTCGCTGGGTCCCCGCATGATGCTGTCGGAAGCAGCACTTGCCAAAACCGAACTGATCCAGCCGGGCAGCCTGATCACCTGGTCCTATCAGGTGAAGTTGAAGGATGGCATTACGCCCAAGGATTTCCGGGAACAGGCCAAGACGGAGATGGAAAGCGCCCCCTGGCGCCTGCGCGATTACCTGAACGCCGCCCCGCAGCTGGCCCGCTTCATCGACCGCATGACCCTGTTCCTGACCCTGGTGGGGCTGACGGCCCTGCTGGTCGGCGGGGTGGGCGTGGGCAATGCCGTGCGCGCCTATATGGACGCCAAGTCCAACACCATCGCCATGCTGAAATGCGTGGGCGCGTCCGGGTCGCTGATCTTCAAGACCTATCTGATCCAGATCCTCGCCCTGGCATCGGTCGGCATCGCCATCGGTCTGGTCGTCGGCACGGCCGGGCCACTGGCCGCCGGTCAGGCGCTGGCGCAGGTTCTGCCCATCACGGCCCGGATCGGCGTCTATCCCGAGGCGCTGGCCGTGGCCGCCGGTTTCGGCTTCCTGACGGCACTGGCCTTCTCGCTCTGGCCCCTGGGTCACGCGCGGGAGGTGCCGGCCATCGCCCTGTTCCGTGAACTGGTGCAGAAGGCCAAGGGCCGTCCGCGCCTGTCTTACCTGTTGGGCATCGCCGTGTCGGGCCTGGGTCTGGGTGCCCTGGCCGTGGCGACGGCGCAGGAAAAGGGCTTTGCCATTTCCTTTGTCATCGGCGCCATCGCCGTGCTGGGCCTGTTCTGGCTGGCCGGTGTCGGGGTGACCAAGGTCGCCAAGGCCCTGGGCCGTCCGCGTATGCCCGTGCTGCGTCTGGCCCTGGCCAATATCCATCGCCCCGGCAGCCCGGCCAGCGCCGTCGTCCTGTCGCTGGGCCTGGGCCTGACGGTGCTGGTCGCCATCGCCCTGATTGAGGCGAATTTCCAGAAGGAGGTCTCCGACCGCCTGCCCACCAACGCACCGGCCTTCTTCTTCGTCGATATCCAGCCCGATCAGGTGGAAGAATTCCGCCAGACCGTGCTGGCCGTGCCGGGGACCGCAGATTTGGCCCTGACCCCTAATCTGCGCGCCCGCATCGTGGCGATTGATGGGGTGGAGGCGGAAAAGGCCCTGAAGACCAAGGAATATTCCTGGGTCCTGAATGGCGACCGCGGCATCTCCTGGCAGGCACAGGCACCCGCCAATGACAAGGTGCTGGCCGGGGAATGGTGGCCCGCCGATTACCAGGGCCCGCCCAAACTGGCCGTGTCCAAGGAAATCGCCGAAAGCTTTGGCATCGGCCCCGGTGCCAGGATGACCATCAATGTCCTGGGCCGGGATATTGAGGGCGAGGTGGCGGTGGTGCGTGAACTGGATTGGGACACGATTACCATCAATTTCACGCTGGTCTTCTCCCCCGGCGTGCTGGAATCAGCCCCGCAGACCTATCTGGCGACGGTGCGCGCGCCGGTGGAGGCCGAACCGGCGATACAGCGCAATGTCGCCGTGAAGTTCAACAATATCAGTGCTGTGCGCGTGAAGGACGCGCTGGAAACCGTGTCCGAAATCCTGGTCAATGTCGGTCTGGCCGTTCGCCTCACGGCGGCGGTGACCTTGCTGGCCGGCACGCTGGTGCTGGCCGGTGCGGTTGCCGCCGGGCACCGCCGCCGCGTCTATGACGCGGTGGTGCTGAAGGTGCTGGGTGCCACGCGGGCCACCGTGCTGCGCGCCTTCCTGCTGGAATACGGCCTGCTGGGCCTGATCACGGCAGGGATCGCGGGAATTCTGGGCACCATTGTCGCCTGGATCGTCGTCAGTGAAGTGATGGACTTCCCCTTCATCTTCATGCCCTGGGCGGTAATCAGCACCGCCTTGATTTGCACCGGCATCACCCTGACCTTGGGTTTCATTGGCACCTGGCGGGCTTTGGGCCAGCCCGCCGCACCTGTCCTTAGGATTGATTGACGAGGACTGCTCCCCTCTGTTGTAAATAGCCGAGGAAAGGCTTCCCACGCGCGATCCGCGTAGGAAGCTCCTTGGGCACCGGATGGGACGTGATGCAGGTGGCAACGATTGATCCGGCGATGCCGGCCGATGGAACCGGCCCCATCCCGGATGAGGAGATGAACAAGAAGCTGATCGCCTGCTGGCAGGCGGCGCTGAATACCGACGACCCGGACGAAAGCCAGCGCTGGGTCGATATGGCTGAATGGCTGGCGCACCGCGACGATGAACCCGCCCCCGCCACCCGGTCCCGACGCCCCGTGGGCGACCGTCGCCGTTTCCCCCGTGTGCCGATCCGCAGCACCGCCCTGCTGACCTTGGACGACCGTGTCATCCGGGGTGAAACCGTCAATCTGTCACGCACCGGTGCCTGCTTTTCCTGCACTGGCCCGGAAGGGCTGGAGATCGGAATGAAGGGCGTGTTTTCGGTGCGCGGCTGGGTGGAGGATCGCCCCGCCCATATTGTTGCCCTGGACCCCGGGCAGGTCCGCTTGCGCTTTGACTGAAACAATTGAGCGATTCGTGGTTGATCTGTGGATAAGTGCCCGATTTCAGGCACTTGGCTCTGTTGCCTCTCATTACCGCACTGCACAACGGCCCTGCAGGGGTTTCATTACGCAGTTGCGAAATCCAGGCAACGCCTGGGGAATGGCATCGGGCCGGTCACCCATGTCACGGAACTTTCATCGCAACGACCGTTCTCCTCTCTGACTTTCGATCTAAGACTGCCTGATCGCGCCGGACCGGCATGGGGATGCTCCCCGGTCCCGCGCTGAATAGAGAGATGTTGAGAGAGAAGAACGGATCATGCAGTCCACCTTGAAGCACGCCCTGCTGGCGGGCCTGTCCGCCGTCACGCTGGCCACCCCGATGGCCGCCCTGGCCCAGACCAGCGCAGACACGCTGGAAGAAATCATCGTGACGGCGCAGCGCCGGGCCGAGAACCTGCAGGAAGTGCCGATGTCGGTCGCCGCTATTTCGGGCGAGGGACTGCGCGATCTGCTGGCCGGCGGTGCCGACATCCTGGCGCTGTCCGCCAAGGTGCCGGGCCTTTATGCCGAAACCTCGACGGGCCGCATTTTCCCGCGCTTCTATATCCGTGGCCTGGGCAATAACGACTTCTACCTGGGTGCCTCGCAGCCCGTCTCCGTCGTCATCGATGAAGTGGTGATGGAAAATGTGGTGCTGAAGAGCAGCCCGCTGTTCGACGTGCGTCAGGTGGAAGTGCTGCGCGGGCCGCAGGGCACGCTGTTCGGCCGCAACACCACCGCCGGCATCGTGAAGTTCGACAGCATCGCGCCCAGTCAGGACACGTCCGGCCGCGCCACCCTGTCGCTGGGCACCTACAACACCCTGACCATGGATGCCGGCTTCGGCAGTGCCCTGGTGGAGGACAAGCTGTCGGCCCGCGCCTCGGTGATGTATCAGCGCCGCGACGATTATGTCCGCAACAGCACGACGGGCCGCGACCTGGGCGGCTATCAGGATGTGGCCGCGCGGCTGCAGTTCCTGCTGACCCCGTCGGATGACACCAGCGCCTTGCTGAACATCCATGGCCGCGATCTGGACGGCACCTCGTCCCTGTTCCGGGGCAACGCCCTGACCCGTGGGTCGAACAAGCTGAACGCCAACTACCGCAAGCGCACCGTCGCCTATAATGACGGCGACAATAACAACCAGGAATATGATGGCTGGGGTTCGTCGCTGAAGATCGACCATGATCTGGGCACCGTCACCCTGACCTCAATCACCGCCTATGAGACCACCGACGGCTATTCGCGTGGCGACACGGACGGCCTGCCCCTGAACGCCGCTGAAAGCCAGGGCAATATCGACGATCTGGACCAGTGGACGCAGGAAGTGCGTCTGGCCAGCGACACCGATGGCCCGCTGAACTGGCAGGTTGGCGGCTTCTATTTCAATTCCGACGAACAATTCTCGTTCCGCCCCTACCGTTTCTTTGAAACCGGCGGGGCCAGCGGCTTTGTCACGCTGCGCAACCGCAATGAAAGCTGGGCCCTGTTCGGTCAGGCCGGTTATCAGCTGACCGAGGATCTGAAGCTGACGGGCGGTGTGCGCTACACCGAAGACGACAAGAAGATGAATGTGCTGAAGGCGCTGACCGCCGGCACGTTCCGCTCCATCGAAAATGGCAGCAATCAGGTCCAGGCGGCCTATACCGGCACCCGCTATGTCCGTCTGAAGGATGACGAGGTCAGCTGGGATGCCAGCCTGTTCTACAACGTCACCGACGATGCCGCCCTTTTCGCCCGCGTCGCCCGTGGCTTCCGTGGCCCCACCATCCAGGGCCGTACCGTGTCCTTCAACGGTCCGCCGACCACCGCCACCTCGGAGACCATCATCTCCTATGAGGCGGGCGTGAAAAGCACGCTGCTGAATGACAAGCTGCGTCTGAACGGTGCCGTCTATACTTACACGGTGAACGATATTCAGCTGACGGCCTTTGACGCCAACGGCACTGCCCGCCTGTTCAACGGCAACAAGGGAGAGGCCAAGGGCTTCGAACTGGACGCCGAATTGCAGGTGACGCGCGATCTGACCCTGACCGCCGGCGTGACCTACACGGACACGGAGATCAACGACAAGACCGTCACCTCCAGCGTCTGCGCCCCCATCACCGTCTGCACCGTGAAGGACCCGCTGGTCAGCGGTCGTGCCCTGATCGACGGCAACCCGTTCCCCAATGCGCCGGAATATATCCTGAACTTCACGGCGCGGTACGACTTCCCGCTGGCCGATGGCGGCACCCTGTTCGCCTTCACCGACTGGAGCGTGACGGGCAAGACCAACTTCGTGCTGTACGAATCGGCTGAATTCTACAGCAAGGGCGATTTCGAAGGCGGTCTTCGCCTGGGCTACAAGGCCCCGGACGACAAGTATGAAGTGGCCGTCTTCGCCCGCAACATCACGGACGAACAGAACGTGAAGGGCGTGATCGAAAACTTCATGGCCCCGGTGGTCAGCGACCCGCGCACCATCGGCGTCTCTGTCTCGTCGAAGTTCTGATAGTGATCATGGCGACCATCCGACGGATGGTCGCCATGCACAAGGTCATCCGATGGGCGCGTTACTGGACACCGGAAACGCGCCCATCGGCTTATTCGGGGATGTAGGCCTTGCCCATCAGTGCCTTGATCCGACCCGATTGGCCAAGCTTGGCCAGCGCCGCGTTGAACTGTGCCACGAACTTGCCAGTGTCAGGCTTGCACACGACCGAGTCCGGATGCACGGCGATCGGTCGACTGGACTGATGCGGGAACACAGCAGTCCGTTTGCTTTCAAACGCCAGATAGGCGTCCGGGACAAAAGCAATCATCGCGTCGGCAAGGCCCGCTTTCACCTTATCGATACTCACCTCGTCATTTGCGACAAGATCAATGGTGAGGCCGGCATTCTCGATTGTCTTGCCGTAAGGCATCTCCGACCGGGCAACGACCTGCCGTCCCTTCAGCGTCGATAGGTCCGTGATGGCCGGTGCGCCAGGCTTGCTGAACACATAGATCTTCGCAACGTTCATGGCATCACTGGCCAGATAATCCGCTGGAAAATCATAGAATTCGGGGCTTTTATTGGTCGGCGACAGGCAGCAGTTGGTGCAGTTCTTAAACGCTGCCAGGGCGGCGTCCGGCGGCATCACCTTGATTGAGTAAGGCTGCTCAATCATTGAATCCGATTCTGATAGTATGCTGTCATACACACCCAGAAAATCAGTCTGGTGTACACCATCAATCTGAATGGCAATGATCGTTGTCTGCTTCTGTGCATTGGCGATACTCGTACTCGTCAAAATCGCCAACAACAACGCTAATGAAGACTTATTCAGCCTCATTCTGCCTCCCCTTACCCCGAATTCCCAATTTCAATCTGGAGATCAACCGCAGACACACCAGATAGGCTTTATTTATTACTGTCTATCTATTTTATCTGCGGGTCAAAATAATATAATCCGTGATGTTATTATCGTTCAATAATTGAAGCGGAATCACTGCATTTTATTACAATCTTTACAATCTATGTATTTTTTTGCCGATCTTTCTCTTTAAAACTAAATTTCGCATCACAGGCTATAGCTACATCAGGCCGCCAGCCGCAGCATTCTTCGGTAAGTGGAGACATACCTACGAGTGGTATTTTCTGCACCTAACTGACGGAGTACTGCCGCAGTGTCGGAACCGCATCCACGCTTGGCTTCATGCGGCGGTCGCTGCCGGAACGGCCATTCCAGGCACCGCGGACAGTTCGATTCAGTGGAAGGCCGTCCTACCCCGCATAAACATTGGCCCTGCGCAGGCGCAATGACACGGTCTGCCCCGGCGTCAGGGGCGTGGTGGTGGCGTGGCGGTCCAGGACCGCTTCCACCACCTTGCCATCCAGGTTCAGATCCAGGCGCAGCTGCGGCCCCACCGGCTGGATCAGGCGGATTGTGGCGGACAGTGTCCCCGCCTCCCCCGCCTCTGCCAGATCAATATCGTGGGCGCGGATATAGGCCGTGGCCGGACCCGGCGGCGGCAATTCGTTGACCACCGGCACCCGCGCCCCGGCGATCAGGGCCACGCCGTCGGCCACCGTGCAATCCAACCGCGTGCCCCCGCCCAGGAAGTCACAGACAAAGGCCGAGGCCGGGTTGTCGTAAACTTCCGCCGGGGTGCCCACCTGTTCAATACGCCCCTTGTTCAGGATGGCGACACGGTCGGCCAGTTCCAGCGCTTCCTCCTGGTCATGGGTCACGAACACCGTCGTCACGCCCATGCCCTTGTGAATATCGCGCAGCCAGCGGCGCAGCTCCTTGCGCACCTTGGCGTCCAGCGCGCCGAACGGCTCATCCAGCAACAGCACGCGCGGTTCGGTGGCCAGCGCGCGGGCCAGCGCCACGCGCTGTCGCTGCCCGCCCGACAGCTGGTTGGGATAGCGGCCCGACAGGGGGGCCAGCTGCACCAGCTCCAGCAGGTTCATGACGCGGGCGCGGATATCCTCTTCGGATATTTTCGGCTTGCGGCGGGAGACACGCAGACCGAAGGCCACATTCTCAAACACGCTCATATGCCGGAACAGGGCGTAATGCTGAAAAACGAAGCCGACGCGCCGCGCATGCGGCTCCGACACCGTGGCATCCTCACCCTCAATCAGCAGCGTGCCTTCATCCGCAAAGTCCAGCCCGCCGATCATGCGCAGCAAGGTGGTCTTGCCCGACCCGCTTGGCCCCAGCAGGGCCATCAGTTCCCCGGACTGGATATCCAGATCGATGCCATCGACCGCCGCAAAGCCGCCGAAACGCTTGGTCAGGTTCTTGATATTGATGCTCATGGGTGCTTTCCCATCAATGGCGGCGGGCGGTGGCGGCCAGTTCGGCGCCGTGACGCCATTCCAGCAGCGATTTGGCGACCAGCGTCACCAGGGCCAGGATGGCCAGCAGCGAGGCGACCGCAAAGGCGGCCACGAAATTATACTCGTTGTAGAGGATCTCCACATGCAGGGGCATGGTGTTGGTCTCCCCCCGAATATGGCCGGACACGACCGACACGGCCCCGAATTCCCCCATGGCGCGGGCATTACACAACAGCACGCCATAAAGCAGGCCCCAGCGGATATTGGGCAGGGTCACACGGCGGAAGGTCTGCCAGCCGCCGGCCCCCAGCGTGATCGCCGCCTCTTCCTCATCCACGCCCTGCGCCTGCATCAGCGGGATCAGTTCGCGCGCCACAAAGGGGAAGGTGATGAACATGGTGGCCAGAACCAGGCCCGGCACCGCGAACACGATCTGCACGCCATGTTCACGCAGAAACGGCCCCATCAACCCATGCGCGCCGAACAGCAGCACATAGACCAGACCGGAAATGACGGGACTGACGGAGAAAGGCAGATCGATCAGGGTCAGCAGCAGCGACTTGCCGGGGAACTTATGCTTGGCGATGGCCCAGGCGGCGGCGATGCCGAACACCACATTCACCGGCACCGCGATCACGGCGACCAGCAGGGTCAGCTTGATGGCGGCCAGCGCGTCCGGCTCCACCAGCGCCTCGAAATAGGCACCAAGCCCCCGGCGCAGCGCCTCGGTAAACACGGCCGCCAGCGGCAGCAGGATGAAAAAGCCCAGGAAACCCAGGCCCGCCAGCATGATCAGCGCCTTGACCCAGCCGGGTTCGGCCACTGTCACGCGGGATTTGGGGGCATGTCCGCTCATCTCACACCCCCGCCCAGCGGCGCGACCAGCGCTGCAACAGATTGATCACCAGCAGCATGATGAAGGACAGGATCAGCATGGCGATACCGACAGAGGCGGCACCGGCATAATTGAACTGTTCCAGCTTGATCACGATCAGCAGCGGCGCGATTTCCGACACCATCGGCATATTGCCGGCGATGAAGATTACCGATCCGTACTCCCCGACGGCCCGCGCCAGGGCCAAGGCAAAGCCCGTCAGCAGGGCCGGGAAGATCACGGGGAAGATGACGCGGATGAAGGTTTCAAACCGCGTGGCGCCCAGGCAGGCCGCCGCCTCCTCCAATTCCGTATCCAGTTCTTCCAGCACCGGCTGCACCGTGCGCACCACGAAGGGCAGGCCGATGAAGGTCAGCGCCACGACAACGCCCAGCGGCGTATAGGCGACCTTGATGCCCAGCGGTTCCAGGAACTGTCCCACCCAGCCATTGGGGGCGTAGAGAGAGGTCAGGGCGATGCCGGCCACCGCCGTGGGCAGGGCGAAGGGCAGGTCGACAATGGCATCCACCACCCGCTTGCCCCAGAAATCATAGCGCACCAGCATCCAGGCCACGGCCAGCCCGAAAACGGCATTGATGGCCGCCGCCACGAAGGACGCGCCGAAGGACAGGCTCAGGGCCGCCAGCACGCGGGGTTCCGTGACCTGATGCCAGAAGCCGGACAGGCCAATATCCCACGGGCGGATCATGAGGGCCGCCAGCGGGATCAGCACGATCAGGGTCAGATGCGTCAGCGTGATGCCCAGCGTCAGGCCGAAGCCCGGAATGATGGAACGGTTGCGCCGCCTGAACAGCGAGAAGCCGGAAGAACCGGTCATGGCGCGCCCCCAGGGGCAACGGGGCGAGGGGAAGGCAATGAAGGCAAGGTAAAATTCCTGTCCATGACCGCCCCCATATTCTGACGCGCACGCCCCGCCGGTCCTGTACGGTCCGGCGGGGATGGCTGGGGGTCAGACTAGTCTGGTTTTCCACCGGCACAAAGGCCGCAGTGGTTAACGCCGCTATTACTGGCCGGGCTTGTAGATCTCATCAAACACGCCGCCATCAGCGAAGTGGGTCTTCTGGGCCACGGTCCAGCCGCCAAACTTCGAAATGTCGAACAGTTTGATCTTGGGGAACCGGTCGGCATATTTCTGCGCCAGGGCCGGCAGACGCGGACGGTAATAGTTCTTGGCCGCGATCTCCTGCCCTTCCGGGGTGTAGAGATAGGTCAGGTATGCTTCGGCCACCTTGCGGGTTCCCTTACGGTCGACATTCTTGTCCAGAACGGCCACCGGCGGTTCGGCCAGGATGGAGACGGACGGAACCACAATCTCCAGCTTGTCGGCACCCAGCTCATTGATAGCCAGGAACGCTTCATTCTCCCAGGCCAGCAGCACATCGCCGATGCCACGCTGCACAAAGGTGGTGGTGGAGCCGCGGGCACCGGTATCCAGCACCGGCACATTCTTGAACAGCTTGGCCACGAATTCCTTGCCCGCCGCATCACTGCCGCCGGCCTTGTCCGCCGCATAGCCCCAGGCCGCCAGATAGTTCCAGCGCGCCCCGCCCGAGGTCTTGGGGTTGGGCGTGATCACCTGGATGCCGGGCTTCACCAGATCATCCCAGTCCTTGATGCCCTTGGGATTGCCCTTGCGGACCAGGAACACGATGGTGGAGGTATAAGGCGTGGAATTATAGGGCAGCTTGGCCTGCCATTCCTTTGACAGCAGGCCCGAATTCTCGGCGATGGCATCAATATCCGACGCCAGGGCCAGGGTCACGACATCGGCGTCCAGCCCGTCAATGACGGAGCGCGCCTGCTTGCCCGACCCGCCATGCGAGGCCTTGATCTCAATCTCCTCGCCCGTCGTCGCCTTCCAATGCTTGGCAAAGGCCTCGTTGAACTCTTTATAGAGTTCGCGGGTCGGGTCGTAGGAGACGTTCAGGATCTGCCCGCTGCCCCACACGGGCGACACGGCCAGGGTGGCCAGGGCGGCGGTGGTAACGGCGACACGCTTGAACCATTTCATCGTGGAAACTCCCTTCGTCCATCAGGCGGCTGCCACGAAGCATGGTTCGTGGCGCTTTAGCGTTTGGTGACGCGGCGCAAGCTGCGCGATCAAATTGCCGCGACCGTCGGGTTAATCCCTATCGGTGAAATGGACTTTGTACCCACCCGAAGATGCTGTCAATACGGATTTTTAACGCTTCGATAATGTTGTTTGCTCGGAAAGTGAATATTTACACATATAAAATATGTATAATTTAAAATTGTCATTATATATCAGCAATTTAACGTTAGGCTCATCAAGGACACAAACTGCCGGCCCACAGAGAAAGCGAGGCGGAAGGCCTCGTCATGCGCGCAAACGCAGCGACCCGTTACAGGGATATTACCCCGACGATCTGCATTTCACATAAAATATACCGGAAAATAAGGGGCGCGCCAATGGCACCTGTGGAGGCAATGCCAAAGGGGCAGCAGGCGGACACAATCGCCCGCCAACAGGTTCAGCCGCCGCGCTGCCAGACCTTGCTGATCAGGAAGTTCTTGGCCAGGAACTGATAGGTGCGCTTCAACCGGTTCTCGGTCTCCGGCTCCTTGTCGATATCGTTCCCATCCCACATGTCGATCATTTCGTCCCACACCATCAGCATGGTGTGCAACTCGTCGCGCATGCGCCGGATGAAGGCGACCTGGGCATCGAAGGTGCGCAGCATGGCCATCACTTCGGCCGTCTGTCCGTCCACCTGATCGAAGATATCATCGAAATTGGCGACAGGCGTCTTGGCCAGGGCCTGCATGCGCGCCACATCGGCCACCACCTGCCCCTCGCCCTTGAAGGTGCGCTTGGCCTGGACCAGCTTCGACATGATCTTCTGAACATGGCTGTAGCGATCGCGCAGCGCCTCAATATAGGACAGTTCGCGGGCCAAATAATCGACCTTGTCGACCATCTCCTGCTTGCGGTCCTCCGGCAGGCCGAACTGCTTGGCCAGCTTGGAAAAGGCTTCCTGTGCCTTCTGCTTGGTCTGCGGGTCCTCCACGATCTGTTCCAGCTGGAACCGGTCGGTGATCATGGATTCGCGGCCCGTGATCCAGGAGACGAGCTGCAGCGTCAACCGGCCCCGCGCGATGGTCAGGTGACGTTCATCCACGCGCCAGGAGGCGGACCCGTCCAGCAGCTCGCGCGGGATGCTGTCGCCCGGGCGGATTTCCTTGACGAATTTCAGCCCCTTCTCAACGATGGTCAGCAGGCGTGCATCGTCGCTCTTGTCTTCGATCTGAAAACTCTCGCGAAGGGTGCGAAAGGGAATCTTGCCCCAGACATCACCCAGATGAACATTGAAGACGGGGTCGTTATTATCCTTGGACAGCGCGAAATAGCCACCCGGAAGCTGAAAGACCTTGCTGGTGAACAGGAAATGGGTGCTGGTGTCCCCCTTCTGGTCGCCCTGGTCCTTGCCTTGGCCTTCTGTCGCGCTTCTTTCAGACACTGAAACCATCCGGGCAAGCCCGGTCCCCATCTTCCGCGATCATTGCAACGGCCAGTATAGCCGGCTCGTCCCCATTTGCGACACGCACCATATCACCCAAAAGGTGGGTTGACGAACCCTTATCTGGATTTCCTGGGCAGTCTGGTTGGGAAATGGACAGACCCTTGTAACCTTTCCGACCCGCCTCGCATGGGGCCGAAAACTGGCATCAATCATTCATCATCTTGGCGCTCTTGATGGCGTCGCGCAGCAGCACGCCCTTGCGCAGGATGTTGTCAACGATGCGGCCCTGCACCATCTGGATGCCCGCCTTCTCCGCGAACATCAGGCCCGACACCGAACCGCAGCGGGCCAGGATGAACCGGCAATTGCTCTGCGCCCGGATCTTCTCGGAAAAGACCTCGAACTCGCCGTCAGACATCATGTCCATTTCGTCGGTCCAGAATATCTTGGCGTAGTCGCAAGCCATATATTCCAGGTCCATATGCGTGACCCAGAAATCGTTCAGCCCGTCGATACAGATCTGGTAGCCCTTGGAGGAGGCGAAATCGACCACTTCCTTATAGGTGTCGATATTCTCCACCAGATCGGCCTTGTTGATCTCCAGGATCACATTGCCGCGCAGGTCGGCGGTCAGACGCTCGTCGAACTTCACGAACGATGCCGACATGATAGTCGACAGGTTCAGGTTCAGGCCGATGCGCCGGCCACGCAGGAAATCCACGCCGTAATTCAGCGCCTTCAGCACCGAATTATCCAGATTGGCCGTGAAATAGCTGAACAGCCATTTGTTGGCGGTGATGTCGTAATTGGGTGACAGACGTTCTTCCAGCGCCTTGATGGCGATATACAGCTCGAAATATTCGAACTGATTCTGTTCACCATTGGTGATATCGACCACCGGCTGGTTCAGCATGAACGGCGACAGATCGAACATCTGCACGGCGCGTTCGATCTTGCCCAGTTCTTCCAGCGTGATGGGCGGCTTCGTCTCCGCCTTGGCGGCATCGGCATTGCTTTCCCGCGCCAGACCTTCGATGAACCGGATGACGTTCACGAAGTTCAGCGACAGTTCCATGATGGAATAGAGGCTGTCTTCCCCATAGGGATTGCGTTTCACCATGGAGGTGCGCGACAGCATCAGCTTTTCGATCTTGGAACAGACGTCGGAGATCAAGGAGAATTTGATGCCCTTGTACAGGACGATGACATCGTCATTGGACAGGGAGAACAGCTGCAAATAGGCCGACTGATCCGCCGTTTCCTGCATCGCCCGCTTGATGGAGATCAGGTCGAGCTGGCTCTTATCCTTGAGAAGCGACATGTGCAGATGGATCAGGCGCAGCCCCTGCACCTCGCGCTTCGCGCTTTGCAGCAGCGTCAGCAGCTTCTGATCATCATATTCGGGTTTTTCATTCATCGCGTTGGCAGACGAACGCTCGCCGGGCTTTACCCGGACCCAATCGCGTTTCGGTGCATTCGGTTGGCGATTCATGAAGTTGCCCTTGCGCCCTTCCGTTTGGTACCCGTTACTGCCTTCACCGGCATTGAGACCAATGGTTACCCAGTCATTAATGAGCCTTATACCCTAAAGGCATAGGTTCGACTATCCACCATCGGACAAGTATACAAAATTTTATCTATTCCTCCTACCGTGATTTTCCCCCCGAACAGCCGGAACCACAAGATAACCGGTCGCATATATGCGGAAGAATGCATCGTCCAGCGGGCACGGCCCTGGCCGCCCGATCTGGCACACGGATTTCAAGGGAAGGAAGGGTGGCTGGGGCGCCAGGATTCGAACCTGGGAATGGCGGTACCAAAAACCGCTGCCTTACCGCTTGGCGACGCCCCAACACCGTCCCGTTCAACGGGCGGCGCGCACCATAGTCAGTTTGCCATCGCTGTGCAATAGGCTCGGCGATGCCCCTTGCGACGGCTGTGTCGTGGGGCTGGCGGACGCTGTCCATCGTGTTAATGTGCGCGATATACCCCTATCCCTTGTGGTTGAGAGACCGGCTCCGCGCCGGACAGATAAAGAATGCCGAAACACGCCGCCCGCCCCTTGCGCCGATTCGTACCCGCCCTGCTGGCCCCCCTGCTGCTGTCGGGTCTGACGCTTGCTCCCGCCTCAGCGCAGGAAATCAAGAAGCCGACGGTGCAGAAGCCGGTGAAGCCCACGGTGAAGAAGCCGGCCACCGCCGCGCCCAAACCGGCAGCCGCCCCAGCCAAGCCGCGCCGCAAGGCCGGTGCCGCCGTCGCGGGCGCTGCAGCGGCGGCAAGCGGGGCTGCGGCCCTGGCCGCCGGCACGCAGGTCCCCAGCCTGCTGCCGCCCAGCGCCAGTCCGGAACTGAAGGCCATGGAGGATCGGGCGCGACAGGGGGATGCCGATTCGCAGATGGCGCTGGCCGATGCCCTGACCTCCCAGACGCCGACCAATGTGCAGGATCTGCGCCGCGCCATTTACTGGTACGGGCAGGCGGCGGCCAAGGGCGATGCCGATGCCGCTTGGACCCTGGCGGAGCTGTTCCGCGGCGATATCGGCATTCCCGACGATATGGAACAGGCGGCCTCCTGGTACCGCAAAGCCGCCGAACTGGGTCATGCGGAGGCCGCCTTTGATCTGGGCCTGCTCTACACCGAAGGCTATGGGGTGGAGCGCGACACCGGGGAGGCGGCACGCTGGTTCCAGCAGGCGGCCGATGCCGGCGTCGCCCGCGCCCTTTACATGCTGGGCACCCTCTATGAACAGGGGGTGGATGGCGCGCCCGATCTGGATGCCGCCC
Organism: Niveispirillum sp. CC-CTL257; assembly: GCF_059489915.1. Classification (NCBI taxonomy): domain Bacteria; kingdom Pseudomonadati; phylum Pseudomonadota; class Alphaproteobacteria; order Rhodospirillales; family Azospirillaceae; genus Niveispirillum; species Niveispirillum sp. CC-CTL257. The sequence continues at coordinate 2,662,134 of NZ_JCAJXE010000001.1, forward strand.
GCGCCTGGTACGGGCAATCGGCGGAATCGGGCGATCCCGGTGCCCGCCAGGCCCTGCGCCGCCTGGATGCGGGGGGCCGCAATGTGGAGGTGGCGGAAGGCCCGCCGGCTGGCATGCTGGGCGGCCCGCCGGGCAGCGCCACCATCCGCCGCTCCACCACATCGGGCACCCTGCCCCCCGCTGCGGCGGATGATGAGGATGACGAGGACGGGGCCGCGCCGGCACAGGCCGGCAGGCAGGTCGCTGCCCTGATCAGCGGGGCCGCCGCCGGGGCCCGCGCCATCCCCGTCGATCAGGCGGGCGTGCGCGAGATTCAGACGCGCCTGATCAAGCTGGGGCTTCAGAAGGGCAAGGCCGACGGTTTCCTGGGCAAGCGGACGGTCGCGGCCATCCGCGCCTATCAGAAATCGGTGGGGCTGCCTGTGGATGGCAAGGCCAGCCAGACCCTGCTGCGTCGCCTGCGTCAGGGGTGACGGATCGGGGCCAAGTCAAACGGCCATGGCCATGCGGTGGGCGGGGCGTTCCATGACGATCTCGGTGCCTTCATCCCTGATCTGGACGAACCCCATGCGGGTCAGCAGGCGGCAGGCCCGGCTGTCATAGAACAGCCGGGTGCGGACCACCCGTTCACGGTCATCGGCCACCTGGGTCAGGGCGGTCAGCAGCCTTGTGCCCCGTCCCTGCCCGCGCAGGGATGGCAGGAACAGGAATTCCAGCAGCGCCACCGGCCCCTGTGGCGGCCAGTCCAGCGCCAGAAGGCCCGTGGTGCGAACCTCCTCCCCCACCAGCAGCAGGATGGCATCGGGATGGGCCCGCCGAAAGGCGTTGATCCGCCCCTCCACCTGGGCGGAGATCAGCACCGACCGGGCCGATGCCGGCACATCGGTCAGCATCTGCGCGGCATCGGCCCCGATGATCTGCCGCGTCAGGACGCGGTCGCCGGCATGGGCGACCCTCACCTGCATACCCTCAAGACGGCTGATCAGGGCGGCAACGGGGTCTGCATTCATGGTGCGGCCATCATGGGTTGTGTACCTTCCCCACGATAGCGCCCGAATACAGCGTACAGCCTGTGAATTTCTTCACGTTGCGCGACATATAAGGGTATTTAATCGCGCAACTGTATTTATTCTGCTGCCGCCCCCGTGCTGGGCAACGGATGGTTCAGGAACCGTTTGCGCAGTTCCGTCTTCAACAGCTTGCCCGTGGCCGAATGCGGCAGTTCCGATACGAAGACGATATCGTCGGGCAGCCACCATTTCGCCACCTCGCCTTCCAGATGCCGCATCAGCGACGCCTTGTCCGGCTCATGCCCGGCGCGCGGCACGATGACCAGCAGCGGCCGTTCGACCCAGCGCGGATGCGGCACGCCGACCACAGCCGCCTCCTGCACCGAGGGGTGGCCCATGGCGGCGTTTTCCAGGTCGATGGAGCTGATCCATTCGCCGCCCGATTTGATCACATCCTTGGCGCGATCCACGATGCTCATGGCCCCGTCCGCGCTGATCACCGATACGTCGCCGGTCTTGAACCAGCCATCGGGCGTGAAGGCGTTCTCATTGGCCTTGTCGTCCTTGTAATATCCCCGCGTGATCCAGGGGCCACGCACCACCAGCTCGCCATAGGAATGGCCGTCGCGCGGCTGATCCTTGCCGTCGGGACCGATGACCCGCATCTCCACACCATAGAGCGGGCGACCGGCCCGCAGCTTGGCATCATGCTGCTTTTCCACGGGCAAGGCGGCTTCGGCCTGCGACAGGGCGCCGACCGATCCGACGGGCGACAGTTCCGTCATGCCCCAGCCCTGGACGCAGGCCACGCCATGGGTCAACTCAAATTCCTCCAGCATGGCGCGCGGGAGGGCGGAACCACCGACCGTCACATTCTTCAGGCTGCTGAACTTCGCCCCCGTGGCGCGCATATGCGCCAGCAGGCCCAGCCATACCGTCGGCACGCCTGACGAGATGGTGACCTGTTCCTGTTCCATCAGTTCATAGACGCTTTTGCCGTCCAGCCGGGGGCCGGGCAGCACCATCTTGGCCCCGACGATGGCGGCGGAATAGGGGTAGCCCCAGGCATTGGCATGGAACAAAGGCACCACGACCAGGATGCTGGACGCCGCCCGCACATCCAGGCCCGGTGCCGTCAGCACGCCATAGGCATGCAGAACCGACGACCGGTGCGAATACAGCACGCCCTTGGGATTGCCCGTCGTACCCGAAGTGTAGCAGAGGCCGCAGGCCGTGTTCTCGTCGAACTCCTGCCAGTCATATTCATCCGGCTGATCCGCCAGCAGGGTCTCAAAGCAATGGAGATTGGGGATCACGCTGCTGGCCGGCATCAGTTCGGGCCGGGTCATCACTACCACGCCCTCCACCCCCTGGAAGGATGGCCACAGCTTTTCCACCAGCGGCACGAACATGGGATCGACGAACAGGAACCGATCCTCGGCATGGTTCACGATATAGGTGATCTGGTCGGGGAACAGGCGCGGATTGACCGTGTGGCAGACGGCACCGATCCCCGGCAGGGCGTAATACAGCTCCAGATGCCGATGATCATTCCAGGCCAGCGTGCCCACCCGGTCCCCCGGCTTCACGCCCAGCGCGTCCAGGGCATGGGCCAGCCGCGCCGTGCGGTGCCAGGCATCCTTCCAGGTATAATGGTGCGCCGTCTCCACCGCGAAGCGCGAGGTGATCACCTGATCGGCATAATTCTGCGCGGCATGGCGCAGCAGACCGATGATCATCAACGGGCGGTCCATCATCAAACCAGTGAGCATTCGGATCTTCCTCCCAAGCGTATCCGTTATTCCCGTGTTTCCCACGGTCTTGTTGGTCATAGCTTGGGGCTTTCCGCCGCCGGTTTCCAGAGGCATTTAAACGCTTGTTCCAAAATTTTCCGGTTGCGGAGACATACCGCACAGCAACAAAAAACCCGGCCGCCGTTGCCGGGGCCGGGTTTGTTGGGGCGCTCACCCTTTAAGTGATCTGAGACAGGATTTCTTCCAGCTCGTTGAAGTCGGGCATATATTCCGACGGCACCTTTTTTCGCGCCGCCTCAATCGAAACCTGCGGCGCGTATCCGCCCAGATGGGCCACGACCGCCGTCTTGATCACGCCATAGAACAGGCTGTCTTCCTCCGCGATGCCTTTCAGGCGCCCGGCAATGGGGGCGGCCAGACAATAGGCCAGGAAGATGCCCATGAAGGTGCCGACCAGCGCGCCGCCGATCAGCTTGCCCAGCACTTCCGGCGGTTCGGAAATCGACGCCATGGTCTTGATCACGCCCAGCACGGCGGCCACGATGCCCAGCGCCGGCAAGGCGTCGGCCAGACCCTGGATGGCATGGGACGAATGCTGGTCCTCATGCTTCATCTTGTCGATCTCGGCCTCCATCAGGCTTTCCATTTCCATCGGGTTATCGACACCGATGGAATACATGCGCAGATAGTCGGCGATGAACTTCACCGTCGTGTTGCTTTTCATCACGGCGGGATAGGCGTTGAAGATGTTGCTTTCCAGCGGCTTTTCGATGTGCTGCTCAATGGCCAGCACACCTTTGCTCTTCATGGTCTTGAGGATCTGATAGAGCAGGGACAGAAGCTCGATATATTCCTTTTTATGGAAGGGCGAGCCCGCGAAGATCTTCTTGATGTCCTTGCCCGACGCCTTGACCGTATGGGCGGAGTTGGTGATCAGGAAGGAGGAGATGCCCGACCCGCCAATGATCATGATCTCCTTGGGCAGGGCCTCAACAATGATGCCCATCTTGCCGCCGAAGATGACGTAACCGCCGAACACACAGAAAAACACGCCGACAAGGCCGATGATGGCGAACATGCGCTACCCCGGAATGGTGGGTCCCACCCTGGACCGATGGATGAAGGTAAACCAACGGCTTGGCAAAACCAACCGGATAGGGTTCAGGTGACCCCTTACGGCGTCAGCGACGCCGCCAGCACCGTCTTCACATCGTCCAGCGCCACATCGGCGCAGCGGAAGGACCTGCCGATGCCGCGCGCCAGGATGAAGGTGACGCGCCCATCCTTGACCTTCTTGTCCTTGGCCATATGCGCGGCCAGCTTTTCCGCCGTCCAGGTACCGCCGCCCAGATATGCGGCCGACACGGGCAGGCCGACCGACGACAGATGCGCCTTCACCCGCGTCAGATCCTCTGCCGGGCACAGGCCCATGCGCACCGACAGGTCAAAGGCCATGACCATGCCGATGGCCACCGACTCGCCATGCAGCAGGGCCGTGCCATACCCGGCTTCCGCCTCCAGCGCATGGCCGAACGTGTGCCCAAGGTTCAGCAACTCGCGCAGGCCGCCTTCGCGTTCATCCTTGGCCACGATATCGGCCTTGGCCTCGCACGATACCCGGATCGCCTCGGTCAGCAGGGCATCATCGCCATCGACCAGCGCTTGGCCATTGGCCTCCAGCCAGGTGAAGAAATCCGGCCGATCGATCAGCCCGTATTTCACCACCTCCGCGTACCCGGCCAGCACTTCGCGCTTCGGCAGGGTCTTCAGGCTGTCCGTGTCGGCCAGCACCAGGCGCGGCTGGTGGAAGGCACCGATTAGGTTCTTGCCATGGCGGCTGTTGATACCGGTCTTGCCGCCCACTGAACTGTCCACCTGGGACAGAAGCGTGGTCGGCACCTGGATGAAATCAATGCCGCGCAGGGCAATGGCCGCCGCAAAGCCGCCCAGATCACCCACGACCCCGCCGCCCAGCGCCACCAGGACCGTCTTGCGCTCAATCCCGCGTGACAGCAGGGCATCCATCACCTCGCCCAGCTTTTCCATATCCTTGCTGGCCTCGCCCGCCGGCACCACGATCGGGTCCAGCACCTTGGACCCGGCGGCGCGCAGACTGTCCAGCAGCGACGACAGGTGCAGCGCGGCCACGGCACTGTCGGTCAGCACCACCAGCGACCGGTTGCCCACCGCATCGCGGATCAGGGTGCCGGCGTCGCGGATCAGGCCCGGCCCGATATGAATGTCATAGGAACGGTCACCCAGGGCGACGGGGACGATGGTGCTCGGGCGGGTCATGGTCGGTTCCGGGTTTCGTCGGGTCGGTCAGGCAGCGCTGCTGCTGTCTTTATTGCCCAGCCATTGGCGCAGGGCGGCGATGACGCGGTCGGTGGTGACGTCGGGCGGGCTGTCGTCACTGTCCACGGTCAGGTCGGCCTGGGCATAGACGGGGTAGCGGAGGTCCATCAGCCGGCCCAGAACCGCGCGCGGGTCGCCCTGGCGCAGCAGGGGCCGGTGGTCGCGCCGCGCGGTGCGGTGGACCAGCAGGTCCAGATCGGCGCGCAGCCAGATGGAAATGCCATAGTCGCGGATGGTCTGGCGCGTCGCTTCATCCATAAAGGCACCGCCACCCGTGGACAGGACCTGCACCGGCTGGTCCAGCAGGCGGGCGATGACGCGGCGTTCGCCGTCGCGGAACCCCGTCTCCCCGAACCGGTCAAAGATTTCCTGGATGGTACAACCGGCCGCCCGCTCGATCTCATGATCAGCATCGACGAAGGGCAGGCCCAGCTTGGCGGCCAGGCGCTTGCCGATGCTGGTCTTGCCGGCCCCCATCAGGCCGATCAGCACCAGTGTCTTGGGGATGGGCAGCACCGTCACGGACATGGGCTCCAAGGTCCAGCTTGCCGGCAGTCCCGGACGGGGGACAACCGGAATGGCGGATGGTGGCGTGATTGCCAGCCCATGGCGCGGGCGCTATGGTGCGGAGCAAGGCCACCGGAACGGACGTTTCCATAGCACGAGGGGGTGGGGTCACCCAACCCTGGGAGCCAAGGGAAAAGCGGAGCCGGCACTGGTCACCGACGCATGGCTGGACCATCTATCCATGCGACTGCCTGTCAATTCGGTTCGGGACATTGTTTTCCATGAGCATGCTGGTGAAGATTCTGCTGCTGGTCGTTGTGCTTGTCGGTGTCGGCGGTTTCGCCGTGCTGGCCAGCGTCGATCTGCCCGCCCCCTCGCAGCCGGTGGAACGGGTGATCCCGAATGACCGTTTCAAGTGACCGGTGCCGCCGGCTGGGCGGAATAGCGGCTCTGGGTCTGGCGCTGCTGGCCGGCACTGCCCTGGCGCAGCAGGGGGAGCCTGTACCCTCCATCCCCACTGGCGCACCGGTTTCCCTGTTCCCGCCAGCGGCCACGACGTCGGCTGCGGAACCGTCGCCCACCGCCGACGCGGCCATTCCCGATGCCGCCGCCCCCTCGCCCGCCGACGCCCGCTCGCCCAAGGGCGTGATGGTGGAGGAATTGAAGGCGCAGGACCCGGAACTGGCCGGCACGCTCGGTCCCGACAATGGTGGCCTGACGCCCGACCTGTGGCACGGTCTGCCCCGCGCCGATGTGGAGGCGCTGGTGGCCGGCATCCCCGCCGGCCTGACCAGCCCGGCCCTGCGCGCCATAACCCGTGGCCTGCTGCTGACCAGTGCGGATGGGCTGGGCGCGGGGGAGAAGACCCGCGACTTCGCGGCCCTGCGGACCGAGGCGCTGTTGCGCATCGGTGATGCCGACGGGGCCGATGCGCTGCGCAATGTCGCCCCCGCCATCCTGGAAGATGAAGGGGCGGCACTGGCCTGGCTGGAAATGCGCTTCTTCGCGGGCGACCGGCAATCGGCCTGCGATCAGGTGCCGGGCCTGCTATCGCGGTTTCAGCATCCCGTCTGGCAGAAATGGCAGATCGTCTGCCAGGTCGCCAATGGCCAGACGGACGGTGTCTTCCTTGGCCTGGACCTGATGCGCGAACAGGGCGACAAGGACGACCTGTTCGCGCGGCTGGCCGAAGGGGCGGCCAACGCCGTGAAGACGCCGGTGAAGGGTGTCCTGGAACCGACCCCCACTCAAATGGCCCTGATCCTGGTGTCTGGCCGACCCTTCCCGCCGGAAACCAAGATTACCGGCCCCGGCCCGCTGGCCGCCTTGGCGCGGCTGTCCACCCTGTCGGTGCCGCAGCGTCTGGCCGCCGCCGAACGCGCCGTCGCCCTGGGCGGGCTGGATGGTTCCGGCCTTCTGTCGGTCTATGAGGCGGTGGCCGATGCCGATCCCAAGGCCCTGACTATCGCCGCCGCCAAGAAGCCCACACCCCTGTTGCGGGCACAGGTGCTGAAGGCCCTGCGCGCCGAACCCGTACCCGCCGCCAAGGCCGGGCTGTTCAAGGTGGCGATGCTGGCCAGTTCCACCGAACAGCAGGCGGGCCCCTACGGCGCCCTGCTGCTGGAGGAGGCGCGGCAATTCCGCCTGACGGTCGGTTTCGCCTCCATCGCCCCGCTGGTGGCCCGCCTGCACCTGATGCAGGGGGAGACGACGGCCGCCGGCCCCTGGGTCAATCTGGCGCGGGAGGATTTCAACGCCTCCAAGGATGAAGGCGCCTTTGCCCGCCTCTGGCCGCTGGCCGCCGCCCATGGCTTGCTGCGGGAAGGGGATTTCGACCGCGCCCGCTGGGTCCGCGACCTGGGCGGCGACGCCGCCCGCGACAAGGCGGAAGAGGTGCTGATCCTGCTGACCGCCCTGCATGGCGGCAAGGATGCGCCCCTGCCGCCCCTGGCCGATGGCGGCGCGCCACCGGGTCAGGTGAAGGGTGCTGTCCTGCTGGATGCCGTCACGGCGCTGGGCAGTGACGGGGCCGTGGGTACGCCGGCCTTCGATCTTGCCAACATCCTGACCGACCTGAACCGCGCCGGCCTGTCGGATCAGGCCCGCCGCATCGGGGCAGAGGCGATTGCCGGCCTGCTGCGGCCAGGGGCGTAAGAAGGATGGCGGGGGCAGCAGCGACAGCAACGGCCAAGGCGCGGCCAGGACGGCCCCGGAAGGCCCCTGCCCTGCCCCCGCCCTGGGTCGATGCCTTTCTGGACATGATGGTGGCCGAACGCGCCGCCAGCCCCAACACGCGCGACGCCTATCGCCGTGACCTGACGGATGTGGCCTCCTTCCTGACCCAGACGAAACGGCCCGGCCTGGATCAGGCCAGTAGCGATGATTTGCGCGCCTATCTGGACCATCTGGCCGCCACGCGGGTGAAGGAGGCCTCGGCGGCAAAGACGGTGGCCCGCCGCCTGTCCGCCCTGCGCCAGTATTACAAATTCCTGGTGTCGGAGGGGCACCGGGCCGAAGACCCGGCCAGCGTTCTGGACACGCCCAAGCAGGGCCGGTCCCTGCCCAAGATCCTGTCGGAAGCCGATGTTTCCGCCATGCTGGCCGCCGCTGCCCGCCTGGGCGCGCCGGAGGGGCGACGGCTGAATGCCCTGCTGGAGGTGCTGTACGCCACGGGCCTGCGCGTGTCGGAACTGGTGGGCCTGCCCATGAACGCCGTAACCCGCGATGCCCGCGCCCTGATCGTGCGCGGCAAGGGCGGCAAGGAACGGCTGGTGCCCCTGTCGGCCCCGGCCCGCGACGCCATCGCCGCCTACCTGCCCGACCGGCCCTATTTCATGACCAAGGGGCGGGAGGGCAAGCAACAGGCCTATCTGTTCCCGTCGCGCGCCACCGCCGGCGTCCTGACCCGGCAGCGTTTCGGGCAATTGCTGAAGGAACTGGCCATCCGGGCCGGGCTGGACCCTGCCAAGGTCAGCCCCCATGTCCTGCGCCATTGCTTCGCCACCCACCTTCTGGACCATGGGGCCGACCTGCGCTCGGTCCAGAAGATGCTGGGCCATGCCGATATCGGCACGACGCAGATTTACACCCATGTCGTGGGTGAGCGGCTGAAACAGACGGTGGAGATGCACCATCCCCTGTCGGGCAAACGAAAGGCAAAGGCATGATCCGTCTCGTCGCCGCATTGGCCCTGACCGTCGCGCTATCCCTGCCATCCCTGGCGCAGGAGGTGGTGCTGGTCCGCCACGCGGAGAAATCGACGGAGACAGACCCCGGCCTGACGCCGGCGGGACAGGCCCGGGCCCAGAGCCTAGCCGACCTGCTGCGCGCCACCCCGCCCACCATGATCCTGACCAGCCAAGCCCGCCGCACCCGCGACACCGCAGCACCCACGGCGGCAGCCCTGGGCATCACGCCAGAGGTGGTGCCCATCCCGCCCGGCGACATCCCGACGCATGTGAAGCAGCTCACCGACAAGCTGGCGACCCTGAAACCGGGTCAGGTGGCGTTGGTGGTTGGTCACTCCAATACGGTCCCCGCCCTTATCAAGGCCGTGGGCGGCCCACCCGTCCCCGACCTGCCGGAATGCGCCTTTGGCCGGCTGTACCGGTGGGATGTGGTGGAGAAGACGCTGCGGATTGAGCGGTATGGGGCGGAGAGCGACTGTCCCTGACGCTCCCTCACCGGGGCATGACCGCCGCGATCAACTTTACCGCTTCCGCGACATTCGTGATGCCGCAGGACATACCGTCGATGGCGATCCTGGTGCATTTCCCGCTTTGATCATATTGCGGGCCTTGCTCCGCCACGCGCTCCACATCGGTGAACAGGTTGGGCGGGAAGGGGATGTCCGACATGTCGATCCCGTAGCGCCGGGCGACCCGCTTCACCTCTTCAACCAGAACCTCATACCCTCCGGACGATCTATTGACCGACTGCACTGCGGATAAGGCATAATGACGATAGTTGAAGGCCACATCCTCCCATTCCGGGAACAAGACAGATTTGGCGTGGGAAAACACCTCCACCATGATCGACATTGGCAGATACACTTTCTCCATATCGCCGAACTGGGCCGGGGCCTGGGCGACAGGTTCGTCATAACAACGATCCAGCACCTCCTTGCCGCCAAGATCAAAACCAATCAGGCCGCCGCCATTAGAGGTGCGGGAAATGCCCCTGACCCCCAGGGGGCGGGAGAATTCGTGGATATATTGTGAAAAATAGCAATTCACGAAGCCGGTGAAAAAATCGGGGACACGGTGGGCGAAATACATCCCCAGTTTTTCTTTACACTTCTCAATGATCGATCGATGGACAAAGCTGCTGTAAATATTTGGATTGAAGTACGGACTCCGGGTGAAAGCCATCGCCTCGCGCAATGTGGCGCGTGCATCGTAACAAACGACATCCTTCGAGGAATGGGGCGACGCCACAAGTATCCGCCCCCGCAGCCATGGCGCTAACGCCTGAGGCCAGTAATAGTAGTGCCAACCAAAGTTAAGCACCTTGGTCTCTGGTGACCGCAGGATAAGGTCCGCGTAGGCAAGGGCGTCAGGCATCAGCGCGTCATCATCACCCAAAGCAATGATGAACTCGCCCTTGCACACATCAAGACCACGCTCCCAGTTCTCCGACATGCAGAGAACCTCCGTGCTCTTGACCTCTATAATCTTACTTGATTCAAATGATTGTATAATCCGCGTCGTTTCTGGATTCGACCCATTATTTGCGACAACAATTTCATAGTCGGTAAAAACTTGCCCAAGAACCGTCTGTATTGTGGGGCCAATCGTATCAGGCCTGTTAAGCGTCGGAATCAATACAGAAAATTTTGGCATTATCAGACACCACAATGGGAATAAGCGAGAAGCATCATTTTTCGGCCCCCAGTTTCTGTCAAGGAGGGATTAATAGCCCGTCCAAAGAATGTAAATGGGGCATGGTTTTTCAGTTTTATTTCAGCGTCTCCCAAGCCCACCCGCATGGCCCTCATGGAAAATGACAGACAAAAGGCCCGGAAATCCATGATTTCCGGGCCTTGAGCATAAGCCTTCACGGCAATGAGATCACTCCGCCGTCGTGATCTTCGGCTTGGGCAGGTCCAGCTTGATATGTAGTTCCTTCAGCCGGTCCGGCGTTGTGGCGTTGGGGGCCTGCATCAGCAGATCTTCGGCGCGCTGGTTCAGCGGGAAGACAATGACCTCGCGAATGTTCGGCTCGTCGGCCAGCAGCATGACCATGCGGTCGATACCGGGGGCCGAACCACCGTGCGGCGGGGCGCCCAGCTTGAAGGCCGACAGCATGCCGCCGAACTTGGCTTCCAGGACCTCCGGCGGGTAACCGGCGATCTCGAACGCCTTGTACATGATTTCCGGCTTGTGATTACGGATGGCGCCGGACGACAGCTCAACACCGTTACAGACGATGTCGTACTGATAGGCGTTGATGGTCAGCGGGTCCTGGTTCAGCAGCGCGTCCAGCCCGCCCTGCGGCATGGAGAACGGGTTGTGGCTGAAATCGATCTTCTTGCGCTCTTCGTCATATTCGAACATCGGGAAATCGACGATCCAGCAGAACTTGTAGGTGTCCTTCTCGATCAGGTCCAATTCCTCACCGATCTTGGTGCGGGCCAGACCGGCCAGCTTGGCAGCGGGGCCGACCTGATCGCAGACGAAGAAGACGGCATCGCCATCCTTCAGGCCAACAACCTCCCGAAGGGCTGCCTGCGCTGCTTCCGGCACGAACTTGGCGATGGGGCCCTTGCCGCCGGCGGCCTCAAACAGGATATAGCCCAAGCCCGGCGCACCCAGGCCACGGGCCCAGTCGTTCAGCTTGTCAAAGAAGCTGCGCGGACGGTCGCTGACCGAGGGTGCCCGGATGGCGCGAACCACACCGCCCTTCTCGATCACGCCCTTGAAGGCCTTGAACTCCACATCGTCGCGCTTGAACACCTCGGTCACGTCGGTGATGACGAGCGGGTTGCGCAGGTCCGGCTTGTCATTGCCGTATTTCAGCATGGATTCAGCGTAGGGGATGCGCACGAACGGGTAGGGCGACACGGTGCGCTTCGTGCCCGTGAAGCCGCTGAATTCCTCAAAAATCCCGTGGATCACCGGCTCGATGGCGGCGAACACGTCTTCCTGGGTGACGAAGCTCATCTCGAAATCGAGCTGATAGAACTCACCCGGCGAACGATCCGCACGGCTGTCTTCATCACGGAAGCAAGGCGCGATCTGGAAATAGCGGTCAAAGCCCGACACCATCAGCAGCTGCTTGAACTGCTGCGGCGCCTGCGGCAGGGCGTAGAACTTACCGGGATGGTTGCGGCTCGGCACCAGGAAGTCGCGGGCACCTTCCGGGCTGCTGGCGGTCAGGATCGGGGTCTGGAACTCCACGAAACCCTGGTCGATCATGCGGCGGCGGGCCGACGCAATGACGTTGGAGCGCAGAAGAATGTTCTTCTGCATCTTCTCCCGGCGCAGGTCCAGGAAGCGGTAGCGCAGGCGCAGTTCCTCGCCGGCATCCTGCTCGCTATTGACCTGAAGCGGCAGCGGGTCGGCGGCCGACTGCACCGACACGTCGCGCACCACCACTTCGATATGGCCGGTGGGCAGGTTCTCGTTCACGGTCTCACCCGTGCGGGCCACCACTTCACCGGTGATGGTCACCACCGATTCCAGGCGCAGACTTTCCAGCACCTTGAAATGCGGGGACGAGGTATCGACGACCAGCTGCGTGATGCCGAAATGGTCGCGCAGATCGACGAACAGCAGCTGCCCATGGTCGCGCTTGCGGTTGATCCAGCCGGACAGGCGGACGGTCTGACCGGCATGGTCCAGGCGGAGCTGGCCACAATTATGCGAGCGATAGGCGTGCATGGCGGATCGATCCCAAATGCAAACAGGCAACAGAAAGGGGACACCGGCGGCAAAGCCTCCGGCACGAAGTGCGCACACCACACCGGACGGGCATGGCTTGTCAAGGCCGGCAAGCGCGGGACAGCCCCGGCATGGGCGGGATTCAGGCGCGGAAAACCGGTCTGCGCATGCCGGCCCGACGGATATCCGCATTCGACAGGGGAAGCGTGCTGTTGTATCACATCCGGCCATGAGCTTGATCACCACCACCGACGCCCTGTCCGCCTTCATTGCCCGTGTCCGTGACGCCGAGTACGTCACCGTCGATACGGAATTCATGCGGGAAAAAACCTACTGGCCCGAACTGTGCCTGGTACAGGTGGCCGGCCCCAATGAGGCCGCCGCCATTGACCCGCTGGCCCCCGGCATCGACCTGTCGCCGCTGTATGAGCTGCTGGCCGACCCGAAGGTGCTGAAGGTTTTCCACGCGGCCCGCCAGGACCTGGAAATCTTCGTGAACCTGACGGGTCAGGTGCCGGCTCCGCTGTTCGATACGCAGGTCGCGGCCATGGTCTGCGGCTTTGGCGACTCGGTCGGGTATGAGACGCTGATCACCAAGCTGACGCCGGCCCGCATCGATAAATCCAGCCGCTTCACCGACTGGTCGCACCGGCCCCTGACCGACCGGCAGCTGCAATATGCCCTGTCCGACGTCACGCATCTGCGCCCGGCCTATGAGAAAATCCGCGCCAAGCTGACCCGAACGGGGCGCGAGGCGTGGCTGGCCGATGAAATGGCCATCCTGACCGATGCCGCCACATACCGGACGGAACCGGAAGATGCCTGGAAGCGTCTGAAGGTGCGGACCGAAAAGCCGCGCTTCCTGGCCATCCTGAAAGAGGTCGCCGCCTGGCGGGAGCGGGAGGCGCAGCGCAAGAACCTGCCGCGCAACCGCGTGCTGCGGGATGAGGCGCTGATGGAAATCGCCGCCCACGCGCCCAGCAATGTCGATGATCTGGGCCGCACGCGCGGCCTGGGTGCCGGCACGGCGCAGGGCCGGTATGGCACGGAAATCCTGGCCGCCATCAAGACGGCCCAGGCCATCCCCGACAGCGCCCTGCCGCGCGCCGAACCGCGCATGGAGCCGGCCCCCGGCATCGCCCCCATTGTGGAGCTGCTGCGCGTGCTGCTGAAAATGGTCTGCGACGATAATGACGTGGCCAGCCGCCTTGTCGCCAACGCCGCCGATCTGGAAGCCATCGCCGGCGACGACAAGGCCGATGTCGATGCCCTGAAGGGCTGGCGCCGCGACCTGTTCGGTGACGCCGCCCTGCGCCTGAAGCAGGGCAAGTTGGCCCTGGCCATCGCCGGCAAGAAGGTGAAGATCGTCGATCTGGGTTGATCGACCGTCGCGCCACCCGGCACTGACACCTATGTAACCACCACCCCGCGCAGCAGCACCTCGCGTTCACGACGCGACGTGGCCATGCGCTGTTGTGCCATGGCCACGATGGGTGCGCTGACAAGGCTGGGCAGGCCCGCCGCAAAGGGTGGCGCGGGGGCATATTCCAGGGCAAGCTGGACCGTTTCCGCCTCATCCCGACCCAGCAGTTCGGCAATCACGGTAAGGCCGAAATCAATGCCGGAGGTGACACCCCCTGCGGTGATCAGGTTGCCGTCCCGGACCACCCGTTCCGCCGTGGGGATGGCCCCGAAACAATCCAGAAAATCCATGGCGTTCCAATGCGTGGCCGCCCGCCGGCCTGCCAGAAGCCCCGCCTGACCCAGCACCAGCGCGCCGGTACAGACCGAGGTGACGAAACGGGCCGTGCGCGCCTGGGCCTGGATAAAGGTCAGCGTATCCCGGTCCCGCAGCAGGGCATTGACCCCACCGCCGCCGGGCACACAGATGACATCATAGGCGGGGGCATCGGCAAAGATCATGTCCGGGATCAACCATAGTCCCGTCGATGACCGCACCGGTTCCCGGTTCTTCCAGACCAGATCGACCTTGGTGTCGCGGGCCGATGCAAACACTTCGTAAGGGCCGGTAAGGTCCAGCTGCTGAACATTGGGGAAACAGATAATTCCGATATGCAGGGTCACGATCCATCCTCCGCCTTGACCTGTTCAGCATGGCAGGAAATGCTTTGGCCGGAATGCCAATTATCCCCCTGTTTCGGCCAATCCCCATGCCCCGTTCCGTTGAGATCCTGCTGTTCCCCGATGCCCAGCTTTTGGATGCGACCGGGCCCGCCCAGGTCTTTGCATCCGCCAACGAGGTGTCGGGCCAACCGCTTTACAGCGTCGCCCTGGTGGCGGAACAGCCGATGATCCGCAGCCATGCCGGGATCATGCTGGGCTGTGAGGTCCTGACCCCGGATCGCCCGGCCCCCGACACCGCCATCATTGTTGGTGGCTGCGGGGTGAATGCCGCCTGTACCCGTCCCGCCCTGACCACCTGGGCCCGGCACTGCGCGCAGCAGTCGCGGCGGCTGGCATCGGTATGCAGCGGGGCATTCCTGCTGGCCGAGGCCGGACTGCTGACGGGGCGGCGGGCCGTCACCCATTGGCATCGCTGTGACGAGTTTGCCCAGCGGTTCCCACAGGTGCGGCTGGAACGCGATCCCATCTATCTGCGCGACGGGCATATCTGGACATCGGCGGGGGTGACCGCCGGAATTGATCTGGCCCTGGCAATGGTGGAGGAGGATCAGGGCCGCGCCCTGGCCCTGGCCGTGGCGCGGGAACTTGTTGTGTTCCTGAAACGACCGGGTGGGCAATCACAGTTCAGCGCACCATTGACGCTGCAAGCCACCGATGACCGCTTTGCTGACCTGCATGCCTGGATTTCCGCCAACCTCACCCGCCCGCTGACGTTGGACATATTGGCCGATCAGGCGGGCATGAGCCTGCGATCCTTTGCCCGCCATTACCGGCAGCGGACAGGGCACACACCGGCAGAGGCGGTGGAACTGATCCGGCTGGAACGGGCTAAGGGCTGTCTTGAGGCCGGTGCCTCGGTCGATGCAACGGCGCGCCGCTGCGGGTTTGGCACGGCAGAAACCATGCGGCGGATTTTTCTGCGTCGCATGGGTGTGGGGCCCAGGGAATGGCAGAAACATTTCTGCCAGTGATCGCCGTACCCCAAAAGAAAAACCGCCGAGGTTTCCCCCGGCGGTTTTCTTCAGATGCGCGTTCCTGTCGGAACCGTCAATCGGGGCTGGATCAGCCGACGATTTCGGTGCCGGCGAAGAAGTAGGCGATCTCGATCTTGGCGTTGTCCAGGCTGTCGGAGCCATGGACGGAGTTCGCTTCGATGCTCTCGGCGAAGTCCTTGCGGATCGTGCCAGCAGCGGCGTTGGCCGGGTTGGTGGCGCCCATGATCTCGCGGTTGCGAGCCACAGCGTTCTCACCTTCCAGAACCTGCACGACCACCGGGCCGGAGATCATGAAGGACACCAGCTCGCCGAAGAACGGACGCTCGCGGTGCACGTCATAGAACTGCTCGGCCTGCTGCTTGGACAGCCAGACGCGCTTCTGGGCAACGATGCGCAGGCCGGCTTCTTCGAAGCGGGCATTGATCTTGCCGGTCAGGTTGCGGCGGGTCGCGTCGGGCTTGACGATCGACAGCGTCCGTTCGACAGCCATGGGTATCTCCATAAGACATAGGCTTGAAACTGCGGCGGCTTATACAGGGGGTCCCGGTCCGCTGCAACGCCGAATCCGGCGGGCCATGTATGCGTCCCGCTTCTGCGCTTTGTTGTGCATTCTCCCTCAAACGCCGGGCACCGCCATCCGGCGGCTTGGCTTTCGCGGACACGCGCCCGCGGGCCAGCCGTCGCTGGCCTCCAAGGGCCATGTTCCATGACCCTTGGTATTATGGTAAGGGGCGGACATCATGCTGCAGATCACCGACCTCACCTATCGCGTCGCCGGCCGCCTGTTACTGGACCAGGCCTCCGTCACCATTCCTGCCGGGCACCGTGTGGCGCTGGTGGGCCGGAACGGCACGGGCAAATCCACCCTGCTGCGCCTGATCGCGGGGGAGGTGCAGGCCGATGCCGGTTCCATCACCTTGCCCACCGGCCTGAAGATGGGCTGGGTAAAGCAGGAGGCACCGGGCAGCGAGATGTCGCTGATCGATGCCGTGCTGGCCGCCGATACCGAGCGCACCGCGCTGATGGCAGAAGCGGAGACGGCGACCGACCCCCTGCGCATCGCGGAAATCCATCACCGCCTGTCCGATATCCAGGCCCATTCCGCAGAGGCGCGCGCCGCCCGCATCCTGTCGGGCCTGGGCTTTGATGCCGACGCACAACGACGCCCGTGCAGCGATTTCTCCGGCGGCTGGCGCATGCGCGTGGCGCTGGCCGGGGTGCTGTTCGCCGAGCCCGATCTGCTGCTGCTGGACGAACCGACCAACCATCTGGATCTGGAAGCCACGCTGTGGCTGGAGGAATATCTCCGCAACTATCCGCACACGATGCTGATCGTCAGCCATGATCGCGGCCTGCTGAACCGCGTGCCGACCAGCGTGGTGCATCTGGATCAGTTGAAGCTGACCGCCTACGGCGGCAACTACGATCAGTTCGTGCAGGTCCGCTCCATGCGCATGGAACATGCCAAGGCCATGGCCGCCAAGCAGGATGCCCAGCGCGCGCATTTGCAGGCCTTCGTGGACCGTTTCCGGTACAAGGCCAGCAAGGCCACCCAGGCGCAGAGCAAACTAAAGGCGATTGAACGGCTGGGTCCCCGCATCCAGGTCATTGACGACACGCCTGTCAATTTCAACTTCCCCTCGCCCGACGAACTGGCCCCGCCGCTGATCCGGCTGGATAATGTGTCGGTGGGCTACGGCGACCGGGTTGTGCTGAAACGCCTGGGCCTGCGCATCGATGCTGATGATCGCATCGCGCTGCTGGGGGCCAACGGCAATGGCAAGTCGACGCTGGTCAAGCTGCTGGCCGGTCGGCTGGGTACCATGGGCGGGGAGATGTTCCGTTCTTCCAAGCTGCGCGTCGGGTACTTCGCACAGCATCAGTCGGATGAGCTGAACCTGAACTGGACCGCCCTGCAACAGATGCAGGCCGTGATGCCACCGGGCACGCTGGAGGGGCAGGCGCGGTCCCATCTGGGCCGGTTCGGTTTCACCCAGCCCAAGGCCGATACCAAGATCGGCAGCCTGTCGGGCGGGGAAAAAGCCAAGCTGCTGCTGGCCATGATGACGCGCGACGCGCCGCATATCCTGATGCTGGACGAACCGACCAACCATCTGGATATCGACAGTCGCGAGGCGCTGGTGGAGGCGCTGAACGAATATGAGGGCGCGGTCATCGTCATCAGCCACGATCCGCATCTGGTCGAACTGACCGCTGATCGCCTGTGGCTGGTCAATGACGGCACCTGCAAGCCGTTCGAGGGTGATCTGGAGGATTACAAACGCCTGCTTCTGGAGAAAAGCCGGGCCGAACGGGCCGCCGCCGCCGGGGTTGGCGGGGGTGCTTCCGCCGACAAGTCCGGCGGGCGCGATGCCCGCAAGGAGGAACGCCGGGCAGCGGCGGAATTGCGTCAGCAACTGGCCCCCCTGCGCCGCCAGATCGAGGGGCTGGAAAAGAAGATGGCCACCCTGACCAAGCGCAAGACAGAGCTGGAGGCCAAACTGGCCGATCCCAAGCTTTATGAAGGCCCATCGGACAAGGTGTCGAAGTTGCAGATTGAACTGGGTTCCGTTGCCAACGATCTGGAAGGCGTGGAAATGGAATGGCTGGACCTGTCCGAACAGATGGAAACGGCGCTGGCGGCGGGCGGGGCATAGGCCCACATACAATCGGGTGCGGCGACACATCCCAGGTTTGTCATGGGGCCGTCGTTGCAATGCGGCAATGGGCATGCCATGTCTGAAGCCGGTATCACCGTCAGGTTGACAGAATGATCCATCGCCACGCCACGGTCCGCACGCATAATGACGCCAGCGCCGCCTGGCTGTTCTTCAGGCGCTGGCTGGCCAATCCGTTGAGCATGGCGTCCATCACCCCCTCGGCCCCGTCCCTGTCGCGCTTGATGGCCGAGCAGATCACGCGCGGGCCGGAAGAAGTGGTGGTGGAATTCGGCGGCGGCACGGGTGCCGTCACCCGCGCCATCCTGGAAGCCGGCGTTCCCGCCGATAAGCTCTATACCGTCGAACGCGACCCCGAACTGGCGGATTATCTGCGCCGGCACTATCCCGGCATCCATGTGCTGGAAGGCGACGTGGCCGATATCCGCGCCATGCTGCCCAATAATGTAAAGGGCAAGGTGGGTACGGTCCTGGTCTGCCTGCCCATGATCCTGATCCCGGCAGAGGATCAGGGCCGTATCGTGGACGCGATCTTCGACATCATGCCGCCGGGCCGCGCCTTCTATTCCTATACCTATTCCGCTCGTTCCCCGGTAAAGCGCCGCGCCCTGGGCCTGAAGGGTCGCCGCGTCGGCTTCACCATCGCCAACATCCCACCGGCCAGCGTGTGGAGGTTCTGGCGGGAGTAGGCCGGCCTATAAATTTTTATCTTCCAGTACAATTAAAAATCTGCAAATATTATCACGAAATCACGCAAAAAGGAATGCGCCAATATGAACTTCTATATCGGATGTTACACTAACGACAACAATAGCGTTGATTATATCATATGCTGGGAAAGCACATTTTTTGCTGGTTGCTTTTCTGGACGTTACGGAAGCATAAAAGACGCACTAGAAGTATTAGGCGATTTTTTGAAATCAAATTACAAAGAAATTGATAGAGAAGTTGAAGATGTTACAGTGAATAATAAAAAAATTTCTGAATTCAGCTACTATGATACGAAACAACGTGAAGTCAAAATTGACGAAATCAATTTTATCGAACACGCAGATGGCGACCTGCATGGACAGCTCCAGTACTTCATAGATAGGATTATAGAAGAGCAAAGTCGGCACAAGCCGAAATGATAAATAGAGTTTCCACTTCTGCAAATATACATCTTTTAGAAACGCAAAACGGGGTGCCGTTTCCGACACCCCGTTCATAACTTCAAAGCCTGTCAGGCGCCTTATCAGGCGGCCTTCAGCTTCGACAGCTTTTCGACCGTCGCGTTGACGCGGGCGGTGATCGGCTCGGCGGCCTCGTTGGCGACCTTGATGCCGGCTTCGGAGACCTTGGTGGCCTCGGCGACGATGGCGTCGAAGGAGGACTTGGCGAATTCGGTCTGCAGGTCCACCAGTTCCTTCACCGACTTGACGGCGAACAGGGCCTTGGTGGTCGCAACCGACTGCTCATACTGGGCCTGGGTGAAGGCGGCGATTTCCTTCGACAGGGCTTCAAAGCCCTTGGTCAGGATCGTGGAGGAAGCAACGATTGCCTCCACATTCTCCTTCTGGAAGCCGACGACATCTTCGAACGTGGCGAAAACCTGCTTGCTCATCTTTTCCACCTTTTCCTTGGTAAGGGCGACAGCCTGGACAATTTCAGTGGCTGCGGGTGCAGCCGGGGACACGGTGGCCGTCGCTTCCGGGATCGGGGCGGCGGCGGGGGCGGCCTTGGCAGCCGCCGGTTTCACTCGGCTGGATGCCACCGGCTTCGCGGCGGCCTCCGGGGCCGGGGCCTCGGGCGCCTTGACCACCGGGGTCTCTGCGGCCACAGGCGTCGGCGCGGGTTCGGCGGGGGCGGTCTTCACCTCCTCCACCGCATGCGCGACAACCGGGGCCGGCGTTTCGACCGCCACGGCGGCGGGGGCCACGGGGGCCTCTGTAATCTTTTCAACCGGCGGAACCACCGCAGGCTTCGCAACGACTTTCTTGGGCGTCGTGCCAGCCACGGGACCCTTCGGCGTGCGGGTTGCCATATGCCATCTCCTTCGCGCTCTGTCGTTGCCGGTCCGCTGGTGCAGCCCCGGCACCGGTCGCCGCCTTGTCATCCGGGTCTGGCCTGCTGGCCGGGACCGGGTGTGCTGCAACGCAGCATGTGGATAGATATATCGGCGCGATGGAGAGGAGTCAAGGCGCTTTTGTGCAGTGCAACACGACAATTGCGTGTCCATTCGGATAGGACCGGCGCAGCGTCGGCGCATGCCTTCCCGTCGCGGCGGGGATGTCCGCTTTTTGGTTTCGCGGCCCGGTTGAGCGTGACAGGATGCCGCCCCTTCCGCATCGCAACCGGAGCCGCTGGCCAATGACCTATTGTCTGGGCATCAAGATCAAGGACGGGCTGATTGCCCTGGCCGATGGCCGCATCACCGCCGGAACCCAGGTGACGGCAGCGCGCAAGGTCACCTTGATGAAGAACGGCAAGGAACAGTTCTTCGTCATGACCTCGGGCCTGCGTTCCGTCCGCGACAAGACGCTGGCCTATCTGCGCCGGGAAATGGCGGACAAGAAGGCCAAGCCCTTCCCCACCATGCTGGACGCCGCCAACGCCTTCGCCCGCTGCCTGCGCACGGTCGCCAAGGAGGATAAGGAGGCGCTGGAGGCGTCGAACCTGAAGTTCAACCTGCACGCCATCATCGGCGGACAGCTGTCCAAGGATGAGGAACCGACCATGTTCCTGATCTACCCGGAGGGCAACTGGATCGAGGTGGATGAGCGCACGCCCTATCTCTCCATCGGCGCCACCACCTATGGCAAGCCGATCCTGGACCGCGCGCTGAAGCATGAGACGACCATGACCATGGCGTTGAAGCTGGCCTACCTGTCCTTTGACAGCACGCGCTATTCATCCGCCGATGTCGGCTATCCCATCGATGTGCTGACCTACCATCCGTCCGACCGCAAATGGCGGGAGGATCAATTCGACTATGATCATTTGGTCGAACAGCGCCATTGGTGGAACAAGCACATCACCGATCTGGCCAACCGTCTGCCCAATGGCCCCTGGATGGACACGCTGCTGCCCGATCAGAAGTAGGACCGGTCGGGTCGACAGCCGATTCGCCGCCCCGCCATCCCTCTCGCCTTATGCCGGCGACAGGAATGGCGGCGGGAAGCGCTTCCCATATCGCGGGAGCCATCAGCGCTTGCATACCCCCATGTGCATGGATTGGTGCCTGGGCGCATCCAGGGCCATAACCACGCCATGAACGTGTATAGGTCTTGAATCTGGACACGCGAAAAGCGTAAATTCGCTACCAAACATAGTTAACAAGGGCCCGTGGCTGTGGCGGATTTCAGCATTGCTCCCCCCGTACCGGGGGATGAAGCGGACTGGCGCCGGAACTGGGCCACTTACCTGACACGCTATCACGTCACTGTCGATGCGCTGACCACGGATATCGTCTGGGCGCGCCTGCTGGACCCCACTTCGTCGATGCGCGGCCTGATCGCGCGGGATGGTGCGGGGGCGGGCATCGGCTTCTGTCATCTGATCCTGCATGACAATGCCTGGTCACTGCGTCCCTTCTGCAATCTGGAAGACATGTTCGTCGTCGCGGATCATCGCCGCCGGGGCGTGGGCCGTGCCATGTTGCAGCGGATTTTAACCATGGCACAGGAAAATGCCTGGGCACGTCTTTACTGGACCACGGGCAAGGGCAACCTGCCGGCCCGTGGCCTGTATGACAGTGTAACGGGCGGTGCCGACCAGATGGTGCAATACACGGTCAAGCTCCTTGTCTGATCCTTGACTGATGCTTGTTTCACCCCCTGCCCGTCAGCAGGGATGACGATTCTCGACAGCGCTGTCGTTCCCCTTTGGTTCGCCCGGTAACCATGTTAGGGTCGTGGCTGCCGGAAGGGTCGGGGGGGCCTGTCCGGCGGGGAGGTCCGTTTCACGAAGGCGCGAACCCGTTTCGCGTAATCTTCCGTGAAAAGACCGCCCCCTTTACCGATATCGAAGCCGCCCCACCCTTATCGCCACGCCGCCCGTCGGCGGGGAATGTCTGGATGCTGGACGGAAAAGATGACCGATAAACGTGACCTGCTGCGCTCCCTGACCATCGACCGCCCGGCGGAAATGCCGGCGGCGGGCATGGCCCCGCCCCGTTCCGGCCTGCCCGGCTGGGTAAAGGGCGTGGGCGCGGTGGCCCTGCTGGCTGCGGGCGTTGCGGGTGGCGTCTATGGCCCGGCCCTGCTGGGTGGCAAGGAAGAAACCGCCGCCCCGGCCAAGGTTGCGGCGACGGGCGCGCAGGCCCCGGCAAGCGGCGGCGCCTCGGCCGCCACGCCGGCCGCCCCCACTGCTGCCACGCCGCGCCCCACCAATACCCTGGTGGCGTCCGGCTATATCGTGGCGCGGCGTACCGCCACCGTATCCGCCGAAATCACGGGCCGGGTACAGGATGTCCTGGTGGATGAGGGCATGGTGGTGACCAAGGGTCAGGAACTGGCCCGTCTGGACGCCACCCTGGCCGGCATCGACCTGGAACTGTCCAAGGCGCGCGTCGCCTCAGCCCAGGCGCAGATCGAAGGCTTCTCCGCCGACCTGCGCGACGCGGAACGCGTGCTGGCCCGCACCGCATCGCTGTCCAAGGCGTCCAACGCGTCAGAGGCGGAACTGACCCGCGCCCAGGCCCGCGCCGAAACCCTGCGGGCCCAGCTGAAGGGGGCCAGGGCCGATCTGGAGATCGCGCGCATTTCCGTGGCGCGGCAGACGGAAACCGTGGACCGCCACATCGTGCGCGCGCCCTTCAACGGCGTCGTGATCGACAAGAATGCGCAGCCGGGGGAAATCATCTCCCCCATGTCGTCGGGCGGCTTCACCCGTACCGGCGTCTGCACCCTGGTCGATATGGACAGCCTGGAGGTGGAGGTGGATGTGAACGAGGCCAATATCGGCCGCGTCCGCGCCGGCCAGAAGGTGGAGGCAGTGCTGGACGCCTATCCCGACTGGAAAATCCCGGCCAGCGTCATCGCCGTGGTACCCCGCGCCAACCGCGACAAGGCGACCATCAAGGTGCGTATCAAGCTGGAACAGCGCGATGGCCGGGTGCTGCCCGATATGGGCGCGAAGGTCACGTTCCTGGACGCGCGTCCGGCGGGCAACTGACCCAAATCATCACTATCCAACCGGCTTCGGGAATGGCCGGCAACTGGGGGAAGATTATGACGGCATTGATCAGCATTCAGGGTGGGGCCAAGCGCTTTGTGAAGGGGCGTGAGACCATCACCATCTTCGACCATCTGGACATGACCATCGAGGCGGGCGACTTCATCGCCATCATGGGCCCCTCCGGCTCCGGCAAGACGACGCTCTTGAACTTGCTGGGCGGGATCGACCGCGCCACCTCCGGCAGCATCACCTTTGCCGGTCAGCGCCTGGACCAGATGAGCGAGGGGCAGCTGTCGGCCTGGCGGGCCGCCAATGTCGGCTTCATCTTCCAGTTCTACAATCTGATGCCGGCCCTGAACGCCGCCCGTAACGTGGAACTGCCCCTGCTGCTGACCAGCCTGGGCAGTGGCGAACGACGCAAGCGGGTGGAAACGGCGCTGCAGATCGTGGGTCTGGCCGAACGGGCCAAGCATTTCCCCCGCGAAATGTCGGGCGGTCAGCAGCAGCGCGTGGCCATTGCCCGCGCCATCGTGGCCGATCCGAAGATGCTGCTCTGTGACGAGCCGACGGGCGATCTGGACCGCAAGACAGCGGATGAGATCCTGTCCATGCTCCAGCTTTTGAACAAGGAAATGGGCAAGACCATCATCATGGTCACCCATGATCCGGAGGCCGCGCGCTATGCCAACCGCGTGCTGCATCTGGACAAGGGCCGCTTTGTCGAACAGGTGGCCGCATGACCGACTTCTCCTTGATCCTGGCCAATCTGTTCAGCCGGAAGCTGCGCGCGATCCTGATGCTGGTGGCGATCTTCTTCGCCTTCCTGATCTTCGGCGTGCTGGCGGGCGTACAGAACGGCTTCAACAGCATCGGCGGCGGGGCGGGTGAAACCCGGCTGGTCACCATCAACAAGATCAACTTCACCCAGCCCCTGCCCGTCGCCTATGTCGAACGTGTCCGCGGCGTGAACGGGGTGGCGCGCGCCACCTATGCCAACTGGTTCGGCGGCTATTATCAGGATGGCAAGAATCAGGTCGTGACCTTCGCCATCGACCCGGAATTCTATCTGGATATCTTTGCCAGCGAATTCTCCCTGACGCCGGAAGAACGCGCGGCCTTCATGGCCGACCGCACCGGCCTGCTGGTGGGGCGCAAGACGGCGGAGCAGCAGGGATGGAAGCTGGGCGACCGTATCCCCCTCTCCTCCAATATCTATACCAACAAGAATACCGGCAAGCAGACCTGGGACTTCACCATTGTCGGTATCCTGGAACCAGCGCGGGAGGAGGCGGGTACCAATGTCGTCTTCTTCCACCACGCCTATTTCAACGAATCGGTGACCTTCGGTCAGGATACGGTTGGCTGGATCGTCATCGAAACCACCGACAAGGCCCTGAATACCGCCGTGTCGAAGGCGGTTGACGAGATGTTCGCCAACTCCCCCGCCGAAACGGCGACTGATACGGAAAAGGCCTTCAACCAGGCCTTCGTGGGTCAGCTGGGCAACATCACCCTGATCGTAACGCTGGTGGTGGGGGCGGCCTTCGTCACCATCCTGATGATCGTGGGCAACACCATGGTCATGGCCGTGCGCGAGCGGACGAAGGAGATCGGCGTGATGAAGACGCTGGGCTTCCCGTCGGGGCGCATCTTCAAGATGGTGCTGGGTGAATCGCTGATGCTGGCCCTGCTGGGCGGGCTTCCGGCCCTGGGCGTGGCGGCCGTGCTGTTGCAGATGATGCGCAAGAGCGTGGGCTTTCCGGGTCTTGCCCTGTCGGCGGACTTCGTGGCGCTGGGCATCGCCATCATGCTGGGCCTGGGCCTCCTGACCGGGATCATCCCGGCCTGGAACGCGCTTCGCCTTAATATCGTGACCGCGCTCGGTCGGCAGTAAGGGCAGGGGGCAAGGATGCGTATCCTCAATCAAATCATCGCCGTCTGTTCCATCAATCTGAAAAGCCTGCCGCAGCGTTTCTGGCTCTCCTTCTCCACCGTGGTCGCGGTGGCCATGGTGGTGACGGTGCTGCTGGGCTTCCTGGCGCTGGCCGCCGGGTTCAAGCGCACGCTGGACGGCACCGGTTCCGACAGCATCGCCATCCTGCTGCGCGACGGCTCACAGCAGGAAGTGAACTCCGTCGTCATGCTGGATCAGGTCCGCCTGATCGGGGAGGCACCGGGCATCGTGCGCAAGGATGATGGCAACCCCCTGATCTCGGGCGAACTCTATGTCATCGTCGATGGCGTGAAGCGCTCCACGGGTCTGAAGGCCAACCTGCCCTTGCGCGGCATTGGCAAGGATGGGGCGGTCCTGCGCGATGGGCTGACCATCACCCAGGGCCGCATGTTCGAACCGGGCAGCAATGAGATCGTGGTGGGCGAAGGCCTGGTGCGGGAATTTGCCGGCTTCGACCTGGGCAGTGAGGTGCGGCTGGGCACCGGCACCTGGAAGGTGGTGGGCGTCTTCTCCATGCAAGGCTCGGTGTTCGAGAGCGAACTGTGGGGCGACACTTCCGTGGTGCAAAGCCTGTTCCGCCGTGGCTCCTCCTTCCAGACCGTCCGCGTGCGCCTGGAAAACCCTGACGCCATCGAACAGCTGCGGGAATATGTGGCGGGCGAACCGCGCCTGAAGCTGGAAGTGTTTTCGGAGAAGGGTTATTTCGCGGGCCAGTCGTCGAACACGGTCAAGCTGATCCAGAATGCCGGCTGGCCGCTGGCCATCGCCATGGCCCTGGGCGCGCTGGCCGGGGCGCTGAACACCATGTACAGCTCTGTGTCGACCCGCGCGCGGGAAATTGCGACCCTGCGCTGCCTGGGCTTCGGCGGCTTCCCCAGCTTCGTCGCCACCTTGCTGGAAAGCCTGGTACTGGCCGGCATCGGCGGGCTGATCGGGTCGCTGGGCATCTTCCTGTTCTTTGACGGGTTCAGCACCTCGACCCTGGGCCAGGGCTTCACCCAGATCGTCTTCTCGGTCAGCCTGACGCCCGCTTTGGTGAAACAGGGGATCATCCTGGCCCTGCTGGTCGGCTTGATCGGCGGCTTCTTCCCGGCCCTGCGCGCCGCGCGCCTGCCCATCGTGGCCGCCTATTCGCAGGGCTGATCACATCTCGGCACCACCCCCGCCGTCATGACGGTCCTGAAATGGGCCATCATGGCGGCGGGGGCGTAATATGGGGCCGGGTCGCCCGGCAGGGGCTTGGGTCCGCGCAGGGCTGCCAGCCGACCCTCCGCATCCAGCAATATCCAGGGCGGGTTGCGCCACAGATCCTCGTCCAGATCCAGAAGCAGGGAGGGCAGGTCGCCCCCTTGCGCACGGGCCGGGCCGGCATGGGATGCCACCATGGCAACCGGCCCTTTGCTCTCCCCTTCAAAACGATGCAGCCATTGGCTGACCGCCGGGCGCTGTCGGCGGATCGGGATGGCGGGCCATTCCCCTTCCGGCAGCCGGACCAGGACGAAGCCGAAGGCACGGGCCGCGACCATGCCCGACATCATCCGCCCCTCCCGCCCCAGCAGCAAGGTCAGCGGGGTCGGTAATTCCGCCTGCGTATCGGGCAGCAGCACCCATCCCCGCGCATCCACCACCACGCCCTTGGCGTGCCCGGCATCGACCAGCACATCTTCCGGCGTGACGGGCGATGTGAAGGCTGTTGTCGCTTCCAGCTCCAGCAGCCATTCCGGTTCCGCCGCCTCCATCGCGGCGACCGTCGCGGGATTCTGCGGCACCGCCGGCATCGGCGCTGCCATCCCTGCCGACGGCATTGGTGCTGGCACCGGCATTTGCGCCGGCACCGCCGCGACCGGCCCACTGCTGCCCACCGGCGACATTACCAGATGGCGGAATTCCGGCAGGACCGACAGGCGTCGCGCCGCCTCGGCGGTAGCATTGCGCAGGATGATGTCATAGCGCCCGTCCAGGGCGGGGATATCGGTCTCCCCCTCGCCTTGCGTGGTGAAGCGGCGCACCGGCCCCGGCGGATCGGTCAGTTCCCAATCGATGCGCACCGTCCCCTCGCCCGTCGTGCCGATCCGGTCGCGCGTGAACGTGTCCAGCCGCCGGCACAGCGACAGTTCCACATCGACCAACCGGCCGGTCAGAACGCGCGCCGCCCCGCTGGTCACGCCCAGGCCCCCCTGGCTCAACCCGTCGCGCGCCGCCACCATCATCATGCCGGGCACCCGGCCTTCGGTCATCCAGGCGACATCATTGAACGGTCCGTCGCACAGCCCCAGCCAGTTCCAGGTAAAGGAACCCGCCTTGTGGCCTACGGGCAGGTCAACCTGCACCCGCCCCAGGGTCAGTGCCACCGGCACGCGCGGCCCCGGCGGCGGCGGGGCCTCCGCACAGGCGGACAGCAGCGGGATCAGACAGAAGGCAAGGATCGAACCGGCGGAATGGCGCATGCGACACAATCTGAAAGGATCAGGCCGCGACAAAATTACAATTATAATCACCGTCCCGTCCAGGCCCGCGCACGGGAACGGACACTGCCTTGCAAAAGGGCTGGATGACAGGCGACGCCATGGTTGATAGGAAAAAACCATGTCGAACGCAGCCGCCCCCTCCGCCCGTTCTCCGCGCCGTGCCGTTGTCGAACGCACGACGAAGGAGACCCGCATCCGTGTCGCCGTCGACCTGGACGGCACCGGCGTCTATAAGGTGTCCACCGGCATCGGGTTCCTGGACCATATGCTGGAACAGCTGTCGCGCCATTCGCTGATCGACCTGGAGGTTGAGGCGGTGGGCGATCTGCATATCGACTTTCACCATACGACCGAAGACACCGGCATCGCCATCGGCGAGGCTGTGGCCAAGGCGCTGGGCGACCGTAAAGGCATTCAGCGCTATGGCGACGCCCTGATCCCCATGGATGAGACGCTGACCCGTGTGGCCATCGACCTGTCGAACCGCCCCTACCTGATCTGGAAGGTCAATTTCACCCGCGACAAGCTGGGCGACATGGACACCGAACTGTTCAAGGAATGGTTCCAGGCCTTTGCGCAGGCGGCAGGTGCCACCCTGCATGTCGAAAACCTGTATGGTGAGAATAACCACCATATCGTGGAGAGCTGTTACAAGGCGCTGGCCCGCGCCTTCCGCGCGTCGGTGGAAATCGACCCGCGCAAGGCCGATGCCGTGCCCTCCACCAAGGGTGTGCTGGGCGGTTCGCTGTAAAAGGCATCCCCTATCCCCTTCCCTTCCCGTCGCATGGGCAAGGCACCATGACCGATAGCGTCGCCCTGATCGATTACGGCTCCGGCAATCTGCGTTCCGCCGCGAAGGCATTGGAACGCGCCGTGGCTGATGGCGGGCTGGATGCCCGCATCATCGTCACCAACGACCCGGATGTGGTGCGCGGTGCCACCCGTATCGTGCTGCCCGGCGTCGGCGCCTTTGCCGATTGCAAGGCGGGCCTGGATGCCGTGCCCGGCATGGTGGAGGCGCTGACTGAGCGGGTGATCCGCCAGGGTGCCCCCTTCCTCGGCATCTGTGTCGGCATGCAGTTGATGGCCAGGGCCGGGGTGGAACATGGGGTGCATCCGGGCCTGGGCTGGCTGGATGCCACGGTGGAGGCGCTGACGCCTGCCGACCCCGCCCTGAAAATCCCGCATATGGGCTGGAACGAACTGATCGTGAAGGCCCCTTCTCATCCGGTGCTGGCCGGCATCGCACCCGGCACCCATACCTATTACGTCCATTCCTATGCGATGAAGGTGGGCGATCCCGCCCTGGTCCTGGCCGCCTGCGATTATGCCGGTGAATTCCCGGCCATTGTCGGGCGCGACAATCTGGTGGGCATGCAGTTCCACCCGGAAAAAAGCCAGGCCGCCGGCTTGTCCATCATCGGCAATTTCCTGCGGTGGCGTCCATGACCACACAGCATCAAAACCCGCTGGCCGGGTCCGACAGCGTCGTCACCGTGGAAAAGGTGACGGAACTGAAACGGTCCGACCTGTACGACCTCTGCGACGCGGCAGAAGCGGCCATCATTGATGGCGGCGGCTTCGGTTGGGTCACCCCGCCCGACCGCGAGGTGATGGAGCGTTATTGGAAGGGCGTGATGGCCGTGCCGGAGCGCACCCTGGTGGTGGGCCGTCTGGATGGCGTCATCGCCGGCTCGGCGCAACTGGTCCGCCCGACCCGCAATAATGAGGCGCAGGCCTTCGCCTGCAACCTGACCACCAGCTTTGTGGCCCCCTGGGCGCGCGGCCATGGCATGGCGCGCAAGCTGACCCAGGCGATCATTGATGAGGCGACGGCCCTGGGCTTCGGCATCCTGAACCTGGATGTGCGGGAAACGCAGCGGGCGGCCATCACGCTTTACGACCATATGGGTTTCACACGCTGGGGCACGCATCCCC
This sequence comes from Niveispirillum sp. CC-CTL257, assembly GCF_059489915.1. Lineage (NCBI taxonomy): Bacteria > Pseudomonadati > Pseudomonadota > Alphaproteobacteria > Rhodospirillales > Azospirillaceae > Niveispirillum > Niveispirillum sp. CC-CTL257. The sequence goes on from NZ_JCAJXE010000001.1 coordinate 2,691,976, forward strand.
ATTATGCCCGCGCCAAGGGCCGGACCATCGCCGGCCATTTCTATTACAAGGTCCTGGAACGGCCGGAAGACGAGACGGAGCCGCAAGCATGATCCTCTACCCCGCCATCGATCTGAAGGACGGCAACGCCGTCCGCCTGCTGCGCGGAGAGATGGATCAGGCCACCATCTTCAACACCGACCCCGCCGCCCAGGCCGAGACGTTTCAGGCCCAGGGCTTTGAATGGCTGCATCTGGTGGACCTGAACGGTGCCTTTGCCGGCTCGCCCGTGAACGGGGCCGCGGTTGAGTCTATCCTCAAGCGTGTGAAGCTGCCCACGCAACTGGGCGGCGGCATCCGCGATCTGGATACCATCGCCTTCTGGCTGGAACGCGGCCTGACCCGCGTCATCCTGGGCACGGTCGCGGTGAAGAACCCGACCCTGGTGAAAGAAGCCTGCAAGGCCTTCCCCGGCCATGTTGCTGTCGGTATTGATGCCCGCGATGGCTATGTCGCGGTCGAAGGCTGGGCCGAGACCAGCACCCTGAAAGCCCTGGATCTGGCCCTGAAGTTTGAGGATTGCGGCGTCGCCGCCATCATCTACACCGACATCGACCGCGATGGTGCCCTGGGTGGGGTGAATGTGGAGGCGACGGCCGATCTGGCCAGCCACCTGACCACGCCCGTCATCGCATCCGGCGGTGTCTCCTCCCTGGCCGATCTGCACGCCTTGAAGAAGGTGGAGCATACGGGCATCAACGGTGTCATCTCCGGTCGCGCGCTCTATGACGGGCGTATCGACCCGGCGGCGGCGCTGGCGGTCTTAAGGGGAGACTGAGCCGATGTTGAAGGCCCGTATCATTCCCTGCCTGGACGTGAAGGATGGCCGCGTCGTCAAGGGCGTGAACTTTGTCGATCTGATCGATGCCGGCGACCCGGTGGAACAGGCCCGTCTTTATGACGCCGCCGGCGCCGATGAACTGACCTTCCTGGACATCACGGCCAGCAGCGATAACCGCGAGACCATCTTCGACGTGGTCCGCCGCACCGCCGAACAGGTCTTCATGCCGCTGACGGTGGGCGGTGGTGTGCGCACGGTGGAGGATATCCGCAAGCTGCTGCTGGCCGGTGCCGACAAGGTGTCGATCAACACCGCTGCCGTTCACCGCCCGGAATTCGTGCAGGAAGGCGCGCAGAAATTCGGCGCGCAATGCATCGTCGTCGCCATCGACGCCAAGGAGGTCGAACGCGGCCCCGATGGCGAACAGCGCTGGGAAGTGTTCACCCATGGCGGGCGCAACCGCACCGGCATCGATGCGGTTGCCTGGGCAAAGCGCATGGCCGAATACGGCGCCGGTGAGATTCTGCTGACCTCCATGGACCGTGACGGCACCAAGCAGGGCTTCAACCTGGAACTGACCCGCGCCGTGGCCGATGCCGTCACCATCCCCGTCATCGCCTCCGGCGGTGTCGGCAACCTCGACCATCTGGTCGACGGGGTGAAACTGGGCCATGCCTCTGCCGTGCTGGCCGCCAGCATCTTCCATTTCGGCACCTACACCATCGCCCAGGCCAAGCAGCACATGGCCCAGGCGGGGATACCGGTGCGGTTCTGATCTGTATGATTGGTGTTGGGCTATTTTTTGTCATCCCCGCGAAAGCGGGGACCCAGCGTGAGGCGCGGTCAGCGCCGATATGAGTCATGTCGCGGCGGACGCCGCTTGACGCTGGGTCCCCGCTTTCGCGGGGATGACGAAATAAGGCAGTTTGACGAACAAAGTGATGTTGGAAGCAGGAGTTCTCATGTCCAATCCCGCCATCCTGGACGATCTCTACGCCACCATCCTGTCGCGCAAGGGCGGCGACCCCGACAGCTCACATACCGCCCGCCTGTTCCATCGCGGTCGCGCGAAGATCGCCCAGAAGGTGGGGGAAGAGGCGGTGGAGACGGTGATCGAGGCGATGGCCGGCAATCCAGAAAAACTGGCTTCGGAATCCGCCGATCTTCTTTACCATCTTCTGGTGCTTTGGGCCGATGCCGGGGTGCAACCTGCCGATGTCTATGCCATCCTGGAGGGACGGAAGGGCGTCAGCGGGATCGAGGAAAAGAAGAACCGCACACAAGCCTGAAACGGCGTTCCCATAACAGTGGAAGGATCGGTGCCTTGATCTATGATCGCAGCAATATCTTCGCCCGTATCCTGCGCGGGGAAATCCCCTGCAAGAAAGTGTACGAGGATCAGTACGCCCTGGCCTTCCACGACATCAATCCCCAGGCACCGACCCATATCCTGGTGATCCCCAAGGGCCCCTTCACCAGCTTCGCCGATTTCTCGTCCCAGGCGACGATTGAGGAAATCGCGGGCTTTGTGCGCGCCGCCGGTCTGGTGGCCCGTCAGGCGGGGGTGGAGGATAGCGGTTACCGCCTGCTGGCCAACCATGGCCCGGACAGCCATCAGGAAGTGCCGCATTTCCACATCCATATCGTGGGTGGCCGCCCGCTGGGGCCGCTGCTGCCGCGATAATGGTGAATATCCCGGCGGGTCCGCACCCGCCGGGAAAGCATTACCCCTGCTCCAGCTCAGCACCCCAATATTCGGCGCTGGTCATGGCGGCGGGGAAGGCCGCACCCGGCAGATCCTCACCCGGATCGGCCGCCACCTCATCCCCGATATCGTCGTAGAACAGGAAGTCGCGCCAGCTGTCATGCAGGAAGGTGGGCGGGAAATTGCGCCCATTCTCTTGCAGTTCATAGGCGGTGGGGGCGAACGGTTCCTGCATCGGGTGCATGCCGCACTGGCTGGGCAACCGGCTGCCCTTGGCCAGATTGCAGGCCGAACAGGAGGTGACGACATTGTCCCAGCTGGTGCGGCCACCCCGGCAACGTGGAATAACGTGGTCGAAGGTCAGTTCATGCGTGGGGAACCAGCGCCCGCAATATTGGCAGGTGAACCGGTCGCGCAGGAAGACATTGAAACGGGTGAAGGCGGGCCGGCGCGTGGCGGGCACATATTCCTTCAACGAGATGACGCTGGGCAGCTGTATCGCCAGCTGCGGCGACCGCACCACCCGGTCATAGTGGGAGACGATGTTGACGCGGTCCAGGAACACGGCCTTGACCGCATCCTGCCATGACCAGAGCGAGAGCGGGAAATAGCTGAGCGGACGGAAATCCGCGTTCAGCACCAAGGCAGGACACCCATCAAAAGGTGGTGACAAGTTGCACCCCCAAGCGCCGTTCCGTCGGTGTTCCCGACCCCCGGAGCCCCGCCTTCTTCCACCCGTCGGGACCCTTTCGGAACCACTGGCATCGGGATGGCGGACAGGTTGGCGGCAGGCCAGAACGTCGGGCACTTTGATATAACGGCCCGACCCCTTCTGGCAACCCGCCCGGCATGCGTAATCCTCAATTATCACGCAAGCGCAACAGAAACGACACGCAAGCCCTTGTGGTCGCTTGGCTTGTGACCCGCCACCCATTGGGGGTATATGTCATCAGAGCAGGGGCGCCGCCCCCATCCCCGGTGCCCGCGCATGACTGAACCCGCCCCCCCCGTCATCACCCGATTCGCCCCCAGCCCGACCGGCTTCCTGCATCTGGGCCATGTCCGTTCCTGCCTGTTCGCCGTGAACGAGGCGAAACGGGCGGGCGGGCGCTTCATCTTGCGGATTGAGGATATCGACCCCAACCGCTGCCGCCCCGATTATGAGGTGATGCTGAAGGAAGATCTGGCCTGGCTGGGCTTCTGCTGGGAGGAACCGGTGCGCCGGCAATCCGACCATATGGATGATTACGCCAAGGCCTTGGACCGGCTGGCGGCCCTTGGCGTCACCTACCCCTGTTTCTGTTCGCGCAAGGATATCGCGGACGAGATTGCGCGGGCCGGCAATGCCCCGCATCTGGTTTCAATGGGGCCGGAAGGGCCGCTTTATCCCGGCATCTGCCGCCATCTGCCTGCTGATGTCGCGGCGGCCCGCGTGGCGGCGGGAGAGCCGCATGCCATCCGCCTGAACGTGGCAAGGGCCGCCGCCCTGACCGGCCCGCTCACCTGGCATGACCGGGCGCAGGGGACGGTGACGGCGGATACCGGCCTGCTGGGCGATATCGTGCTGGCGCGGCGTGATGTCCGCACCTCCTACCACCTGTCGGTGACCGTGGATGATGCCATCCAGGGCGTGACCCTGGTGACGCGCGGCGTGGACCTGTTCCACGCCACCCATGTCCACCGGCTTTTGCAGGCGCTGCTGTCCCTGCCCGTGCCGGATTATCACCATCACGATCTGCTGTTGAACGACCGGGGGGAACGCCTGTCCAAACGCGATGGTGCCACCGGCATCCGCACCCTGCGCGCGCAGGGAATGACGGCGGCGGACATCCTGGCACAGGTCCAGGGGTGGCAATCGGGGAAACCGGAAACTGCGGAAGGATAGGGGGTTACCCCTTCCCTTTGCCCCGTTACTGCACAAAGATTGTTCAACAAGGAAATAAGGCAGAGGTTACGCGATGACAGGGTAGATGCAATTTTAGGGATATTGTTTGCGAACATTGTGGTATGGAGACCATGCCATGCAAGATACGTCCATGCTCGACCATTACCGCCAACTTGTCCGTGACACGACGATCGACGACAGAACGTTGCTGTCCACAGATTACTTCAATCATTTCAATGAAGTGATCATGTTGCTGTCCATGTTGGGCGATATGCCTGACATGCTGGACGAAATCGTGGCCTGGACGCCCAAAACCTATCGTCAGCATTTTGAGGATTCGGGTCTGGCCTTCGCGCCGCTGGCCATCGAAGCCTATGAGCATGTGCCCATCGAATTCCGGGCGCCGTTCGACGATACGATCAATGACATGAACAGCCTGATCGTGGAGGCGGTGGCCACTCTGTCGGCCATGCGCGACGATGCCGACATGCTGGGCTTCACCGCCGCCGATTACTGGCAGCGCCTGCAGGCCCTGGTCGACCGGGGCAGCGCCATCGTCCACGGCTCCGTCCAGGACAGCAACCCCGCCGTCACCATGGACCAGAGCGAGATCGACGATCTGTTCTAAATTCCCCCTTGACCCTGACGCCACGTCATAGCCCAGCAAGGGTGGGCGTGTGGAACATGGAAGGGATCGGGTCATGAGCCGTTATACCGTCAGCCAATTGTCACGACTGGCCGGTGTGTCGGTGCGCACCCTGCACCATTACGACCATATCGGCCTGCTGCGCCCCGCCGTGACGGGGGAAAACGGCTACCGCTATTACGGGCCGGACGAACTGCTGCGCTTGCAGCAGATTCTCCTGCACCGGGAACTGGGGCTGCCGTTGTCCCGGATCGCACTTGTGCTGGATGCCCCCGGATTCGACCGGCTGGACACCCTGCGCGCCCAGCGCCGGCATCTGCTGGCCGAGGCGGAACGGTATCGGGATCTGGTCTCCACCATCGACCTCACCATCACCTTGCTGGAAGGAAAAACCGTGATGGATGCACAGACTTTGTACCAGGGCTTCAGCCCCGAAAAGCAGGCGGGATATGAGGATTGGCTGGTCGACCGTTACGGCCCCACCGTCCGCGACGATATCGGCCGCTCCAGACAGGCCATGGCCGGTCTGGACCAACCCGCGCATATGGCCGAACTGGCCGCCGTGGAAGCGGCCATCGCCCAGGCACTGCGCGATGGCGTCCCGTCCGATGATCCGCGCCTGGACCCGCTGCTGAACCGGCATCTGGACTGGGTGACGGCCAGTTGGGGCCGCCGGCCCGATGCCACCGCCTATGCCAGCCTTGCCGACATTTACCGCGCACATCCCGATTTTCGAACCCGGTATGAGACGCTGGCCCCCGGTCTGGCTGATTATCTGCCCGACGCGATGGAAACCTTCGCCCTGCGGGTGCTGATCGGCGGGTGATCGGTCACGGGCACGGCTGCCATGCCGTGCCCGCCCTTGCCCTGCCGCATTCCCGCCGCCACCTTGGCCCCGGAAATATCGACACTGCAAGGCAACGTTCCATGTCCGTCCCGATGATCAACGGCCTGATGGCCGTCGCCGACCGTTATGACGGTTTCATCCTGGACCTGTGGGGCGTGGTACATGACGGGGTAAAGCCCTATGCGGGCGTCGTGGACTGTCTATCCACCCTGAAAACGCTGGGCAAGCGCGTCTGCCTTCTGTCCAACGCACCCCGCCGTATTGCCGCCGCCGAGGCCAAGCTGACGGCCATGGGGGTACCCCCCGACCTTTACGACGCGCTCTACACCTCTGGCGAGGCCAGTTTTGAGGCATTGCGCGACCGCAGCGATGATTGGCACGCCGCCCTGGGACCGAAACTGTTCCATATCGGCCCGCCGCGCGACAATGACGTCTATGACAGCCTGACCGACCGGGTGCGGGTGGACAGCCCCGAACAGGCGGATTTCGTCATCAATACCGGCATTGACGCCTATGAGGAAACGCTGGCCGATTACGATCCTGTCCTGCGCCGCTGCCTAGACCGGGGCCTGCCCATGCTCTGCGCCAACCCCGATCTGGTGGTGGTGATCGATCAGGAACTGGTGATCTGCGCGGGCGAACTGGCCCGCCACTACGCAGACATCGGCGGCGATGTCCGTTATCACGGCAAGCCGTATGCGCCGGTCTATCGCCGCTGCTTCGATCTTCTGGGCGGCATCGCCCAGGACCGCATTCTGGCCGTGGGCGACAGTCTGCGCACCGATGTGGCCGGGGCCAATGCCGCCGGCATCGACAGCCTGTTCATCACGGGCGGCATCCACCGCGAGGAACTGGGCGCCCCTCTGGGTACCCTGCCCGGCCCGGCCCTGCTGTCAAAGCTGCTCGACGCCAGCCCTCACCGCCCCACCTGGGCCGCCGCCGGCCTGCGCTGGTGACTGTCGCGCGGATTTGCGAGACGTAATCTGCGGACGCCCTACCGGCGGCGACCGCCGCCGCGCGGCACGTGCCGCGTGAAGCCAAGCGGCGGATGCCGCGCCGGCGTTTGAGGAACTGAAAACTAATCCTGGTCAAAAATCTCCAACGCCTTGCGGAACACGCGCGAATAATCCGCCGTGGTACCGAACGGCACCTGTTCTTCGGCCAGACCGGGCGGGTTGGCGGGCGCGTCCGATGCGGTGCGGAAATAGGACAGGATAAAGATGCGCAGCGCCGCCGTCAGGGCACTGTCACCCCGGCGGCCATCGATCATCGTCACGATGTCGTTCAGCGACTGCCCCTCGCGTCGGCTGATATCGGCCAGACTGTCCCAAAGCAGCGGTTCCATTCGGACACTGGTCCGGTTGCCCGCCACCACGACATTGCGGCACACGGCCCGCATGCTGTCGGGCGCGGTATCCTCGGGATTCATGGGGGGACGACGCTTGGCGGCCATGGGAACCGTCTGTCCTATTGTTCAATATGGTCATCAGTTGCATGGAACATATTGAACCTACTTGTAGGTGACAATGGGTTGTAGAAGGTCTTATGACAACGCAGTCCTGCAACCGGCTGATTTTCGGCGGCGGTGCCGTTTGTAACAGCTGGCCCCAAAATTGTTGCAGGCGGGAAACGGCGGCAGACACCGCCGATGCAAACGCTATGATAGGGGCAATCAACCGACGGCCCGCCCTTTCGAGGTTTGCCCATGCCCGCCTATACGCCCCTTACCCCCCGCCCCCGCCTGAAGCCCGGTGTGCCCCTGGGCGGTGTCGCGGCCATTGCGGTGCTGGTCGGCACCCTTGGCTGGGCGCTGGTGGCGGGCGGGCCGTCCGGGTCGGATGACCGACTGGCCAAGCTGGGCCATAAGATTGAGATGTCGCTGGGCGATGGCGGCATCAACCTGCATATCGATGACCGCATCGCGGATCGGGTGCAGGACCGGGTGGCCGAACGCATGGCCGAAAAGGCCCGGCGGATGGAAATGGGTGATGGCCGCGCCGTCGATATGGGGGCCATCAACCGCTCTGTCTCCGAACAGATCGAAGCCGCCGCCAAGGCCGCAACTGCCAAGGCCGACCGCAGCCGGAATCGGCGCGACGGCGATATCCGCTATCTGGATCGCAACACGGCCGCCGATGGCAGCAACCGCCTGTCGGCCATGGCGGATGCGCCATCGGGCCTGCGTCTGGCCGGGGTCATGGGCAGCGTGCGGATCAAGGTGGTGGATGACGCCGCCGACGGCATCCTGTTCTCACTGGAAAACAGCCGCAAGCGCTACAACCTGTCCATCGAGGATGGGGTGCTGTGGATCACGGGGCCGGGACCGCAGAGCCAGCCTGCCGTCACCCTGGAACTGTCGGTCCCGCGCGGCACGCCGCTGCTGGTCAACAATTTCACGGGCGACCTGACGGTGGATGGCGATCTGGGCGCCCCGGCCCGGCTGGAACTGGCCAATGGCGAGATGAAGCTGGGTTCGCTGGAGTCGGTGCGCGTGCGCATCACCCAGTCGGGCACTGTCTCGGTCGGCGATGTGAAGGGTCTGGTCGGGGTACAGCTGGCCGGCGATGGCGAGGTGCGGATGGGCCATGTCGGCAGCGCCGCCATCGAACTGAACGGCAATGGTGCGGTCAAGCTGGCCACTATCAGTGACGGCCTGTCCCTGTCCATGCCCGGTCCCGGCGATGTCCGGGTTGATATGCTGGCTGGCCGTCTGGCCGCCGCCATTCCCGGCCCCGGCACCCTGACCATCGGCGGCGGCCAGGTGGACAGCATGGCCGTGGGCGTTACCGGCCCCGGCACGGTTGATTTCAACGGCAAGGCCAAGGACCCCCGCGTCCTGATGACCGGCCCCGGCCGCGTCAGTCTGGCCGGCCATGACGGCACACCCAAGATCTATCATGTCGGCCCCGGCAAGGTGGAACTGGCGCGGTAACGACGGGGGCCGATCGCATCGCAAGCAGTCATGCCACCATTGAGCGGTTTGCGGTTTCCGCAGACCGCTCCGGCGGCGACGGCCGCCGCGCGGCTCGTGCCGCGTGAAGCCAAGCTGCGGATGCAGCGCCGGCGCCTGAGGCACAACCCTCAAGGAACCGTCACCCTCCGCAGGGTCAGGTTCAGCCGTCCCCCCTGTGGCAGCAGGCGGGAGGAGCCGACGCGCAGCCGGTCTACGCCGTGATAATACATCCGCGACGGCCCCGCGAAGATCATCACGGTCCCGCTTTCCACAGGAAATGACCGGGTGGGGTCATTGCGCGCCGGCCCACCCAGGCGGAACATGCCGGTATCGCCCAGGGAGATGTTCAAGATGGGGGCGTCCTTGGCCGCCTCATCCTCGTCCCGATGCAGGGACAGCTTGGCCCCCTCCCCCTGGTAATGGTTGATCAGGCAGCATTCCGGGTCATGGCCATAGCGCGTCAGGTCGCGCCACAGGGCCAGCAGCGCGTCCGGGATGGCGGGCCAGGGCCGGCCCGTGATCGGATGGACGGGGGAATAGCGATAGCTCTGCCGGTCGGCGATCCAGCCCTGGCTGCCGGCATTGGTCATGTCGATGGAGAAGGGGCGGCCCGTGCGCGGCATGACATAGCGGGTGAAGGGCGCTTCCGCCGCGATGGCATCCACCAGGGCCAGGATGGACTTCTGAGCCTCGCGATCCAGATATCCGGGCAGCATCCGAAAACCTTCCGCCTGCATCACCATGCCCGTCTCATCCCCTGCCCTGCGTGTCGCGCGGGTCGCGCGGCCTCAAAAAAGCGCAAGGACATGACAGTGTCACGCGCCAATCATGGACTCGAGACGCCAACGCGCCTAGATTCCCCCTTATGAGAGACGAAACCTTCGATAGCGAGCAAACAGCCGACTGGAACCCCGTCGCCCTGCGCGGTGGGCTGGTCAGTTTGCGGGTTCCGTCAAGCTGGCAGCGGCTGTCGCGGGACGATGGCGGCCTGGCCTTTCAGTCGCCGGGGGTGCATCCGGTCGACCTGCTGATCTCCATCGTCACCTACCGCAACCCCTATGGTGTGCGGGCGGAAGAGGCGATCCAGTATCTGGACCGGGAGAATGTGCTGCCGCGCGGCATCCTGCCGTCGATGGAGGCGGGCGAGGGGCCGCAGGATGCCGATGAACGGCATTGGATCGCCTATGCCGTGGCACAGCCGCCCGACCGGCAGATTTTCGTCTGGAAGGTGGCGGATTTCCAGCCGCCCGACCATGTCCGCGTTGTCACCCTGCAATTGCTGGTGCCCAGCGACAGCGCCGATGACCCCGAACTGTCCGACCTGATCGACCGGTTGGGGGAGGAGGCGGCGCGCATCAAGTTCCATCCCGGCCCCGTTCAGGGTCCGGTGCAGCGCGTCACCATGCGCAATGTCTGGCATGGGGACAGTATAAGGTTCCGCCTTCCCTGGGACTGGGAGAGTTCGCAGGAAGGCGACCTGACCCTGTTTCATCGGGAGATTGATGGCGGCGGCACCCTGCGTGTCGCCATGCACCAGTTCGACCATGCCGGCGATGAGGGGGAAATCCTGGCCCGCGCCGTCCTGCGCCAGACCGCCGAGCAATTCGCCGAAGGCCCTGACGGGCGCGTGGGCGAAGGATCGGTGGAATGGTTGCCCGACGGGGAGGTGATGGCCCGCTTCGTCACCGACGGGGAGGAGGATGGCGAGCAGCTGCGCTTCTTCCTGTGGATGCGTGGCGCTGCCCTGGAGGGAAAGACCACCGTCGCCCTGTTCAGCTTTGCCTTCCCCCAATCCTCGCGCGGGGGCGATCTGGAACGCACCACGCTGGCCATGCTGGAACAGGAAATCCGCCGCGCCGTGGTCGGCATCACCGATAGCACCGAAATCCACGAGGATGAGGATGAGCTGTCGGACGGGTTCAGTCTGGCCGACCTGCTGGACGATGACGATCTGCTCGACAGCCTTGATGATGAGATCGGCGACGAGGCGGACGACGAAGACGAGGATGGCGGCCCCATGGGCCGTGCCTGATATTTCTGCGCAGCTGTGATCTTCGTCATAGCCCCTTGTCAAAGGGGGTGAGCCTACCCCACATGTCGGCTGTCGTTCACTCCCCGACCGCGCCGATCCCTGCGATGCCTGACAGCCTGTCCCCCAAGAAATCCGATACAGCCGAACCCTGCCTGATCATGGCCCGCCTGTGCGGCGCCGGCCTGCGCCCCACGCGGCAGCGTGTCGATCTGGGCAGCCTGCTGTTTCGGGGCGGCCACCGCCATGTGACGGCGGAACAGCTGCATGCCGAAGCGGTGGCGACGGGGGTGAAGGTGTCGCTGGCCACGGTCTACAATACCCTGAACCAGTTCCGCGATGCGGGCCTGCTGCGGGAGGTGGTGGTGGAGGCGGGAAGCACCTGGTTCGACACCAATATCGGCGACCATCACCATTTCTTCCATGAGAACAGCCGCCATTTGCAGGATATCTGCTGCACCAAGTTGGTGCTGCCCGACCTGCCCTGCCTGCCCGAAGGCACGCAGGTGGCCCGCGTCGACGTGATCATCCGCCTGCGCGACGCGGATTGAATTCACTGTCATTTTCAATCTTCTAGTCAAGTCATCGCAAATATTGCGGGGCTGCCCGCGCGAACGTAGACTGGGCACGTTATCTCGAAGCCCAGCCGGCACCCCTGTGCCGGGTTGGCGGGGGGCTCCATGCGCAGAGTATTGATGGGCGGTCTGGCTCTCGTGGCCGGTGTCCAGCTTGCCGGAACGGCCATCGACATGCAGGCGGGCTGGCGGGCATACCGGCAGGCGGCTGACATCGCCAATCTGAAGCAGGTCAGCCGCGACCTGCTGGTTGCCGCCCGCGACCATGGCATCGAAGCCGGCATGATCAATCTGGTGCTGGAGGCGGCCCGGACACAGAACGCGCCGGAAGCGGCCCTGCGCCCGCAGATCGACCGCCATCGCAACGAAACCGACCGTGCCGCCCTGGCAGCATTGGACCGGCTGGACCAGACGGGAACGGAAAGTTCCCTGTCGGAGGATGTGGGCTCCCTGCGCGTGGCCCTGTCGCGCGTGCGCGAGTTGCGGGAAGGGATGGAGGCGCTGCTGACGCGCCTGCAGGATGGCCGGTCGCTGGAGGCGGCGGGCCCCAGCCCCACCGACAATACAATGATGATCGCCGAGTGGCGCGATGCCTCGCGCTCCTACCTGACGGCACTGCTGACCCTGCTGCGGGAAATCAACAAGCCCGCCCTGTCGGTGGGGGGTGAGGCGGCGGCGGCGGAAATGCTGACGCGGGAGACGATTCGGCTGCGCGCCCAGGTCGGCAACGATATGGGCCTGATGTACCGGATCGCGGGTGCCAGCGGTCCACCCGATCTGCAAATGGCGAACGTTTCCCTGGCGCAGGTGGAACAGGTCTGGCAACTGGTCCGTGACGTCGGCGACCCAACCCTGTTCCCGGAAACCACGCAGGCCGCCTTGCGTCAGATGGAGGCGGCGTTCTTCCAGCGCTACCTGCCGCTACGCGCCGCCATCCTGGATGCCGCCAGCCGGGGGGAAGCGCGGGGCCGCATGCCGGAACTGCTGCGCAACGGCACCAGCCTGCTGAACGCCGCCAGCGATCTGGTGGGGGCCGCCGTATCGGTCGCGGCGGCCGCGACCGAACAGAACCGGCTGCTGGCCCGACAGAAATTATGGGTCGATGCGTTCGAACTGATGATCTCCCTGGTGGCGCTTATCTTCGCCGCATGGATGATGCGCGTCCGCGTGTTGCGGCCCATTCAGCAGATGACCGATGCCATGCGCGCCCTGGCCGGCGGCGACCATGCCGTCGCCCTGCCGGAAATCAAGGGCGTGGGCGTGGAGGTGGCGGCCATGATGGCCGCCGTCCGCGTCTTCAAGGAAAATGCAAGACAGTTGCGCAAGGAGAATCGGGAGCGCGGGCGCATGGAGCGGCTGCTGACCGTCGAACGCTCCATCCTGGAAATGGCCGCCGCCGGCGCGCCGCTGGCCGAGGTGCTGGACGCGCTCTGCCGGGGAACCGAGGAACAGCTGGACGGGGCGCGCTGCACCATCCTGCTGCTGCGCGAGGATGGGGTGCATATCACCGTGGCCGCCGCCCCCAGCTTCCCGCCCCGCTTGCGGGATGCCTATGAGGGTGTGGCTATCGGGCCGGAGGTCGGGTCCTGCGGTTCCGCCCTTTATCGCCGCACGCCCGTCATCGTCACCGATGTCGCGCATGACCCGCGCTGGCACCTGTACAAGGATCTGGTGCTGGCGGAGGGGCTGCAATCCTGCTGGTCCCTGCCCATCCTGTCGGGCGATGGGGAGCCGCTGGGTGCCTTCGCCATCTATGGGGAGGCGGCGCGCGAACCCCATGATTGGGAGATGGAGCGTGCAAGGCGCGCGGTACAGCTGGCGGCCCTGGCCATCACCAGCCGCCGCGCCGCCGAACAGCTGGAACAGGCCAAGGCGCAGGCCGAGCTTGGCAGCCGCACCAAGTCAGAGTTCCTGGCCAATATGAGCCATGAACTGCGCACGCCCCTGAACGCCATCATCGGCTTTGCCGAGGTGCTGGAAAGCGAGATGAAGGCCAATGACAAGCGCGGCCAGAATGACAGTTCCGTCGCCTATGCCGGTGACATCATCGCGTCGGGTCGCCATCTGTTGAACCTGATCAACGACATCCTGGACGTGTCCAAGATGGAGGCGGGGCGGGTGGAGCTGCGGGAACGGATCTGCGGGATGGAGGAGCTGGTGCGCGGGTGTGAGCGCATTGTGCGGGCCCGCGCCATGGAACGCCGCCTCAATCTGGTGGTGGAGGTGGCGGACGGCGTGCCGCCGATCCTTGTGGATGATGTGAAGTTCAAGCAGATCATCCTGAACCTGATGTCGAACGCCGTGAAATTCACCTCCCCCGGCGGCACCGTGAAGCTGACAGCCAGCGTCGATCCCTCGCGCGGGGTGGCCGTGGCGGTCAGCGATACCGGCATCGGTATCAAACCGGAGGACCTGTCCAAGGTCTTCGTGCCCTTCCATCAGGTCGATAATGTCTATGCCCGCTCCAACCCCGGCACCGGCCTGGGCCTGACCCTGTCCAAGGGACTGGCGGAACTGCATGGGGGGCGGCTGTCGATTGAAAGCGTGTTCGGGCAGGGGACGGTGGTCACCCTGACCCTGCCGGCCTCACGCATCGTCTGGACCGAAAGTGCCGGCCTGCCCCTCCCCCTGCCGATGCGGTAACCATCCCGTGCCGCTTGACGGGCCGCGCCGCTTCCACCCTACTGGCGGGGATAGGGCATCGCCTTTGGAAGCCAGGAACAGGCGGTTAAGGGGCATAAAGGGTTGGCTGAAGGTCAATCAATTGTGCCCACACAACAGGAGAACAGGATGATCGATCATCACCGCGCCCTGATCTTTGCCATGGTGCTGACCTCGGCATCGGATGGCGACATGACCGACGCGGAACTGCACGCGATGGGCGAGAATATCCGCTTCCTGCCCGTCTTCGCGGATTTCGACCCGCACAAGCTGCCGCAGGTGGCGCAGGAATGCACCGACATCCTGGGCGATCCTGACGGGCTGGACGCGGCCATCGCCATGATCAAGCGCTCGCTGCCCAAATCGCTGCGGGAAACCGCCTATATGCTGGCCTGTGAGGTGGTGGCCGCCGACCGCACCGCCAGCCAGGAGGAACTGCGCCTGCTGGAGATGCTGCGCCACGGGCTGGAGGTGGACCGGCTGACCGCCGCCGCCCTGGAACGCGGGGCGCGTGCCCGTTACACGGTCGCCTGACACCATGGACGCAAAAAGCCTGCGCCCCTCCGCCGTCGCGGGCTGGTGCCTGTATGACTGGGCCATGTCGGCCTTCAATACCGTCATCGGCACCTTCGTCTTTTCGGTCTATTTCACCAAGGGCGTGTCGGCCAACCCCGATGCCGGCTCGGCGGACTGGGCCTTCATGCTGGGCCTGTCGGGGCTGATCATCGCCCTGCTCTCCCCCGTCCTGGGGGCCATTGCCGACCGGGGTGGGCGGATCAAGCCCTGGCTGGCGGTCTGCACCACCATCGCCGTGGGCGGGTCGGCCCTGCTCTGGCTGATCCGCCCCGATCCCGCCTATGCCCTGCCGGCCCTGATCCTGGTGGGCATCGCCAGCACGGCGTTCGAACTGTCCAACGTCTTCTATAATGCCCTGCTGCCCGTCATCACCCCGCGCGGCCATCTGGGCCGTGTGTCGGGCTGGGGCTGGGGGGTGGGTTATCTGGGCGGGCTGGTCTGTCTGGTTCTGTGTCTGGTGCTGCTGCTGCGCGCCGACCCGCCCCTGTTCGGCCTGATCGGCACGGAAGGGGCGGAACCGGTGCGCGCCACCTCCGTCCTGGTCGCCATCTGGTACGGGCTGTTTGCCCTGCCCTTGTTCCTGCTGGTGCCGGACCGGATGCCGGAAGCCGGGATCACGGCGGCACGGGCCGTGCGCGAAGGCTGGGCCAGCCTGAAGACCACCATCCGCGCCATGCCGGCCCATGCCAACACTTTGCGTTTTCTGATCGCCAGCGCGCTCTGGCGCGACGGGATCAACACCATCACGGCCTTTGGCGGCATCTATGCCGGCATCGTCTTCGGCATGGTGGAGGCGCAGTTGATCCTGTTCGCCATCGCCCTGAACGTGGCCGCCGGCCTGGGGGCCATCGGCTTCGCCTGGGCCGATGACCGGATCGGGGCCAAACCGACCCTGATCATCAGCCTGATCGGCCTGATCATCACCGGCACCTCCATGGTGCTGATCGGCACCGGCGCCTGGGCCTGGGCGCCAGCCTTGTCGCTACCGCTGGAATTCACGCCGGATCAGCAATGGCTGCTGTTGCTGGGCATGGGGCTGGGCATCTTCTTCGGCCCGGCACAGGCCGCCGCCCGCTCCATGATGGCCCGCATCTCCCCGCCGGGGCTGGAGACGGAATTTTTCGGCATCTATGCCCTGACGGGCCGCGCCGTCGGCGTGCTGGGTCCGCTGGCCTATGGTTTGGCGGTCACCGCCCTTGGCACGCAACGGGCCGGCATGGCGACCGTCATCCTGCTGTTCCTGCTGGGCCTTGGCCTGCTGCTGACGGTAAAGGAACGGCGATAGAACCGCTTCCGGCAACCGGAAGCGGTTCCGGCGGCGACTGCCGCCGCGCGGCCCATGCCGCGTAAGCCAAGCTGCGGATGCAGCGCCGGCGCTTGAGGAAAACGTTTGCTACTTCACCACATAGGGCTTGCCGGCGATGTCATACATCACGGCCCCCTGCGGCACGGAATTCAGGTTCACGCTGCGCCGCCCGCCCAGGCCCGGCTCACCGTTATAGTGCCAGAGATCATCGCTGTTCACATAGTAAACGGCACTGGTGCGGAAGGTGTAATAGCCTTCGCGCGCCACGGAGACGGTGAGGACCATTTCCGTATCCGTCTCCATCGGCTTGGATTTCAGCGCTTCCAGCCCGACCGCAGCGACACCCGCCGAAATGCCCCAGGGGAACTTGGCCAGATCGCCGCCCGACAGGTGCGAGGCCAGCCCCACGCCCGCCGCCAGCAGGGTCAGGGGGCCGGGGAACGGATCGGCCGCGATGCGCGGGCCGCTGCTCTTGACGGTCAGCACATCGATACCCACCGCCACCACGTCGGGCCGCGCATCGACGGAGACCAGATGCCCCTGCTGCACCAGCCGGGTTGTCACCGCTGACAGGAAGGCATCGGCAAACAAGGTATCGTCGCGCCGCATCATATAGACCTGCACCGGCACCTTCCTGCCCATCTGAAATTCCAGATGGGCGGAAATTGCCGAGGCGACGTCATCAGCCACCACCTGCCACTGCCCCGCCGATTGCAGCACCGGCTGCGGCTTCATGGGGATCGACACCGCCACCGGCCGCCCGGAACAGCCGGCCAGACCCAGGCAAAGCGCCATGGCCATGACGGATGCAAGGCTGTTGGCGGCAAGGCGGCGGCGGTAGGGGACGGTGCGGTTCATGGCGGTTCATCCGGCTGGTGCGGTGGCTTGCCGGAAAGAGAAGCAATCGCCGTGCCAGGACCAGAGTTGTCTTCGGTTACCCGGAAACAGCGCCGGCGATTGAGGCCATGTGCCTAGAACTCCCGCGCCCGCGTCGCGCCCAGCACACCCCAGAAGGAACCGTCGGGCCTGGCGACAGGCAGGGCCAGCGCCTCCACATCATGCAGGGCACCGTGTGACATCACCGACTGGTCGGCGGCGAACCGATGCGGGGTCTGCGCCTCGGCAACGGTGCCGAGCACGCGCAGGATGCGACCGAAAATGGGCTGGCGTGCAAACTCGATAATGGGGCGACCTGTCGGGTCGATGCCGTAATTGACCACCGTCTGCCGGCCAAACCCGCGCCCGATGAAATCCTTCGACCCGCCGCCCGGCCCTTGCTCCAGCCACCAGAGGTGATCGGCGGCCACGGCCTGCGCCGGGGGCAGCAGGTCCGCGATGGTGGGCATGGTCTGGCCCGGCATGATGGCCGCCTGCCAGGCATCGAACAGCAGGCGCAGGCAGGGATGGCGCAATGCCGCGCGATCCACCAGCGGTTCCAGGATGAATGCGTCACTCATTCGGCCACCGACTTCCCCATCGCGGCCCCAGCGCCCGATGAAGACTTGGGGCGTCCCCGCCCTTTTGCCAAGTCACCAAACTTGTCTAGGCGTGAAGTCGGAGGCAGGGTGTCAGGCCGGCATCACCGTCATGCCGCTGGTGTCGTCGCCCTTGGGCCTGTCGGCCTCCAGCTTCTGGCCCTGGACGCGGAAGCACAGGGTCTCCGCGATATTGGTGGCGTGATCGCCGATCCGTTCCAGGTTCTTGGCCGCGAACAGCAGATGGGTGCAGGCCGTGATGCGGGCCGGGCTTTCCATCATATAGGTCAGCAATTCGCGGAACAGCGCGGTATAGGCGCGGTCCACTTCCTCGTCCCGTTCGCGCACGGCCAGCGCGGTCTGGGCGTCATCTTCCTCGTAGGCCTTCATGACGGTGGACAGCATGTCGGCCACGGCCCGACCGATGGGCAGCATGGACCGGGCCAGCGACACTTCCGGCTGCGATTGCAGCACGAAGGAGCGTTTGGCGACATTGGCCGCGAAATCGCCGATTCGCTCCAGATTATTGGCGACACGCAGGGCGCCGATGACATCGCGCAGGTCATTGGCCTTGGGATGACGCAGGGCCAGCAGACGGACGGTCTGCGCCTCCACCTTGCGTTCCAACTCGTCCAGTTCCCCGTCCTTGGCCATGACCTGGCTGGCCAGATCGGTGTTGCGGTCGGTCATGGCCGTCACGGCATCCGTGATCTGCCGTTCCGCCAGCACGCCCATCTGCCGCACCAGATCGTGCAGGATGTTAAGCTGTTCGTCGAAGGCGGACACGATGTGCCGGGTGGGGATGGTGCTGGCTTTTCCGTCCACGGGAATGGCTCCGGCTTGGGCGATTGTATGAATTGTCAAGAAACCATCTAACACAAATGGCCGTTCCTGTGGCAGGTTCAAGAAAAGTTCATCTTTCTCCCAAATGGTTACCCCCCATCATGACGCCTCATGAACTGCTCGCCGTCATCGACAAGCATGAACGTTGGCTGAAACGGCTGACGGGCGGTGCCCGGGCCATGCTGGCGCTGGCCGACCTGCAGGGGCACAGCTTCTCCGGCGCTAATTTGCAGAATTCCAAGCTGTCGGGTGCCAACCTGTCCGATTGCGATTTCACGGCGGCCAATCTGACGGCGGCGGATCTGTTCGCGGCCCGGCTGTCGCGCGCCATCCTGGTGAACACCAACCTGACCAATGCCGACCTGCGCGGCGCACATCTGCGCGGGGCGCGGTTGAAATGCGCCATCCTGCGCGGGGCCGATCTGCGCGGCGGGGCGCTGCTGGACCGGCGCGCGCCGGGTAGCGTGAAGATGGAGCCGTCGGACCTGCGGGGGGCCGACATGGATGACGCCACGCTGTCCAACGCCAATCTGGCCGGGGCCGACCTGTCGGAATGTTCGCTGGTCGGGGCCGATTGTTCGGGCGCGCAGATGGCCGGCTGCAACATGGCGCGGTCGGTGATGAAAAGCGCCAATTTCGCCGGCTGCGACATGCGCGGCGTCAACCTGAACAGCGCCAACCTGATGGGTGCCAAGCTGCGCGACGTCAACCTGTCGGGCGCAGTCCTGTCGGGGGCCAATCTGCGCAATGCCGATTTGCAGGGGGCCAACCTGGAAGGGGTCGACCTGTCCAATGTCGATATGCTGGGGGCCAATTTCAGCCGGTCTGCTGAAACCTTCTCCGGCACCATTCAGCGCATCCTGACCCAGCATCAGGCCTGGATCACCAGCAATGGTGACAAGGGCGAACGCGCCGACCTGGAAGGCCAGGACTTGTCACATATCGACCTGAACGGGGCCAATTTGGGCGGGGCCAATCTGAAGGGTGTGAATTTTTCGGGTGCCAAACTGCGCGACTGTCTGTTCGTGATGGCCGATCTGGCAGGGGCGGCGCTGAATTTCGCCGATCTGACGGGGGCGACGCTGGACGGTGCCAATCTGCGGGGCAGCAACCTGTCGGGTGCCAAGCTGGACAATGCCAAGATTGGATCGGTGGAAATCAAGGGGCCGAACGGGCGCGGCACGGGCCGGAAATGGCCCGCCAACCTGTCCAACACCATCATCGTGCAGGCCAGCCTGACCCGTGCCTCCATGCGCGGCGTCAATCTGTCGGGTGCCGATCTGCGCGGGTCGGACCTGTCGGGTGCCAACCTGCTGGAAGCCAATATCCGGGGTGCCAATCTGGCCGACGCCATCACCACCGGTGCCACCATGCCGGCCCCCGATGATGACGACGATGATTTTAGCTGAGTTTAAGCACTCACCTTTTCCATGATCAGCGTCGCCGTCATCTCCGCGGGCACGCCGCCGCGCGTGAACAGCAGCCGTTCGGGGGCGACATAGAGCCGACACAGCCCCTCCACCACTGTCTGGAAATGCAGCTGCATCCAAGGGTTGGTGGAGCGGACCCCATCCGCCGCGATGGGCCGTTCGCCCCAGGGCAGCAGCACCACCAGATCATAATCGGCCATGGCACAGACGGCGCGGGCCAGCAGCGCCTCCGTCCCCGCCGGGTCATCCACGGCAAAGCCGTTGACCAGCCAGAAGGCGGCCATGTCCAGCGGCGTGCGGTCGGTGATCAGCCCGTCGCGTGCCCGCGCCAGGTCCAGCGCCAGATCGTCGGCATCGCCCGCAATCATGCGCCTGTGCCCGTCGCGCGACAGTGCGTGCGGGTCGAACCCGGCCAGAAGCCGGTCGCGCATCGCCTCCCGCCGCAGGGGCAGATGCAGCAGGCCCGATACCGTCGCGGCCAGGCTGGTCTTGCCTGTGCCCGCACTGCCGGTGATCCCGATGCGTGGCCGCCGTTCCTTCATCGACGCCTCCCCCCGCCTTGCCCGTTCCGTCGCGACCGCACTATGCATTATAAAGTCGCGCCCGCCGGTTCATCGGCGGTCCGGGTCCAAGGATAGCATCGTGCCAGCCAAGCCCGCCGCCAATCCCCGCGAAAGGCGGGGGTCCACCGGCCTTATCGTCTTCGGTCTGCTCTGTGTCGCCATGATGGCGGGCCTGTCGCCGATTGCGGCGAAAGCGGGGCCGGCGCGGGTGGTGTCGCTGAACCTCTGTACCGATCAGTTGGCCCTGGCGCTTCTGCCGCGTGACCGAATCGCCGCCCTGTCCTTTCTGGCCGCCGATCCCGGCCTGTCGGCCCTGTCGGGTCAGGTCGGGTCCATCCCCCTGGTGCAGGGCATGGCGGAAGAGGTTCTGCCGCTGAAGCCCGATCTGGTGCTGGTCGGCACCTATACCACCCGCCCCACCGTCGCCCTGCTGCGCGCCCGTGGTGTGGCGGTGATGGAGGTGGGGCTGGTCAATGATTTCGACGGCATCCGCGCGCAGATCCGCCAGGTGGCCGCCGCCCTGGATGTGGCGGACCGGGGTGAGGACCTGATCGCCCGCATGGATGCCACCCTGGCGGCGGCAGGCCCGGCGGCGGATGATACGCGCCGCCCGCGCGTGCTGTCGCTGGCCCCCGGCGCCTTCACCGCCGGGTCGGGTACCCTGTCCGATGCCGTGATGCGCGCGGCGGGCCTGACGAACTACGCCGCCGATAAGGGGCTCAACGGCTATGGCTATCTGCCGGTGGAGACCGTGGCCGCCGATCCGCCCAACCTGCTGATCGCCAATACCGATGAGAAGGGCCATCCCTCGCTCAACGGGCAGATGCTGACCCATCCGGCCCTGTCCCGTGCCGTTCCCGCCCATGCCCGGCCCACCGTGCCCGGCAAACTCTGGACCTGCGGCGGGCCGTTTACCGCCGATGCTGTCGCCCTGCTGGCCGCCGCCCGCGCAAGCGTGCTTTCAACCCAGGTTTCGCCATGACCCGTACTGTGCCCCTGCTGCTGTTCGCCGCCCTGATTCTGTTCTTCGCAACCTCGCTGGCCGTGGGGCCGGCGGCGGTGTCGCTGCCGTTGGCCATTGCGGAATGGTGGACCGGCGGGGACGGCACGGCGGTGGTGATCTTCGCCGATATCCGCCTGCCCCGCGCCCTGCTGGGGGCGGGGATCGGCGCTGTCCTGGGCCTGTCGGGGGCGGCGTTGCAGGGGCTGCTGCGCAACCCACTGGCCGAGCCCGGTGTCATCGGCGTGTCGGCCAGCGCCGGTTTGGGGGCCGTCATCGCCTTTTATTCCGGCGCCAGTCTGGTCTTCCCCCTGGCCCTGCCCCTGGGCGGGATGGCCGGTGCCCTGATCGCCGTCACCCTGCTTTATCTGCTGGCCGGACGGCAGGCGTCGGTCCTGACCCTGATCCTGGCCGGCGTGGCGATCAGCAGTCTGGCCGGTGCCTTGACGTCGCTGGCCCTGTCCCTGTCGCCCAATCCCTTTGCCCTGACGGAGATTGTGTTCTGGATGCTGGGGTCGCTGGCCGACCGGTCCATGAACCATGTCGCCGTCGCCGCCCCCTTCATGGGCGTGGGCGCTGTCCTGCTGCTGCTGTCGGGCCGGGGGCTGGATGCCCTGTCGCTGGGCGAGGGCACGGCGCAGTCGATGGGTTTCAACCCGCGCCGTACCGGTGTGCTGGTGATCCTGGGCACGGCCCTTTCCGTGGGGGCGGCGGTGGCGGTGGCGGGGGCCATCGGCTTCATCGGCCTGATCGTGCCGCACCTGTTGCGCCCGCTGGCCGGCGCGCAGCCGTCACGCCTGCTTCCGCTGTCGGCGCTGGGCGGGGCGGCCCTGCTGCTGGCGGCGGATACGGCCCTGCGCCTGGGCGGGCCGGGGCCAGAACTGAAACTGGGCGTCGTCACGGCCCTGCTGGGCGCGCCCTTCTTCCTGGCGCTGGTGCTGAAGACGCGCACAAGGGTCATGTGACCCGCAGCCCAAACTTGGCTATGCTGGAACCAACCGCACCGGAAGGATGGACAAGATGCGCAAGGTCAGTGTCGCCGCCACGCAGTTCGCGTGCAGCTGGGACCGCGATGCCAATATCGCCAAGGCAGAGGAGTTGGTCCGCCAGGCCCATGGACAGGGTGCCCAGATCATCCTGATCCAGGAACTGTTCGAGGCCCCCTATTTCTGTCAGGACCAGAAGCCGGAATATTTCGAACTGGCGGCCCCGGTGGAGAATAACCGCCTGATCCAGCATTTCCAGGCCCTGGCGAAGGAACTGTCGGTGGTGCTGCCGCTGTCCTTCTTCGAAAAGGCCAATACCGCGCACTATAATTCCCTGGTCACCATCGATGCCGACGGGTCGATCCTGGGCCTGTACCGGAAAAGCCATATTCCCGATGGGCCGGGCTATCAGGAAAAGTTCTATTTCAATCCCGGCGATACGGGTTTTCAGACCTATCAGACGCGCTACGCCCGCATCGGCACCGCCATCTGCTGGGATCAATGGTTCCCGGAGGCCGCGCGCGTCATGGCGCTGCAGGGGGCGGAACTGCTGTTCTACCCCACCGCCATCGGGTCGGAACCGCAGGATGACAGTCTGGACAGCCGCGATCACTGGCAGCGCGTGATGCAGGGCCATGCCGGTGCCAACCTGATGCCCGTCATCGCCAGCAACCGCATCGGGAAAGAGACGTTCCAGACGGGCAGCATCACCTTCTACGGTTCCTCCTTCATCACCGATTGCAAGGGGGCGAAGCTGGTGGAGGCGGACCGGAGTTCGGAAACGGTGCTGGTGCAGGAGTTTGACCTGGACGCCATTGCCCGGATCCGCGCCGGCTGGGGCGTGTTCCGCGACCGTCGCCCGGCGCTGTATGGCCCCATCCTGTCCCTGGATGGCAGCCTGCGCCACGGCTGAGCTATTCCCTTCATCTGAATATATGTGTAAATCATAAGTCCTACAGCCTTTAGGACTCATGATTACCCTTCGCCATATCACCGCGCTGCTTTTGCTGCTGTTTTTCACCGTCTGCGGGGTATCTGCCGCTGCGGTGGATACGGCCCCTGGCCGCGTGGAGGCGCTGTACAGCCAGCGCGCGGGTGAGGCGATGCGCCTGTTCGGGCGGGACCTGTTTGCCGGCCCCGCGCCCGATGACGGCCCCGCCCTGGGATCGGTGGGCGATGAGTATCGGCTGGGTCCTGGTGATGAGCTGTCGGTCCTGCTGCGCGGGCAGGTGTCGCGCAGCAGCCGGCACCGCATCGGTGCCGATGGTCTGCTGCTGGTGCAGGACCTACGCCCCATCGCGGCGGCGGGGCAGACGTTGGGGGCCGTGAAGGCGGAACTGGATGCCGCTGTCGCCGCCACCCATGTGCAGACCCAGGCCTTCGTTTCGGTCCTGTCGCTGCGCCGTGTCGGTGTGCTGGTGCTGGGTCAGGTGGCGCGGCCGGGACGGCAATCGCTTCCGGCCTATGCCACGGCGCTGGATGCGCTGCTGGCGGCGGGCGGTGTGCTGCCCGACGGGTCGCTGCGCGCCATCCGCCTGCTGCGGCCCGGTGGCGATCCCGTGACCGTCGATCTGTATGATCTGCTGGTCAGCGGGCAGGGGGCGGCGACGGACCTGCTGGTGGATGGGGCGCGGCTGGTGGTGCCGCCCCTGGGTCCGACGGTGGCCATTGCCGGTGCCGTGAAACGTCCCGGCATCTATGAATTGCCGCCCGACAGCGGATCGGTCACCGGCCCCGACGATACGGCGGACCTGCTGACCCTGGCCGGTGGGGCGCTGCGGCCAGGGCGCGACCGTTCCACCCTGCTGCGTCAGGGGCCGGACGGGGTGGAACGCCCGCAACCGGTCAGCCATGCCGATCCGCTTCGCCTGCGCGATGGCGACCTGCTGCTGCACACGCCCGATGGCGGTGGCCGGGCCGGCAGCGTCACCCTGTCGGGGGCCGTGGCCGAACCGGGCGAACGGCCCCTGGCCGATGGCATGCGGCTGGCCGATCTGGTCGACCGGACCATGCTGCCCCGCGATGCCTATCTGCCGCTGGCGGTGCTGCTGCGCCGGACCAGTGCCGGCGGCCCGCCGCAGATGCACGCACTGGACCTGTCCGACCTTCTGGCCGGGCGGGAAGGGGAACTGGCGCGCGATGGCGACCGGCTGGTGGTGCTGTCGGCCACTGACATCGCCTTCCTGCGCAGTCGTGCTGTCCTGTCGCTGCTGTCCGGGCAGCCGGCGGAGGATACAGAGTTAAGCGCCTGCGCCGGTCTGGCCGCCCTGGCTGCGGCCTTGTCCGCCGATCCTGATGGGCCGCTGGCCGCCGGTCCCCTGGCCCATGCCGCGACGGGCGTGGAAGGCCCGCCAACGCCCTGCCCGGCCCTGTTCCAGGCCGATGGCGATCTGCTGCCCTTCCTGCTGCACCAGTCGGTCTTCATGCGGCGCGGCAGCCTGCGCCCCGGCCCCTATCCCATCGCCGGCCCCACGGCACTGTCCAGCCTTGCCCCCCTGGCGGGCGGTGCCCATGCCGGCAAGGCCCAGGCCGCGCCCGGACAGGTGGCCGATCCCGATGGCGATGGCGTCCTGCTGTCCGGGCCGGTGCGTCAACCCGGCCTGCGCCCGCTGGGGGATGGGGGGCTGAGCCTGCGCGATCTGTTGTCCGGCCCCGGTGCGCCCCTGCCCGATGCCTATGGTTTGGCGGCCCTGCTGGAACGCGCCGATGCCGCCGGGGCCGGGCGGCGGCCCAGCCTGTTCGCCCCCGCTGATGTGGTGGAGGGGCGGTTCGACCTGCGCCTGCGCGATGGCGACCGCGTCACCCTGTTCCTGCGGGACGAGGTGATGCCCCCCGCCCCGCCCCCGACCCTGACAGAGGGACAGCCGCCCCCGCCCGATCCCCTGCCGCCCGCCATCCGCGCCCTGCTGTCGGAACGGGCGGTGGCCCTGCGCGGGGGCGTCATGCTGCCGGGTGAATATCCCGTGGCGGGACCGCTGCCCCTGGCTCTGCTGTTGCGCGCCAGTGGCGGGTTGAAGCCGGAGGGCGATCCGGGCCGGCTGGAACTGCTGCCCCCGCCCACCCCACCGCGCGGTGGCGAGGATGGCGATGTGCTGGGGGCTATGCCGCGCGCCCTGACGGGCGGGGTTACCGCCACCACCCTGATCCCGCCGGGTGCCGCCATCCGCGTGGGCCTGAAACAGCGGCCACAGGAACGGCGCGGCATCCTTCTGGCGGGGGAGGTGGCGGAACCCGGCACCTATGATCTGGCGCCTGGGGAGACCCTGTCCATGCTGCTGGCCCGCGCCGGCGGCCTGACGGAGGAGGCGTATCCCGCCGGCATCATCTTCACCCGCGAAAGTGCCCGGCTGGCCGAGGAGGAGGGGTTGCGCCGCAATGCCCGCGAACTGGACCGGCAATTGGGCCAGATGCTGGGCGGCAAGAACCCGCCCGACCCGGCGCGCGTGGAACTGGCCCGGCAACTGGCGGCGGAGCTGCGCAATGCGACCGCGCTGGGCCGTATCACGGTGGAGGCGAACCCCGCCGTGCTGGGCGAACGTCCCGAACTGGACATGCCGTTACAGCCGGGCGACCGCATCCATATCCCGCGCCGCCCCCTGACCGTGACGGTGTCGGGGGAGGTGCTGGCCCCGGCCTCCCTGCTGTTTGATCCCGACAAGAAGCCGGAAGATTACCTGCGGGAGGCAGGGGGCCTGACCCGGTTCGCCGATGATGACCGCATCTTCATCATCCATCCCAACGGGGCCGCCGAACCGCTGGAAAGCGGCTGGCTGATCCATCAGGTGCCGACATTGACGCCCGGTTCCATGATCGTGGTCCCGCGCGATGCCGAACCGTTCGAATGGCTGCCGCTGACCCAGAGCATCACGACGATCCTGAGCCAGATCGCCTTCAGCGCCGCCGCCATCGCGGCCATCAGCGACTGATGCCCCATTCCGCCCCGCTTCTGTCCATCATCACTGTCGTGCGGGATGATCCGGCGGGTCTGGCCGCCACCCGCGACAGTCTGGCGGCGCAGGATTGGCGCGGGTTTGAATGGCTGGTAGCCGATGGCGGGTCCGGCCCCGCCACATTGGCGGTGCTGGACACACCCGGCCCGATGCCCGACTGGCTCGACAGCCGGCCCGATGGCGGCCCCTTTGCCGGGATGGACAGGGCCATGGGGGTGGCGCGCGGTGACTATCTGCTGTTCTTGAATGCGGGCGACAGTCTGGCCGATGCGACCGTCCTGTCCGACCTGCTGCCCTGTTTCGACACCCGTCCCGACCTGCTCTATGGCGACAGTCTGGAGGATCCGGGCGACGGGCGGGTGCAGGTGAAACCGTCGCGGCATTGGCGCTGGGCCTTCTACGGTATGCCCGCGCATCACTGCGCCATCCTTTATCGGCGCACCCTGGTCGCGCGCCTGCGCCTGGACCGGGGATATCGCATCGCGGGCGATTATGCCTTCACCCTGGCCGCCCTGCGCCACAGCGTTTCTGTCACCCGCCTGCCACGCGTGATCGCCCGCTTCGCCCCCGGGGGCCTGTCGCGCAGGCAGGCAAAACGGGGCCGGGCGGAACAGTTTCATATCCGCCGCACCCTGCTTCAGCTTTCCCCGGTCGCCTGCACGGCCATTCTGCTGCTACAAATTGTCGCAACACAGCTTCGTATACTATCCCCAAGTGGGTATGCCTTCTGGCGATTTCGACCCCAAAAAGACTGAACGTTAATGTTGCAAAGTCCGTTAACGTCGCATTTACACAGCAAAATCAATAGTTAAGCGTTTCCTGTTTGAATACCACTATTAACCATTGGCCCAACCAATGGTCACAACCCACTACAACCGTCCGTATTGGAGTGGGGACGCGCGGCCTCTATATGTGGTGAAAGATCGCTGTCCGGTGCGAAGGAGTTCCAGAGATGCTTGAGAAGAGAAACCCGTCAAAGGTTGGGCTGGCCCAGGCCTATTCCCTGTCAAAGCGCGGTGAAGGCCCCAATCCCATCGATATTCATGTGGGTCAGCGCCTGCGCCTGCGCCGCACTCTGCTGGGTCTCAGCCAGGAAACCCTGGGCGAGGCGGTGGGCATCACCTTCCAGCAGCTTCAGAAGTATGAGCGCGGGGCCAACCGCATCAGCGCCAGCCGCCTGTTCAACCTGTCGCAGGTTCTGGGCGTGCCGGTCACCTTCTTCTTTGATGACCTGCCCTCTTCGGAATCCTCCCTGGTGCCGGATGAGCCCAGCGAGACCCAGGAATTCGAGAGCATGGCCCGGCGCGAGACGCTGGAACTGGTCCGCGCCTATTATCGCATCCCGGAGGATGCCGTGCGCCGCCGCACGTTCGAACTGGTGAAGACGCTGGCCGGTGACGGCGAGGACAGCGCCAAGGCCGATTGATCGGCCGGTTCTGACAACATCGCCCCGGATGGTTCCGACTGGCTGGCCGCCTCCCGCGCGGCCAGCCAGTCGCGTTTCAGGTCGATGGACCAGTAATAGAACAGGCGCGACAAGGCATGGTGCCAGCCGGCCTTACCATCCAGAAAACCCAGATGCCAGACATAGGCGTGCAGGAAGGCCAGCCAGGGCCGTCCCGGCAACCGCGCCATCAGGCGCTTGGCCCCGCGCCGCCATCCCCGCTCCCCGGCCAGAAGGGCCGGAAACGCCCCGCCGCCATGGGCCAGTTCGGCTTCCCAGTCCGAATAACGATTATGCCGGTCAAACCAGTCATAGGGCGGCTTCTCGTCGGCATGGATCATCATGGCCGACAGGCGGCCCAAAGGCCCGTCCACCATGGGCTGGTAATGGCCCTCCACCTCCCACATGCGGGTGACATGCAGGTCGGGGCAGACGGGGAACCGCGCCCGGCGGCGGTCCAGCAGGGCGATCTTGCGGTAAGGCGTACCATGGCGCAGCACCCGGCCCAGCCAAAGGGGCCGGCTGTCGATGAAATAGGCCGCCGCCTGCGGCCCCCGGCGCATCAGGTCCGCAATCTCTGCAACCAGGGGCGGCGTCACCCGTTCATCGGCATCGACGAACAGCACCCAGTCATGGCGCACGGCGGCATGGGACAGCGACCATTGTTTCTTTTTGGGATACATGCCGTTCCATCGGAAGGCGATCAGGTCGGCCCCCTTGGCGGCGGCGATGCCGGCGGTGGCGTCGCTGCTATGGCTGTCCACCACCAGGATCTGCGAGAATCGCGACAGGGGGGCCAGACAGGCCGCGATATTCGCCGCCTCGTTCCGGGTCATCACGATCACGGTCACGGGGATCGGGGGCGTTTCCGTCATAGCCCCCGCCGGTAACCGTGCCGCGCGGCGATGACGAACAGACCCAGCCCCAACCCGGCCAGCGCCCCCGCCGGGATCAGCGGCACGGGGTTGGGCCAGTCGGCCAGGGCAGCGGCAGCCGGCGGTTCCAGAAGGTCGGCGGCGTAGGGCAGGCCCACCTCCAGCATCATCAGCATCTCCTCCTGCTCCGTCACCATGCCGGACAGCAGGCGGGAACGGTCCAGATTGGCGATGCCGGTCAGCCGCCCATTCACATGCGCCATTTCCGCCCGCAACCGCCGTTCCGCCTCCGCCCGCAGATGCAGTTCCGTAGCGCCATGCAGGCGGGTCAGCAGCAGCAGCGCGAAATCCCGCTCCTCATGGCGATAGACCAACCGGCGCAGCGGCCCACCGCTGACCGATTCGATGGCCAGATATTTCTTGAGATGCCGTGACAGATCGACCGCATCGGGCGGCGACCAGACCGCGTGCCCCGCCAGCCAGCGCAACCCCCGCACCAGCATTGGCCCCAGCCCCGTCGGTGGTCGCCAGCGCCCCGCCTCCTTGTCCCAGGCATCCTCAAACAGGCGGCGCATCAGCTCCTGATCCTGGATCAGCTGTTCGGCCACGGGGACCGAGGTCAGCAAGGCCAGATAGCGGGAGAAATCGGATACCAACTCTTCCGCCGATCCCTGTTCGGCGATGCCGCGTCCGGCGGCGGGCGACAGGGCCGGGGCGCGCGGCCCCATGGCGGCAGGCCCGCTGCGCCCCGTCGGCCCTACCACCAGACTGGCCGTATAGTTCGGCGTGACCAGATGCAGCGCCAGAATGGTCAAGGCCAGCCCGGCCAGCGCGCACAGGCCCAGACGCCGCCATTGTCCCGCCAGGACGCGCAGCATCTCCCCCATGGCGGGGGGCGGCATGTCCAGCCGGCCGGCGACATTGTCGGGCATGGGTCAACGCCTACACTTGACTTCACCAGATGCGAGAATGTCAGATGACATCTTTCCCGTAAAGGCTGGCATGGGCGCGCCCGGCAACCAGAGAGAGGAGAAGCGAGAAGCACAGATACTTGAAACTGGTGTGCAGAAACGCCCCCAGCAGCAGCGAGGGGGCCACCGCCAGCAACAGCATCGGCATATCGCGTGCCGCCCGCACCGCCATGCCCGTCAGAAGCCCGGCCAGCAGCAGCACCAGCGCCAGCCCGATAGCCCCCAGTTTCAACAGGAAATAGCTGGTGGCACTGTGCGTATAGGATACGCGCCACCAGCCGACAGCTGGATTGGGCACCAGCGCGCCCCAGCCATCACCAATCAGGAAAGCCAGCGGGTCACGCCCAACCTGATCCAGCACCGCCACGAACTCATCCACCCGGTTGTTCAGGCCCACGCTTTCCGTCTTGTCGGCCAGCAGTTCCGCCACACCGGCAACCCGCGTGCCGACAAAGGCCAGCAACAGCAGAACCAGCAGCGATGTCGCGACAAACCAGAAGGGATGGCGCCACAGACGCACCCCCATGCCTGCCCCCAGCGCCAGCAGGGACAGGCCCAGCCCCGCCCGGTGCAGGGTGGCGGCCAGGGCCAGCAGACAGCACAGGCTGCCCAGCGCCGCCAGGGCCGCCTGCCCCTGTTCGGCCCAGCGCCGGGGCCGGGCGAGGAACCAGCCGGTGGCCCGCAGGCCCAGCCAGACGGCGGCGAACGGCACCAGCGCGCTGTTCAGCAGGTAATAGCGCCCTTCGCCCAGGGGGGAGGTGCCCAGGGCCGACAAGGCCATGCCGGCATCCCACCACCAGCGCAGGGTGAAGATCACCCCGGCCAGGGCGGCGGCATCGGCCAGCCGGTCGGCCCGTTCCACCGGCAGCCGGCTCAGCCGGGGGGCCAGCAGCAGCGGCAGGGCCAGGAACAGCATGGGCACGATATCGCGCATCATGTCCGTCAGACCCCAGCCATTCCACAGGCCCCGGATCATCCCCTGCCATAACAGCCAGACCAGGATGGCCGACCCCGCCGCCATCGCCACCGGCCCGCGCGCCAGCATATGGCCGGAAAAGAACCGCCAGGGTGTCGCCACCCCCACCATCAGGGCGATGCCGGCAAAGACCAGCATCTCCTGCGGGCGGATGCCCGGCGGGGCCGGGGCCGATGCCGCGCCATAGGCCAGGATGGACAGGGCGAAGGCCCAGAGCCGCCATTCCGTCCCCCCACCCACCCGCATCGCGCGATCCCACCCCCGGTTACACAACAATCCCATCATGCCACGGGAATGGCGCTGGACAAGAGGGGGTGGGCGGGATCAAAAATCGCGGCCATGACGCACCAGACCGACATCATCACCCTTCCCCATGGCCGCCCCGGCACCACGCGGCGCCTGACCATCCACCGTTTCGGCACGGGCAGCGGGCCAAAGGCCTATATCCAGGCCGGGCTGCATGCCGGTGAATTGCCGGGGCTGGTCGTGGCCCGCCATCTGCTGGATCATCTGATCCGGCTGGATGCACAGGGGCTGGTGACGGGACAGATCGTTCTGGTCCCCATGGCCAATCCCATCGGGCTGGATCAGGTGCTGCTGGGTGGGCATGTCGGGCGCTTTGAACTGGCCACGGGCGTCAATTTCAACCGCGCCTTCGCCGATCTGGGCGACCGGGTGGCCGATGGCCTGCGCCCCGGCGACCTGGGTCCCGACGCGGATGCCAACCGCCGCCTGCTGCAACAGGCGCTGGCCCGGGCGGCGGCGGCGTTGCAACCGCGCACGGAGGCCGACGCCCTGCGCAAGCTGCTGCTGTCGCACGCCGTCGATGCCGATTACGTGCTGGACCTGCATTGCGACAGCGAGGCGGTGATGCATCTTTATACCACGCCCGCCTGCTGGCCCCTGGGCGTGGCCGATCTGGCCGCACGCCTGGATGCCAGGGCCGTGTTCCTGGCTGAACAGTCCGGGGGTGAACCGTTTGACGAGGTCTGTTCCACCCCCTGGGACCGGCTGCGCGCCCGCCATGGGGGGCCGGACACGCCCATCCCCGTGGGCTGTTCCGCCGTCACGGTGGAATTGCGCGGGGAAACCGATGTCGATGACGGCATGGCCGCCGCCGATGCTGCCGCCCTGATCGACCATCTGGCCTGGCGCGGCATCATCAATGCCCCGGCCCCCGCCATGCCCGACCTGTCGGATCTGGCGACTCCGCTGGCCGGGGTGGACCGGGTGCGGGCCCCTGTGGGCGGCGTCGCCCTCTATCATGTCGCCCTGGGTGATCAGGTTCGGGCCGGCGATCCCGTCGCCACCATCCTGGACCCGGCCAGCGGTGAACGCCATGTCTGTCACGCCACCTCCGACGGTCTGGTCTGGTCGCGCACCCAATGCCGCTATGCCGGCCCTAACGATATCCTGCTCTGCATTGCGGGCCGCGATATGCTGGTGACATCGGGTCCGCTGCTGACGGCGTAAAGTCTACTTTTCTTCGTCATCCCGGCGAAAGCCGGGATGACGAGATCGGCCAACCATGCGTCGCCCCAACGAACCCGCAAATAAAAAGGCCGCACCCCAAGGGGATGCGGCCTTTTCCGTGATCACCTGCCGGCGGCTGCGTTAACGCGGCGCCAGGACCATGATCATCTGCTTGCCTTCCAGCTTCGGCATCTGTTCGACCTTGCCCAGATCGTCCAGCGCCTCGCGCACCTTGACCAGCACGTTCATGCCAATGTCCTGGTGGGCCATTTCGCGGCCACGGAAGCGCATGGTGACCTTGACCTTGTCGCCTTCTTCCAGGAAGCGGCGCATGGCCTTCATCTTGATCTCGTAATCATGCTCGTCGATGTTCGGACGCAGCTTGATTTCCTTGACCTCGATGATCTTCTGCTTCTTGCGGGCCTCGTTGGCCTTCTTCTGCGCCTCGTACTTGTACTTGCCATAGTCGAGGATTTTGCAGACGGGCGGATCAGCGTTGGGGCTGACCTCGACAAGGTCAAGCCCAGCCTCTTCCGCGGCGTACAGGGCGTCGCGCAGGCTGACGACACCGACCATCTCGCCATTGGCATCGACCAGACGGACGGAGCGCACATTGATTTCGCGGTTGATGCGGGGACCGTCGCGTTGCGGTTCACGGTCCTGGGTTGTAGGCCTGGCTATGGAAACTTCTCCTGTTTTCCTGGGACGGCCGCCCGGCAGGCAGCTTTGGGTGCCGAAGGGCGGGCGGCGCGTCCGTTACATTGTTGGTTAGGGACTTTTAGAACGCAGAATCGGTTGAGGGAGCGTCCGCGGGCGGACGCGCCTCTTCCGACAGATTAGCAATGGCGGCGTCAAGGGCAAGGATTTCCTGCGCATTGGAGCCAAGACGGCGCATAGCGACCGTCCCCTGCTCCGCCTCACGGGCACCCACGACCAGCATGACCGGCACCTTTTGGAGCGAATGTTCGCGGACCTTCAGGTTGATCTTCTCGTTCCGGACGTCCAGTTCGACCCGCAGACCGGCCCGGCGCAGCTTGGCCGCCACCTGTTCGGCATAGGCATCGGCGTCCGATACGATGGTGGCCACGGTGACCTGGGTGGGCGCCAGCCAGAGCGGGAACTTGCCGGCATAATGTTCGATCATCATGCCGATGAAGCGCTCCAGACTGCCCAGGATGGCCCGGTGCAGCATGACAGGGCGATGCTTGGCACCATCCTGGCCGATATAGCTGGCGTCCAGACGTTCCGGCAGCTGGAAGTCCAGCTGCAAGGTGCCGCACTGCCACGACCGGCCAATGGCGTCGGTCAGGTGGAATTCCACCTTGGGGCCATAGAAGGCACCCTCGCCGGGCAGCTCCTCGAACTCCAGACTATTGGCGCGCAGCGCCACGCGCAGGCTTTCTTCCGCCTTGTCCCAGGTGGCATCGTCACCCAGACGGTTATCGGGGCGCAGGGCCAACTTCACGGCGATCTTGTCAAAGCCCAGGTCCTTATAGACACCCAGCTGCAACGCGAAATATTCCTTCGCCTCGCTGCCGACCTGATCCTCGGTGCAGAAGATATGCGCGTCATCCTGGGTGAAATTGCGCACGCGCAGGATACCGTGCAGGGCGCCCGACGGTTCGTTGCGGTGGCAATTGCCAAACTCGGCCATGCGCAGCGGCAGGTCGCGGTAGCTCTTCAGGCCCTGGCGGAAAATCTGCACATGGGCGGGGCAGTTCATGGGCTTCACGCCCAGATACTTCTCCACCCCATCCTCGGTCACGGACTCGCGGACCTTGAACATGTTGTCGCCATACAGGTCCCAATGGCCCGACGCCTTGAACAGGCTCGAATCATAAAGCTGCGGCGTGCGCACCTCGACATAGCCGGCGGTGACCAGCTTGGCGCGGATGTAATTTTCAAGGCTCCGGTACAAAGCCCAGCCCTTGGGGTGCCAGAACACCGACCCCGTGGCCTCTTCCTGCACATGGAACAGGTCCATTTCGCGGCCCAGCTTGCGATGGTCGCGCTTTTCGGCCTCTTCGATCTGGTGCAGATGGTCCGCCAGTTCCTTTTCAGTGCGCCAGGCCGTGCCATAGATACGCTGCAACATGGCGTTCTTGGCGTCGCCGCGCCAATAGGCACCGGCCACCTTCATCAGCTTGAAGGCATGACCGACCCGGCCCGTGCTGGGCAGGTGGGGCCCGCGGCACAGGTCGTACCACTTGCCCTGGCGATAGATGGTGATGGTTTCGGACGCCGGCAGATCCTCAATGATCTGGGCCTTGTACTTCTCGCCGATGGACTTGAAATGCTCAATCGCCTCGGTCCGGTCCCATTCCTCGCGCGTGAAGGGGCGGTTTTCGTCCACGATCTCGTGCATGCGCTTTTCGATCTTCACCAGATCGTCGGGCGTGAACGGCGTGTCGCGCGCGAAGTCATAGTAAAAGCCCGTGGCAATGGCCGGGCCGATCGTCACCTGCGTGCCGGGATACAGCTCCTGCACCGCTTCGGCCATGATATGCGCGGCATCGTGCCGGATCAGCTCCAGCGCGTCGGCCTCGTTCTTGTCCGTGATGATGGCCAGATTGCAATCGGCCTGCAGCGGCAGGGCCAAATCACGGACAACGCCGTCAATCTTCACGGCCAGGGCGGCCTTGGCGAGCGACTTGGCGATGGAGGCGGCCACGTCGGCCCCGGTAGTGCCCTGCGCATAGGTCCGCACGCTGCCATCGGGCAGCGTAATGGCAACCTGGGCGCTGGAAACGGGCACTTCAGCCGAAGACATGGCTATTCCCCTGATAGGAGTTGGAAAACAGATGGACCGCGACTTTTGACCGGCAGACACCTGCCGGTCAAGCGCGGGAGATGGGCGAATTTCACATGGAAGGGAAGGGGTTTCGGTAGGTGGGGGTTTAAAACCGCGCCTCAACCCCCAACGTCCCCACCCAGCCCCTGCGCCCGCCCTCATAGCGGACGGCATCCAGGCTCAGGCTGGTTTCATCCAGGATACGCCAGGACAGGCCCGCGCCATAGGCATCATAATCCCGGCTGATATCCTGGCTGACCCCCTGCCACCACAGGGCCGCACCATAGGGGCCGTTCTCATAAGACGCCATCAGGGTGGTGCTGGTGGCGTCATCGCCCTTCAACCGGCCGCTGTCCCCATCATCGACGAACACAACACCGCCAGAGAACCCGCCATACAGCGCCAGCGCCGCCAGTTTCAGGCTTTGCGTATCGCCCAGCAACGGGTTGCGGCTCTGCGCCGTCACATATCCCGCCGCCAACTCATAGGACACGGCCTCGACGTCACCCTGATAATTCAGACCGATTTCCCAGAGATCGCGATCCAGCCGGCCCGGCGTCTCGTCGGCGATATCTTCCACCAGACTGTCGCGCTTGGGCGCATAGGACAGACCCAGGCGCAGCCCCATGACGCGCGGCGTTTCATACAGGATCTTGCTGGCATCATCGCTGTCGCGGCCCAGATGGTCGATGGGCGGGGCCGTGCCCGCGATGCCGGTCCACAGCCCGTCCATCTGCCCGCCCGCCAGCAGCGGCAGCATATCCACCGCCCGCTTGGCGGCCCCGTCCTCATCACCGATGCGCAGCCGGCCCCAGGCTGAATTGACGGTTAGGAAGACCTCATTCACCGTCAACTGGTCGTTGCGCCCCGGCCGGTCCAGGCTTTTCTGGTAATCGCCCGATCCCACAGTGGCGGTCAGCGACAAGCCAAGCCCGCTATCGGTGGTAACCGTCCCCTCCCCCGTCGCGGCATAGGCGCCGAAAAGGTCATGCCCCTCGCCGGAGCGCACGACGGCCCCCTGGCCCACCCCGCGCCCCGTGAACTCCACCGTTTCACCGGCGGCGGGGAACGCGGCCAACAAGCTGACGGCGGCGGTGCGGATGGCGCGGGACAGGCGGGGCAAGATCACATCCATATCGGCGATGGCGCACGGCCACGGGATTGACGGGGCGGACAGGAAGGGCTTTACGTGCGTGATGGGGCGAAAACAAGGCCGATGGCCCCCCTGCCCCGGTAATTGCACGAGAAGCCAACCATGACCGATCCCGCCAACGATGTGGCCGCCAACCTGGCCGAGATCAAGGCCCGCATCGACAAAGCCGCATTGGATGCCGGCCGCCCCGCTGGTGCTGCCCGCCTGATCGCAGTGTCCAAGGTGCAGCCCGTGGAAAAGCTTGAAGCAGCGCTGGCCGCCGGCCACCGCCTGTTCGGGGAGAACCGGGTGCAGGAGGCGAAAGCCAAGTTCCCGGAGGCGCGTGAACGCTATCCCGATCTCGAACTGCACCTGATCGGCCCCTTGCAGACCAACAAGGTCAAGGAAGCCGTCGCACTGTTCGACGTGATCCAGACCCTGGACCGCCCGAAACTGGCCGCCGCCCTGGCCGACGAAGGGCGCAAACAGGGCCGCCTACCCCGCCTGTTCGTGGAGGTCAATGTGGGGGCCGAGCCGCAGAAGGCCGGCATTGCGCCCGCCGACCTGGCCGCCTTCCTGGCTGAATGCCGCGATGTTCATGGCCTCACCATTGACGGCCTGATGTGCATACCGCCCGCCGATAAAGAGCCGGCCCCCTTCTTCGCCCTGCTGTCCGATCTGGCCCAACGTCACGGCCTTCGCGAGGTATCGATGGGCATGAGCGGGGATTACGAGTTGGCGGTGCGCCTGGGTGCCAGTTTCGTGCGCGTCGGCACCGCCATTTTCGGCGAACGGATCAAACCGGCCCCCCATGCCTGAGGTGCCCCTCGGCCCCCTGCCCGATTTCCGCGACTGGTCCTTTCTGGCGCATGGCAGCGTGGATCAGCGCCGGGCCTTCGCGGTCCTGTCGCATCACCGCCCGTTTGACCGGCTGGCCGGTACCGATTATGCGCTGGCCGGCACCTTCCCCATCGACATTGCCATCGACGGTTCCGACCTCGACATCCTGGTCGCCGCCGACCCCACCGGCTTCGCCCCCACGCTTGACGCCGGATTCGGTGGGCAGGCGGGTTATGCGCGCCGGATGATCCGCGTCACCGACGGCCCCGCCCTGGTCGCCAGCTTCACGCTGGATGGCCTGCCCGTCGAAATCTTCGTGCAGGATATGCCCGTGGAGCGGCAGATGGGCTGGCGGCATATGCTGGTGGAGGCGCGGCTGCTGTCGCTGGCACCTTCCCTGCGCGCGCCCATCCGCGCCCTGAAAGCCGCCGGCACCAAGACCGAACCCGCCTTCGCGCAACTCCTGGGGTTGCAAGGGGACCCCTATCTGGCGGTGCTGGCGCTGGAGGGGCAAAGCGACGCCGCCCTGCATGACCTGCTGTCCCAACGCCGGTCCGCCATGCCGAAACAGGGGTGATTAAAAAGCTTGCGGGATCGGATCGACCTCATTATGTTCCGCGCCCATCCAGTGCGGAGGGGTGGCCGAGTGGTTGAAGGCGCTCGCCTGGAAAGCGGGTATACGTCAAAAGCGTATCGTGAGTTCGAATCTCATCCCCTCCGCCATTTTCCAAAAGAAAATGCGCATCACCGGTCCCGACGGAACCGTTAAGCCTCTCGCCTCTGGGAGCGCGGTGATTGTACCGGCCATCTGCGCCTGACAACCAAGACGCTAATCTGCATTACTGGACCGCCGGACAAGGCATCCAAAGGACAGCCGCCATTTCCCGTATTCCGGCTGACACAAATCCCAGCTAGACTCTTTGGAAACGCACCAAAGACCGCCCGGCTCCAACGGGCAGGCCGCCATGACGTTCGCTGTCCTTGCCCGTGCCGATCGGAGAGTCCTGACGATGCTGCGTGATTTGCCCATTACCCCGAAGCTGGGTCTTGCGTCGCTGCTGTTCATTGTGCCCGTGGCCTTCCTGCTCTGGGCGCTGGTTGCCAAGCAGGGTGAGGCCATCAGCTTTGCCGAGAAGGAACAGCAGGGAACACTCTATCTGCGCGGTCTGGCCCAGGTGCAGATGACGCTTTCCAAGGCGGAAATCGCCGGCAGCAGCGTCGATGGCAAGGCGCTGGCCGATCAGGTCAAGAAGCTGGACAGCCTTTATGGCGACGGGATGGAGGCAGCGTCCCAGGTCAAGGACACCGTGGCCGCCCTGGGTGCGGGCACGGCGACGGGCACGGCCCGCACCGCCCTGCGCGCCCTGATCACGCGGGTGGGTGACAAGTCCAACCTGATCCTGGACCCTGATCTGGACAGCTACTACGTCATGGATCTGGCGCTGATCAAGCTGCCGGACCTGCTGGATCAGACCAGCGCCATGTACAGCCTGACCCACAAGCTCTACGCCGATGGCAGCGTCAGCGCGGAGGAAAAGGTCGATCTCTATGTCTCGCTGGGCGGGTTGAAGGCTGTGGCCGACGGGTCGGGCAATTCGGTGAAGGCCGCCATCGATGCCAGCACCGATGGCAGCGTCGCCAAGGCCCTGACCAAGGCCGACGCCGATGTCCAGGCCGCCTTCAAGACCCTGCTGACCCAGGCGGAGGCCCAGGCCC
Organism: Niveispirillum sp. CC-CTL257; assembly: GCF_059489915.1. Taxonomy (NCBI): domain Bacteria; kingdom Pseudomonadati; phylum Pseudomonadota; class Alphaproteobacteria; order Rhodospirillales; family Azospirillaceae; genus Niveispirillum; species Niveispirillum sp. CC-CTL257. The sequence goes on from NZ_JCAJXE010000001.1 coordinate 2,730,444, forward strand.
TGGACATCACGGCCACCAACACAGCACTGGCCCGCATCGACGCGCTTTATGCCGCCGGCTCCGCCGACCTGTCGCGCCTGCTGGATGCGCGTATCGGCCGGTTCCATCAGGAACAGATCATCACGCTGGCCGTCACGGCCCTGCTGTTCGCCATCGCGGCGGGTGCCGTGCTGTTCGTGGTCCTGCGCTACATCATCGCGCCCTTGGGACACCTGACCCGCTCCATGGGGCAGCTGGCCGATGGCGACCTGTCGGTGGAGGTGGCCTTCGCCGAACAGCGGGATGAGGTGGGGGCCCTGGCCCGAGCCATGGCCGTGTTCAAGGCCAATGCGCTGCGCAACCGCGAGCTGGAAGAGGCGCAGCAGCGCGAGCAGGAAGCCCGCGCCCGGCGTCAGGCCTCGCTGGAGGAACTGGTGCGCGACTTCCAGATGGCGGTCAGCGGGCAGCTGCGCACCTTCGCCAGCGCCTCGACCGAGTTGGAGGCGACGGCCCGCAACCTGTCCCATCAGGCGGACGAGACCACCAACCGCACCGGCATCGCGGGCCAAAGCGCCGACCGCGCCACCCAGAACGCCCAGACCGTCGCCGCCGCGACCGAGGAACTGGCCGCGTCCAGCGCAGAGATCGGGGCACAGATCGAACGCACCTCGCTGACCACCAAGGACGCGGTGGCAGAGGCGGACAAGGCGCGCGGCGTGGTGGATGAGCTGGCCAGCGTCGTGGACGGCGTCGGTGCCGTGGTTGATTTCATCCACGCCATCGCGGCCCAGACCAACCTGCTGGCGCTCAACGCCACCATCGAGGCGGCCCGCGCCGGAGAGGCCGGCAAGGGCTTCGCCGTGGTCGCGTCAGAGGTGAAGAACCTGGCCAGCCAGACGGCCAAGGCCACGGACGAGATCCAGGAAAAGGTCAATGCCGTGAAGGGGGCCGCCGGTCATGCCGTGGGCATCATCTCCACCATCGCCCGCATCATCGGGGAGGTGGATGGCAATTCCGGTGCCATCGCATCCGCCGTCACCGAACAGGGTGCCGCCACGGACGAGATTGCCCGCAACGTGACAGAGGCCGCCGACCGCACCCGTGAGGTGACGGAAAGCCTGGGTGGCGTCCGCGAAAGTGCCGAATTCACCAAGGTCGCCTCCACCCAGCTTCTGGCCGCCGCCGGCGACCTGTCGCTGCAATCCGAACGGCTGCGCGCCGATGTGGAGGAATTCCTCTGCGCCATGCAGAAGGCCGGCGAACGCCGTCAGTTCGAACGCCGCCCCTGCACCCTGCGCGGTGAGCTGACGGCCCATGGCCTGCGCGGCAAGACCGAGCGGTTCGATGTCACCCTGACCGATATCGGCCTCGGCGGCTGCGCCCTGACCGGTGCCTCCGTGCCGGCAGGCTCAGAGGTCGAACTGCGCCTGTCCGGCCAGTCCCTGCCCGGCCGCGTGATCCAACAGGAAGGCGACCGCCTGCGCCTGCAATTCCGCCTGAACGATCAGACCAGCGACACGGTGGAACGGCTGCTGGCGGCGTGAGGGGGGGGTGCCGGCCCGACCATCCTCCCCTTCCCGCATCCCTTCCCTCGTCATCCCGGCGAAAGCCGGGACCCAGGGGCCAAACGCCCGACGCTGGGTTACTGGAACGCGGTGGCGAGGATTCTCGTTGCTACCGGACCTCTGTTTGATGGGCAGGTAGTAGCGAAAGCGGCATTGTCCGGTTTGCACCCCGGAGCGGACACTCGCCGAACGTAAACGAAGGTTCTTGCCGTTGCCATTTCGCAGTAGCTTCCTCTCGTTGTAGATCGACCTTGTGTTCAAAGGGCGTTGCAGGTCAGCGTGTAAATAGCCTAATTGTTGGGCGCTGACCTCAGAAAGGGCTTTCTAATGTCATTTGCATTTGTTCATATTCTGTTCTAAATTTTTTCAATGGCAGATGCTTCGACCATTGAGTGGACAGACGCAACGTGGAACCCGGTATCGGGTTGCACGAAGGTAACAACCGGCTGCGACTTCTGTTACGCCGAGCGCTTCGCCGAGCGCTTTCGCGGCGTGCCAGGGCACCCCTTTGAGCAGGGGTTTGATCTGGCCCTGAAGCCAAATCGCCTCTTGCAGCCGTACCAATGGCGCCGGCCGAGGCGAATCTTTGTCAATTCCATGAGCGATCTCTTTCATAAAGAGATCCCTACGGCGTTCATCGATCAGGTATTCGATACCATGGAGAAGGCGAACTGGCACACCTATCAGGTGCTAACCAAGCGTAGTTCGCTCCTCGTGCGTTATCTCCGCCAACGCTACGGTACGGGGAAAGCACCGGCCCATATCTGGCTTGGTGTTTCGATAGAAGATGCGCAGAACACAGTTCGCTTGGGACATTTAAAGGCGGCCCAAGCGAGCATCAAATTTGTTTCATTCGAACCCTTGCTTGCTTCGGTCGGGCCTGTCGACTTAACGGGTATCGATTGGGCTATCGTGGGTGGAGAGAGCGGTCCGAAAGCACGTCCGATGGACGAGCAATGGGCGCTCGAGATTCGGGACCAATGCCTCCGGGATGGCGTCGCATTTTTCTTTAAGCAATGGGGCGGCGTTCACTCAAAGGCGGGGGGAAGATTACTTAAGGGGCGGGAGTGGAGCCAGTATCCGGTGGTTCCTGCGCACATGCAGATCGAGGCGTGATCCATGGTTGAGCCCGAAAATCCCTATCTTGATCGGGAGCAGACACGGGCCAAGCACTTTATCCTGAAAGGCTATTTGCAGGCGCTCGCGTTCAAGGTCCTGCGGTTTTCGGATATCGCTTATATCGACGGGTTCTCTGGCCCATGGCAGTCAGAGATGCCGGATTTTTCCGACACCTCGTTCATGATCGCCATCAACGTCCTTAAGGATGCTCAGCAGCATATTGAGGAGAGTACTGGTATCCGCCGGACGATCCGCTGTTATTTCTCGGAGACAAATCGAGCCGCTTTTACCCAACTTCAGTCGGTAGTTATGCAGCATCACGCTCCCGCTGCACGTTTTGAGGTGAAGGCTTTTCACGGACCTTTCGAGGATGCCATCGGCGATATTTGCGGCTTCATTGAGCAAGCGATGCCACTCATCTTCATTGATCCCACAGGTTGGAAGGGCTACCCGTTCGACAAAATCGCTCCCTTGTTCGACCGCCGAAAATGCGAGGTGGTCATCAATTTTATGTATAGTTTCGTCAGCCGTTTCATTGAACACCCTGACGAGAAGATCATTGAGTCGCTGGACCCAATCCTGGGTGGCCCTGGCTGGAAAGATCGGCTTGACCCGTCTCTACCGAAAGGATTGGCGGTCGAAAAGTTGTTTCGGGAGACACTTCGCCGGGTTGGTTCTTTTGCCCATGTCGTATCGACCCGCATCGACAAAAGCACGGAGGATAGGCCGCATTTCTTCCTTGCTTACGGGACCAAGAGCCAAGCTGGCCTGAAAGCATTCCGCGATATCGAATGGACAGCTCTACGCGAGCATGCCCGAAGCCGTGCGGCAGCTAAGGATCGCAAGCGCGAGCAGAAGACTAGGACCGCAGATCTTTTTAGTGATCATGCGGCCGACGTTGGCGAGGCAAGCATGGATGAGTTCGTGGAGCAGCAGAAGATTTCGGCAAAGGCCCGCTTGCTTGAGCTCGCCAACGGTTCCGACTTTCTACTCTTCGAGGAGCTAGTCGGTGTACTCCTAGAGGAATTCATAATCCGCGAAACGGATTTAAAGGACCTCTGTGTCGAGTTGGGGAAAGCCAACAAGCTGGAACGAACTTGGGGGGCAGGCAACCGTAAGCCGGACACGGGAACAGTGATCCGACTGAAGAGCCGCTAACGCCCCCCCCAAAAAAACAGCGGCCCCGGTCACCCGGGGCCGCCATCATCCCTCACCCCCCGCTTACCTAACATCAAACCGGTCGGCATTCATCACCTTGGTCCAGGCGGCGACAAAGTCGTTCACGAACTTTGCCTCGCCATCGCTGCTGCCATAAACCTCGGCGAGCGCGCGTAGCTGAGAATTGGAGCCGAAGACCAGATCGACGCGGGTGGCGGTCCATTTGATGGCACCGTTGGTGCGGTCGCGGCCTTCATACACACCCTGGGTGCCGTCGGTGGCGTTCCAGACCGTGCTGGCATCCAGCAGGTTGACGAAGAAATCGTTGGACAACACGCCCGGACGGTTGGTGAACACCCCGTGCTGTGCCCCGCCGGTATTGGCGTTCAGCGCGCGCATGCCGCCCACCAGCACCGTCATTTCCGGGGCCGTCAGGGTCAGAAGCTGGGCCTTGTCGACCAGCATTTCTTCCGCCGGCACTGAATATTCGGTTTTCAGATAGTTGCGGAAACCATCGGCCACCGGTTCCAGCACCGCGAAGCTTTCCACATCCGTCTGATCCTGGCTGGCATCCGCACGGCCCGGTGTGAAGGGCACCGTCACGGCGTGGCCGGCATCCGCCGCCGCCTTTTCCACCGCCGCCACACCGCCCAGCACGATCAGGTCGGCCAGCGACACTTTCTTGGCCCCTGCGGCGCGCTGGTTGAAGACGATCTGGATGCCGGACAGGGCGTCCAGAACCTTGGCCAGCTGTGCCGGCTGGTTCACGATCCAGTCCTTCTGCGGCGCCAGACGCACACGGGCGCCATTGGCCCCGCCGCGCTTGTCCGACCCCCGGAAGGTGGAGGCCGAGGCCCAGGCCGCCCCCACCAGTTCCGATACCGACAGGCTGGTGGCCAGGATTTCCGCCTTCAGCGCCGCGATGTCGGCATCATCGATCAGCGGGTGATCCACGGCGGGGATCGGGTCCTGCCAGATCAAATCTTCCGCCGGCACTTCCGGCCCCAGATACAGGCTCTTCGGCCCGGAATCACGGTGGGTCAGCTTGAACCAGGCCCGTGCAAAGGCATCCGCGAACTCTTCCGGGTTCGCCCGGAACCGCTTGGAGATTTCCAGGTACGCCGGATCGGTGCGCAGCGCCATGTCCGCCGTGGTCATCATGGGCGCGTGGCGCTTTGTCGGGTCATGCGCGTCGGGCACCGTGGTGGCCGCCGCCGGGTCCTTGGGCTTCCACTGGTGGGCCCCCGCCGGGCTCTTGGTCAGTTCCCATTCGTCATAGCCCAGCAGCGTGTCGAAATAGGAATTGTCCCACTGCGTCGGCGTCGGGGTCCAGGCCCCCTCAATACCGCTGGTGATGGTGTGCACGCCCTTGCCGCTGCCCAGGCTGTTCAGCCAGCCCAGCCCCATGGCCTCCAGCGGCGCGCCTTCCGGCTCCGGCCCGACATGGGCGGGATCGCCGGCCCCATGCGCCTTGCCGAACGTATGGCCGCCGGCCACCAGGGCCACGGTTTCCTCATCATTCATGGCCATGCGGGCAAAGGTCTCGCGGATATCGCGGCCCGATGCCATCGGGTCCGGGTTGCCGTTCGGCCCTTCCGGGTTCACATAGATCAGACCCATCTGGACCGCAGCCAGCGGGTTTTCCAGGTCGCGATCCCCGCTATAGCGCTTGTCGCCCAGCCAGGTATCTTCCTTGCCCCAATAGATATCTTCTTCCGGCTCCCACACGTCGGGGCGGCCACCGCCAAAGCCGAACGTCTTGAAGCCCATGGATTCCAGGGCGACATTGCCGGCCAGGATCATCAGATCGGCCCAGGAAATGGCCTTGCCATATTTCTGCTTGATGGGCCAGAGCAGGCGGCGCGCCTTGTCCAGGTTGCCATTGTCGGGCCAGGAATTCAGCGGCGCGAAACGCTGCGTGCCCGATCCCGCCCCGCCGCGCCCGTCCGACGTGCGATAGGTGCCGGCGCTGTGCCAGGCCATGCGGATGAACAGGCCGCCATAATGGCCGTAATCGGCGGGCCACCAATCCTGGCTGTCGGTCATCAGCGCCGTCAGATCGGCCTTCAGGGCCGCATAATCCAGGCCCTTGAACGCCTCGGCATAATTGAACCGGCCGCCAAACGGGTCGGACAGGGCCGTGTTCTGGTGCAGGATCTTCAGGTTCAGCTGGTTGGGCCACCAGTCACGGTTGGATCGGCCGCCAAAGGTGGCATTGGGACGAATGCCATGCAGCACAGGGCACTTGGCGGCACTCCCCGAATTATTCCCGTCCATTCTTATCTCCTGTCATGGATCGATTGCGGCGGTACGGGCACGAAAGGGTCGCCGCAGCCATGCGGCATCGCGCCCATCAGGACGTCAGAGTTCGATATCTTTGATCAAAACAACCGGCCCCGGCATCTGGCACCGGCCCGGCACAAACGGCCCCCTGCCGTTCCGGTGACCCGGAACCCGCGATCCATCGGCTTGATGTGACGCGACGCGATTGGGACATGGGGGCTCCTCATCCTCGCGGAGTAAGACTTAGCAAACTTATGTGATAAGATTAAGTCGGATTTTCTGATTGCGCTAATAAGGTGCGCTTATGACCAACCTGACATTGAAGCAATTGCGCTATTTCGATGCGCTGGCCCGGCTGGGTCATTTCGGGCGGGCGGCGGATGATTGCGCCATCTCGCAACCGGCCCTGTCGATGCAGATCAAGGAGCTGGAGGAAGGGCTGGGCGCCCCGCTGTTTGAACGCGGGCCCCGCCAGATCTGGCTGACCGGGTTCGGGGAGGAATTTGCCGCCCGTGTGCGCGACATCCTACGCTCGGTGGATGAGTTGGGGGACCTGGCCCGCGCCGCGCGCGATCAATTGGCCGGGCGTCTGCGCATCGGCGTCATCCCCACAGTCGCCCCCTATCTGCTGCCCGCCATCATTGGCGACCTGACACGCATGAATGCCGATCTCGACATCCACGTCCGCGAAACGGTGACGCCGAAACTGCTGCATGAGCTGTTGGAGGGGCGCTTGGACACAGCCGTCGTGGCCTTGCCCGTTTCCGAACCCTCACTGACGGAGGTGGCCTTGTTCGAGGAAAGTTTCGTGCTGGTCCGCCCGGCGGCGGATGCCGATATGCCCGTGCCGGGGCCGGAGGCGCTGCGCGAAATGCGCCTGCTGCTGCTGGAAGAAGGGCATTGTTTCCGCGATCAGGCCCTGTCCTTCTGCAACATGAACAGCGCCCTGCCGCGCGAATTGCTGGATGGGTCGTCGCTGTCCACCCTGGTGCAGATGGTGGGGGCCGGCATCGGCGTCACCCTGATCCCGGAAATGGCGGTGGCGGTGGAAACCAAATCCGCCGCCGTCTCCATCGCGCGGTTCAAGGAACCGGAACCGTCGCGCACCATCGGCATGGTCTGGCGCAAATCCAGCCCGCTCTCCAAACAGCTCCTCGACATCGCCGACCTTGTGCGCCGATCGGGGGAGGCACAGCGGGCGGGGTGATAACCCCTACCCCGCAAACCGGTTCAGGTTCGCCCGCAACCGCTGGATATTGTCGCGCAGCTCGGTGATCTCCTCCAACCCCATGCCCACGGCCTGGGTCAGGTGCTCGAAGAAATCCACCGTCTGATCCTTCAGGTCGCGGCCGCTGTCGGTCAGGCGGATCAGAACCTGGCGTTCGTCAGCGGGGTTGCGTTCACGCCGCACATGGCCCGCCGCCTCCAACCGCTTCAACAGCGGGGTCAGGGTGCTGCTTTCCAGGAACAGCTGTTCGCCGATCTGGCCCACCGTCTGCCCATTCTTCTCCCACAGCAGCACCATGACCAGATATTGCGGATAGGTCAGGCCCAGCCGGTCCAGCAGCGGCTTATAAACGCGCGTGAAGGCGTGGCTGGCGGAATAAAGCGAGAAGCAGATGAAATCGCCCAGTTTCAGGGCGGGAGCGTCGGACATGGCGGCACCTGTGGGGCATGCGGCTGGGGGTTAAGCACTGATGACCTTCCATATTGCATCGTACACGATATGATCGCAGGCGCTTTTGCTGCATGGCCGCTATCCGTTTAAATATATCGTACACGATCAAATCGCACGCTATTTATCTGTCCATCGAATGACGGGCACCGAACCGGCGCCCCCTAAACCGGACAGACAGGAGATCACCATGAACAGCCTGCGTAACACCGTCGCCGCCCTCGCCCTTTCCGTTGCCGCCCTGGCGGGCCCGGCCCTGGCCGACGCCCCCGTGCTGGAGGCTGGGACCAAGGCCTTTGTTGACGCCGTGGCGGCGTCGGGGGGCAAGCCGATCTACACCTTGTCCTACAGCGATGCCCGCGCCGTGCTGGCCGGCGCCCAGGCCCAGACCCTGAAATCGTCCCCGACCCTCGTGCAGGATACCAGCTTCCCCGTCGGCCCCACCGGCAAGGTGTCGGTGCGCATCGTGAAGCCGGAAGGCGCCAAGGGCCTGCTGCCCGTGATCATGTATTATCATGGCGGCGGCTGGGTGATGGGCGACCGCAACACCCACGATCATCTGATCCGCGAGCTGTCTGCCGCATCCGGTGCCGCCGTGGTCTTTGTGGATTATGACCGCGCCCCCGAAGCCGTCTATCCGGCCCAGAATGAACAGGGCTATGCCGCCCTGCAATATGTAGCCAAGAATGGCGCACAGTATGGGCTGGATGGCAGCCGTATCGCGGTCGCCGGTGACAGTGCGGGCGGCAACATGGCCGCCGCCATCACCTTGATGACCAAGGCCCGGCAGGGGGCATCCATCCGCCATCAGCTGCTGTTCTACCCCGTCACTGATGACGTGTCGGCCAACAGCTCCTATCAGGCGTTCGGCAATGGCCCGTGGCTGACGGAAAAGGCCATGCATTACTTCCTGGACGCCACCTTCCCCGCCGATAAGCGTGGCGAGGTGACGGCCTTCCCCCTGAAGGCCAGCCTGGAACAGCTGGCGGGCCTGCCCACGGCCACCATCATCGTGGCGGAAAACGACCTGCTGCGGGATGAGGGCGAGGCCTATGCCAAGAAGCTGACCCAGGCCGGCGTGACAGTCACCTCCACGCGCTATAACGGCACCATCCATGATTTCGTCATGCTGAACGGTCTGGCCGGCACGCCGGCGGCCAAGGCTGCGATTGCCCAGGGTGCCGAAGCGCTGAAGACCGCGTTTGCGAAGTAAGCGTCAAAGGGGGGAGGGTCAGTCCGTCCCCCTACCCTTCCCCCTCCGGCAACGGCAGGCGCGGCACCTGATCCAGCTGCATCAGCTCGGGCAGGTTGCCGCCCGCCGTGGCTTTCAGTTCCTTGAACCGCCGCGCCGTCACCATGACGCGGGTTTCCAGCGATGCCACGGCAGCGTTGTAGCTGTTGACGGCCCCGCCCAGCCCTTTGCCCACCTTGGCCATATGGTCGGCCATGGTCGATAGCCGCTCATGCAGTTCGCGGCCCAGCTGGCTGATGGCTTGCGCATTGCGGGCCAGCGCTTCCTGCCGCCAGCCATAGGAAACGGCGCGCAACAGCGCGATCAGGGTGGTGGGCGTGGCGGGGATCACCGACTGGTCGATCCCCGCCTCAATCAGGCCGGGGTCCTGCTCCAGCGCGGCGGAGAAGAAATTCTCCCCCGGCAGGAACAGCACCACGAATTCCGGGGCCGGATCGAACTGCGCCCAGTATCGTTTCTCCCCCAGCGCCTTCATATGGTCGCGGATATGCCGGGCATGCCGGGACAGATGCGCCAGCCGCGCCTCATCATCCGCCGCATGGGTCGCGTCCAGAAACGCCTCCAGTGGGGCCTTGGCATCGACCACGATGCTTTTGCCCCCGGGCAGGCGCACGATCAGGTCGGGGCGCAGGCGGTTGCCGTAGGCATTATTGACGCTGGCCTGTTCATGGAAATCGCAATGGTCCAGCATCCCGGCCATTTCCACGACCCGCTTCAACTGGATCTCGCCCCAGCGTCCGCGCGTGGCCGGGCTGCGCAGGGCCTTGACCAAGTTGCCGGTTTCGGCGCGCAACTGCCCCTGGCTTTCCATCAGATGGGCGACCTGGGTTTTCAGTTCCGTATAGGCGCCGATGCGCGCCTGCTCGATGCCCTGAACCGCTTCCCCAAACTTGGACAGATGCTCGCGGATGGGGGTGACCAGGGCGTCAATGGCGGCGCTGCGTTTTTCCAGATCGCCCTTCGCCACCTCCCCGAACCGGTCAAACTGCGCCTGGGCCAGGGTCAGGAATTCGCGGTTATTGGCCGACAGCGCATCGGCCGACAGGGCCTTGAACGCATCGGCCAGCCGCACCTGCGCTTGGTCCAGCAGAGCCAGCTTGTCCGCATGCGCGCGACGTTCATGATCAAGGGCGGTGCGCGCCTCGGCCAGGGCCGTCTGCAACTCCGCCTGTTCATCGCGCACGACCGCCAGCGCTTCTTCCAGCCGGGGCAGGCGCGCCGCCTCGGTTTCCGCCGCCGCCCGCCGGGCCGATTCCGCCTGCAACTGCCGGCGCAGATCGGCCAGCAGCGCGTCCCGCTGCGCCATCTCGCCGCGCAATTCCCCGATATGATGCCGGTCCCGCTCCCGATCCGCCAGCAGGCCCGCGCGTTCCGCACGCAGGCCCGCCGTTCCCTGACGCAGCCAGAGAAACGCGATCAAGGCACCCGCCAGGGCACCGGCCAGCAGCGATATCAGGTCAAGCGGCACAGGCAGCAGCCTCCGTCACAGGGTCAGTGACGGAGCATAGCGCACGCGCGGAAAGAGAACAAGTAGAGAACAAACACCCCTTACACCAATCTGCCGAGGGTCAAACCCTTGGCAGATTGGAGGCTGGTGACTGCCAGCCCGGCGCTCGTGCGCCGTAAGCCAAGGCGGCGGATGCCGCCGCCCGGCGCTTGAGGGAACAAATACCCCCTTACAGCGCCACACCCAGTTCCTTGCCCACCGTGAAGATGTCCTTGTCGCCACGGCCGCAGAGATTCATGACCAGCAGCGTGTCCTTGGACAGGGTCGGCGCGATGCGCTTGACGGCGGCCAGCGCGTGGCTGGGTTCCAGCGCCGGCAGAATGCCCTCCGTCCGGGCCAGCAACTGGAACGCGTCCAGCGCTTCCTTGTCAGTGGCGCTGACATAATCCACACGCCCCACCTCATGCAGCCAGGAATGTTCCGGGCCGATGCCGGGATAATCCAGGCCGGCGGAGATGGAATGGCCTTCCAAAATCTGGCCGTCATCATCCTGAAGCAGATAGGTGCGGTTACCGTGCAGAACGCCGGGGCGACCGCCCTTCAGGCTGGCGGCATGGCCGTTGGGCACGTCCAGACCATGGCCGCCGGCTTCCACCGCCACCATGCGCACCGTCGGTTCGTCCAGGAAATCATGGAACAGGCCGATGGCGTTCGATCCGCCACCGATACAAGCGACCAGCATGTCGGGCAGGCGGCCTTCGGCCTCCAGCATCTGTTCGCGGGTTTCACGCCCGATGATGGATTGGAAATCGCGGACCATGGCCGGGTACGGGTGCGGGCCGGCGGCGGTGCCGATGATGTAGAACGTGTCTTCCACATTCGTCACCCAATCGCGCAGCGCGTCATTCATCGCGTCCTTCAACGTGCCGGCCCCGCTGGTCACGGGCCGCACCTCGGCCCCAAGCAGCTTCATGCGGAACACGTTGGGTGCCTGGCGCGCAATATCGGTGGCGCCCATATAGACGACACAGGGCAGACCCATCAGGGCACAGACGGTGGCCGTTGCCACGCCATGCTGGCCCGCGCCGGTTTCGGCGATGATGCGCTTCTTGCCCATGCGCTTGGCCAGCAGGATCTGGCCCATGCAATTGTTGATCTTGTGCGCGCCGGTATGGTTCAGCTCGTCGCGCTTGAAGTAAATCTTGGCCCCACCCAGCTCCTCCGTCAGGCGCTTGGCAAAATAAAGCGGGCTGGGGCGGCCCACATAATGCTTCAGATGATGGGCCAGCTCGGCATGGAATTCCGGGTCGGCCTTCGCCGCCTCATAGGCCTTTTCCACCTCCAGGATCAGCGGCATCAGCGTTTCGGCGACGAAACGTCCCCCGAAAATGCCGAAATGGCCATGTTCGTCGGGACCGTTACGATAGCTGTTCAGGGGCTTGTTCATGACGCTGCCTGGATGACGCCTGGAGGGACACGATGATGTCGGGGGAAACTAGACCGCCCCGCCGGCTTTTCCAAGCCCGCGACAAACCCCCTCACGTCATGGCGTGGCCGCGATTTCGCAGGCACGATTATTACGCGACCGTGAATGCGGGCCATCACCCGCCAGCGACAGCCTCGGCCCCAGTCAATCCCACCCCATGGCACCACTTTTTACATACCATCCGCCATCGGGACAGATGCGACCGCTAACAAGTCGAACAGCAGCAAGAAAATCAGAAATAACTGTAACCTTGACTGCAAATAACAGCCCTCATATTTGTTACAAAAAAATGACAACCCACCCCATTTCGGGGCGCATGTGCGCCCTGCCCCCGCCGATACCGGGCACCGATCCCGCCGCCATCGCGGCCAGTCAGACGCCCGTGATCGCCGCCCTGCGTGACGTGCGGGCGCTGGCCATGCAGGGCAAATCCGCCGATGCCCACGCCCTGTTCCGGGACAAGGTGCGGACGACTGAACGCGCCGCCTCTGAACAGACCGACCCCTATATCGCGCAGTTGGAAAAATCCATTACGGCATTGACCGGTGAACTGCATGCGATGGAAAGCCTGACCGGCTGGATTGTGTCCCTGACGGCGCTGCTGGGCATTGTGGGTGGCATCGCCCTGTCGCTGGTGGTGGCTTTGAAGGGCGTGACCTCGCCGCTCAACCGCCTGATCGGGGCCATGGGCCGGCTGGCGGCCAATGATCTGCAAATCAATCTGGCTGAAACGGGCCGCAGCGATGAGATTGGGGAGATGGCACGCGCCGTCGCCGTCTTCCGCGATGGGATGGCGCGGGCGGAGCGGTTGACGCGCGAACAGCAGGAAATGGCGGCCGCCGACGCCGCCCACCGGGCCGCGCGGGAAAAGCTGGTGAAGGATTTTGTGGGCCAGATGGAGGCGATTGTCGCCGACCTGGCCGGTAATGCCGACGGCTTGCAGACCCAGGCCGGCGGGTTGCAGCGCGCCGCCACCAGTGCCGCCGACCGCACCAGTGCCGCCGCCGACGCGTCAAACCGCACCAGCGCCAATGTCCAGACCGTCGCCGCCGCGACGGAGGAACTGGCCGCCTCCATTCGCGAAATCAGCCGGCAGGCGGCCCAGGTGGCCGCCCTGGCCGGTGACGGGGCCGACGGGGCACAGCGCACAGCCCGCGATATTGCCGATCTGGCCGATACGGTGGGCCAGATCGGGCAGATCGTGGATTTGATCGACGGCATCGCGGCCCAGACCAACCTGCTGGCCCTGAACGCCACCATCGAGGCGGCGCGGGCCGGCGATGCCGGGCGCGGCTTTGCCATCGTGGCATCAGAGGTGAAGGCGCTGGCCAACCAGACAGCCTCCGCGACAGAGGATATCAGGCGGCGGGTGGACGAGGTACAGGCCGCCACGCGCGGATCGGTCGGGGCCATCGGCGGCATCGTTACCGCCATCGATCAGATCCGCTCCATGACGGGTGCCATCGCGGCGGCGGTGGAGGAACAATCCGCCGCCACTGCCGAGATTACCCGCAATGTTCAGGCCGCAGCCGAAGGAACGCATGATATCCGTCAGGACCTGGATGGGCTCTGCGGTGTCGCCGGCGAAACCGGGGAAACCTCGCGCCTTGTCACCCGCACGGCCAATGACGTGGCCGGACAGGCCGGCGATCTGCGCCGCAATGTCAGCGGCTTTGTCGAACAATTGTCCGCCGCGTAAAAAGGGGGGGGCGGGGAGAGCAACCGCCCCTCATCATGGCATATATTCCTATTTTATGTTAGGATCATGGTCCCGAACTCCGCCGGAGCCGTGCCATGCCCTCGCTCAGCCATAATCCCTATGATACCGACCACCCGACCCTGACACCAAAGGAACAGGCAGAGGCCTGGTGGCGCGGCTCGTCCGACAACCATGTCCGCCCTTTTTCGGAGGATGTAAGTTTCGCGTCCTGCGGCCATCTGCTGGAAGGATATAAATCCCGAAAGGCGGATGAGGTCACCTGGGCCAAGATCGCCTTTCACCTAGCCGCCGGCGTACCCATCATCAAGATCGCCGAACATTACAAGCTGTCGCGCACCACCATCTGGCGGGCCATCGGCCGGTCGCACAATCTGCGCCGTCGCGTGGCCGAAGAACGCGCCCTGATGCGGCGGGAGGCGGACAGCCGTTTCGTGGCCATGCGTGAACTGGTCGTCGATACGCTCTACCGCGCCATTGCCGATGGCAATATGCGCGCCACGCTCTGGGCCGCCGAACGGCTGGGCCTGGGGACCGAACTGCTGCAACAGGCGGAAAGGCCGCCCAAGCCGGGCTATGCCCGCATTCCTGACGGCTGGATGACGGCCCTGGGCGGGACGGAAAGGATCATGGCCGATCTGGATGCCCCGCCCGGCACAAAGGTGCCCCTGGCCGTTCCCGAACCCTCGCCACCGTCCATGCCCCGTGCCGCGCGACACCGTGGCCCCATCCGGCCCGGCGGCTCCTTCCCCGCCGCCGCCGATGACAATGATGCCCCACCGCTGATCCCCGATCCCGCCCCCGATCCGTACAGCACCGATCTGTCCGCCACCATGCCCGATCCGGCCCCGGACCTGACGCCGGAAGATGCACCCCTGGCGGACCTCGCCCTGGACCCGGTGCCCGCCCTGCCGCCCCTTGATGCCGATCCGATGGGGCAATCGGGTGACCCGCTGCCTGACTTCCCTAAGGAACTGCGCTGGCGTAACCGGCCCCGGAAAAAGGTCAAGGCATCGGCACCGCCGGCCCCGCATCATGACGGCCCTTCCCTGCGCCTGAAACGCGGCTGTTATCGGCTGCTCGCCCGCCCGGCCGTGCGCCTGCTGTTCTGGATTTACCATAACAGTTTGCCGCTGGCCGACGGGGTGGACGGGGCCGCCGGCCTGTCGGCCGCGCGCTGGGCAGTGCGCGCCCGCTGGCTGGCCTGGGGCGACCGGCTGCCCATGGACCTGTGCAACCGCGACGAAAGACCGGTGCACAATGTTTCACAGAAGCCCTGGTCGAAGAAGGAGGGCGGCTATTGACCCGGTAACCGCCTCCCCTCGCCCCGCCGCCCGGTTCCAAACCGGCAAGAGCGGGAAATAATCGGAACCTGACCGTCTGGCATCGGGAAACACCCTTCCCCGACGCGTGGACAGGCGTATCCTTATTTACACCAACGATATAGTGGCCGAATCTGTCATCGGCCTGCGTCTGTCCCCTCTGTGTCATGGCATCTGTCAACAAGGGAGCGGCCTTCATGCGTCTGTCCATGAAAATCCTGGCCCCCGTGGCCATTCTCTCCTTGGTCGCCCTGGTGGTCACGGCCACGGCGCTGTGGTCCAAGGCGCGCGTCAATGGCGCCACAGAGGCCTTAAACCAGGCGAATGAGGCGGCGCTGGCGGCAGGCGAATTGCGGTCCACCAGCCGCGCCTTGCAGCGCGATGCCCTGAACCTGATCTTTGAACCCGCCGACGGCCGCGCCGGCATTGCCACCCGCTTCGACAAGCGGCTGGCGACCCTGGAGGCAGAGGTGGCGGCCATGCGCGCCCTGCCCCCGCCGATACCGGGCAGCGACCCTGCCGCCATCGCGGCCAGTCAGACCCCGGTGATCGCCGCCCTGCGCGATGTGCGGGCCCTGGCGCTGGAAGGCAAAAGTGCTGATGCCCACGCCCTGTTCCGGGACAAGGTGCGGGCCACCGAACGCGCCGCGTCTGAACAGACCGACCCCTATATCACCCAGCTGGAAAAGGCGGTTACCGCCCTGACCGCTGATCTGCATGCGCTGGAACGGTTGACCAGCTGGACCTTGTCGCTGACGGCGCTGCTGGGCACATTGGGTGGCATCGGCCTGTCGCTGGTGGTGGCTTTGAAGGGCGTGACCTCGCCGCTCAACCGCCTGATCGGGGCCATGGGCCGGCTGGCGGCCAATGATCTGAAGGTCACGCTGGCCGATACCGGACGGGGGGATGAGATCGGGGAAATGGCCCGGGCCGTGGCGGTGTTCCGCGACGGGATGGAGCGGGCGGAACGGCTGGCCCGCGAACAGAAAGAGGCGGAGGCCGCAACGGCCACCCGCCGCGCGGCGCGCGAACGGCTGGTGGGCGAATTCGTGGGAAGGATGGAGGCGATTGTCGCCGACCTGGCCGGCAATGCCGACGGCTTGCAGACCCAGGCCGGCGGGTTGCAGCGTGCCGCCACCAGTGCCGCCGACCGCACCAGTGCCGCCGCTGAGGCCTCCAACCGCACCAGCGCCAATGTCCAGACCGTGGCCGCCGCGACGGAGGAATTGGCCGCCTCCATCCGGGAGATCAGCCGGCAGGCGACACAGGTGGCCTCCCTGGCCGGCGATGGGGCCGATGGGGCACAGCGCACGGCCCGCGACATTGCCGATCTGGCCGACACCGTGGCGCAGATCGGGCAGATCGTGGATTTGATCGACGGCATCGCGGCCCAGACCAACCTGCTGGCCCTGAACGCGACGATTGAGGCGGCGCGGGCCGGCGATGCCGGGCGCGGCTTTGCCATTGTGGCGTCAGAGGTTAAGGCGCTGGCCAACCAGACCGCGTCTGCCACGGAGGATATCAGGCGGCGGGTGGAAGGGGTGCAGGCCGCCACGCGCGGCTCTGTCGGGGCCATCGGCGGCATCGTCACCGCCATCGATCAGATCCGCTCCATGACCGGTGCCATCGCGGCGGCGGTGGAGGAACAATCCGCCGCGACCGCCGAGATTACCCGCAATGTCCAGGCAGCCGCCGTGGGGACGGAGGATATCCGTCAGGACCTGGACGGGCTCTGCGGTGTCGCGGGCGAAACCGGGGAAACCTCGCGCCTTGTCACCCGCACGGCCAATGACGTGGCCGGACAGGCCGGCGATCTGCGCCGCAATGTCAGCGGCTTTGTCGAACAATTGTCCGCTGCGTAAGGGTGCAAAAATGCGACCTTGCGCATTCGCACAGGGTAAGTCGGCTTGACCCGCGCGGCGACGGCAGTCCATGGTGGGTGCGCAAACGGAAACAGGAACCCCATGCCCGCTGCCGCCTCTCCACGCCGCTACGTGCGACACCAGTCGATATGGCTGGCGGATGATGGCTGGGGCGTGGAGGTCATCGACCAGACCAGCCTTCCCGCCCAATGCCATATCCGCCGCCTCGCCTCCGTGGGGGACGTGCTGGGGGCCATTGTCGGCGGCGTGGTGCGGGGTCCGGGCCTGATCTCGGTCCTGGCCTCCTATGGTCTGGCGCTGGCCGCAAGGCGCGATCCCGATATCGTTCCCGTCATGACGGCCTGGCATGCCCTGGCCGCCACCGATCCCCGCTGTCCCCGCTTGCGCGGCGCGCTGGACCGGATGCGGGAGGTGCTGGACGTCACCCCACCCGCCGAACGTGCCCATCGCGCCTATCGGGAGGCTGACCTTATCGCGGGAGAGGAGCTGGCCACCAATCTTGCCATCGGTCGCCATGCCATGGGCCTGCTGCGCCGAGTCGGGGCTGGCGGCGGCGATGGCAAACCGCAGACCCTGCTGCTGGCGGCAGAGCCGGGCTGGCTGTCCTCCGTCGGCTGGGGTTCCGCGTCCGCCGGCCTGTTCCTGGCGCAGGAGCAGGTGGACCTCCGCCGGGCCACGGGTGGGGTTCTGGGCGAAGATATCGCCCCGCCCCAGGTCGTGACCCTGGGTCCGCTGGCCGCGTGGGAGATGGTGGAGGCCGGTATCCCCCACAGCCCGTGTGATCCCGACGGTGCCCTGGACCTTGTCCGGCGCGGGGTGGTGGAGCGGCTGTTCGTGGCCGCCATCCGGGCCAGCGCCCGTGGCGATGTCCTGGTTCCCGCCGGGACGGGGGAGCTGGCGCGGGCGGCCAAGGTGGCGGGTGCCCCCCTGCATGTCTGCCTGCCCGCCGCCGCCATCAACTGGCAGGCGCTGGGACCCGGCACGATTACAGCAGCGGGGGCCGATATTCTGCCCCTGTCGCTGATCACCGGCTTCGTCACCGACCGGGGGCCGGTGCCCCCCGATGCCGATGCCCTTATGGACCGGTTCCCCGATCACGAGCCGATGTCGTTCGGGGATCTGCCCGCCGCCAATGACGCCTGACGGCTTATCCGCCGACCGTCGTTGTCAGGGTCTGATCCCCGCGCCGGACGGCGATGGTCCAGCGGCGAACCTGTCCGGCCAGGGCCGCATCCAGATCGCCCACCCGCCGCACCTCGGCATTATTGACCGACAGGACCACATCGCCCGGCCGCAGGCCCAGCGATGCCGCCGGCGACCCGCGCCCCACCTCCAGGACGACGACCCCGCTGTCGGCCCCGTCAAAGCGCAGTTCCTCCACCAGGGCGGGGTTGAGGTTGGCCACCTTGGCCCCCGACAAGGGGGTACGGCCTGCCAGGATCGTCTCCTGCCGGGGCGGGTCCTCCGGCGGCCCGATCAGCCGCAGAGAGAGGGTCTGTTCCCGTCCATTGCGCAGGACGGTGATATTGGTGGTCCCGCCCACGCCCAGCGTCGCCACGCGGTAGCGCATACTGTCCGGGTCATTCACGGCCTTGCCATTGACGGCGGTGACCACGTCCCCGACCTTCAGCCCCGCCTGATCCGCCGGTCCGCCCTTGCGGACCTGATTGATCAGGACACCGGCGGGCCGCGTCAGCCCCAGGGAGGAGGCGATATCGCTGGTTACCGGCTGCCCGCCCGCCCCGATCCAGGGCCGGACCAGCTTGCCGCCATTGCGGACCGCGTCCACCACAGTGCGGACCATATTGGCCGGAATGGCGAAGCCGATGCCGATGGACCCGCCGGACCGGCTGTAGATGGCGGTATTGATCCCCACCAGCCGCCCATCCATGCCGATCAAGGCCCCGCCGGAATTGCCGGGATTGATGGCGGCATCGGTCTGGATGAAGAAATTATAGTCGGAGATGCCAACCGCCGTGCGGGCCACCGCCGACACGATGCCGCTGGTCACCGTCTGGCCCACCCCGAACGGGTTGCCGATGGCCAGGACCAGATCGCCCACTTCCAGATTATCGCTGTCATGCATGTCCAGCACGGGCAGCTTTTCCCTGCCGGGATCAATGCGCAGGACCGCCAGATCAACCTGTTCGTCCGTCGTCACCAGCTTGGCCGCGAATTCCCGCCGGTCGGACAGGACCACCGTGATCTCGTCACTGTCCTTGATGACATGGGCGTTGGTCACGATCAGACCGTCCGCCCCCAGGATGACACCCGACCCCAGGCTGCTTTCCACCCGTTCGCGCGGGATGCCCGACAGGGCGTCGCCGAAAAAGCGCTGGAAAAGCGGGTCCTGAAGAAGGGGGGAGATGCGCTGCTGGACCCGCCGCTTGGTATAGATATTCACAACCGCCGGCCCCGCCTGCTTCACCAGCGGCGCGAAGGACAGAGTGATGTCGGTCCGGCTGGCCGGCACGGCGCGGTCCTGCCCCAATACCGGCAGCGGGGCCGCCAGCAGCAGACCCGCCAGGCAGGTGATGACAAGCTTCTTCATGGATACCGACTCCAGACGACGGAAGCGGGGTCAGCAGCGGGCCTGACAGCTCTGCAATTCGGCCTTGCAGGTCGCCCCCATGCCGTAATCGGTGCGGCCGACCTGCGAGGTATTGCCGGGCCGGGCCGACTGCTGGTCCATGCAGATATTGTTGTCGCGATTGCACTGCGCAAGACAGGCCCGGCGCGGGTCCAACCCTTCACGCGACTCGCGCTGGGCCGGGGCGGCCATGCAGCCGGCAAGGCTGGAAATCGCCAGCAGGGCGGCGGCGATACGGCGTGCATTGTTCATGATGTACGACATCCATGGGGAAACCTGTCGCGCATCCTAGGCCGATCACCGGGAATGGCAACGGGGATGGTTGTCGCGGACGGGTTAACCCACCGCCTCGGGCTTCACTCCCGGCGACCCGCCGCCGACCGCCTCCGCCGCCTGGATCAGGTCACGGACGCGGGCATTGACGGGGGCAGACAGGCCGTGACGGGCCGCCAGCTCGATCACCGCCCCTTGCAGCCGGTCGATTTCCGTCGGGCGGCGGCGCTCCAGATCCTCCCACATGGAGGACCGGGCAAGGGGGTCAATCGACAGCATGCGCCGCGCCAATACCCGGAAAAGCGGGTCGGGCAGGCGCAATATATGGGGCAGCAGGCGCGGCGACACGGCCCCCAGTTTGGCCGGGCGGATGCCTTCGCGCTTCAACGCGGCCAGCCCTTCCAACTGCTGTGCCGCCAGCAGCCGACGCCAGGGCCGCGCCGCCAGCTGTTCCGCCAAAGGCAGGCCCGACAGGGCGTTCAGGGCGTTATTGAGATTGATCAGCAGCTTGCCCCACAGCACCCCGTCCATATCGGCGCTTTCACCCACCGGCAGGCCGGGCACGTCCAGTTCGCCCCGCAAACCCGCATGGCCGGCGGCCACCAGGATGGTGCCGCCCGTACCGCGATGGATGCGGCCATCGGGAAGCTGGACGATATTGAAGGGCACCATACCGGCCACCACGCGCGCAGGGCCCAGGTGTCGGGCCAGAATGCTGGCATTGCCGACCCCGTTCTGCAGGCTGACCACACGCGCATCCGGCGGGGCGCAGGCGGCGATCAGCTTGGCCATGGCCTCCGTATCGGCGCATTTGACGGTGACCAGGATCAGGCCGGCATCCGCCATGGCGGCCGCCGGATCGGTATCCAGCCGCAGGCCGGGCCCCGGCGTTGCGGTGCGGTCCAGCCCGTCCAGATCACTGACCCGCAGGCCGCGCCCGCGCAGCCTTTCCATCAGGGTCGGGCGACCCAGCATGGTGACCGGTCGCCCGGCGAGCGCCAGACAGCCGCCAGCATAGGCACCGACGCTGCCGGCCCCCGCGATCAGAATGCGCCGCCCCTGCCCCATGGCGGATCAGCCCTGATGCGCCGGCAGGCCCAGGGCACCGGGCCCGCCGATGCCATCGGCGACCAGCCGTTCCACCTGTGCCTCCACCTCCTTGCGCAGACCCAGGGCGAAATAGGCCTCAGCCACCAGGAACAGCGGGGCCACGAAGATTTGCAGCAGGTTGGCCGTCAGGGCCGGCTTATTGCCTTCGAACTTGTGACCCAGCAACTGTACCGCCCAGCCGCCGATGAAGGTAACGGCCCCGATAATGGCCGCTGTCTGACCCGGCAGGGTGGTGACATGGTCGGCCAGCATCAGGAACGGCACCGACAGCGCCGCCAGGGTGCCGCCGATCATCGGGTCCAGATAGACATAATAGGCCGCCAGAACCGCCATCAGGATCAGGGCCACACTGACCTGCGTCCCGCCCAGCGGCACCTGGATGTAGGAGAGGCCCAGCATCACCGCGAACACGATGGTCGGCACGCCGAAATAATGCGTCAGCCGGTTATGCGGGTGCCGGTGATAGGCCGAATAGAACGCCATGCTGCGCGCCAGCCGCCCGACATTATCGGTATTTGCCATCCTGCCCTCCCATCCGATTCTCATAAAACAGACCGATTGGTTTGTTTTTACATCGCCGTCGCTTTTGTGGCAATCATGAAAACGGAGAAAGTTGAAGCGGGTGAACGAACGTGACGGAGCAGGCAAAGCCCGAACGGCGCAGCCAGGCGACGCGGCGCGAAGAAATGCGGCAGCGGCTGGCAGCGGCCACGCTGGACGCGCTGGCCGATCATGGCAATGCCGGGGCCTCGCTGTCGGTGATCCTGGAAAGGGCCGCGGTGTCCCGTGGCGCCTGGGCCCATCATTTCGAGACGAAGGCAGAGATGCTGGCCCTGGCGGCAGAAGGTCTGTTGCTGGGTGCCGTGGCGTCGGCCCGCGCCCTGGGTCCGGCGGAAGCCCCCGACCCGTCCCTGCCGCTGGAAGAAAGGCTGTCATCGATGATCGAGGCTGCCTGGGCGCGGTTCTACACGGGCCGCCACCGTGACCTGCTGTTCGAAGTGGCGATGGCGGCCCGTACCGATGCCGAACTGCGCGCCCGTCTGGCCCCGATCTTTTCCGGTTTCCTGGCCGCCATCGGCAGCAATTGGGGCCTGTCACTGCGCCCCGACGCCGATGATGTGACGGAGATGGCCGACCTGATGGTGCTGACCATCTATATGCTGCGCGGCATGGCCATGCAGGAACTGGCCGCCGGTCCCGCCCCCGGGCATGAGGCGCTGCGGCGACTATGGGTGCGGATGCTGGCGGGATGGGTGGGAGGTGCCGGCGCCCCTCCTACCTGACCACCGCCAGATACCGCGACAGGTGCAGATTGCGGATATTGTCCTGCCAGCCGCTGACCCGGGCCGACACCATGTGGGTGGTGACGTAGGTGTAGATGGGGATCACGGGATGGTCAGCCAGCATCAGGGCTTCGGCCCGCTGAAGCAGCTGCCGTCGCGCCGTCGGCTCCACCTCCGATGACGCCGCGCGGACCAGCCGGTCATAGTCGGGATTGGAATAGCCGCTGTGGTTCTGCCCCTTCACATCCGACAGGAACAGGGACAGGAACGAATAGGCGTCGTTGTAATCGCCGATCCAGCCGGCGCGCACCAGATCCTGGAATTTGCCCTCGGCCCGGGATTGCAGAACGACCTTCCATTCCTGGTTGGTCATCTTGACCCGGATACCCAGCTTCTGCCGCCACATGCTATCCAGCGCGATGGCGATCTTGCGGTGGTTTTCGGAGGTATTGAACAGGATTTCCACCTCCAGTGACTTTCCCCCCGGGCCATAGCCGGCCTTGGCCAGCAGTTCCCGGGCCTTGGCGTCCCTTTCTGCCTGTGTCCACCGGGCCCATTCCGGCAGGGGAGCCACGTAATTCTCCGTCCCCGGTGGGGTGATCGTATAGGCGGGGATTTCGCCGGCCTGGGTGATCTTGTCCACGATCAACTGCCGGTCGATGGCCAGCGATAGTGCGGCGCGCAGGTCCGGGTTAGACTTCCACGGCTCGTTCCGCAGGTTGAAGCAGAACCAGTAGCTGGAGAAGAAGGGCGCCAGCCGCAGGTCGGCGGGCATGTTCTGCCGTACCCAGGCAATCTGCCCATCGGGCACGTCGTAGGTCACGTCCAGTTCCCCGGCGCGAAACCGCTTCAGCTCGGATTCCCGGTTCTCGGTGGGGTAGAAATAGACAGCATCCAGCGCCACCGTGGAGGCCGCATGGAAATGCGGGTTTCGCACCAGCTTGATATGGCCCTGCGGCACCGCCTCGGCCAGCATGAAGGCGCCGTTGGAGACAAGGTTGCCGGGCTTGATGAAATCATCCCCGAACCGCTTCACATTGGCCTGCGACACCGCATAGGTGGCGTGGTGCTGAAGCGAGGCCACGAAATAGGAGGTGGGTGCCTCCAAGGTGACGCGCAGGGTCAGGTCATCCACCGCCTCCACCCCCATGGCGCTGGCTGGCATCTCCCCTTTCGACACGGCCTCCGCGTTCTTCACGGGCCACAGGAAGAAGGCGTAGCGGGACCGGGTGGCGGGCGATACCAGACGCCGCCAGGAGAAGACGAAGTCGGACGCCGTCACCTTCGTCCCGTCCGACCATTTGCCATCAGGCCGCAGTTTGAATGTATAGGTCAGGCGATCATCGCTGATGGTCCAGGACTGGGCGGCACCGGGAGTGACGCGACCCTGCGCATCTGCGGTGACCAGCCCTTCAAACAGGTCCATCTCGATCCAGCTTTCGCCCTCGCCGGTCGATTTATGGGGGTCCAGGGTCTCCGGCTCCGACCCGTTGCCCCGGTGCAGCACCATCTCCGCCCCCGCGGGCCCCACCAGAAGGGTGGTCAGCAGCAGCAGGCAGGACACGCACATCGCCAGGAACCGCACCGGACATTCTCCATTCAACCAGGGATCAAAACCCAGGATAGACGGTGCCGGAGCGGGGGCAAGAAAAAACCCCGGTCGTGGAGGCGACCGGGGTTTCGGGAGCGGAGCACTTTATGGCTTCAGGTCCAGGAAGCGCGAGGGGTGCAAATCCTGCAAATTGTCAGTCCAGCCGATCAGCTTGGGGCTGACCATATGCTTGGAACTGTAGAAATGGATCGGGAAGACCGCCACTTCTTCAATCATCAGGCGTTCGGCCTGCTGCAACAGAGCGGCCCGCTTGGCCGTATCGGCAGTGGTGTTGGCCTCCGCCATCAGCAGGTCGAACTGCGGATCGGCGAAGGCGGATGGGTTTTGTTTGCCGATATCGCCGCGCACCAGTTCAAGGAAATTGTTTGCGTCGTTGTAATCGCCGATCCAGCCGTGACGGGTGATATCCTTGAACTTCTTCTCGTCACGGGTACTCAGGAACACCTTCCATTCCTGATTGTTCAAGGTCACCTTGGCGCCCAACTTCTGCTGCCACATGGCGGCGATGGCGATGGCCACCTTGCGGTGGTTCTCCTGGGTATTGTACAGGACCTCGATCTCCAGCGGCTTACCCCCCGGCCCATAACCCGCCTTGGTGATCAGTTCCTTGGCCTTGGCGTCACGCTGCTCCTGCGTCCACTTGGCGTATTCGGGGATTTGTTGGGTATAGTTGGTAGTGTTGGGCGGTACGAAGCTGTAGGCCGGGATTTCGCCGCGCTGGTTCACCTTTTCCACGATGATATCGCGGTCGATAGCCAGATTCAGGGCCATGCGCAGGTCCTTATTGGACTTCCACGGCTCCTTGGTCATGTTCGGCGCGTAGAAATAGGTACCGAAATAAGGCGCGAGGTGCAGCTCGCTTTTCAGGTTCTCCCGCAGCCACTGCATCTGCGCCACCGGCACTTCATACGCGATATGCAGTTCGCCGGCGCGGTAGCGCTTCAGTTCGGCTTCCTGATTTTCGGTTGGGTAGAAGAAGACGGTGTCGATCCTGGTGTTGGCCACATCATAATGGTGGGGGTTCTTCACCAACTTGATGTGGCTCTGCGGCATGGACTCCACCAGCATATAGGCACCGTTGGTGACCAGATTGCCGGGCTTTACGAAGTCCGCCCCAAACTTTTCCACATTGGCCTTGGACACGGCGTAGGTGGAGTGATGGTGGAGCATCGACAGAAAGTATGGGGTGGGTGCGGCCAGCGTCACCTCGAACGTGTAATCATCGACGGCGCGCACACCCATCGTTTCCGGCGCCTTGCGGCCCAGGGTGATGTCCTGCGCATTCTTTACCTGCCACAGGAAATAGGCGTAATCGGCCATGGTCTTTGGATCAACCAGACGGCGCCAGGAATAGACCCAGTCCTGCGCCGTCACCAGCGTTCCATCAGACCATTTGGCATTGCGGCGCAGATGAAAGGTGTAGACGCGGCCATCGGCGCTGACATCCCATTTCTCGGCAGCACCCGGAATGAAGTTACCCTTGCCATCGGGGATCAGCAGCCCGTCGAACAGATCATATTGCAGCCAGCTTTCAGGCACGCCACTGGATTTGGCGGGGTCCAGGGTTTCCGGCTCCGCGCCATTGCCCCGGTGCAGCACTTTTTCCGCCTGCGCCGGCAGCGCCGGCAGCCCCATGCCCGACACAATCAGGGCCGTGGCGGCCACCAGACCACGCATCTTCGTCCACAATGATGACATGCCCGATGATCTCCTGTTCCTTACATATAGGATTGCGAACCGCCTGATTGCTCCGGGCCTTGTTGTTGATGGTCCGGTTGGTGGCGCCCGCCATTGCTGGCGGGCGACCCTTAGTAAAACCGCTTGTTAACGGTTGACCTCGATATAGCGGGTGGGCTGCACGCCCATGGGGCTTTCGAACCAGCCCTTGACGCGCGGATGCACCAGATTGCGGTAGGAGGTGTGATAGATCGGGATCATCGGCGCATCGGCCAGCATCATCCCTTCCGCCTCCGCCACGAGGGCCAGGCGCTTGGCCAGATCGGTGGCCAGGTTGGCCTCTTTCAGCTTGGCGTCATAGGCGGCGTTGTTATAGCCGGACCGGTTCATCTTGCCGACATCGCCCAGGAACAGCTTCAGGAAAGTATAGGGGTCGGGGAAGTCGGCGATCCAGCCCAGCACGACAGAGTTAGCGTAGGATTTCTCGCCGGCATTCTGCAAAACCACCTTCCATTCCTGATTATTCAGGCTGACCTTGGCACCCAGCTTGGACTGCCACATGGAGGCGATGCCCACCGCGATCTTGCGGGTGCTTTCGTTGGTGTTGTGCAGGATCTCCACCGTGAACGGCTTGCCACCGGGACCATAGCCGGCTTCGGCCACCAGCTTCTTGGCCATGGCGTCGCGTTCGGCCTGGGACGCCTTGGCCATGTTGGCGTCGGGCAGATTGTAGCCGGGCACGCCGGGGGCCGTCAGCGTGTAGGCCGGGACCTCGCCGGATTTGGTGATCTTGTCCACAATGATCTGCCGGTCCACGGCCAACGACAGGGCCTGACGCAGCTTGGGATTAGAGGCCAGCGGCTCCTTCGTCATGTTGATGGCCAGATACTGGGTGCCCAGCACCGGGTAGAACTTCATTACCTCCGGCATGTTCTGCTTCAGCCAGTCGATCTGGGTAACCGGCGCCATCTGCACGATATCCAGTTCACCAGCGCGGAAGCGGCGCAGTTCGGTTTCCGGGCTGTCCGTATGGTGGAAAACGACCGTATCGACCTTCACGCTCTTGGCTTCACGGAAGAACGGGTTCTTCACCGCCTTGACGAAGGATTGCGGCATATAGTCGGTCAGCTTGTAAGCACCGTTGGAGACCAGATTGCCGGGTTTCACGAAGTCGGCCCCGAACTTCTCCACATTGGCCTTGGAGACCGGGTAGGTCATGCGGTGGACCAGCGAGGCCAGGAAATAGCCGGTGGGGCGTTCCAGCGTCACCTTCAGGGTGCGCGGATTGACAGCGACAGCACCCAGGCTGTCGGGTGCCATCTTGCCATTGCTGATCGCCTCCCCGTTCTTCACGGGCCACAGGAAATAAGCATAGTCGGACGCCGTCTTGGGATCGACCAGCCGGCGCCAGGAGAAGACAAAGTCGTCGGCCGTCACCGCCGTGCCGTCCGACCATTTGGCATCGGCGCGCAGCGTGAAGGTATAGGTCAGGCCATCGGGGCTGATATCCCACTTTTCAGCAACGCCAGGGACGGTCTTGCCATCAGGCCCGAAGGTCATCAGCCCTTCGAAAAGGTCGTAACCGATGCGGGCCGACTGCACATCGGTGCCCTTGTGCGGGTCCAGCGACGTCGGTTCCGCCTGGTTGCCGCGGTTGAGGACCATTTCGGCGACCGCCGGCATAGCACCGACCGCGAACAGCGAAAAAGTAGCGATAGCCGCAATGGCGGCTGGCGCGATGCGACGCGCAAAACCCATGGTGTGGCTCCAACTTTGTACCGATACATTGCCCCGCGTCTATGTGCGGTGTGTACAGTCGCATGTCCAGGGCTGTTACCGAGAAAATCCATGGAAACATGGCTTGTGCGGTACCAATACCTGATCAAAGTGGCTGTCCGGTCCCCGCACTGGCAAAGATATCGATATCACCCGCAGTCCGTCTGTTTTTCAGCAGCAGTGATGACGCGCACAGACCGGACATGGGTCGGGCAGTTAATCATATGGTCAGGAGCCGGTTCGGGGGTTACCCTTCTATCTGCCGGTTCCATCAATCCATTTCTGCCACGCCCAACCCATCCTGCTGTTCCGGTCGCGTGCGACGGTGCCGCCGGCTTGGCATCGGTCCGTGGCAATCCATGTTAATGGGTCGGCTCGGTGGCCTTGCCGCGTGCCGGCCCAGACAGGGGGAGATGCCATGCCCATTCCGCCGCCCGATTGTCTGCCCCCGCAATTCACCGCCTGCATCGCCGCAGAGACGGAAGCCGTTGAGGCGGTCCTTGCCCGCCGCGCCGGCCCGGGGGCGGAAGCCGGCAACGCCCTGTCCGCGATGCAGCTTCGTCGGGTGCTGCTGTTCGTGGAACAGAATCTGGATGACGACCTGTCACTGACCACTCTGGCCGCCGTCGCGGGGTTGAGCGCCAGCCATTTCGCGCGGAGGTTCAAGGCTGCCCTGGGTGAGGCGCCGCACCG
The DNA here is from genome assembly GCF_059489915.1 of Niveispirillum sp. CC-CTL257. Taxonomy (NCBI): domain Bacteria; kingdom Pseudomonadati; phylum Pseudomonadota; class Alphaproteobacteria; order Rhodospirillales; family Azospirillaceae; genus Niveispirillum; species Niveispirillum sp. CC-CTL257. Next base: position 2,758,344 of record NZ_JCAJXE010000001.1, read on the forward strand.
CTATGTCCTGGCCCGCCGGGTGAACGGGGCCAAGCGGCTGTTGTTGGAAAGTGACTTGCCGCTGGCGGAAATCGCGGCCGAGACCGGCTTTTCCTCTCAGGCGCATCTGACGGGCATTTTCGGCCGCACTGTCGGCATGACGCCCGGTGCCTATCGCACACGGCGCAATGAGTGCTTGGCCTTCTTGCTGGCCGGCGGCGTCAAAGATCATGTGGGCAAGGCGGCGTAACGGCGGTCAGCCCGTAAACTCCGTCCCCGCCTCCACAAAGCAGAGCGGGTTGCCGAACGGGTCACGGCAATAGAAGCTGCGTTCGCCCCAGGGGCGGGTATCGATCCCGCCCTCCATCACCGCACCCGCCGTGATGGCGCGAGCGTGGAAATCCTCCAGATCATGGACGGCTAAATAGAGGGGCTGCGACAGGGGAGACACGGGCCCCTCATCGCCCTCGGCATCCGGGTCGTAGCAGGCCAGGACCATCTGTCCCAGATCGAAATAGTGCCGGCCCGCCGACACGCGCTGCCCAGCCTGGGCCAGCAGCGCGCCATAGAACCCGGCCGCATCATCGATGGCCGTCACGGGAAGGATGATACGGAACACACGCATGGCGCGACCCTCCGCTAAACCCGATTTTTGGTCTTCCCGTCAAGATAGGGTGTCCCGTGCCCTTCTGCCATCCCGACCATGGGTGAGGAGTTGGAGAAAAAGGGTGGTGGTTTAACTACTACGCAAGCATCTGTCGCAGGGCTGCCTTCCAACGATCATGTATTGCGCGATGCAGCGGGCACATGGCAGAAAAGGGGCCGTTTCGTCCCCATAAAGTCGTCGGGTAAGCCCCATGGAAAAGTTTGTTCAGCTCACCGGTGTCGCCGCCCCGCTGCGTCTGATGAATGTCGATACCGACATGATCATTCCCGCCGACTATCTAAAGACGATCAAGCGCACCGGTCTGGGCACCGGCCTGTTCGCCTCCATGCGCCTCAAGGACGGCCAGGAAGTCGCGGATTTCGTGCTGAACAAGCCAGCCTACCGTCAGGCAAAAATCCTGGTCGCCGGCGACAATTTCGGCTGCGGCTCTAGCCGTGAGCACGCGCCCTGGGCGCTGGCTGATTTCGGCATCCGCTGCATCATCGCGCCCAGCTTCGCCGACATCTTCTTCAATAACTGCTTCAAGAACGGCATCCTGCCGATCCGCATGCCGACCGAGGTGGTGGACCGTCTGATGGCCGCCGCCGACAATGGTGCCAATGCCACCTTCACCGTCGATCTGGAAGCCCAGACCATCACCCTGCCCGATGGGGAGAAGATCGGCTTCGATGTGGAGCCGTTCCGCCGTCAGTGCCTGCTGAATGGCTGGGACGATATCGGCCTGACCCTGCGTGAGGCCGGGTCCATCGACGCGTTCGAAGCCAAGGCCAAGGAAGGTCAGCCCTGGCTCTGGGCCTCCTGATCCGCCTGTTCTTTTACGTCGGCCCGAAGTCGCGCCGCCCCTTGGCGGCGTGACCGGGAAGGTCTATGAATTCAGCCGCGGCGAAGACCCGCCGCCAATGCCAAGCAAACATACAGAGGTAATCCTATGTCGACGAAGCGTTCGCTCCTTCTGCTGCCGGGCGACGGGATCGGTCCCGAGGTCATGCGTCAGGTCCGCCGCGTCATCGACTGGTATTCCCGCAAGCGCGGTATTGAATTCGCGGTCGAGGAAGGTCTGGTCGGCGGCTGTTCCTATGACGCGCATGGCACGCCCCTGACGGACGAGACCATGGCCCGCGCCCTGGCCGTGGACGCGGTCCTGCTGGCCGCCGTGGGTGGTCCGAAATGGGATGGTCTGGGCTTTGACAAGCGCCCGGAGGCGGGCCTGCTGCGCCTGCGCAAGGAGATGCAGCTGTTCGCCAACCTGCGCCCGGCCAAAGTGTTCGACGCGCTGGTCGATGCCAGCTCGCTGAAGCCCGAATATGTGCGCGGCCTGGACATCATGATCGTCCGTGAATTGACGGGTGGTGTCTATTTCGGGGAGCCGCGCGGCATCCACGACCTGCCGAATGGCGAGCGTCGCGGCATCAACACCCAGGTCTATGATACCCACGAAATTCACCGCGTCGCCCGCGTGGCCTTCGAACTGGCCCGCAAGCGTGGAAACCGCGTCTGCTCCTCGGAAAAGAGCAACGTGATGGAAGCGGGCCTGCTGTGGAAGCAGGAAGTGATCGCCCTGCACAAGGCGGAATACCAGGATGTGGAGCTGTCCCACATGCTGGCCGACGCCGCTGCGATGCAACTGGTGCGCAATCCCAAGCAGTTCGACGTGATCGTCACCGACAATCTGTTCGGCGACATCCTGTCGGACGAGGCCTCGATGCTGACCGGTTCCATCGGCATGCTGCCCAGCGCCTCTCTGGGTGCCACCGATGCCAATGGCAAGCGCAAGGCCCTGTATGAACCGGTGCATGGTTCGGCCCCGGACATTGCCGGTCGTGATCTGGCCAACCCGATTGCCATGTTCCTGTCTTTCGCCATGGCCCTGCGCTGGTCCTTCGACCTGCAGGCCGAAGCCGACATCCTGGAAAATGCCGTGGAGAACGTGCTGAACACGGGCTTGCGTACCGGCGACATCATGCAGCCGGGTATGGCCAAGGTCTCGACCTCCGTCATGGCGGACAGCATTCTGCGCGAAATGGACAAGGTCGCCGCTTCCTGATCGCGGTCCTGTGATCAGTCAGCCCAACAAACAGATCGGCGTCCGTCGGGCCACCCCGGCGGACGCCGATCTTGTTTGTGCCTTCGTCGCCGCCCTGTCGGCGGAAGAAGCCATGGACCCGCCCGCCCTGACCCCCGCCCTGTTTCGGCGTCAGGGGTTCGGGGAGGATGCGATGTTCCGCTGTCTGGTGGCGGAATGCGGGGACCGGATGGCCGGCATGGTCCTGCTGACCCCCGGTTATGACAGCCAGACGGCCACCGGTGGCCTGATGCTGGAAAATATCTATGTCGAACCCGGTTCGCGCCGCCTGGGCGTGGGTCGCGCCCTGATGGCGGCGGCGGGGCGCATGGCACAGGATCAGGGCCTGTCCTGGATCTGCTGGCATGCGCGACCCGCCAATGTCTGCGCCGGCCTGTTCTACCGCGCGCTGGGGGCGCGAACAGAGACTGTCACCCTGCTGGGCATTGATGTGCGTTTACTCGTGGGGTCCGGCAGCAGCCGGTTGTGATTGCCACCGCCATTACACGCCTTTATAATAAGCTTGGCTTTCGACACTTGGAGGTCGGCATGACAAAGCGGGCGTGGTTCGGACCTAAGCAGTACGGAATCGGCTATAGCCCCGTCAGTTGGGAAGGGTGGATCGCCACGGCAGTCTTCATCCTGATCCTTGTCGGCGGAATCAAGGCGATCCACGCCTTTGTCCCCGTCCCACCCGGCCCATGGCGTCCCGTCGTCGGGGTAAGCTGGGTGGCAATCGCGGGCGGCATCTTCTTCATGTTTGCGCGGTCCCGCACAGAGGGCGAGGTACGCTGGCGGTGGGGCGGGAACTAGGCCAATGGCCAACCGTTACTGGTTTCGCCAGAAGACGCATGGCTATGGCGTGGTGCCTGCCACCTGGGAAGGCTGGGCAATTGCCGGGGGTTACAGCGCCCTGATCCTGTTCCTGATCTGGGGGCTGCCCTTTATTGCCCCGGTCCGGGGTACCTTGCTGCATGTTGGTATCGTTATTACCGTCGTGATTCCGGCAACGGCATGGTTGATCTGGATAAGCTGGCGGCGGGCAGAGGGGGAATGGCGTTGGCGCCCGTAACTGCCCTCCCTCACCCGGCCCGCCGGAACTCCCCCGGCCAGACGCCATGAAACTCCTTGAACCGCCGCGCAAAAGCGGCCTCTGACTGATAGCCCAGACGGCTGGCCAGGACCGACAGCTTGTCATCCCCGGATTTCAGCCATTCCGCCGCCCGTTCCATGCGCAGTCGCATCAGATGCGCCATCGGTGCCTCCCCCACCAGCGCCTGGAAACGGCGGATCAGGGTGGCCTGGGAGAGGCCACTTGCATCGGCAAGACTGGCCAGGGTCCAGTCATCGGCCAGCCGGTCCTGCATCAGGACAAGGGCACGGCCCACTGATGTCGCGGTGCGGCTGGCCCCCAGGGCGTAGGTCTCGCTGGTTTCCAGGAACCGGCGGACAGCGATGATGAACAGGCTTTCCAGCAGCCGTTGCGCCACCAGCCGGCCTGCCAGATCGCCCTGGGCCAATGCCGCCTCCACCATGGCAAAGGTGCCGTCCTGCCAATCCATGCCCAGCGTGCGCGACGGGCACATGAACAGAAGCGGCGGCAGCCGGTCCAGCAGGGGGGCCACTGCCCGCCGGTCCAGCGTGGCCGTCCCGATCAGCAGGGCGGCGGCGGGGTGATCCTTGTCGGGCGCAAGGCGGAAGCCATGCCCATGGGGCAGGGCCGCGAAGCTGCCGCGCCGGATCAGCACGGGCTGCGCCCCCGGCTGGATCAGGGTGATGCGGGCCGCCCCCTCACGGGCGAACAGGAATAGTGGCCCCTCCCCCGTCCTTTCGCGCAGATGCGGGGTCAACGGCGTCACGCGCACGCCCGACAGGTCCATATTGTCGATCCGCAAGCCCATCAGCAGCGGTGCCAGCCCGTCCAGCGCGTCCGCCCCCGTCGGCATGCCCATCCCGATCAATCTCCTGCCCGCCCCGCTCACCGCCCAGTTTCCAGCTTGGCACAGGTTCGCGTCAATAACAGGAAGGGGACCGGATGACCGATCCCTTTGGAGTTAAACTCATGCGTCTGGCCGTTCTGCTGACCCTGTTGACCCTTTCCGCCGCCGCCCTGCCCGCCCGTGCGCAGGCCGATGCCGCCACCATCCAGGCCATCGAGGCCGTGGCCTATGATTATGTTGATGGGCAGTTGGAGGGGGACCCGGCTCGTGTGGCCCGCGCCCTGCACCCCGATCTGGCCAAGCGCGCCGTGCGCCCCACCCCCGACAAGGATGAGGTGTTGGCCCTGCGCCGCATGTCAAAGGATGAGTTGGTGGAACTGACGCGCCAGGGCGTGCTGAAGACACCGAAGGAGAAATGGGACCGCAGCGTGCGGGTGCTGGACGTCACCGGGAATGTCGCGGTGGCGCGGGTGGAGACGCCCTGGTTCGTGGACTATTTCCATATGGGCCGGTTCGGCGACCGCTGGGTCATCGTCAATGCCATGTGGCAGCCGAAGGGGCGCTGAAACCTCAGCCTTTCAGTTCATAGTCATAGCGCAGGAAGCCCTTGCAGGCGGCGACCTTGTCGTAAAGGGTGCGGGCGGTGGCGTTGTCCTGGTGGGTCAGCCAGTAAAGGCGTGCCGCCCCCGCCTGTTCCGACACCCGTGCCACCGCCTCAATCAGCAGGCGGCCCGCACCGCCGCCGCGCACGCCTTCATCCACATACAGGTCCTGAAGGTAACAGACCGGCGCATCGGCCCAGGCCGTGGCGTGGAACATGTAATGGGTCAGGCCGATGACCCGGCCGGACCCATCCCGCGCCACGAAACCCCGGATCAGCCCATCAGGCTTCAGCAGTTCAGCCCAGTTACGCTGAAACAATGCCTCCTCCCGGCTGGTGCCGTAAAACGCGAGATAGGCCGTCCACAGGCGGTGCCAGTCCGCGTAGTCACCGGGTTGCGGCAGAGTGATGGTAACAGCGGGCATCGCATGGCGCCTTTGCGGAAGATGGATACAGGGTTCCTGTTTGGCGCAAAATACGGTGGTTTCCAATGATCAACCGCTGATGCGGCGATGATCATGGAATGATGACAGGGGCGGCATGCGTGGCCGGGGGCTATCCGCCGGGCCAAACGCCCCTTACCCTTTGGCCCTGACTTCCCGTCCGTCGCCCGGATCCAGGCACCATGACCGCCGTCACTCCCCGTTCCGTGTCGCCACAGGTGGAAGAGAATTTTCCCCTGGGTATCGCGCTGGCCTTCATCGCCTTCGCGCTTTATAGCGGCATGGATGTGACCATCAAGCTGCTCACCAAATCCTATGCCGTGCCGCAGGTCATCGCCCTGAACAGCCTGTTTGCGCTGGGGCCGATCCTTATCTATGCCGCATGCTTCGGTGGGCTTTACAATAATCTGCGCACACGCCGGCCCGTTTATCACGTCATCCGCGCCACCTGCGGCCTGTTCAGCAGCTTCTTTGCTTTCTGGGCCTATTCGCGCATGCCCATCGCCGATGCCTATGCCTTGGCCTTCACCGCCCCCCTGTTCATCACCGCCCTGGCCGTCCCAATCCTGAAGGAACCCGTGGGCTGGCGCCGCTGGTCGGCCATCGGGGTCGGGTTCGTGGGCGTGCTGATCATGCTGCGGCCGGGTAGCGGGCTGATCAATTTGGGATCATTGGCGGTACTTGCAGGGGCACTGTTCTATTCGGTCGGCATGCTGGTGACGCGGCTGGCCCGCAATACGGAAACCAGCGTCTCCTTCGCCTTTTACGCCACGCTGGCCAGTGGAACCTTCTTCGGTGCCATGACGCCCTGGCTGGGCCGAATGCCGACGCTGCATGACCTGGGCCTGTCCGCCCTGGGCGGCACCCTGTCCGGGGTGGCCTTTGTCTGCCTGCTGACGGCGTTCCGCAAGGTGCCGGCGGCGGTGGCGGCACCGTTCCAGTACACGCAGATCATCTGGGGCGTGATGTTCGGCTATCTCGTCTTTGGCGATGTGCCAGACCGGACCCTGTTCATGGGGCTGGCCATCGTGGTGTCCAGCGGCCTTTACATTCTCTATCGCGAGACGGTGCTGGGCCGGCAGGTCACGTCACGCGCACCGGCGGAGTAAGGGCGATGGGCGGACGCACCCTGGCGGGTATCGGCTTCTTCATCCTGGCCACGCTGCTGTTCGGGATCATGGATGCGCTGATCAAGCAGGTGGGCCGGGATTATGGCACCTGGCAGATCATGTTCTTCCGCGCTGTCTTTTCGCTGCTTCCCATTGGCATCCTGATCGCGCGCACGGGCGGCCTGATGTCGTTGCGCACGAAAAGCGTGACGGCGCATGCGGCCCGGTCCCTGATGGGCGTGGCCGCTGCCTACGGTTTCTTCTACGCCTTTTCCGTGATGCCGCTGGCCGATGTCTATGCCATTGGATTCGCGGCCCCCTTGTTCATGACGGCCCTGTCGGTGCCCGTGCTGAAGGAAAAGGTGGGCTGGCGGCGTTGGCTGGCCGTCCTGGTCGGCTTTGGCGGGGTCATGGTCATGCTGCGACCGGGACAGGGGATGTTCAGCCTGATCGCCCTGATCCCGCTGGCCGGTGCCTTCTTCTATGCGCTGTCCATGCTGTTCGTGCGGGCGTTGAGCCGGACGGAGACGAACGGTGCCATCACCTTCTATTTCGTCACCACCATGGGGGTGGTCAGCGGGGTCTGCATGATCCCCGGCTGGCGCACCCCCGATGCCATTGGGCTGATGCTGCTGGCCCTGATCGGCATCATCGGCGGGGTGGCGCAAATCGTCTTCACCCAGGCCTTCCGGCTGGCGGCCCCGTCACTGCTGGCCCCGTTTGAGTATATCGCCATGATCTGGGCTGCCGGATTCGGCTATCTCTTCTTCGCAGAGATACCGGACACCGCTATCTGGACCGGCTGCGCCATCGTGGCCGCGTCAGGGCTGTACATCATCCATCGCGAAACCATCCTGCACCGGCAGGCAGCTATGGCCAGTTCGGCCGATGGGGAGACAATACGTTGATATTCCCGTCCGGATCATGGTTCTTTCAAGAAACGGGTGGATTTCATACTCTGATACATTGATCAGTTGCATTGCCGCAATCGGATTGTTCAAGTCGAGGAGTGAGACGCAGAAATGCTATTCACAACAACGCAGATTGCCAACGGCCATATACCAGTACACCGAAACGCGATCGTGACCATGGCAATCGGTGATGTGTATGTCGGCAGCTGGGTTAGAACCTGTCAGCCCGGCTGGATCAGGTACGCGATCCGGCACGGTTTCGACATCATCCTGATCAATGCGCCACTGGACGGGTCCGATCGAGCCCAGAACCGGTCACCTGCGTGGCAGAAGGCACTGATACTGGAACAGCCGTGGGCCCGAAGCTACGAACGCATCGTCTGGCTGGACAGCGACATTATCATCAACCCGACAGCGCCCAACATCCTGAACAGCGTGCCCGATCACCGCTTGTTCGGTGTGGCCGGAGGGGGCGGGGGGCGGGAAGCGGGAGCCCTGCATATCCTGACCGAATGTATCCATAATACGGTTTTCCCGCCGGAGAATTGGCCCGCGATTTGCCGGAGCATTGATGAAAACCTATTCCAAAAAACAATCGGGATCGACGTAGATAGCAATATTCGGATGTACAATACTGGTGTTATGGTGATGCACACCGAACATCATCGTACAATCCTACGGCGTTCCTATGATTACGATACGCAAAGCCGCCTCTACGAGCAGCCGGGCCTCTCTTACGAGATTTGCCGTAGCGGGCAGATCTGCGAGTTCTCGCCGCGCTTCAACTGGTATGTTCTTTATTTGCGACTGATGTACTTCCCAGAAACCTGGACACACGAACTTACCCCCGAGAAATACCAGGAGATGCTGCCCTGGCTGCGCAAGGAACTGGGCCTATCCTACTTTCTGCATTTTGCCAGCTGCATGAAGCTCATGCTGATGATCCAGGAGGGGGATATGGAATTGGGCGGCGAGATTCGTTAACCAAACGATTCAAAGATGTCGCAATCTCTTGGCGCGGCCTTCTGTCATTGGCATGCTGTGGTTTGGTTGATCCGGCAAGGTAAGGTGTTTCGATCACATGCGATCCACAGGCGCTGCGCGTACCATTGTCCGGCCGGGCCGTCCCGACCCGCTTGGAGCCACATGGGATGGGCTGGGGGTGAATTTCGCCCTGTTCTCCGCCCATGCCGAAAAGGTGGAACTCTGCCTGTTCGACAGTGATGGCAGCCGAGAGATTGAGCGCATCACCCTGCCGGAATGCACCGACGATGTGTGGCATGCCTATCTGCCGGAGGCGCGGCCGGGCCTGCTCTATGGCTATCGCGTCCACGGCCCCTATGATCCCTCACGCGGGCACCGGTTCAACGCCAACAAGCTGCTGCTGGACCCCTATGCCAAGGCGCTAGAGGGGCCGCTGCGCTGGTCGGATGCGCATTTCGGCTATCGCATGGGGGCCGCGCGCGAGGATTTGTCCATCGACCGGCGCGACAATGCGCGCGGCATGCCCAAATGCCGGGTGATCGACCCGGCCTTCACCTGGGGCCTGGAACGCCGCCCGCGCGTGCCCTGGACCGACAGCATCATCTATGAGGCGCATGTACGCGGCCAGACGCTGCGCCATCCCGACATCGCGCCGACCTCTCGCGGCACCTTCACCGGCCTGTCCAGCCAGCCGATGATCGACCATCTGAAGGCGCTGGGCGTCACCGCCGTTGAATTGCTGCCCGTCCATGGCTTTACCGATGACCGGCATCTGGTGGAACGCTCGCTGCATAATTACTGGGGCTATGCCAGCATCTGCTTCTTCGCGCCCGAACCCGCCTATATGACGGGCCGGTCAACGCGCGAATTCAAGAATATGGTCGCCCGCCTGCATGATGCCGGGATCGAGGTGATCCTGGACGTGGTCTATAACCACACAGGCGAGGGCAACCATCTGGGCCCCACCCTGTCCTTCCGTGGCATCGACAATGCCAGCTATTACCTGCTTCAGCAGGACAAGCGCTTCTATCAGGATCATACCGGTACCGGAAATACCCTTAATTTGGCTCATCCACGCGTGCTACAGATGGTCATGGACAGCCTGCGTCACTGGGTCGTGGACATGCATGTCGATGGGTTTCGTTTCGATCTCGCAACGACACTGGCGCGGGAGGCGCAGGGCTTTGACCAGGGGGCGGGCTTCCTGGATGCCGTGCGCCAGGACCCGGTTCTGGCCGGTGTGAAGATGATCGCGGAGCCGTGGGATATCGGCCCCGGTGGTTACCGCGTGGGGCAGTTCCCGTCGGGCTGGGCCGAATGGAACGACCGGTATCGCGACACGGTCCGCCGCTTCTGGCGGGGTGATGAGGGGATGCTGCCAGAACTGGCGGCGCGCCTGACCGGGTCAGCTGATATTTTCGACCATGCCCGCCGCCGCCCCTGGTCCAGCGTCAATTTCGTCACCTCCCATGACGGCTTCACCCTCGCCGATCTCGTCTCCTACAACACCAAGCATAACGAGGCGAACCAGGAGGGGAACCGCGACGGGCACGACGCGAATTTCAGCCATAATCATGGGGTGGAGGGACCGACCGACGACCCCTCCATCAAGGCGGTGCGGCGGCGGCAGTCGCGCAACATGCTGGCGACCCTGCTGCTATCGCAGGGCACGCCCATGTTGACCGCCGGAGATGAGCTTTTGCGCAGCCAGCAGGGCAACAACAATGCCTATTGTCAGGATAGCGAGGTCAGCTGGATCAACTGGCCTGACCTGGGGGCCGATGAGCGGGCCATGACGCGGTTCGTGTCGCGCTTGACGGCCCTGCGCCGCGCCCATCCCGTGTTGCGCCGCGGCCGGTTCCTGCATGGGCGGGAGACGTCTGCCGACGGCCTGAAGGATATCACCTGGATCAATCCGCAAGGGGTGGAAAAGGCACCAGAGCAATGGCGCGACGGGCAGGCCCGCTGCCTGGGCCTGCTGCTGAATGGCAAGGCCGGGACGCATCTGTCAGCCGATGGCACGCCAGAGATGGACAATGTCCTGCTTCTGATGGTCAATGCCGCGGAAACGGCGACCGATTTCATCCTGCCCGATGTGCCGGGCGGGTCGCAGTGGCACTGTCTTCTGGATACGGGCGACGAGGAAGGGCGACCCAGCGGTCACCCCGGTGCCAATCTGGTCATCACCGGCAAACCGGTCTCTTTGCCTGGGCGCACATGCTGGCTATATGAACTGATCGAAACGGGTGCGGGTGAACGCACCACGCTTTCCGGCCTGGGAGGGCCGGCGCATGCCTGACTATGATTTCCGCTCCACCTCCGTCGTCATCGTGGACCGCGAGGGTAATACGCGACGGCTGTTACGCGGCATCCTGGCTCGTATGGGCGTGGACAAGATCCTGGATTTCGCCAGCGCGGCCGATGCACCGGCGGCCTTGATCGCCGTCCAGCCCGACCTGTTATTCATCGATGCCGACGCGCCGGACCCTGAGGGGTTGAAATTCGTGCAGGGGCTGCGGCATGCGCAGTCGCCGCACAATCCCTTCATCGGTGTCATCGCCACCACCTGGCAGCCGACCCAACCCCTGTTGCTTCGGTTCAACGCCACCGGTGCCGACGACATGATGGTAAAGCCGTTCAGCGTCAAGCAGGTCCAGGACCGGCTGATCAACCTGATCGAGGCGCGCAAGAGCTTCGTCGTCACCGCCGACTATATCGGCCCCGACCGCCGCCGGCAGCCACGCGAAGGCATCCAGATCCCCCTGTTCGAAGTACCGAACACCCTGCGCCTGAAGGCCCTAGGCTTGTTCGATCACGGCAAGGCCGCCGAAGCCATCGCCACCGCCCATGACGCCATCAATGTGCAGAAGATCGTGCGCAGCGGTTTCCAGGTGGCTTTCCTGATCGATTTCGCCTGTCCCGGCCTCGCGACGGGGGCCGACCGCATGGCAGCCGATCATCTGATCCGGTCGGGTGCGGCGCTGGACGACCTGATGCGCCGGTTGAAGCCCGATTCCGACATGCGTGGACAGGCTGAATCCTATGCCGCTACCATCCGCGCCACCATCGAACAGTTCAAGGCGGCACCGGACGCCCCCCTGGCGGGCGTACAGCCGCTGCGGGCCGCCGCCATCGGCATCGCAGCGCTGACATCGCGCCGGACCGACCTGTCTGTGGTGGAGAATGAGGTTCGTGGTGCCGTCACGGCCTATCGCAACCGCTTGGCCCAGATGGCTCAGGCCAAACAGCAGCAGGCGGCGGAGAAGGACGAGGAGAAGACGGGTTGAGGGGGAGAACCCCCACCGTCAATCCTCAACCTCTTCATTGGCATAGATGCCCCAGAAGTCGGCGCGTTCCAGCCAGCCGTGATAGCCCTGGATTTCCACTTCGCACCACGGACCCTTGCAGGAAACCAGCCGGCCCATCACGCCGGGTTCGGCCTGGGCCACGGCGGCGGCCGATGCACTGGGCCGTTCGCGGATGGTGCGCAGTTCGCCCGTGATGACCAGAGTACGGCGGCCCGACAGCATGGATTGATGCACCCAGCCCTGGGTCCCCTCCACATCGCGGATACGCCGCCACGTATCGAATTCCGCCGTGATTTCCACGGGCATGCCGGGGCGCACGAAGACCCAGTCGATCGGGTAGGAACGGCCAGGGCCGGTGCGGACATTCACCTCTGCCGACCGCAGCGACACGAAACGCGGCACCGGCAGGCCGGAGCGCACGATCATGTCCGACCGTGGATCGGTTTCCTGGCTGATCCCGGTGGCGGGGCAGAGCAGGGCCGCGACCGACAGAAGACAGGCCAGCAGCGCGCGGGTCATGCCCGCCGCCACAGGTTTGCGCATCTTTCCCGTCCGCGTTTCCAACAACACAACGCCCCATGCAAGGCCGGCGGGCAAATGCCCGGCATCATTCGTTAACAACCCTTTGTGCCGTACCCCGGTTATCCGGGTCAAGCACCAGCGACCATCCATCCCGCAGCAGCGGCATCATGGACAAGGGCTTCGCTCGCTTGTACTGCTATGGCAAACACGCCACGGGAGGATCATTGCACATGGCCGAACGCCGGAAACCCCTGGTCATCGTCACACGCAAGCTGCCGGACGTCATTGAGACGCGGATGATGGAGCTGTTCCACACGCGCCTGAACCTGGACGATCATCCGATGACGCGGGCCGAGCTGGAAGAGGCGGTGAAGACCGCCGACATCCTGGTCCCCACCGTCACCGATACCATTGATGAGGCCCTGCTGAATCAGGCCGGGCCGCAATTGAAGATGATCGCCAATTTCGGCAATGGTGTGGACCATATCGATCTGCGCGTGGCCCGCAACAAGGGTATCCTGGTCACCAACACGCCGGGCGTGCTGACCGAAGATACCGCCGACATGACCATGGCCCTGATCCTGGCCACGGCCCGCCGCCTGTCGGAGGGGGAGCGGCTGGTGCGGTCCGGGCAATGGACGGGCTGGGCACCCACCGTCATGCTGGGATCGCGTCTGGCCGGCAAGCGGCTGGGCATCATCGGCATGGGCCGCATCGGCCAGGCGCTGGCGCGACGTGCCAAGGCCTTCGGCCTGTCCATCCATTACCATAACCGCAAGCCCGTCCACCCGGAGGTGGAACAGGAACTGGATGCGGCCTTCTGGGAAAGCCTGGATCAGATGCTGGCCCGCATGGATATCGTCGCCATCACCTGCCCGCGCACGCCCGCCACGTACCATCTGCTGAATGCGCGGCGTCTGGCCCTGCTGAAACCCACGGCCATCCTGGTCAATATCAGCCGTGGTCAGGTGGTGGACGAGGCGACGCTGGCCCGCATGCTGCAGCGGCGGGAGATCGGGGCCGCTGGCCTGGACGTCTATGAAGACGAACCCAATGTCGATCCCAAGCTGCTGAAGCTCGACAATGTCGTGCTGTTGCCGCACATGGCGTCCGCCACGCTGGAAGGCCGCATCGACATGGGCGAGAAGGTGATCGTCAACATCAAGACCTTCGCCGACGGCCACCAGCCGCGCGACCGCGTGCTGGAAATGATGTTCTGAGGATGGGAACGCCACCGGCGGTTCCCCCGCCGGTGGGTTTCACCCCACCTTGTCGTCCCGAACGATGCCGGGAACCGACTCCAGCCCATGGCCGAGCGCCACCCGTTCGTCAAAGACGAAGCAGCCGCCTTCCCACAGACTGTCATCGGGAACGATGCGTTCCAGATAGTTCAGGATACCACCTTTCAGGTGGTAGACCTCCCCGAACCCCTGTTCCAGCATATAGGCCGTCGCCTTTTCACAGCGGATGCCACCGGTGCAGAACATGGCGACCTTGCGGTGCTTTGCCGGGTCCAGATTGCGGCGGACATAATCGGGGAACTGACCAAAGGTGGTCGTGCCGGGATCGACGGCCCCCTTGAAGGTGCCGTACCCCACTTCAAAACTGTTGCGCGTGTCGATGACCAGGGTTTCGGGATCGCTGATCAGGGTGTTCCAATCTTCCGGCTCCACATAGGTGCCGACGGCCTTAAGGGGATCGATGCCGGGCACGCCCATGGTCACGATCTCCTTCTTCAGCCGCACCTTCAGGCGGCCAAAGGGGGGCGTGTCGGTGCTGGACCAGCGGGGCGCGATGCCATCCAGCCCCGTGATCTGCCCAATCTTTTCCACAACACGCGGCATGGCATCCGCCGGCCCGGCGATGGTGCCATTGATGCCTTCTGCCGCCAGCAGCAGCGTGCCGCACACCCCCTCTGCCGCCATCATGTCGAACAAGGGCTGACGCAGGTCCTGAAACCCCGGCAGCGGGTGGAATCGGTAAAGGGCGGCTATGGCGATGGCGGTCATGTTTGTACAATCCGGAACTGAGCCGCCCGCTTATACGCCCGGCCTTGTTTCCCGCCAACCCGCTCTACAGCGTAGCTGCCAACGCATAAGCCTGCTGTGTGGCAAAGACGATGCGGCGGGGGGCAAAGGCATCACCCAACAAATGCAGGTTCGCCTGCCGCCCCTTCAACTGCTCATAAAGCCCGGCATCAGCCACCGACCCGCAGGCCAGAACCACGCTGTCCACCCCGTCGGCCAGTTCCTCCTTGAAGGAGAAGACATTGCGCAGGCGAATGCGGCCCGGCTCGATGGCGATGGCCTGCACCTGATGGCGGAACATCACCCCGCCGCGCGACAGCCGGGCCAGGAAGGCACCCAGCGTGTAACGCCCTACCAGGGGTGCCGGCCCCGGCGTCTGGTACAGCATGGTCACCTGATGTCCCCGCTGCGCCAGCAGATCGGCCAGGGCCAGGGGGGCGGAATGATCATCCTGCACGATGACATGCACCCGCCGGCCCAGCGTAGCCCGATCCGTCAGGACATCGCGCATATCATGCACAAAGGGCAGGTCCAGGCCCGTGATGTCGGGCCGGCGGGCGACGGCACCGGTCGCCACCGCCACCATGTCCATACCTTCCGCCAGCACCGTTTCCGCCGTCGCCCGCCGTCCGCGATGGACATGCACGTCCAACTGATCCAGACGGCGGGACAGATGATCGATCCAGCCCAGGAACCCCTCCTGCGTGGGCAGCAATGCCGCCAGCCGCACCTGCCCGCCCATCCGGTCGGCGGCCTCCCATAGCGTGACCTTGTGCCCGCGTTCCGCTGCGCGCACCGCCAGTTCCAGGCCCGCCGGCCCACCACCCACCACCAGCAGACGTTTTCTGGCCGTCACGCGGGGCAACGGCCCCTCCACCTCCCGCCCCGCATCGGGATTGACGGCGCAGGCAAAGGGCAGGTTTTCCACATAACGCCGGCTGATACATTCATTGCAGCCGATGCAGGGGCGGATATCGGCGGCGCGGCCTTCGCGCGCCTTGGCCAGCAGGTCGCCATCGGCGAAATGCGCCCGTGCCATGCCCACCACATCGGCATGACCCTGCGCCAGCGCCTTTTCCGCCACGTCCGGCCCCGTGATGCGGCCCGTATAGACGATAGGGATGGACAGCGACCGGCGATAGAGGGCCGCCTGTTCGGCCCAGCCGCCAGCGGGATAATGGTGCGGCTGGATATAGGAAGGATCGCCCCAGGGGCTGCCCATCACCAGATGCACATAATCCACCAGCTTGGCATCCGCCAGCCGCCCGGCAATGGCCGCCCCGCCCAGCAGGTCATAACCGCCCGGTTCACCTTCGGCCTTGTTCATGCGGATGCCGACGGTGAAGCCCGGCCCCGTGGCGTCCCGAATCTCCGTCAGGATTTCCGTGATGAAACGCAGACGGTTGGCAAACGACCCGCCATACTCATCCTCGCGCCGGTTGGTCAGGGGCGACAGGAACCATTCCATCAGGTCATCGTGATTGGCGTGGATCTCCACCCCGTCCAGCCCCGCCCTCTGCGCCTGTGCCGCTGAGAACCGGTATTCCTGCACGAACCAGCGGATTTCATCGCGGTCCAGGGCGTGGGGCACCTGATGGATCAGGGGGCCGGAAAGCCGCGCACTGGGCGCGTGCGGCATGCCGCCCTGAATCACCAGTTGGGTGGTGGCGACCGCCCCTTCCGCCTTCACCGCCGCCGCATAAGCACCGGCCCGTTCCAGATAATGCGGCAGGCGGAAGACGCCATTCTTCATGGCGCCCACGCCGGTGGGCTCAAACCCCGGCGGCATCCGGTTTTCGACAAACCCCGTGATCCCGTCGATCCAGCCGGCCCCGGCGCGGGCGCGCGATGCCCAGTAGGCGATGTTGCGCGCCGCCTCTGCTTCCGTGCCCCACAAATTGCCCACAGCACTGGCATGGGGTGGCAGCATCACGCGGTTGCGCAGCTTCATGGATCCGATGGTCAGGGGTCGGAACAAATGCGGGTAATGGTTGGTCATGCCTGTTCCCCCCTTATCGTGCATTCGACCGGGCCGCCGCACGGCCCGCGCGCCAGCCGAAGATCATGGCGGGGCCCAAGGTGCCGCCCGCCCCGCCATAGACCTTGCCCGTCACCCCGCCCATGGCATTGCCGGCCGCATACAGGCCTTGGATCGGCTGACCCGACAGGTCCAGGACAGCCCCGTCGCGATCCGTCTTCGGTCCGCCCTTGGTGCCCAGCGTGCTGGCATGCACCGGCACGGCATAGAAGGGCCCGCGATCCAGCGGCCCCAGGGTGCGGGCGGGACCGGCGGGGGGGTCGATATCGCCGTTCCAACCGTCATAGGCGCTGGTCCCCCGCCCGAAATCCGTGTCCTGCCCACCCTCCATCATCTGGTTCCAGCGGGCGACCGTGCCGGTCAGAGCATCGACAGGCAGGCCCAGGCGGCGGGCTAGGTCCGCCACGCTGTCGCCGCGCGTGATCCAGTCCGGGGCTACAGCACCGGGTGCCACCCCGAAAAAGCCATAGCGGTCCAGATAGGTCTGACAGAAGATCAGCCAGCAGGGCTGATTGGCATAGGTGAAGCCAACAGGGTCAAAGGCATGCAGCACGGCCCCGAAGGCATTGTAATTCGTCGCCTCATTGGCAAAGCGCCGGCCCTTGCCATTAACCATGATCGACCCCGGCAGGGTGCGTTCGCGCAGCAGCAGGAAATGGCGGGTCGGGTCATCCCCCGCCGCCGCCTCTCCACCCCAGGCAATGGTCGGCACCCACCAGGCCTCCGCCATGTTGGTCAGGGCCGCACCCGCCCGCATGGCCATGCGCAGCCCGTCACCGGTGCAGGCGCGGGCCGTGGGAAGATGGCCGACGGGGCCGCGCAGAAAATCCCGCGCCAAGTCCCGGTCCCATTCAAAGCCGCCGGTGGCGATGATCACCCCGCGCCTTGCCAGGAGGACGGCATCGCCGCTGCGCACGCCCGCCACGCGGCCCGTCTCATCGCGCACAAGGTCGGTGACGGACTGGTTCAGACGCGGTTCAATCCCCCGGTCAAGGCAGGCCTTCAGCAGCCAGCCGACCAGGGCGCGGCCGCAGCATTCGATGCCAGCGGCACGACGGGCCTGGATGGTGGCCGCATCCACCCCGCCGCTGCCGTCCCCGCGTGGGCGTTCGCCGATCAGGGTCCAGGGATTGGCCCGCCCGCGCAACACCTTCTCCGCCCACGGTCCCAGCGACGGCATGGCAAAGGGACCGGGTTCCAGCGACCGACCGCCATCAGGCATGCCGCCAGGATGTTCGGGATGGTAGTCGGGAAACCCCTCCACCAGCTTGATATCCATTCCCACCGGTCCGGCCAGCCAGTCGATCAGGCCGGGCACCGAGTCCACATAGGTTTCGGCCATCACGGGATCAATCAGACCCAGCGACAGTGCCTCCAGATAGGAACGCGCCTTATCCCGACTGTCGCCATCGCCCGCGAACCTGTTGGCCGGCAGCCAGAAGACGCCGCCCGACAGGGCGGTTGTTCCCCCGACCGCGTCCGCCTTCTCCAGCAGCAGGACCCGCGCGCCGGCATCGGACGCCGCCAGCGCCGCCACCAGACCGGCGGCCCCGCTGCCCAAAACGATCACATCCGTCCTTTCCATCCCCGGCCCTTCCATCTTTTCCTCCCGCGCGGCATGATGGCCTGACACCCGTTATATAACGGATGTTATTTATAACGCATGTTACAGGAAAAGCAATGCCGGCCGTGGTGGATCACGAGGCGCGCCGACGCGCCGTGGCGGAAGTGACGGCGGACCTTGTCGCCAGGGCCGGGATCGAGGCCGTGACGGTGCGCGAGGTCGCGCAGGCCGCCGGATACAGCACAGCCATCGTCAGCCACTATTTCGCATCCAAGGTGGAACTGCTGTTCTACACTTACCGCGCGACCGTCCTGCGCGCGCATCAGCGGATGGAAGCAGCGCTGGAAGCCGGCGGCGGGGCCGTGCGGCCCTATCTGGCGGCCCTGCTGCCGCTGAATGCCGAACAGCGGCGCGACTGGCTGGTCTGGTTCGCCTTCTGGACCATGGCCATCGCCGATCAGACCCTCTCGGGCGAACAGCAGGTCCGGTCGCGCCAGATCACGGCCCGGGTGACCAGCCTGCTAATGGAACGCGGGCTGGCGGAGGATGCCGCCAAGGCCGGGGCGCGGCGGCTGCTGGTCACCATCTATGGCATGGCCAGCCAGGCCTTTTTCGACCCCGAGCGCTGGCCGCCGGAAACGCAGCTGTCGGTGCTGGATGCCGATCTGGCGGCGATCGGGGTGGCCTGACGCCGCCTAAACACGCTCCGTCCAGGTCAGCAGACGCAGGGCGTTGAAGACGACGACAAGCGTCGATCCTTCATGCAGCACCACGGCGGGGCCGATGCCCAGACCCAGGATGGTGGCGGGCACCAGCAGCGCCACCATGCCGAGACTGATTACGACATTCTGGCGGATGATGGCGCGGGTCTGACGCGACAGGCCCACCGCAAAGGGCAGGTGCGACAGCTTGTCAGCCATCAGCGCCACATCCGCTGTTTCCAGCGCCACCTCCGACCCGGCAGCCCCCATGGCGATACCGATATGGGCGCGGGCCAGGGCCGGGGCATCATTGACCCCGTCACCGACCATAGCCACGATTCCTTCTGCCGCCATCTTCCCGATGGCCTCCACCTTATCGGCGGGCATCAGGT
Organism: Niveispirillum sp. CC-CTL257; assembly: GCF_059489915.1. NCBI lineage: Bacteria > Pseudomonadati > Pseudomonadota > Alphaproteobacteria > Rhodospirillales > Azospirillaceae > Niveispirillum > Niveispirillum sp. CC-CTL257. Next base: position 2,777,592 of record NZ_JCAJXE010000001.1, read on the forward strand.
CACCCACGGCCTTATCCACCCCGACTTCTTGACCAATGGCGGCGACGACGGGGCCGGCATCGCCGGACAGCATCACCAGACGCTGCACACCCAGGGCCCGCAGGCGGGCCAGACTGGACGCTGCCTCCGCTCTGGGCCGATCCATCAGGCCCAGCACACCCAGATCACGGTCACCCCTTCGCACCAGCATGGTGGTGCGTCCGGCCTCGCGCAGGCCGGCGGCGGCGATCATCGCCGGTTCGGACAGGGGCGCCACACCGTCCCGGCCAAACAGGTCGGCCTTGCCGATCAGCACATTCTCCCCCGCCACCGTCGCCGACAGGCCCCGACCGGTCAGGCTGGACAGGTCGCTAGCGGCGGGGATCTCGACGCCGGACAGGCGCTCCCGCCCGTCACGCGTTACCGCGCGGGCCAGGGGATGGTCGCTCAAACCCTCCACGGCGACAGCGATGGACAGCAGTTCCGTTTCTGTTACGCCGGGGGCGGGAATGATGTCGGTCAGGCGCGGGCGACCTTCGGTCAGGGTACCCGTCTTGTCAAAGGCGATGGCGGTGACAGCCCCCAGCAGTTCCAGCGGTGCCCCACCCTTGACCAGCACGCCGCCCCGCGCCGCACGTGCGACGCCCGACAGGATAGCGCTTGGCGTGGCGATGGCCAGCGCACAGGGGCTGGCCGCCACCAGCACCGCCATGGCGCGATAAAAACTGTCGCGGAATGGTTCATCCACCACAACCCAGGCAAACAGCAGCAGGAAAACCAGAGCCAGGACCAGGGGCACGAAAATACGCTGGAACCGGTCGGTGAAAAGCTGGGTCGGGGATTTGGCGCTCTCCGCCTCTGCCACCATGCGGACCACGCGGGCCAGCGTGCTGTCGCCGGACAGGCGGGTCACCTCCACCTCCAGCAACCCATCGCCATTGATGGTGCCGGCAAAGACGCGGTGGTAGGCGTCCACCCGATCCGGTGCCGCGCGGGCCTGTGCCGGGTCGGGCACGGGGGATTTATCAACGGGAATACTTTCCCCCGTCACGGGGGCCTGATCGACACCGCTCTGCCCCGCCACCACGAAGCCGTCGGCGGGCAGGCGGGCACCGGGCTTCACGATGACCACGTCGCCGACGGCCAGCTCCTCCACCGCCACTTCCGCCGTCCCGCCGGTGACGCGGCGCAGGGCCGTGCGGGGGGCCAGCACGGCCAGCGCCTCGATCGCGCGCCTTGCCTTGCCCATGGCGTGATGTTCCAAGGCGTGGCCCAGCGCAAACAGGAACAGCAGCAGCGCCCCCTCCGCCCAGGCGTCCAGGCTGGCGGCCCCTGCGGCGGCCACCAGCATCAATGTGTCGATCTCAAACCGCCCCCGCCGCAGATTTTCCACGGCTTCGCGCATCGTGAAAACCCCGCCCAACAGGAAGGCGGTGATATAAAGGGCGTGGTGAAGCCAACTGGGCGCGGCGGTCAGCATCTCCAGCCCGTAGCCGACAGACAGGGCAACACCGCTGGCAATCGCGGTTACCAGCTCCGTGGCTGCCCCTGACGGACCGCCATGACCATGGCTGTGGCCTTGGCCAGCGTGGTCATGACCATGGTCATGATGATGTCCGTCGCCCATGAGGTCCCCTGTCCGTTAACCCCCTCCCGGTCAGTGGGAGGGGGCAGAATAAGCTTAACTCAATGTAAGTGGCCGCCCATTTCATACTTGGCCTGACCGGTCTTGCCGTCCCTGGTGCGCAGGCTCAGGACGATATCGGCACCCGCCGGCACCTCACCCTTGCCTTCCAGACGGTCACCCGCCGGTTTCAGGGCGATGGTGCCGACGCGGTTGGCGCCCTGGGTCAGCAGGACGCTGCCCATGGCACCCTCTACCGATACCAGTGTACCACCATGGCCGGACAGGTAGACGGCGATGGTGCCGGGCGTGACGAGCAGTTCGGCCTCCACCCCCGCCACATCCTGCACGATGCCGCCATGCTTGCCCTTTTCGGCCTCGCCATGGCTATGGTCATGGCCCTTTTCGGCAGCCACCGCCCCGGACACGGGCAGCAAACTGATCAGAGCGGCGGTCAGGAACGGCTTCAACATGATGGTTACCTTTCATCCAGGGAAGGTGCGGGAAGGGGTTCGATCCCGTTACTGGAACTGACCAGGACGGGACCGGCAAAGCGGCGGTAGAGCGCCGGCAGCACGATCAGGGTCAGCAAGGTGGCGGTGATCAGGCCGCCGATGACGACAGTGGCGATGGGCCGCTGCACCTCCGCCCCGACAGAGGTGGACAGCGCCATGGGCACAAAGCCCAGGCTGGCGACCAGGGCGGTCATCAGCACGGGCCGCAGGCGTGTCATCGCCCCTTCCCGCACCGCCTGATCCAGTTCCATGCCCTTCAGCCGCAATTGCCGGATGAAGGACAGCATGACCAGACCGTTCAGCACCGCGATGCCCGACAGGGCGATCATGCCGACCGCGGCGGAGATGGAGAACGGCATGCCCCGCAAATACAGCGCCAGGATGCCACCCGTCAGCGCCAGTGGCACGCCGCTGAACACCAGCACCGCATCGCGGGCCGATCCCAAAGCGCTGTAGAGCAGCAGGAAGATCAGGGCGAAGCAGGCCGGCACCACGATCATCAGCCGGTCACGCGCCGCGATCAGGTTTTCGAACTGCCCGCCCCAGGTGACCCAGTAACCGGCCGGCACCGCCACCTGAGCCGCCAGCTTTTCCTGCGCCTCGGCCACGAAGGACCCGATATCGCGACCGCGGACATTGGCCTGCACCACGATGCGGCGCTTGCCATTCTCGCGGCTGATCTGGTTGGGACCTTCGGCAAAGCGGATGCTTGCCACCTCGCCCAGCGGCACCGTCCGCCCCTCTGCCAAGGGTATCGGCAGGGTGGCCAGGGCGTCGGGGTCATTGCGCAAGGCGTCGGGCAGGCGGACCAGGATATCGAAACGGCGATCACCCTGATAGACCAGCCCCGCCTCACGCCCGCCGACCGCGATGGCCAGAACCTCTTGTACGTCGGCCACCGACAGGCCGTAACGGGATGCCCGGTCGCGGTCCACCTCAACATTCAGGAACGACGCCCCCGACACCTGTTCGGCCCGCACATCCGCCGCCCCCGGCACTGTCTGAATGGCGGCGGCGATCTGGTTGGCTTTGGTCAGCAGCGTTTCGAAATCATCACCGAACACCTTGATGGCGACATCGCCGCGCACGCCGGCCAGCAATTCGTTGAAGCGAAGCTGGATGGGCTGGCTGACCTCATAGACCTGACCCGGCAGGCTGCCCACAGCCTTTTCTAGCCGCTCGACCAACTCCGCCTTGGACAAGCCGGGATCGGGCCATGCGTCGCGCGGCTTCAGCATCACGAACATGTGGGAGATGCCGGGCGGCATCACATCCGTCCCGATCTCCGCGGTACCCGTCTTGGAAAAGGCGAAGGCCATTTCCGGGAAGGCGGTGACAGCCTTTTCGATGTCAAGCTGCTGGCCGGTGGCCTGATCCAGGCTGGTGCTGGGGATGCGGAACGCGTTCAGGGCCACATCGCCTTCATCCAGTTGCGGGATGAATTCCTGCCCTAACTGCGTGAACAGCAGCAGCGACAGGCCGAACAGGGCCGCAGCAAAGCCCGCCGCCTTTGCCGGGGCCACCAGGGCCTTGTCCAGCCAGGGGCGGTACCAGTCGCCGGCCCGGCGGATGATGGCATTCTCCTTCTCCTCCACCCTGCCCGACACGAACAGGGCGATCAGGGCGGGGACCAGGGTCAAAGACAGGATGAAGGCCGCAACCAGGGCGATGATGACGGTGAGCGCCATCGGTTCGAACATCTTGCCTTCAACCCCGGTGAAGGTCAGCAGCGGCAGATAGACGGTGATGATGATGGCCTGGCCATAGACCGACGGCTGGATCATCTCCTTCGATGCTTCCATCACTTCGGCCAGCCGTTCATTCAGGGTCAGAACACGGCCCAAATGATGCTGCCTTTCACCCAGCCGGCGCAGGCAGTTTTCCGCGATGATCACCGCCCCGTCGACGATCAGGCCGAAATCCAAGGCACCCAGGCTCATCAGATTGGCGCTGACGCCGGCTTCCAGCATGCCTGTGGCCGTAAACAGCATGGTCACGGGAATGACCAGGGCCGTGATCAGGGCCGCGCGGATATTGCCCAGCAGCAGGAACAGAACCGCGATGACCAGCAAGGCCCCTTCGGTCAGGTTCTTCGCCACCGTCTTGATGGTGGCATTCACCAGATCGGTACGGTCCAGCACCGTCTTCGCCATGATGTCGGCGGGCAGGGAGCGGCGGATATCCTGAAGCTTGGCATCCACGGCATCGGCGACAGTGCGGCTATTCTGCCCGATCAGCATCAGGGCCGTACCCACCACCACCTCGCGCCCATTCTCACTGGCGCTGCCCGTCCGCAGTTCCTGACCGGTCTGCACCGTCGCCACATCGGACAGGCGCACGGGCACGCCGCCGCGCGTGGCGATGACGGTGCCGGCGATTTGTTCGGCGGTGGAGATGCGACCGTCGGAGCGGACGATGAACAGCTCTCCGTTCCGCTCCATCTGGCCCGCACCCAGGCTCTGGTTGGCGCGTTCCAGGGCCGTGCCCAGATCGGCGAAGGTCAGGCCGAAACTGACCAGCCGGGCCGGATCTGGCAACACGTGATATTGCCTTACATGGCCGCCGATCGTGTCGATCCCGGCCACACCGCGCACGCCTTTCATCTGCGGGGCCACGATCCAGTCCTGGACCGTGCGCAGATAGGTGGCCCGCTCCACCTCATTCGTCAGGCGCTCACCCTCGGGCGTCAGATACGACCCGTCGGGCTGCCAGCCGGCGGCACCGGCCTTGGCCTTTTTGGCATCAAAGGGCGCATATTCGACGGTCCACATATAAACCTCACCCAGACCCGTGGAGATCGGGCCCATGGTGGGCGTCAGGCCGGGGGGCAGGCGGTCGCGCGCTTCGCCCAGCCGTTCGGCCACCTGCTGGCGGGCGAAATAGATATCGACCTTTTCTTCAAAGATGGCAGTCACCTGCGACAGGCCATTGACGGAGATGGAGCGGGTATCCTCCAGCCCCGCGATCCCGGCCAGCGCGGTTTCGACGGGATAGGTCACCTGCTGTTCCACCTCAAACGGCGACAAGGCCGGGGCCAGGGTGGTGATCTGGATCTGGTTGTTGGTGATGTCGGGAACGGCATCGATGGGCAGGTTCAGCAGTGAACGCGCCCCGAACGCCGCCAATACCGCCACCAGCAGCACCACCAGCACGCGGCGGCGGATGGCGAAGGACAGGATGGGTTCGATCATCATCCCCTCCCGTCAATGCGCATGGCTGTGGGATGCTTCCCCACGCGAGGCTTCGGCCTTCAGCAGGAAGGTATTGCCCGTCGCCACCTGTTCGCCGGGGAACAGGCCGAAAATGATCTCGGCAAAGCGGCTGTTGCGCCGCCCCACCTCCACCACGCGCGGCTCAAACCCTTCCGCATTGCGGACAAAAACGACTGTGTCACCGTTCAGCACCTGCAAGGCGCTGGACGGGACGGCGATGTCCGCCATCTCCCCGCCCGCCTGGATGCTGCCGGACCCGAAATCGCCCGGACGCCATTCGCCATCTTTGTTGTTCAAGGCGGCCACAACGCGGGCGGCCCCCGTCTGCGGGTCCAGCGTGGCGCCGGCGGCGACCACCTTGCCCTCCGCACTGCGCCCGCCCTGGCCGGTCAGGCTGACGGGCTGGCCCTCCTTCACAGCGGGCAGGTCGGCGGCATAGACGGGAAGTTCGACCCAGACGCTGGACAGGTCAGCGACGGAGAAGACCTCTTTTTCAGCGGCCAGCAACTCGCCCCGCACCGCCTCCCGACCGATGATGCGGCCCGCAATGGGCGAGCGCACTTCCAGCCGACCCAGGCTGAAGGGCTGCTTGTCCAGCCCCGCAATCTCCGCCGGCGACAGGCCCAGCACCGTCAGGCGCTGCTTCGCGGCAGCCAAGGCAATGGCGGCGGTTTCGGCGGCGGCGCGGGCGGTCAGGTAATCCTGTTCCGCCGATACCTGCTTGCGCCACAGCCCCTCTTCCCGCGACAGGGTCGTGGCGGCCAATGTGTTCTGGCGCAGGGCGGACAGATATTCCGCCTTGGCGTCGGCCAGATCACGGCTGTCCAGCACCAGCAGCACGTCGCCCGGCTGTACCGGCTCACCCAGGCGCTTATGCACCTCCGTCACGATACCGGACACGCGCAGGGTGACATGCACCATCTTGTCAGCGTCGGCCACAACCGTGCCTGTGACGCGGATGTCGCGGGACACGGGCGCGGGGGCAGCCTCCACCAGCGTGATCTTGGACCGGGTGATGGTAGCGGCGTCCATATGGATGGCGCCACCCTCCTCCCCATGTTCCTCCTCGCCCTCTCCATGGTCATGGCCGTCGCCGGCCTTGGCGGCGACGGGCTGGGGAGCGCCTGTAAAGCTCTTGACCACAAAACCGCCGGCCAGCAGCAGGGCGATGGCGGAGACGCCGATCAGGACATGCTTCTTCGTGATATTCATGGGGACACCTCAATGTCCGGGGCGGTCAGCCGGTCAAGTTCGGCCCGCGCGTCGTGGAAGCCCTGCAGGGCGTTGATCAGATCGGTGCGTGCATCGACCAGGGTCCGCTGTGCCTCCAGCACCTCCAGATACGCGAACTTGCCCTGGGCATAGCCTTCATTGGCCAGACCAAAGGCCTGTTCGGCGGTCGGGATGATGCTGTCCTGAAGCGTGCGGGCGGTCTCGCGGGCGGCAACCAGATTGGCGCGGGCGGCATGGGTGCGGCGGTCCAGGTCGATGCGTTCGGCAGCAAGGTCCGCCTCCGCCGCCACCAGATCGGCCCGCGCCTTGGCAATGCCCCCCCGGTTGCTGTCAAAGATCGGGATGGGCACCGATACCCCCACCAGGAAGGCATTCTCCCCATCCTCCCGGAACTGCCGGAAGCCGGCGGACAGGGTCACGTCGGGGATCGCCTTGGCCTGTTCCACCGACAATTCCGCCCGCCCCCGCGCCACGTCGGCCTGACGCCGGCGCAGGTCGGCCCCATCACCGCTGGCTGCGGCAGCGTCGGCGTCAATGCGGGTGAACCAGCCTTCATCCAGGGTGATGGCGGCGGGGGATAGGCCCGTCAGGCCAGCCAGTGTCTGGCGCGCGATGGTCAGGCGGCGGTTGGCCTGATCCAGGGCCAGTTGCGCCTGACGCCGGGTGATGTCGGCGCGGGATGCCTGAATGGGGGCCTCCCGCCCCGCCTCCACCCGCGCCTTGATGCTGTCCTGTACCGCCACAGCCAGCCGCAGACCGTCCTGGGTCAGGGCCACCTGCCGCGATGCTGCCACCGCCTCCGACAGGGCCAGCCGCACATCGCGCGCCAGGTCCAGCCGGGCCAGCGCCAGATCGGCCGCCGCCCAATCGCGGGCGGCACGGGCGGCATCAGTGCGCCGGCTGCGCTTGCCGCCCAATTCGATGGTCTGCGACAGGCTGTAGGTACGCTCCGACGACCGGAAATCACGATAGGGGCCGGAGCCAGAAAAATTTTCCAGTTCGAACCCGATTTCCGGATTGGGGCTGGTATCGGCCTGATCGACGGCTGCGCCAGCAGCATCCAGCCGGGCACGCGCCGCCGCACCGCGCGGCGCATGCTCAAGCGCCAGCGCGATGGCAGTGTCAGGGGTCAGAAGGGTTTGCGTTGGAGACAGGGTGGTGGGGGCGACGGGCGTGGATTGCGCCCATGCCGCCGGGGCCCCGGCGATGGAAATCGCCAGGGCGACCGCATGATGCAGCCGCATGAATACTCCGCAATGACGAACGGATACCGGGCCGCCCGGTCAGGGCGGCGGCGACGGGGATCGGTTCGTCAGGCGCGCGGGGGTTCGTCGGGAAGGGCCGGCTCGGCACTTTCGGGCAGCACGGGGGCCTCCACCGGATAGGCCGTCATGCCCCAGACCACGGGTTCCACCACCCGCGCAGCGCGGGCGCGGTCGGCCACATGGATGTGGCTGCATTCATGGTGGCAATCCATGGAGAGCTTGCCCATGGGCGCATGCTCCGCCCCGGCCAGCATCTGCGTCTGGCCCGTTCGGTCATGCCCCGTCTGGCCATGGCTGTGCGACAGGTCCCGGGCGTGGAGCCCAGGGACATTCATCAGGAATGCCGCCAGCAGCAGAAGGGTCGCAAGGAAACGCATGGAAATGAAAGTAGGGGCAAGGCGGGGCCGGCGCAAGGTGCCATGCCCCGCCATCATGGAACAATGTTCTGACTTTATCGCTGAATAAGGGCGGTCATGCCGTCAACCGCCCCTCCACCAGCGCCTCCAGCCGGGACAGCGGCACATTACCCGTCATGACCAGCGCGTCATTGAAGCGGCGGAAATCATATTTGGGCCCCAGCTTGGCCTTCAGATTGTCGCGCACGCGGTTGATGGCCGTATGCCCGATCTTGTAGGCGCAGGCCTGGCCCGGCCAGGAGCAGTAGCGGTCCACCTCCCCCGTCACCTGGGTGCGGGTGGAGCCATTGTTGGTGGCAAACCACTCAATGGCTTGGTCACGGGTCCAGCGCTTGGCATGGATACCGGTATCGACCACCAGCCGGCAGGCGCGAAACGCCATGGATTGCAGGTAACCCAGCTGTCCCACCGGGTCCTCGTTGTACACGCCCAGCTCGTCCGCCAGTTGTTCGGCATAAAGCGCCCAGCCCTCGGTATAGGCGCTATAGGCCAGCAGGGTGCGGATCAGCGGCAGCTTGTAGCTATATTCTCCCTGCCAGATATGGCCGGGAATACCCTCGTGATAGGACAGCGTGGGCAGGGCATGACGGGGCCAGATGGCCGTATCACGCAGGTTGATGTAGTAGGAACCGGGCTGGCTGCCATCCATCGACCCGGCACTGGCATAGCCGCCGGGGGCGCCCGCCTCGATGGAAACGGGCACGCGCTTGACCACCAGCTTGCCCGGCACCAGTACCGTGAAGGCCTGCGGCATGCGGGTGCGGATATCATCCACCCGGCCATTGATATAGGAAAGCAGGTCGGCGCGGCCCTTATCATCATTGGGCCACAGATATTTGGGGTCCTTGCCCAGGGCGGCCATACGTTCACCCACCGTCCCCTGGGTCAGACCCTGGGCGCGCAGCAGCGGTTCCATGCGGGATTGCAGCATTTTCAGCTGCTCCAGCCCCATGGCATGCACCTCGTCCGGGGACAGGCTGGTGGTGGTGGCCGCACTCAACGCCCAGGCGTAATAATCCGCGCCCTGGGGCAGGGCCCAGACGCCGGCATCGCCGCGCGCGGTGCGGCGCTGTTCCTCCATCACCGCCTGCTGACGTTTCAGGGCCGGCAACACCTTGTCTGTGACGATGGACAGTGCCTCGCCCGGCTTGGCATGGCCCACCTGCTTCGCACCCGCCTCGAAATGTTTCACGATCTCCCATTCCGCGGCGGGGGCGGCGATGGCGCGGGTATATTGGCCGACGGCCTTGTCCAGCAGGAAATCCGGCAGGGTGACACCCTGCCCGCCTTCCGCTCGCAGCCGCTCCGTCTCCGCATCCAGTGCTGTGGCATATTGGGTCAGGCGCGACAGGTAGCTGTCGGCATCCTCCCTGCGCTCGATCTTGTGCTGGCTGGTCAGGAAGTCCGGCACCTCGACAAAGGCGCCCAGATTCTGGGCCACGGCATAGGGGCTGTTGCGATAGGAATAGCTCTGGTTCAGCAGCGCCATATCGCCGAAGCGGAAGCCATGGCCGCTATCCGACAGTTCCAGCGTGGCCTGCGCCACCTCCAGATTGGCCTGCATCTCCGCCGTAAGACCGCTGCGGTCCAGGGCCTTCACGGCGGCCAGCTGCGTCTTCACCGCCCCACGCTGCGCCTCGATCCCGGCCAGCGACCGATCACCCAGCTGTGCGCGCAGGCCGGCGCGGGCATCCTTGTCGATGCCCAGCTGCGTGGCGTTTTCCGGATACCAGGCCAGTATCTGCTCGGTCAGCTGATCCAGGAAACTCTGCGCTTTCGCGGTGGCGTCACCCGCTGCGGCGCGCACGCCGGGGGCCAGCCCCATCATCGCCAGTGACGCGGTCCCGGCCAGAAGCTGGCGGCGGGTGGGAGAAGCAGAAATGCCGATCATGCGTTTATTGCCTTCACCAGGGTCCGAACGGAAGGACCGGCATTATGCCCCTCCCCCCACCCCCGCCGTCCAGCGGGAACCGGACGTGGCCGTCACGCGGGGGGCCAGTTGGGGCGGGGTGAGTGGGGCCAATGAGGTGGCCCGTAGAGACGGCAAGTATTCCCCCTCCCCCGCTTTGATCCCCCGCCCGCGCTGGTTTGATACCGGCGGGGTGGGGGGCTAGGTCAGGGCGGATGTGATGGCAAAAGTCCACCAAATGGTTTTGGAGTGAGCGGCACACGGCTCTGGAACACTTCAACCTCGACTGCAAGCCGGTTAACTGGCTTCTAAGAGCCTGCTATCGGCCATCCGCTGGTGATGTCAATCGCCTCCAATTCCTCTGCTGTCAGTACAGCCTCGATCTTCTGCGACAGCACCCGTTCTCGGTCGAAGCAAGATTGAACATGCGCGCGCACTGCGGAGGCGAGGGCAATGATTGACGCGGCGTCGAGTGTCACCCACCCCCCCGCTGCCTTCCATGCGACCTCATATTCACTGTTCAGCATGGCCGCGACAGCAGCCCCGGTCAGCAGAGCCTGGCTCTCCCGGTCCGTGCGGACCTCTACCCCGCTGACCAACGTGCCTGCGACCTCACGGTCGTAGCGGTATGCGGCCAGCGCGGCGAGCTTCGCCGACCGCGCCTCGGCCAAATCGCGGGTCGCCGCCATTTCGGCCGCATCGACCAAAGCCTGATCATGCACCTCCCAGTCCCCCGCCTCGCTGAGGCTCCAGCCACCACCAATCCAGGCGGCAGGCACATTGGCGACCTGCTCAAGCACGAGATCGCCAGCGGCAGCGCGATAGGTCCAGCCATCGCCGGCCAGCACCTGCCCCTCACCTGCCTCATCGAGCACCAGATCGACACCGACAAACAGCACCACGCGGTCGGCGGCACGCAGACATGCGGTCATCATCACAGTCGCTCCATCGTGAAGGCGGACAGATAGCCGCCGACCGTCTGATCCAGACAGACATAGACGCCCTGGGTCCCGACCCGGGCGAAGGCGGAAAGAAAGCTGCCGGGGTTCAGAGCAGGCGAAACCGTCACCGCAATTCGGCGAGGTACCTGATCATCAACGATTGGGTACGGATTGGCGGCCAGCATGAACATATCGACGGCGTAGGTCTTGTAGAAGCCTGTGGCGGTATCGGTGCAAATCAGGGTCATCAGAGGATTGGCGCCTCCCCACGTGGCGGGCAGAAGACGGCTAAAACTCTCGGTGGAAACCGTTTGGTGCGGCCCGCTAAGGCTGGCACCGTTGAAGAACACTGCACGCGTCTGGGGCCCTCCCGACGTATGCCTCGCAAGCAGCAGTGAATAGGTGGCGTCTACGGCTACCAGGTGTGCGTCGCTACTTACAAGAGACCCGCCCAGTGTCGCGACCGCACCCACCGCAATCGTGAGAGCACCGGTATCCAGGGTCAGTTCCCTGACGCGATGATCTGAATTTGTGCCGCGATAGCAGTACAAGTGCGCCTTCGTCGCGCTGAGAACGACGTTATTTATCCAGCTGCCGTTTCCCGGTGTGTCAATACCGCTGGTGATCGCGCCCGCCGTGACGGTGGTGCCATCGAACCTTACCAGGGCGCAGCACAGGTTCGTTCCGCTGCTGCCGCCGTTCCAGGACACGAGCGCGACTTGCCCCGTCACCTTGTTCAACCGAACGGGGTGAGGTGGCGATGTCACAACCGCGCTGAGATTAACTGCCGATCCCACGGGCGTCAGCACACCCGTGGTGAGGTTGACCGCGTAGCCATAGATTTTGATGATTTGCACGCTGCTGTCCCACACCACGGCGATGGCCGTCGTGTCCGACAGCAGACAAATCTGCCCGCCGTCCGTCGAACTGTATGCGCCAACCGCCACGGGCGTGCTGATGGCGATATCCTTGCCGGTCACGGTCAGAATCGCGCCATACACGTTGCTGCTGAAGAAATATGACAGCAGGTATTTGGTCGGCGATGATGACGGGTAGAGGTTGATGTTGCTCGGTTGAATGGTCTGCAGGACCTGGCGACCGCCGAAGATGGTTCCTTGGGCAGCGATGCCCATCTGCGACACGGCGGCCCGCCACGCGCCATCGGCCGTGGTTTTGGATATCAAGGTGATGGCGGCGATCTGACCGGGGGCCAGTTCCGCCACCGGCGTGACGCCAAGATATGTGCGGACCTGCATCGGCACGGTGCCGGCATTCGCGATGATGAATACCGGCCCACCGGCCAGCGGCATGGTCGTCGCGTCAGGCAGGGTCACCGCCCGGTTGACGGTGGTGGGGGCGACGGACAGGGCGCGCGGACTGCTGGCGGTCAGCGCCAGATCGGAGGACAGCGCATTCGTCGCCGCATCCCCTTCAAAGGGCGGCCGCTCCCAAGTGCCGCTGGCGCGCAGGAACGCCCCCTGCTGCCCCGCCTTTGGTGCCGGCACGGGGCCCGGTTGGCCATCCCGGTGGGGGGTGGCGCCGGTGAAGCCGCCATTGGGCGGTGCGAAGATACCGTTCTGCATGGTCAGAGCCCCGCGCTTTCGACGGTGATGTCGAACGTTTCGGCATTATGGGTGGTGGCCCGCAGCAAGGCTGTGGTGCCGGGCAGGATCAGGCCGGACAGGCGGTCAACCTGCCCCGTGAAGGACGCGACCGTGCCCGAGGGCGTGATGGCCGTGACGGGCAGTTCGGCGACAAGGCGGTTGGTGGTGCCATTGTCGGTGGACAGGAAGAAGCGGATCATGCCCGCAGTCGTGGTGCCCGTGGCCGAGACCAGGACGCGGGACAGGCGCTTGCCCGCCGTCGTGCCGGTGGCCACGGTCAGCAGGGTGCCGGTGCCGTCGCGGTTGGTATTGGCGGCGGACAGGCGTGCCAGGTCCAGGACGGGCGTGGCGGCATAGGAAGGGGTCGTGGCCATCAGATCGCTCCTTGGTGATAGGGGGCCGACAGGGCGGCCCGGATGAAGGGGGAAAGACCAGCCGGGGTGACGGCCAGATCGGACGCAGCACCGTCAAAGGCCTGGGTCGGCGTGGCCAGCCGCACGAGGCCGGCGGCCAGATCGGTGGCCAGGGACGGCAGCACGATCACCGACCAAGTGCTGTTATCGGCAGACCGGACGCGCAGCAGGCCGTCCGTGGCGGCCCAGACCTTGCCGGCGCCGACAGGGCCGGGATCGGTGGCTTGAATGAAAAGACGGTTTTGCAGATCGGCCACCGCTGCTGCCGAGGCGACGGCCAGTGCCGCGGAATCCGCCGCATCACCGGCAGCCCCCGCCAGCTCCGCCGCCACCGCCGCGATATCGCTGGTCAGGACGGGGTAGTTTCCCGTCTGCGGCGGCTTGGGCGGGACGAGGGCCTGGCGGTGGCCGTCGCCGCCCATGCCGCCCTGGTTGGTGGTGGCGTTCCAGTCGCCGGTATTATAGTGCCCGCTGGACAGGCGGGTCAGGGCGGGGGATGCGGGCATCTGCGCAACTCCTTGACAGGGTTGGATGATTGAACAACGAAGAAGAAGGGGCACCCAAACGGCGGCGACCGCCGCCGCGCGGCACGTGCCGCGTAAGCCCAAGCCGCCGGATGGCGGCGCCCGGCGCTTGAGGGAACGCGAAAGCCCCCTTAAAAAACCTCCCGGAACAGGCGGGCGCCCGAGGCGCGCCAGAACTCGTTGAAGGTCACGCCCTCGGGGTCGACCTGCCGGCACAGCATGGCGCGGTCATAGGCGGTCATGGCGCCCTGGGCCTGTGGGTCGATATCGAGCCAGAGCTCGCCGGTTTCGCCCGCTTCGCGCTGGATACGGTTCAGGCGGATGCCGTCGGCCTCTGGCAGATGGGCAAAGGACAGGCGGGTTTCGCGCACGGGCGCGCCCTCCACCCCCAACTCCACATCGCCTTCCGTCACCTCCATCTCCGACACGGTTCGCGGGCTGATGGAAAGCGGCCATTCCGGGGCCACTGAGGGCTGCCAGACCTGCATGGCCGCGATGAAGCCGATGGACAGGGCCTCGGCATTCGTCTGATCGTCGAATTCCAGTTCGATCCGGTCGGCCCCGATGGTGGCGGGCAGGTAGTCGAAGACCTGCGACGGATAGCGGGCGTAGAACTCATCCTCTGGCTTGCCCGTGAACAGGCCGAAATCGTACCAGGAGAGGGCATAGGTGCTGGCGACCGGGGCCTTCATGTCCAGCCACGCGCCCTGATAGCGAAGCGTCGCGCCCTCATAGGCGGACCAGCGCATCAGGCCGTTGCGGCTGCCATTATGGCCCACGACGGCCAGCATCTGGATGGGCTGTGGCCGGGTCCAGGTGAGCGTCAGTTTCGTGGATGTGGGCGCGTTGGACGTGGCGATCAGGCGGGTGCCCGTGGGCCGCGTCTTCACCAGATCGCGGCTGCCGGTCCAGGAACCGCCGGTGAGGGTGGCAGACGGCACGCGGTTGGAATGGCCGATCAGGATCAGCGGTGTGATGGTCATGGCGACACCCAGAGGCGGTAATCGGCCGCGCCCCCGCGCGGCCTGGGGACGACGGACAGGATGCGGGCCTTTTTCGGGCTGCGCAGGCCGGGATAATCCAGGGTAACGGTGACGATGGACCCGCGCGGCACGACATCGCCCAGGACACGCAGATCCAGGAACCGGACAGGGCCGAACGCCGCCCGCCGCGCCGCCTCTGCCGCTGCCGCCGCCGCACTGCGCAGCGGGGTCTCCATCAGCAGCGGCTGTGCGGCGGGGCGCGCACCGGCGGGGCCGGACAGGCTGGCCCCCGCCTGACGCCATGCCAGCGTGGCATAGGTGCGGCGGCTGGCATCGGCGGCCCCCTGCACCTCCTGCGCGCTGTGGACACGCGGGCAGTATCCATAGGCAAGGTCGATGCGCGACGGGATCAGACCGCCGGCAGAGGGCCAGCCGGATGACAGCCGGGCCGACCCGCGCACAATGGTCTGGCGGTCGAAATCCGCCACCGACACGGCCCCGGCGGGAATGGCGAGTGCCCCCATATCCAGCAGGCCCGCCGCATCCTCCAGCCACCAGCAGAGCGAGCGGGAGGCCAGATCGGTCAGGGCCTGACGCACCGTGACCTCGCCCGTCCAGCACCAGCCGATATCATCGGGCAGGGATGATGCCAACGCCGCGACGGCACCGGCGCGGATCGACGTGCCGGGCACGCGCAGCGCCAGTTTCTGCAAGCCATGCGCGATGCTGCGGTTGCCGGCCGCATCATAATCGACATCCCAGGTGTAGGGGAAACCCGCCAGGGCCGCCCCGCCCACCTGCACCAGGCCGGTGGCGGCGGTGACGCTGAACTGTCCCGTGCTGGGTGTGCCCGTCACCTTGGTCAGGGCCGAACAGCCGACCCAGCCGGCCCGGACATCGGCCAGCGACGGGGCCAGACGCCAGGAATGCAGGCCGCCAACCAGCCCCAGATAATCGCCTTCCACCCCATCCACGGACCCCACACCAAACGGCATGGGGCGGCCCGTGCGGTCGGCCCCACCCTCCACCCCGCCGGTGCCGGCATAGGTGGGGGCAAGCGGCTGATCGTACCGCGCCTCCCGCCCGCTGATGCGGCCGGTCAGGCGGGTTTTCTGGGGCTGCACCTCATTGCACAGGCCATTGACCATGATGGTCATGGATGCTGGCAGGGTGCCCACGGTGCCCCGGCGGATGACCACCGGGTGGCCTTCGAAACTGTAATCATCGGGGAAGCGGGCATTGCCGGGGCCGCGCGGCAGGCTGGTGGTGATGATGCTGAGGTCCCCGATCTCCAGCGTGGCGGGGCTGCCCAGGCTGTCGCCGCACAGATGCTGACCCAGGACGGGACCGGCGATCAGGTTGGGCAGCCATTGCGTGGCCCCCTGGCGATACCCGTCCCGCGCCTCGGTAAAGCGCCAGACCTCTGTGGTGCCGGTCAGGTTGTTCCAGACGGTCCAGTCCACCAGATGGATGATGTTGGTGCGCGCGCTCATCGTGCGGCCCTCCGGCGGTCGGCGGCCTGTTCCTGGCCCTGGGACAACAGCCCTTCCAGGCGGGTGATCAGCGCCTCATACCCACGGGCATTCACCTCGGTCAGGGTGCGGTCACCGCTGCTGGTCTGGACCAGCAGGTCTTGCAGCAGCCGTTCCAGGCGGCCCGTATCGGGGATACCGGACAGGACGGGCGGCGGACGCCCGCTGTCATTGATGGCGCGCAGCAGCGGCAGCGTGTCGGGCGTCACCGATGCCGAACGGGTGACGAACTCACCCCCCGCCAGACCGATGAAGCCGCCATCCTGATACCGGGCCAGGACGCTATCCACGCCCCGGATGCCATTGCCGACGACGCCGCCCTGCTGATACCCGGCCAGTCCCAGCTGTCGGGCCATTTCCGACAGGTATTCCACGGGCCGGCTGTCCAGATCACTCTGGAACAGGCTCAGCGTGCGGCCATTGGAACCCTGGAACTGTTTAATGGTCTCCGTGCCGAACGGGGTGCCCCCCGCGAGGGCCACCGCCTCCAGGTCGGCCTTCAGCTTCTCACGCGTCAGGGTGGGCTGGTTGGTATTGGCGGGCACGCCGGCGGGGCTGGCGGGGGCAGGCACTGGGGCCTGTGCGGCGGCACGCGCCGCCGCCGCCTGTGCCTGGGCCGCCTGATAATCGGCAAGCGCCTGGGTCACCGACAGCACCGATTGGTTGACCACGCCCAGCGCCGTCAATTGCTGCTGCGCCAGATCGACCTGTTGCTGGGCGATATCCACTTCCCGCGTGGCCGCCAGGGCGACACCATCCAGCAATTGCGCCGACAGGTCCAGGGCGGCCCCCCAGCGTTCCGTCCCCTCATAAAGCGGGCGGACAGCATCCAGGAAGGCGCGGCGCGCCTCTGGCAAGGCCTGGGCGGCGGCCAGACGCTCATCCGCCGACAGGCTGCTATCCTTGGCGCGGGCCGCCAGACGGCGCAGCTCCTCTTCCGCCAGCTTTGCCCGCTGTTCGGGGTTCAGGCCGGAATATTGGTCGGACAGCTGATCACCGGTCAGGGCGGCGCGGATGCTATCCCCCGCCTGTTTCCAGGAGGCGGCCAAGTTGCGGGCGGCATCGGCCTCCCGCTCATAGGCGGCGATCAGGGTATCGCGGGCCTGATCGGCCTTGGCCTGGGCCTCTTCGATGGTCTTGTCGTTGAAATCCTTGATGATGCGGGCGCGCTCGGCCCCCAGCGCCTGTTCCAGCAGGGCCAGATTGACGCCAGCGGTTCTCGCCGCCTCTTCCCGTTCCCGCGCGGCATTGCGGTCAAAGGCAGCCAGGGCACCGGTCAGGCTGGTGGCGTCGTTGGTGGCGTTGAACAGCCGGTCCGACAGGGCCAGCGAGGCCGCGCGGGCCGCCGCCTCATCCTCCAGCGCGTGGCGATAGGCAATCATGGGCCGAAGGGCAGCATCGGCGGCGTCCAGTTCCTCCCGGCGACGCAGGGCCAGGGCGGCGCTGCTGTGGCCTTGCAGTTCCAGGATCTGAATTTCCTGGCCGCGCGCGGCGCGGGCCAGTTCCGCCGCCCTGGCCTCATCCTCCAACGCGTGGCGGCGGGCAATCAGCGGGCGCAGAGAGGCATCGGCAGCGGCCAATTCATCGGCACGCCGGGCCGCCAGGGCCTCGGCGCTCTTGCCCTGCATCTCCATGATCTGGATTTCCAGGGCGCGGCGGCTGTTCGTCAGCTCCGTCGCCTTGGCCGCGTCCTCCAGCACGTGACGCTGTTCGATCAAGGGGCGCAGAGAGGCGTCAGCAGCGGCCAGTTCATCGGCGCGACGGGCCGCCAGGGCCTCGGCGCTCTTGCCCTGCATCTCCATGATCTGGATTTCCAGGGCGCGGCGGCTGGTCGCCAGTTCCGTCGCCTTGGCGGCATCCTCCAGCACGTGACGCTGTTCGATCAGCGGGCGCAAGGTGGCGTCAGCAGCGGCCAGTTCATCGGCGCGACGGGCGGCCAGGGCCTCTGCCCCCTTGCCCTGCATCTCCATGATCTGGATTTCCAACGCGCGGCGGCTGGTTGCCAGTTCCGTCGCCTTGGCCGCATCCTCCAGCGCGTGGCGCTGTTCGATCAGCGGACGCAAGGTGGCGTCAGCAGCGGCCAGTTCATCGGCACGACGGGCGGCCAGCGCCTCTGCCCCCTTGCCCTGCATCTCCATGATCTGGATTTCCAGGGCGCGGCGGCTGGTTGCCAGTTCCGTCGCCTTGGCCGCGTCCTCCAGCGCGTGACGCTGTTCGATCAACGGGCGCAGAGAGGCGTCAGCAGCGGCCAGTTCATCGGCACGCCGCGCCGCCAGCGCCTCTGCCCCCTTGCCCTGCATCTCCATGATCTGGATTTCGAGGGCGCGACGGCTGGTTGCCAGTTCCGTCGCCTTGGCCGCATCCTCCAGCGCGTGACGCTGTTCGATCAACGGGCGCAGAGAGGCGTCAGCAGCGGCCAGTTCATCGGCGCGACGGGCGGCCAGCGCCTCGGCGCTCTTGCCCTGCATCTCCATGAGCTGGATTTCTAACGCGCGGCGGTCGCGGGCGATCTGGCTTTGTGCGGCGGCGTCCTGGACCGCACCATTCAGCTTGGCCAGGGCGCGGTCGGCGGCCTCCACCACAGGGGCCATATCCTGGAATTGCGTCTTGATATCGTTCAGGGCGGCGCTGTCCAGGCCCGCGAACTGGCTGTCCAGGGCGGCACCGAAATTGCGGTCAACCTTCTCCGACGTCACGCCCAGGGCAACGGCATCGCGGCGACCGGCGTCGCGGGTTTTCACCAGATCGTTGATCTGGTTGACATAACCCTTGCCTGTCAGCTCGTTATACTGCCGGTCCAGATTATTGTTGAACTCATCCCGCAACGTGCCCTTGGCCTTTTGCAGGCCGTTGGCGATGGCGGTCTGCGCCTGTTCTGCCGTGTAGCCCACCTCTTCCAGCAAGGGCTTGTAGGCTTCGAACCGGGCCTGGAGCGCCATCAGGGCGGTCTCCACCTGGGTCATGGGTTCGGCGGCGTCGGTGATGCCGACCAGTTCCTCGACATAGGCGCGCATGGCGGTGGCCGCGCGATCCACATCGTCGGGGAACAGGCGGGCGGTCTTTTCCTTGAAATCCTTCAGGGCCTGGATCTGGTCATCCACCTCGGCCTTGGCCTCGCGGGTGACCTTGTTGACCACGCCCATCCCCTCGCCCAGGGCCGACAGGCTGTCTTCGAAATTGCGGATGAAATCCAGGTCGGCAATGGCCTTTTCCATGTCCTTGAAATCGACACGGGCCAGCGCCGCCGACATGGCGGGCGGCAGCTGATCGCGGATGGCGGTCACGAACTGCCCCGTGACATAGGCCATGAGCTGCTGCTGGCCCTCCTTGTCATCCTTGAATTTGGTGCGCGCCGAACTGTTGATAGCGGTCGCGAACAGGCCGTCGCGGTCGCCCGCCCCCACGGCCAGGGTGCCCGTGATCCGCGCGCCGAAACCTTTTTCCAGTGCGCTTTTGATCGACAGGACCTGATTGGCGATGCCCGAGGCCTGATCGCGGTTTTCCTGGCTGAATTTCTTGCCCGTGAAGCCGCCGATGGCGACATTGCCGCTGTTTAGGTCGATGGTGGCGCTGCCTTCCTTGTTGGACGGCTTGCCCCCGAACAGCGACCCGATGGCCCCGCCCAGCAGGCTGCCCACCGTCGTGCCCAGGGGGCCGAAAATGCTGCCCACGGCCCCGCCAACAGCACCCCCGATGGCGCCACCCTTGGTATTGCCCTTGCCAATGCCCAAGGCACCCAGAAGGCCGGCGGCGGTGGCGCCCAGGCCGGCGCCGCCCAGCGCCCCTGTGACACCCTGGGCCAGGTCGGTGGAGCCAAACAGTTCGCCCGCGCGGCCAAACAACCCCTCTGTGGCAGTGCCGCGTTTACCGGGCAGGCCGAACAGCGTTTCGCCCAGCTTGCCGAAGCCCTTTTCCAGGCCGCCCACGATCTTGTCCAGACCGCCTGTCAGGCTGTCGAGGATACTGGTGCTGCCCGGTGCGGTGCCGGCGGCCCCCCCGGCGGCAGCAGGCGTGGTGGTGCCCAGCAGGCTGGAAATGCCCGCGGCCCCCGCGACGGAGGTGATCAGCCCGGTGATCGGCACGATCACGCGGCTCTTGATGGCTTCGGAGGCGATCTGCTTGAACAGATTCTTGATGGCCTTCTTCATGGACCCGGTTTTGCCCATGATCTCGGCCAGCAGGGCGTCGCTCCAGCCCTTGGTGATGGTTTCCAGCTGCTTCTTGGAGGCCTCAGCCTCGGCCAGACCCTTCTGCGCTGCCTCCTTCTGAATGTCGGCATCGGTCAGAATGGCCGCACGCTTCTGGGCGTAATGCGCGACAAGTTCGCCCAATTGCCCCGCCGTGGCACCGGCAATGGCCAGTTCCTCCTCGGCAGCCAGATTGGCCAGATCACGGGCCTTGGTCAGTTCCACCAGCGCCACGCGCGCCTGGGCACTACCCTCGGTTTCCAGCCGTTGGATTGCGTTCAGCCGCTGCTGTGTCTCGGCCTGTTTCGCGATGGCGGCGCCGGCTTCCTTGCGCTGGTCGTCAATGGATTTGGCCGGTTGCGCGGGATTGGCGGCGACCGGTTGCGCCGGGACTTTCTGCGCGCCCGCCGGGGCGGCAGTGACCTGTGTGACGGTGCGCGCAGCCCCCGTGGCAGCGGCGATGCCGCTGGCCGCCTGGGTCAAGGCCGTGATGGCCTGCTGTGTGGTGCGCGCCTGCTCCGCCAGCACCTGGATAGCCCCGGTCACCTCTCGGATGGCCGTCAGGGCGCCGCTATTGTCCACCTGGATGGTGATTGTGTTGGGACCGCTCATCGGTTCAGCTCCTCCTTGGCCGCGGCCTCCATGACGCGCAGGCCCCACCAGAGATCAGGCGTGGCGGGGATTTCCATCCCCGCCAGCCCGGCGGCCACGCCTGAATAATCCAGGCCCAGCCACGCGACGCCGCCCCCCATTCCACCCAGGGCGGCGACACGCCATTGCGTGGCGACCACGCGCCACGCCATGACGATGTCCCAGCAATCAGGCCGGATCGGGCAGGTCTCCGCGCCTGTGCCTTCGGCCGCCCGGAGGTCGGCGGCGAACTGTTCTGCCGCGTCTTTCGGCATGCCCGACCGTTCAAGGTCGGCGATCAGTTCGCCATCCGCCCGGGGTGCGGCCACGCCGTGGCGTCGCTTTCCCCAGAACCGGGCAGCCTCTCTCAGTTTTTTTCGCGGCGCGCCTGTACCGCGACCCCGTCCAACCCGCGCTGATAGGCCACCAGCAGGGCGTTGGTGATGGCGGGATCATCCAGCGCCACCTTCTTGGCCTGATCCCACGGCACCGGCTTGCCGTCGGGCGTCTGGAACCCCTGCACATCCAGGGTGGCGTCGCCCGCCAGATCGCGGCTGCTGACCGCCGCCGACAGACCCAGTTCCTTGAAGGTCCCCATCAGGCGATGGGTGACGGTGCGGCCAGGACGGGCCGGATCGGGCAGTTCCACCTCGATCGGGAACTTGAAACTGTTGGACTGATCAAGGACATAGCCTTCCTTGACGGAGGCCGGCTTGCCCGGCTCCACCCCCGCGACGGACGCCATGTAGGCCTTGTCCAGGGCCGCCACCAGACGGGCATCGTCCAGCACCTGATCCATCACCTCCTCGTCGAAGGCGATCTCTTCCCCGTCGCGGTCGGTCAGGCCGGCAAGGCCCTTCAGGGTCAGGCGCAGGCGTTCGCGCCGCTGGTCCCGCTGCCGGCCCGCACGGGCCAGACCCGTCAGCAGCTCTTCTTCTTCCGAATTGGGCAGCGGCTGAAACCGCGCCAGCAGGCGGCGGGTCTCGAACTGCCCCGGAATACCGGGATTGGGAACCGGCACATGCACCGGCCATTCATAGTGACGGGGGGCAAGGATCAGGCCCATGGGGAAATACCTTTCAGGAATGGAATGGATGGGGGTGGGGTGGGAACGGGGGGATGCCGTAGGTCAGGTCGAGCCAACGGCGAGCCCTGACAGTCAAGGCTTTAAATCCTACACTGTGGGGGCGAAGCGTCCGCTTCGACCTGACCTACCCCGTCACCAATCAAACAGGCGCCGTACCGGACCACAGCTTGAAGGCCGGGCCGCTGGCCGGGCGGGTGAAGCGGACGGGGACCGACAGGGCGACATTGCCGTTCAGGTCCTGCTGCGTGACGCGGCCCACCTGCACCGCATCGGCGGTGAAGCCGATCTGGGTGCCGGCCGCCGTGTAATGCACCAGCTGGAACGCCACCTTACTGTCCAGCATCGCCTCGACATTCAGGGTGCCGAGCGCCGGGGCCAGGAAGGTCAGGGTGCCGGTCGGGTTGAAGGCATTCACCTCCGCCCCGGAATAGTTCGGGCGGTTGGAGAAGCTGGCGGCATTGCCCAGGTCGATCTCCAGGCTTTCAAAGGCGATATCGACACCGCCCAGCTTCACGATGGGCGTATGCTCATCGCTGATCACCGCCGGCGTGCGGTAGGAGGCATAGTTGGGCGTCTGCGGCGGGGCGCTGGCCGCCGTCGGGGCGGCATAGGCACCCTTGCCCTGCACCGACAGGATCGGCACCTGGCCGTTGGGCAGACGGATGGAACCCCCGCCCATCAAACCGGCCAGCACGCGCAGCTCGCCATCGCGGTAGAAGCGGCAGGTGAAGCTTTCCTGCGCCGTCAGGGTCGGGGAATATTCGACGCGGGTCGTGGAAACGATGGTCTCCGCCAGGCTCATCAGGCGGGCAGCCGTGCCCCAGTGCGGGGCCGTGGCGGCGGCGGACGGCGGGCACAGCGGCACCTCGAACGACACCGACTGATGCAGATTGGTGGTATAGGCCTCGCGCGCGGCGGCCTGACGGCCATCCAGGGCCAGCTCCACCTCGCCGCCATCCATGGGCGTGATGGCGCCGTTCATGGTGATCAGCGCGTCGGTATCGGCCAGGGTGGCAACGGTGCCCTTGGTCAATTCGGGCGTCAGGAACACGACCTTCGTGTCCCACTTGTAAGGAACGGCCATGGATAGCTCTCCTGGGCGGGCGCAAACGGCCACGGGGCCGGCGCCGGTCACGGGTTTGGTGTCTGGGGTGCGGGGCGGAAGGGGTAGGATTTAGGATGTAAGTCCTTCATCTCACCCCACCCAAACCCGCGCCGGCATCACATCCGGTGACAGGAAAGTGCCAGGAACAAAGAGTATGCGCCCCCCGGACGGGCGCGGGGGCGGATTGGGGATTTATTCCTTTGATAGGGGTGGGGCTGCCCGAACGAACTGACGACGACATCACGAGATACATATAATCTATTAAGGGATGTGATGTTTAATATTAAAATTATTCATATGCCATGTCAGAAAATGACAACCCAAACACGAAGAGCTATCGAAGGATCATGAAAAATATACTGGTTCCGGGTAAATTTAATGCCATCACGATGTACCAATTAATTTCAGAATCAATAGCAAATGATAACAAACCTGCGAGCGATAAAATATGTTTTGACTTCAAGAATTTATGGTTTATAGAGCCCTCAGCTGTCACCGCACTGAGCAATACAATTGAATGGCTCAGAAAAAACAAAGTTCAATGCCTTTATCAGAATGCAGATAAAAATAAAGAAGCCATTCGATTCCTAGACGACTCACAGTTCTTCGCCAGCTTTATGAACGGCAAAACACTGCGTGCCGATGCTTGTGTACGAGAGACCACGGTCCCTTTGTGCCGTGTCAGCCACAGCGAAAGCTTCGCTTGGCTGGATACACACCTCATGCCCTGGCTGATGAATAGCTTAAAGAAAACAAAGGCATCATTATCACAAATAGACACGTGTCTAAAAGAGCTATTTAACAACATAAAAGATCACTCAGTGGAGGATATCGGGTGCATATTCGTTCAACATTACCCCAATAAGAATGAGGTTGTTTTTGCAATTTCCGACTTTGGCGTAGGAATACCGAAAACAATTTCGAAAATTGCCGAATTTCAAAATGATGGAGATTCAATATTACATGCATGTAAGGACGGCGTCAGTGCAAAGAGCATCAAGACAAACATGGGTGTGGGGCTGCATTTCCTCATCCAGAACGTCGCAAGCTTGAACAAGGGGATTTTGCACATACATTCAGGGTATGGCAGGGTAACATGTGACGAACATGACGGAGCACTCCGCCACGTGATACAAGAACCTTTAGGGTTCTACCCTGGCACTCTGGTCGAAATCCGCATGCGGACCGACACGATTGAACTGGTTGACGATGAGCGGGAGGATTTCGAATGGTAATCACCGTTCTTGACCATGTTCCGCACTGCTACACCGCCGACGATGGTTTAGTGGTGGCCACCATCCTGCGGCGGGAGTTCGCGGCGGGCAATACTGTCACGCTCTCGTTCCGGGGGGCGCACACCGTCCCCTCCTCCTTTGCAAACGCGGCCTTCGTGACCCTGCTGGACACGTTCAGCTTTGAGGAGATCAAACGCCGCCTGCGCATTGTCGACAGCACGACCCAAATCAATAGCATGATCCGGGAGCGACTGAACAAGGCCGCATCGCAACAGACGGCAGCAGCCTGACACTTGATCACCCGCCCCCGGCCCTGAAACAGGTCGCCGCGACAGCGTTTCAGGTGAACATGGCGCAATGGGGCCGGTTTCAGCCGTAGCCCCCTCACCCCGCCCAGTCAAACAGCGGCAGCACCCCCGCCCCCGCCTTCTCCCGCCCCCGCCGGCGTCCCCCAGGCACCCGCACACCCTTCACATAGCGCTCAATGGTCTTGGGATCGCGGTACAGCCGCCGCGCGATCTCCCGCACGCTCCAGCCCTTGACCCGCAGGGCGCGGGCATCGATCAGGGCCAGATAGTCGGACGCCGCCGGCCAATGCAGGTCCAGCGCGCCATAGTCGGCCCGCAGCAGCGCCACCCCGCGCCGGCCCAGGATCGCCACCATCTCATGGTCGGGACCGGGCCGGGCGGGAAAGCGGGCGTCGGTGCCGCCATAGCGCCGGATGAAGCGCAGGGTCCGCGCCAGCCCGACCAGCCGGACCAGTGGCGCATAGGCATCGGGCAGGACCGGCAGGCTGTCGCGCCGCCGCACCCGCTCCTGCTCTGCCAGGGAAAGCGACAACCTTTCCATCGCTCACCGTCCCGGCCGCGCGGCGCGGCCTCCGGTCAGGGGGGCGGCTTTGGCCATGGCGGCGGTGACACAGGCCCCCGTGCCCTGGCGCTTGCCGATGGCCTCGATCATGGCGATGGCGTCCAGGATCTCGCGCAGATGGCCGCCCGTCTGGGCCAGCACGATATCGGCCACGCCCTCCTCCACCGCCACCTCGCACAGGTCGGACAGGATGGCGGCCACAAAGCCCCGGTCCTGGGCACGGGTGCGCACCACCTGGCTGATGCGGCTATAGACCTGGGGAAAGCGTTTCAGGCGGCGTTCCGCCTCCTCCATCCCCACCACCACAATGCCGGCCCCCGTCACATCCGACAGGTCGCGAAGGCTTTCCAGCGCCTCGCGCTTGCCCAGCACATGGTCGATCTCATCCACCACCAGGGGCCGTGGCTGACTGGACAGCACGCGGGCCGCCAGGGCGAAATTCCCGGCATTGCCGCGTTCGGGCACCTGGCCCAAGCCCTGGACCAGTTCGGCCAGCAACGAGGCCGGCGTCCAATGCGCCTTGGCGCGCAGGTAAACGCCCCCCTCCTCTGCCGCATAATGCCGGGCCAGCGCCGATTTGCCATGGCCGGCGGGACCGCAGAGCAGCAGCCACGACGCCTCCCGCGCGCCGCGCCGGGCCAATGCCCGCACCGCCTCGTCAAAGGCGATGGAATTGCTGGTGGTGGCAAAAGCCGTTTTCATGGCGTGTCTCCATCACAGGATAGGGGCAGCAGCAGGGAGGACAGGTCCGTCCCATGCCGGCGGTCATGGTCGGCCATGGCGCGGGACAGGCGCACATCGCCCGCCGCCGCCTCGGCCAGATAGGCGCGGTCATGGGGCGTGGCCTGATCGGGATGGGCCGCACACCAGGCATACATGGCCAGGTCGCTGGCAAAGAAATCGGGCCGCGCGTCGCCCTCGCCCGCCACCGGCGGCATCTCCACCGGCACCGGCTCTTGCCGCCCCTCGATCAACCCCGCCCCATCGGCGGCCAGCCCCAGCTCGGCCAGGATCTCCGCCCGTTTGGCCTCCACTGGCCGCAACCGGCGGCGGGCGCGGTCCAGACGCAGCCGGTCGATATAGGGGCGGACATTGCCCCCCGCCTCGGCCACGGCGATCAGCACGCCCGACAGGCGGCGCACCCAGACGCGCGACGGGTCGTGGATATCGAACCCGACCTGCACCGTCTCGCCATGGTGATCCTCCAGACCGGCATGGAAATAGGCATTGTTGAACAGCATCACCTCGCCCCGCCGCACCCGCCGCACCACATGCGGGCGGAACAGGTCGTCCGCCTCCTCGGGGCGGAGGTGCACGGGCGTCCAGCCCTGGTCCAGATGCTTCTGCCAGGCCTCATCGGGCGACAGATGCCGGCGCTTGCCCGTCACCGCATCGCGGATGCGCGGCAGGCCCTGATGCGGGGCGGCGTTATAGGCGGCCACACATTCCCCGGCCCAGCGCAGGAAGTCGGCCCATTCCTGCAACAGGGGGGATGCCCCGTCTCGCTTGATATCCTGTTCAATGCGGCGGCTGATGCGGCGGCGCGCCTCCTCATCCATGTCCGCCCCCTTGAAGCTGGGCAGAAGCTTGGCCGGCTGGATGAACAGCCGGTCCCAGCCGCGCTCGATCTGCCCGCGCGCCTGCGGGTTGCCGGGCCGCCCCAGGCTGTGCGTGGCACCCAGCCGCCCCTGCAACCCCGCCAGCTCCCCGATATTCAGCTTGGACCGGAACCCGGCACCATTATCGGTATAGGCCACGGCCCACAGCCCGGCCTTGCGCGCGGCATCGGCATAGGCATCCATGACGGTCCAGGTGCTTTCCGCCAGCCCGGCTGACCAGCCGATGACGCGGCGCGTCACGACACAGCGCACCACCGTCAGTTCCGGGGCAAAGGGCCTGCCATGGATGGGGTGCGCCACGTCATGCTTGGCCGTGAAACCATCGGCGATGACAATGTCCAGCGGCTCCATCCCATCGGTGGCGCGGCGGATAAAGGGCCGCATCGCCTTCAACGCCGCCGGCCCCATCCGGCCCTTCTCGCGCTCCAGAACCGGCAGGCGCGACAGGAACAGGCGGACCTGTTTCTCGCTGGGCCTCGCCACGCCGTCGGGCAGGATCATGCGCGACAGCGCATCGGGCACCGACGGTTTGGATGGCAACCGCCAGGCGGCCAGGAAGGAGGCGGCCCAGGCCGGCACGACCGGCCCCCGGCTGGTGGCCTGCGGCACCAGCGACAGGGCGGAAAAACCGCTGCGGTTCCACACGCCCCACCAGCGTTTCAGGGTCGGCACCGACAGGGTGCGCTCCCCCCCATCGCCGGCCCGGGCATTGGCCAGCGGCACCTGGGCCGCCAGCGCCGGCGGCAGCATCCCCGCCGCCGCCTGCCGCGCCACCACGCGCAGGGCGGCATTCACGCCGGCCTCCGTCGCCATGGCCCGCACATGCACCATGATGGCGGCCCGCGCCTGCATGCAGCGCCGCTGCCAGACCTCCAGCTCCCCTGGCCGCAGCAGCACCTTCCCCCCCGTCACCGGCATCGGTGCCACGGGAGCGGGCAGGGCGGGTGCGGCAGGGGCAGGCAGGGCTGCCCGTTTCGCAACCACCCCCTTCTTCCCTCCCTTCTCGTCATCCCGGCGAACGCCGGGACCCAGGGGCCGCCCACCCGACGCCGGGGCCGAAACCGCCCCCGCCGCCTCAATCCCACCCGCCGACGGGCCTCCCCCAGCACCCCCCGTCGCCAGCTGCTGCGCCAGCACCGCCTCGCGCACCCAGGCCGGCAGGCGGGCCAGCGGAAACATCTTCAGCCGCCCGCCCCGCACCGGCCTGGTCTGACAGGGCCAGTTCTCCGCCGCCGCGCGCATGCGCACGGCCCGTTCGCTGATGGCCAGAACCTGCGACAGGGCACGCGCATCCAGCAGCGTCCCCGCCCCGGCGGCGGCGACATCAAGGACCGAAGTCCTCACCTCCGCCGTCCGGCTCATGCCCCACCCCCCGGCCCGGCCTGATCCATGGCCCCGGCGGCCCGCACCGGATGCAGACGCCGCCCGTCCGCGTCATAGCGTTCGGCAAACAGAAGCTGCGGCTCCATCCCCAAGGCGGCGGCCAGCGCCCGTTCGACGCGATGGTTGGGCATGAACATGGCCTGCCCCACGGCACGGGCCGAAATGCCCAGCCCCCGCGCGATCGCGGCGAAGGAGGAGGCGCGCAGCCGCAACCGCCCCTGCACCCAGATACTGCGCTCCCGCGCATCCCGCGGCACCCCGATCCCGGCCCCCTCCTCGCCCCTCTCCTCCAGACTTCCCATGCGAACGCTCCCCCGAATAGTCATGGGAGTTTGTTCGCATCTAGGATTTAATTCGTCAATATCGAAAATTGATTTCCGACTAAAAACCTACATTCCCTTCCGACTTCCCCTGCCCCACCCCATCCCCCCTGCCCCTCACCCCTTCCGCCTTTCCCCCACCCTTCCCCACCCCACCTTCCCCCTTCCTCCCCCAATCCCCCGCCCCCACCCCTCCCCACCCCAAATCCCCCCACCTTCCCAACACCCCACCCAGCCTCAAAACGTCGGGGGGTGGACAGGGTTTGGATACGCCCCATTGCGCCCGCCCGCATCCCCTGTCACCCTCTTGAACAAATCAGCATCCATGCGGAGAAAATAAATGCGGGTGTCGGGTCGGACGGGGTTGAAGCGGGTGGGGACAGGATTGCTGGCAGCCCTGGTGCTGCCCTTCCTGGTGCCGATGGCACAGGCGCAGAATGCGGCGCCCCCTGACATTCCCGCCTATATCAAGTCCGACGTGAAGGCGCTGGAGGGCAAGATCGTGGCCTGGCGCCGCGATATCCATCAGCACCCGGAACTGGGCAACCGCGAGACGCGGACCGCCAAGCTGGTGGCCGACCATTTGAAGAAGCTGGGCATGGAGGTGCAGACCGGGGTAGCCCATACCGGCGTCGTTGCCGTGTTGAAGGGGAGCAAGCCCGGTCCTGTGGTGGCCTTGCGCGCCGATATGGACGCCCTGCCCGTCACCGAACAGGTGGATCTTCCCTTCGCGTCCAAGGTTCGCACCACCTATAACGGCCAGGATGTCGGCGTCATGCATGCCTGCGGCCATGACGGCCATGTCGCCATCCTGATGGGCGTGGCCGAACTGCTGGCCAAGCGCAAAGGCGAACTGCGCGGCACCGTAAAGTTCATCTTCCAGCCCGCGGAGGAAGGCGCGCCGGAGGGAGAGGAAGGCGGGGCCGAACTGATGGTGAAGGAAGGGGTCCTGTCCAAGGACCCGAAGCCGGAAGCCATTTTCGGCCTGCACCTGTTCTCCGCCGGTCGTGCGGGCACCATCAGCTACCGTTCCGGCCCTGCCATGGCGGCGGCCGACAGTTTTCACATCACCGTGCAGGGGCGGCAGACGCACGGTGCCTATCCCTGGGCCGGCACCGATCCCATCGTGACGGCGTCGCAGATTGTGACGGGCCTGCAAACCATCGTCAGCCGCAATGTCGAACTGATCAAGGAGCCGGCCATCGTGTCGGTCGGCGCGCTGAACAGCGGCGTGCGTGACAATATCATCCCCGACAAGGCGGAGATGATCGGCACCATCCGCACCTTCGACCCCAAGATGCGCGAACAGATTCACCGCCGGATCAAGGAGATCGCGGAAAATATCGCCGAAAGCCAGGGGGCCACAGCCAGCGTTCGCATCGATCTGGGCTATCCCGTCACCGACAATAACCCGGCGCTGACCGCCTGGGCCGCCCCCATCCTGGAAAAGGTGGCGGGGGCGGGGAATGTGTCGGTCGGACCCAAGGCCGGCGGCGCGGAGGATTTCAGTTTCTTCCAGCAGCAGATCCCCGGCTTCTATTTCTGGGTCGGCTCCACCGGGCCAGAGGTGCCGCTGGACAAGGCACCTTCGAACCATTCGCCCTTGTTCAAGGTGGATGAGGCCTCGCTGCTGACCGGGGCGGAGGCGCTGGCCG
The DNA here is from genome assembly GCF_059489915.1 of Niveispirillum sp. CC-CTL257. NCBI lineage: Bacteria > Pseudomonadati > Pseudomonadota > Alphaproteobacteria > Rhodospirillales > Azospirillaceae > Niveispirillum > Niveispirillum sp. CC-CTL257. The sequence continues at coordinate 2,807,833 of NZ_JCAJXE010000001.1, forward strand.
CCGTTACCGTCGCCTATCTGCAAAGCCATTGAGGCGGAAAGGTTCCCCGATGCGCACGACTCTGCTGACCGGTGCGGCGCTGGCCGCCCTGTTCCTGTCGCCCGTCGCCCACGCCGCCGACGCGCCGCCGGTGCCCGCCTATGTGATGGAGGATGCCAAAGCGCTGGAGGCAAAGATCATCGCGTGGCGACGCGACATCCACCAGCATCCCGAACTGGGTAACCGGGAGACGCGGACGGCCAAGCTGGTGGCCGACCATCTGAAGAAACTGGGTCTGGAGGTACAGACCGGCATCGCCCATACCGGCGTGGTCGCCATCCTGAAGGGGGGCAAGCCCGGCCCGGTGGTAGCGCTGCGCGCCGATATGGACGCGCTGCCCGTCACCGAACGGGTGGCCGTGCCCTTCGTCTCTAAGGTGCGCACGACCTACAACGGCAAGGAGGTGGGGGTGATGCATGCCTGCGGGCACGACACCCATGTCGCCATCCTGATGGGCGTGGCCGAACTGCTGGCCAAACGAAGGGCGGGCCTGCCCGGCACGGTGAAGTTCATCTTCCAGCCGGCGGAAGAAGGCGCACCGGAGGGGGAGGAAGGCGGGGCCGAACTGATGGTGAAGCAGGGCGTGCTGTCCACCGATCCCAAACCACAGGCCATTTTCGGCCTGCATGTCGGGTCGGATGATCATATCGGGCAGGTCTCCTACCGCCCCGGCCCCGTCATGGCCGCGTCCGACACGTTCCGCATCAAGGTGAAGGGCAAGCAGACGCACGGGGCCTATCCCTGGGCCGGCACCGATCCCATCGTGGCGGCGTCGGCCATCGTCACGGGCCTGCAAACCATCGTCAGCCGCAATGTCGAACTGATCAAGGAACCGGCGGTGGTGTCGGTGGGTGCCATCAATGGCGGGGTGCGCAGCAATATCATCCCCGATGAGACCGACCTGATCGGCACCATCCGCACCCTGGACCCCGGCATGCGCGAACAGGTTCACCGCCGCGTGAAGGAGGTGGCGACCGGCATCGCCGCCGCCCATGGTGCCGTGGCGGAGGTGGAGATCGACCTGGGCTATCCCGTCACCGTCAATGACCCGGCCCTGTCCGCCTGGGCCGTGCCCGTGCTGGAACAGGTGGCCGGCAAGGACAAGGTCAGTCTGGCGCCCAAGGCGCTGGGGGCGGAGGATTTCAGCTATTATCAGCAGAAAATCCCCGGCTTCTTCTTCTTCATCGGCGTCACCGACCCCGATCTGCCGCTGGATCAGGCGCCCAGCAACCATTCGCCTTTGTTCAAGGTGGATGAACGCGGCCTGCTGGTCGGTGCCCAATCCATGGCGGCCTTGACCGTCGCCTATCTTTCTTCCCATTGACGGCGGCTTTCCATGACCGGACTGAACAAATTCCTTCGCGCGGGCGGTGCCGCCCTGACGGTGCTGACCCTGCTGTCCCCTGCCACCCACGCCGCCGATGCCCCGCAAGTGCCCGCCTATGTGAAGGCCGACGCCAGGGCGCTGGAGAGCAAGATCATCGCGTGGCGGCGCGATATCCACCAGAACCCGGAACTGGGCAACCGGGAGGTGCGGACGGCTAAGCTGATCGCCGATCACCTGAAGAAACTGGGCCTGGAGGTGCAGACCGGTGTCGCCCATACCGGCGTCGTTGCCGTGCTGAAGGGGGGAAAGCCCGGCCCGGTCGTGGCGCTGCGCGCCGACATGGACGCCCTGCCCGTCACTGAACAGGTGGACCTGCCCTTCGCATCCAAGGTCCGCACCAATTACAACGGTCAGGATGTGGGCGTCATGCATGCCTGCGGCCATGACGGGCATGTCGCCATCCTGATGGGGGTGGCCGAACTGCTGGCCAAGCGCAAGGCGGAGTTGCCGGGCACCGTGAAGTTCATCTTCCAGCCGGCGGAGGAAGGCGCACCGGAGGGGGAGGAAGGCGGGGCGCAGCTGATGGTGAAACAGGGCGTGCTGGACACCGAACCCAAGCCGCAGGCGATTTTCGGCCTGCATCTGGGCTCCTCCTACCATGCCGGCACCATCGCCTATCGCCCTGGTCCCGCCATGGCGGCGGCCGATACGTTCAAGATCGTGGTGCAGGGCCGTCAGGCCCATGGCGGTCGGCCCTGGACGGGCGTGGACCCGCTGGTGACGTCCGCGCAGATCCTGGTCGGCCTGCAAACCATCGTCAGCCGCAATATGGAGGTGATCAAGGAACCGGCGGTGGTGACGGTCGGCGCGCTGAATGGCGGCGTGCGCTCCAACATCATCCCCGACAAGGCGGAAATGGTCGGCACCATCCGCACCTTTGATCAGGGCATGCGCCAGGAGGTGCATGAACGCATCCGCCGCGTCGCGGAGAATATTGCCGAAAGTGCCGGGGCCAAGGCCACCGTCACCATCGAAACGGGATATCCCGTCACCGACAATGACCGCGACCTGACCGCCTGGGCCGCCCCGGTCCTGGCACAGGTGGCGGGGCCGGGCAAGCTGGTGGAAGGCACCAAGACGACAGGGGCGGAGGATTTCAGCTTCTTCCAGCAGAAAATCCCCGGCTTCTTCTTCTGGGTCGGTGCCACCCCGCCCGATGTGCCGCTGGACAAGGTGCCCAGCAACCATTCCCCCCTGTTCAAGGTGGATGAAAGCAGCCTCGCCCTGGGTGCCGAAGCCATGGCCAGCCTTACGGTGACGTGGCTTTCCACCCACTAGGGCGTATTTCCGTTAGCCGGAAATACGCCCCCACAATCGCCGGCGCGGCATCCGCCGCTTGGCTTCACGCGGCACGGGCCGCGCGGCGGCGGTCGCCGCCGGAGCAATTTTCCGGTCAAAGGAAAACTGCTCTAAACCCATCGGGTTAACCACCCGCAACGCAAAAGGCTAGGCGGGCCAACTGTCCCAGGCCCGCCATTTTTCGGCCCCCTCCGCGCCATGCGCGGGGGGTGGAGTGCATCCAGGACAAGCCGGTGGGGGAGGAAGCCGGCACAACTGACCTGGAGAAAGCACATGTCACTCAGCAGCCCCTTGCCCACCTTCAGTTTCCTGGCCGCCGCCGGGACTACGCCATCCGGCGGTGCGACGCCGTTGACCCAGGGGGACCTGCATCTGCGCTTCGATACCGGCCATACGCTGTGGCAGGACCGGCCCGTGCCGCTGACGGGAACGGAGATGAAGATGCTGCGCCTGATGGCACAGAAGCCCGGCACCCCCGTCACCTATCGTGAGCTGTATGATCTGGTGCACGGGCCGGGCTTCATGGCCGGCAAGGGCAATGCCGGCTACCGCGCCAATGTCCGCGCCTTCATCAAGCGTATCCGCAAGAAGTTCCGGGATATCGACCAGAGCTTTGACGCTATCGGCAATGATCCCGGCACCGGCTATGTCTGGCGGGCGGAGGGGACGTGACCTCACCCGAACGTAGCGCGGATTAGCGAAGCGTAATCCGCGGAAACTCGCGCTTCGCCGCTTGGGCCAGCCCGCGGATTACGGCTGACGCCTAATCCGCGCTACCCCGCAGCCAGGACAGGGAGCGGGCCAAATGCGCCGCCGGCGTCGGCGATTCGTCCTCCAGGACATACCAGTCGACGCCGGCGGCCTGCGCTGCCGCCACCAGGGCAGCCCAATCCACGCTGCCGGCCCCGATGGGCGCGAAATCGCTGGCAGGGGCCGAGCCTGTGAATTCACCGGTGCTGCCGCCCGGCCGCATATCCTTCACATGCAGCAGCTTGACCCGCCCGCCCAGCTGTTTCAGCAGCGCGACGGGATCGACCCCAGCCTTCAGCACCCAGAACACATCCATCTGCAATTCAACACAGGCCGGGTCCAGCCCGGCCAGCATCCGGTCCATCAGGGTGCCCTTGCCCGCCGGATCGGCGGCGAATTCATAGCCATGCAGATGATACATCACGCGCAGACCGGCGGCCTTCAGGGCCGGACAGGCGGCCTTGTAGGCGGCGATGGCGGCATCCACCTCCGCCGGCCCGATACCCTTGTCCGAGGCTGCCCCCTGCGGCTTCAGCCAGGCCACGCCGACATAGCGGTATCCGACGGTACTGGCGGTGGCGATGATGCCCGGCACATTGTCGCGCAGGTCGGACAGGCTGACATGGCTGCCGACCGCCACCAACCCGGCCTGATCCAGCAGCGCCTTGAATCCGGCGGCATCCCGGCCCAGCAACCCATAGGCTTCCACCTGGGTGACGCCGCTGTCGCGCAGCGCTTTCAGGGTCCCCGGCGCATCGCGGTCCAGATCCTTATGCAGACTGTAGAGCTGCACCGCGATGTTCGCGTCCGGCACGGGCGGGTTGGCCCCGCCCAGGGCCGCCACCGAAATTCCCATTGCCAGCGACAGCCCGATGGCCGCCCCCCGCATCCACGCCCTGCCCATCATCTCCCCCGTTCTTGTTCTGACAGCGTTATCAGGTGCCGTTCCGCTTATCACCCCTGCCGCTTTCACGCGCAAGCAGGAATGAATCCGCTTGAGAACAAAATAAGAACATTGTAGATAGAGAACAGAAAGCGAACATGGAGTGATGGAGGGTGTGATGCGACCGGCAATCCGACACAGCGCTCTGACGGGCAATGTGGGTCTCGCGAATTTTCGGGGCCATGATTTCCAGATGCATTGCGTCTGCTGTGGGGAGGAAAGCCGCTGGCGGACCGACATGCTGACCCGC
>NZ_JCAJXE010000001.1:2820000-3479026 GCF_059489915.1 Niveispirillum sp. CC-CTL257
CTCTCGTCTCAGCACCGCAAAGCGCCGTCCCAAGCGGGAGCCGGGGTATAGGACAGGCAGCACCGGGCTGGCAAGCGTTATTTTCAAAAAAGTGAAAGGCCCGCCCGCTCGCGCGTCACGCGCGCGCGATCTTAATAATATAGGCGCAACCATCTATGCCGGATGGCATGGGTCCCATCCGCGCCTGTACGGGCGTCAAGCCCCTAAAGAGGGGTTGGGAGCGAAGTTTTTTCCGTCGGCCTATGTCTTTTTGCTCGCATTCCGCCCCCCGTATGGGGATTATGCCAAGCACATCGGTGCGGGAAGCACGGGTCCGCTGCGGCAAACGCATTCTTCGGATGAAGAGCGTGATTGACAGTGTCGGGGCCGTCACTTCCGCGAACATCCGCCGGGTTCATGTCCCGGCAGCCAATCGGTCAAAAAACCAGGAGGAGCGTGGGGATGGAGGTTCGTCAGTGCTGATGAAGCGTTTTGCGATTGCGACCATTGCCCTTGCCGCCCTGGGTGGTGCCGGGACTACCGCCTTCCTTCACTCCACCAGCCTGTCCACGTCCTCTGCGGCGCTGGAAGCCGCTCCTGCCCTTGTCTCCCTGGATGCGCAGCAAGGTGCCTCCGCCGCCCCCGATGCCTGGGGCGATGTCGAGAAGGCCGCCGATCCCGTGGAGCGCCGTCTGGTCAATTTGGGCCGTGGCGATACGCTGATGCAGGTGCTGCTGGAGGCCGACGTGCCGCAGCCGCATGCGCAGGAGGCGATCACGGCCCTGAAGGCCGTTTATGATCCCCGCCGTATGAAGCAGGGTCAGCCTGTTGAAGTGATGTTCGACCGGACCGGTGAGGAAGACCGATTCGTCGGGTTCGAGTTCCAGCCCGCCGTGGAGCGCTCCGTCTCCGTCAGTTTCAACGGCGTGCGCTTCCAGGCCGCCGAGACGGCCAAGAAACTGGGCCGCCGTGCCGTCGCGGCACAGGGGGAAATCCGTTCCTCTCTGTTCGAATCGGGCCGCGCGGCTGGCGTGCCGATGAATGTGCTGACGGAGCTGATCCGCAATTACTCCTATGACGTCGATTTCCAGCGCGACATCCAGCCGGGCGACCGGTTCGAGGTTCTGTATGAGCAGGTAGTGACCGAGGATGGCGAGGTTGTTTCCGGCGGCAATGGCAATATCCTCTATGCATCGCTGACCCTGTCCGGCAAGGAACAGGCTATCTACCGCTATGAGGACAGCCAAGGCATCGCGGAGTTCTTCAATGCCCAGGGCTCGTCGATTCGCAAGGCCCTGCTGAAGACCCCCATTGACGGCGCCCGTCTGTCATCCGGGTTCGGCATGCGCCGCCACCCGGTGCTGGGCTATTCGAAGATGCATAAGGGCGTGGATTTCGCGGCCCCCACGGGCACGCCGATCTATTCCGCCGGTGCCGGCGTCGTGGATGAGATCGGGCCCAACGGCTCCTACGGCAACTATATCCGCATTCGCCATAATGGCGAGATTTCTACCGCCTATGCCCACATGTCGCGATTCGGTGCCGGCATGCGCAAGGGCGCGCGCGTTGCCCAGGGCGATGTCATCGGCTATGTCGGTACCACGGGCCGCTCGACCGGTGCCCATCTGCATTATGAAATTGTGAAGAATGGGCAGCAGGTCAATCCGCTGTCGGTAGCCGTCCCCACGGGCCGCAACCTGGAAGGCAAGGAACTGGCCCGCTTTAAGGGCGTGATGGCCAGCCTTCAGGAGCGGTTCGAGGCCGGTGGTGATCAGGCCGCTGACGGGATTGGTCTGGTTTCCGCCACGCCGAAGACCGCCAAACAATCCAAGTCCAGCTGCGATCGCAAGCGCGGCTGCTAAGCGCCGCCTCCGCACGCATTAAAAGACCCGACCGAAGCGATTCGGTCGGGTCTTTTGTTTGCATCACACTCAATGCAGGGTACGCGCCTGTCCCCAGGCCGACTCGCCGGCGGGCGGCAGGGACCCATGGGCCGGCTCGCCCTGGATCAGCAGCCCATCCGCATTGGCGTCCACCCGCACCGGCGTGCCGGGGGCAACCTTGCCCTCCAGAATGCGGCTGGCCAGCGGGTTCTGCAGCTCGCGCTGAATCACCCGCTTCAGGGGCCGGGCACCATAGACAGGGTCATAACCCTTGTCGGCCAGCCATTCCTTGGCGGCGTCGGTCAGTTCCAGGGCCAGGTCCCGGTCGGCCAGCATCCTGGTCAGCCGGCCCAGCTGCACATCGACAATGCCCGACATGTTGCCGCGTGACAGCCGGTGGAAGATCAGGATCTCATCCAGCCGGTTCAGGAATTCCGGTCGGAAGGAGCCGCGCACCACTTCCATCACTTGGCCTCGCGCCGCCGAACTGTCCTCGCCATCCGGCAGGTTAGCCAGGAACTCGGAGCCCAGGTTAGAGGTCATGATGATCAGGGTGTTGCGGAAATCGACCGTCCGGCCCTGACCATCGGTCAGGCGGCCATCATCCAGCACCTGGAGCAGGATGTTGAAGACATCGGGATGCGCCTTCTCTACCTCGTCAAACAACACCACCTGATAGGGCCGGCGGCGCACCGCCTCTGTCAGGGCCCCGCCCTCGTCATAACCAACATAGCCCGGGGGCGCGCCGATCATGCGGCTGACCGCGTGCTTCTCCATATATTCGGACATGTCGAGCCGAACCATCGCCGTCTCGTCATCGAACAGGAATTCGGCCAGCGCCTTGGTCAGTTCTGTCTTGCCCACACCTGTGGGGCCGAGGAACAGGAAGCTGCCAATGGGACGGTTGGGGTCCTGCAACCCAGCGCGGGAGCGGCGGACAGCGTTGGCGACGGCGATCACCGCCTCCTGCTGCCCGATGACACGGCTGCCCAGATGGGCTTCCATCTGCAACAGTTTCTCCCGCTCCCCCGTCAGCATCTTGTCCATGGGGATGCCGGTCCAGCGGCTGACCACGGCGGCGATATCCTGTTCGCGCACCGCCTCATTCAGCATGCGGTTCTGGCTGGCGGCCTCGGCCCCGGCCAGACGCTTTTCCAGATCAGGGATACGGCCATAGGTGATCTCCCCGGCGCGCGCCCAATCGCCGGCCCGCTGCGCCTGTTCCAGCTCCGCCCGCGCCCGCTCCAGTTCCTCCTTCAGCTTCTGGGCACCGGTCAGCGTATCCTTCTCCGCCTGCCACTGCGCCGTCAGGGTACCGGATTTCTGCTCCAGCTCGGCCAGTTCCGTCTCCAGCTTCTCCAGCCGGTCGCGGGACCCCTGGTCGGTTTCCTTCTTCAGCGCCTCGCGCTCGATCTTCAGCTGGATGATGCGGCGGTCCAGCTCGTCAATGGCTTCCGGCTTGCTGTCCACGATCATGCGCAGACGGCTCGCGGCCTCATCGATCAGGTCGATGGCCTTGTCGGGTAGGAACCGGTCGGTGATGTAGCGGTTGGAGAGCGTGGCGGCCGAGACGATGGCGCTGTCGGTGATGCGCACACCATGGTGCAGCTCATACTTTTCCTTCAGCCCGCGCAGGATGGAGATCGTGTCGGCAACCGTGGGTTCGGCCACGAACACCGGCTGGAACCGGCGGGCCAGGGCGGGGTCCTTCTCAATATATTTGCGATACTCGTCCAGCGTGGTAGCGCCCACGCAATGCAGCTCACCCCGCGACAGGGCGGGCTTCAGCATGTTGGACGCATCCATGGCGCCATCGGCCTTGCCAGCCCCGACCAGGGTATGCAGTTCATCAATGAAGACGATGATCTCTCCGGCGGCCGACTGGATCTCCGACAGGACGGCCTTCAAGCGCTCCTCGAACTCACCCCGGAACTTGGCCCCGGCCACCAGCGCGCCCAGGTCCAGTGACAGAAGACGCTTGGTCTTCAGCCCCTCGGGCACGTCGCCATTGATGATGCGCAGGGCCAGACCTTCCACAATGGCGGTCTTGCCCACGCCGGGTTCGCCGATCAGCACGGGGTTGTTCTTGGTGCGCCGGGCCAGCACCTGGATGGTGCGGCGGATTTCCTCGTCGCGGCCGATCACCGGGTCCAGCTTGCCGTCGCGCGCCGCCTGTGTCAGGTCGCGGGCATATTTCTTCAGCGCGTCATAGCCCTGTTCGGCGGACGCGCTGTCGGCGGTGCGGCCCTTGCGCAGACTGTTGATGGCCTCGTTCAGCTTTTGCGGCGTCACGCCGGCATCAGACAGAGCCTTGGCGGCATCGGTGCCGGTGGAAAGCGCCAGCGCCAGCAGCAGCCGTTCGACGGTGACGAAGCTGTCACCCGCCTTCTTGGCCAGCTCTGTCGCCTGTTCAAAGGTGCGGACCAGTTCGCGCGTGGCAAAAAGCTGCGTGCCGCCGCCTTCCACCTTGGGCAGCTTGCGCAGGGCGGCATCGACCCCGGCCTCTGCCGCGCGGGCATTGCCACCCGCACTGGTGATCAGGTTGGCAGCCATGCCCTCCTGGTCTTCCAGCAGCGCCTTCAACAGATGTTCGGGCGTCAGCTGCTGATGTCCAGCCCGCGCCGCCGCCCCCTGCGCCGCCTGGATGAAACCCTGGGCGCGTTCGGTGTAATTCTTGAAGTCCATAACCCACTAACTCCCCGATTTTGCCCCATCGTCCTCTCTAGGCCCGATGAATGCGATGATCCACGTCATGTGCGATCCGGGAGGATCGTATCTGATGTGGGAAGCGGAACCCAGGCCCGCAAGGGGCCGTGACGGGACCTGACCGGACGGCTATGCTGGCCCGATGAATGACCGCCGCTTCCACCTGTTTGATACCGCCATCGGTACCTGCGCGATTGCTTGGGGGCCAGATGGGCTGCTGGCCGTGCGCCTGCCGACAGTGGAAGGGGGCGATCTGGCGGAAAAGATGCGCCGGGCGGTGCCGGGGGCGATGGCGGGCGAACCGGATGCGGAGGCAGCATCCGCCATTGCCGGTATCCGCGCCCTGCTGTCGGGGCAGAGGCGGGACCTTCTGGAAATCCCTCTGGATATGGCCGGCACCGGCCCCTTCGACCGCGCCGTCTATGCCATTGCCCGCGCCATCCCGCCGGGGCAGACCCTGACCTATGGGCAGGTGGCAAAGCGTCTGCCGCCGGATGTGCTGGCCGATATGCCACCCGCCATCGTGCCGCGCGCGGTGGGACAATCCTTGGGCCGCAATCCCTGGCCCATCGTGGTGCCCTGTCACCGGGTGATGGCGGCGGCGGGGGGAACCGGCGGCTTCTCCGCCCCCGGCGGGGTGGATACGAAGCTGGCCCTGCTGCGGATCGAAGGGGCGGCACTGCCGGCACAACAGCTGGGCCTGTTCTGACCTTTCACTCCCGCACTGCAAAATTATGAAATCAAATTACCGGTTTTGGGGCATTGTCCGGGTTGCGCCGTGACCATGGCGCAGATTATTCTGTGGCCATCATGTCCGTGACGCTTGACGCCATCCACTATTATCCCGTGAAGGGCCTGACCGCCCAGACGCTGGACCATGTCACCCTGACGCCGGGCGGCTGTCTGCCGCATGACCGGCGCTTCGCCATTCTGCATCGGGCGACGCAGTTCGACCCGCTGGAACCCGCCTGGAAGCCGAAGACCAACTTCCTGGTCCTGCTGCGGGATGAGAAGCTGGCGACCCTGCAGGCGACGTTCGACCCCACCACCTGCATGCTGGTGCTGAACCGCAATGGCAAGCGGGTGGCCGGCGGGCGTATCGATACCGCCACGGGCCGTCTGCTGATTGATCAGTTCCTGTCGGCCTATATGAAGGAAGCCGCCGTCCCCGGTCCCTACAAGATCGTGGAAAGCCCGGGCCATAACTTTACCGACATTCCCGACAAGGCAGTATCGCTGCTGAACCTGGCCTCGGTAAAGGATATCGGGCGGGTGACGCAACGGCCCGTCGATCCCCTGCGCTTTCGCGCCAATCTGCATCTGGCGGGTCTGGCACCCTGGGCGGAAATGGCCTGGGTGGACAAGCGCATCGCCATTGGCGACACGGTCCTGTCGGTATTCAAAACCACCACCCGCTGTGCGGCGGTGGAGGTGAACCCCGCCACGGGCGAACGCGACATGGCCTTGCTGAAGGCGCTGAAAGGCGGCTTCGACCATGTGGTCTGCGGCGTCTATGCCCGTGTCGAACAGGGCGGGGAGATCAAGCCGGGTGATGCCGTGCAGGTTTTGGATTAATCCACCTCTGCGCACACACACACTATGGCCCTCGGCCCCATCTCATGCTAATCAGCCCGCTTCATGCCAAGGGCGGAACAGTCACGTCGATGCATTTCCTGGAATTCGAAAAGCCGATCGCGGAGCTGGAATCCAAGATCGAGGAGCTGCGCCACCTTGCCGATGGCGGTGATCTGAACATCGCCGACGAGGTGAAGAAGCTTCAGGACAAGGTGGATAAGCTGCTGCGCGCCACCTATGCCAAGCTGACCCCGGCGCAGAAGGTACAGGTGGCCCGCCACCCGAACCGTCCACACTGCCTTGACTATGTGCAGGCGCTGATCACCGACTTCACCCCGCTGGCCGGCGACCGGCTGTTCGGGGAGGATCGGGCTGTCATCGGTGGCCTTGGCCGTTTCCGGGGCCGGTCCGTGGTGGTGATCGGCCAGGAAAAGGGCAACGACACCGAAAGCCGCGTGAAGCACAATTTCGGCATGGCCAAGCCAGAAGGTTACCGCAAGGCCCAGCGCCTGATGGCCATGGCCGACCGCTTTAACCTGCCCGTCATTTCGCTGGTCGATACGGCCGGTGCCTTCCCCGGCGTGTCGGCGGAAGAACGCGGTCAGGCCGAAGCCATCGCCAAGTCCATCGAAAGCTGCCTGCGCCTGAACGTGCCGATGGTCTCCACCATCATTGGTGAGGGCGGGTCCGGTGGTGCCATCGCCATCGCCGCCGCCGACCGTGTGCTGATGCTGGAACATTCGATCTATTCAGTGATCTCGCCCGAAGGCTGTGCCTCCATCCTGTGGCGGTCCGCCGCCAATGCCGCCGACGCGGCAACGGCCCTGCGCCTGACGGCACAGGATCTGAAGGAACTGGCCGTCATCGACCGCGTCGTGATGGAGCCCATCGGCGGTGCCCATCGCCGGCGGGAAGAAACGATCAGCGCCTTGGGCAATGCCATTGAAGACGCGCTGGAAGGTCTGCGCGGTCAGGACGGTGCCACCCTGCGCCAGAACCGCCGCCAGAAGTTCCTGGACATGGGCCAGAAGGGCCTGGGCTGACCTGCACAAATACTCTCGTACCGATAGACTTGTGCGCGGGTTTAAACTATATTGAAGAGGAAGGCTGAGTGGAGTTCCTACCTCCACCCAGCCCTCTCCTAGGTCCTTACCCCAGCATGATGGTGACGTGCAGAACACGCCGCCGCCAGATGGGGATACGGAGCACCAGGAGACACGACAGTTTACGCATGTCGTACCTCCATAGACGGCGGGCTGCGGGATTGCGGTCCGCCGTTTTCATATTCAGCTGAAATTCGGATGCAAGTCTATGTAATTTCCCGCGATAGGGGATATTGCGGATGGACCCTCAAAACTGCCAAGTCACGGCCACGGCCCCATATTCATCGCCTTCCTTCTGCCCGCTGAATTCGCGGGTTCGGAAGACATGGGTATAGGTGATGCGGGCATCATAGACATTGATCGCCACACCCGCCTGCACATCGGCGACCCAGACCTTGCGATCCACCGACCGGCTGTCGCGGAAGCTGTTGCCATCCAGGAAGATATTGCGGGCCACCGCGCGGCCGGAGAAGCCCAGGAACCCATAGAACCCGACAGGATGGCGGGCATCGGGTTCAAAGAAGCCGCTGCCGGGCAGGGAGGGCTGAATGCGGGCGGGCCCGAAATCGGCGGGCAATTGCCATCCGGCGCGCAGCATGAAGCCGGCATCGGCATAGGTGGAGACATTGCCCACTGCCCCGCCGACATGGGGCATGATGTCGATGCCGAAACCGGTACTTTCCAGCAGATCATAGCGCCAGCTGCGCTGATAGGTGATCACCACACCCGGTTCATTATGTAGCTGCGTATCCCACCCCATGGGCTTGGGCGCATCGGTCAGGCGGTGGACGATCTTCTGCGCCGGTTCGGCCAGCGATGCCGGCCCCACCACGCCCAGCGTCAGCTGCAGCTGGTCCATCCGCCGGTTCGTTTCGTTGATCAACCCGGCGGACCCGTGCAGCCAGCCTGCATAGGGCCGTTCATTGGCCGGCGGGTTGCGGGTTTCAATGTCGCTGGGCGTGTACATATTCTGACCCGCCGCGAACACGGCACGCACATGCCCATCCTGGGCAAAGAAAGGCACCCAGCGTGCCCAGCGGCGGGTCCAGTCCGGCACCTCGTCCCGCGCCGTGGTCCAGACCGCCTGCACCCCGTTCGTGTAATGGCGATCCAAGTTATAGAACAGGTCGTTCTCCAGGATCAGGGTCAGGGTGCCCGTCTCCGCCCCCGCCGTCGGCCCGGTAATCTCCGCCCGCACCGGCCCGGACAGGGCCAGGCCGGCCAGCAGCGACAGGAAAAGGGTACGGGTGCGTGGCATGATAGGACGTGAGCGTTGTTCAACTTTGGTTAACGGAAATGAACCTCCGTCACCCACGCCGCAGTGACGCCCCTCACACCGGGGCGTTTATGGGGTTCCCCTGCCCGGCCTCTTCCTTGCGGCCCACCCCCATGAACTGTCGGATCAGGGGAAAGGTGCCGTCGGGATCATCGCGGAAGGTCCCATGCCCGCAATGCGGGAACCGGTGCAGGCGGCTGGTCGCCTGGGGCAGCAGGCTGATGATCTCCTCCGAACATTCCCACGGCGTGATCGGGTCCTGATCCCCGCACAGCACCATCACCGGGTCGGTGACGCGGGGCAGGCTGTCACGGAAATCCATGCGCCACATCTCCCCGCCCTTGCCGGAGAAATGTTCCAGAACCTCGGCCTTGACGATAGACCGTGCGCGGCCCGGCCCATCCATGGGGGCCTTCACCGTGTAATAGGGCATGACCTGGGCGGCATAGGGCAGGACCTTGTCCGCCGTGATGTCGGACCAGAAATCATCCGCCGCCTTGCCTATGTCGGGCCCGCCGCGCCGGGCGAAGGCCTTGACGATCAGGTCCAGCTGCATGCGCGCGGCGGTAGAGGACAGGATGACGCCGCCGGCATGGCCCGGATGGCGGCGCATATATTCCATGGCGACAAAGCCGCCGAAACTGTTGCCCAGCACGAACGGCTTTTCAATCTCCAGCGCGTCGCAGAAGCCCTTCACATCATCGGCCCATTGCGCCAGCGTCCAGGTGGCGGGATTGCTGCCGCCGCTGCGCCCCTGGCCACGATGATCCAGATAAATCACCTGCGCATCCGCCGACAGGCCACTGAAGGCCGGCTTGAAGCTGGCATGATCGAACCCTGGCCCGCCATGCAGCAGCAGCAAGGTCGGCTTTTTCCGCAACGACCCGCCATCGGGCACCAGTTCCGCGCCTTCGACATCGAAATAAAGCGGCGCACCATTGACCATTACCCGCACGATCACATCTCCCGAAAAACGGATTTGGCGCAGGCTGGCACGGGGCATAGGCCGGCCGCAAGGGTTGCCGCCAACGGGCGGTGGACGTACAAGCAAAGGCGCTGGGAAACTGGCGGACAAGGAAACAGGGCGAAGGCCCGCAATCCAGGCACAGGAAGGCAATCGGACAATGGTTCAGAAGACCAGGCGCGGGCTGGCCGCGCTGCTGCTGGGGGCGTTGAGCGTCATGCCGATCATCACGGAAACCGCCGTCGCCGCCGATTATGTGGACGGCGCGCAGGCCGGTCGCGGTGACCGTCTGGTCGGTGCGAACTTTGCGGGCCGGTCAGAGATTATAGCCAAGAATGGTGCTGCCGCCACCTCACAGCCGCTGGCGACCCAGGTCGCCATTTCCATCCTGCAACAGGGCGGCAGTGCCGTTGACGCCGCTATCGCTGCCAACGCCACTCTGGGTCTGGTGGAACCGACGGGCAGCGGCATGGGCGGCGACCTGTTCGCCCTGATCTGGGACCCCAAGCAAAACAAGGTCGTCGGCCTGAACGCGTCGGGCCGGGCACCCAAGGGACAGACACTGGACGATCTGGTCAAGCGTCTGGGACCGGGCAAGATGATCCCGTCGCACGGGTCCCTCTCCGTCACGGTCCCCGGCGCTGTCGCCGGCTGGGTGGAGCTGCACAAGAAATACGGCAAGCTGCCCCTGGACAAGGTGCTGGCCCCCGCCATCGCCTATGCCAATGACGGCTTCCCCCTGTCGCCCTTCATCGCCAAGGGCTGGGCCGCCAATTTCCGCCGCTTCGACCAGATGGGCGGGGTGATCGAGGAACTGGACAATGCCCGCAGGACCTATCTGATCGACGGCAAGGCCCCGGTGGCGGGTCAGGTGTTCCGCAATCCCGATCTGGCCAAGTCCCTGTCCATCGTCGCCAAGGGCGGTCACGACGCCTATTACAAGGGCCCCATCGCCAAGACCATCGACGCCTATATGAAGCGCATCGGTGGCCCACTGCGGTACGATGATTTCGCGGATTTCAAGGCGCAATGGGTGGAGCCCATCTCCACCAATTATCGCGGCTACGACATCTGGCAGATCCCGCCCAACGGCCAGGGTCTGGCCACGCTCCAGATGCTGAACATCCTGGAAGGCTATGATCTCAAGGCCATGGGCCATAACAGCGCCGACTTCATCCATGTCTCGGTGGAAGCCAAGAAGCTGGCCTTCGCCGACCGCTCGCGCTGGTACGCCGACCAGGAATTCGTGAAGCTGCCCATCAGCACCCTGATCTCCAAGGAATATGCCGCCAAGCGCCGCGCCCTGATCGACATGAAGAAGTCAGGCGCGCCCGAAACCGGCATCATGCCGGAAAGCCATGACACCATCTTCCTGTCCACCGCCGACAAGGATGGTCTGATGGTGGCGCTGATCCAGTCCAACTATCGCGGCATGGGCTCTGGTCTGGTGCCCGACGGGCTGGGCTTCATGCTGCAGGATCGCGGCGAACAGTTCGCGCTGGACCCCAAGCACCCGAACGTCTACGCACCCGGCAAGCGCCCCTTCCACACCATCATCCCCGGCTTCGTGACCAAGGATAACCAACCCTTCGCCGCTTATGGCGTCATGGGCGGCGGCATGCAGCCGCAAGGTCATACCCAAGTCCTGGTCAACATGATCGATTTCGGCATGAATGTGCAGGAAGCCGGCGACGCCGCGCGTTGGCAGCATGAAGGCTCCCCCGAACCGACCGGCGAGAAAGGTGACGGTGTGGGCATCGTCTATGTCGAACAGGGCGTGTCGCCCGCCGTGATCGAGGAGCTGAAGAAGCGCGGTCACAAGGTGGAGGTGAAGCCCGGCCTGCACTATGGCAGCTATGAAGCCATCGTCCGCGACCATGTGAACGGCGTCTACCGCGCCGGCACCGAAATGCGCGTCGACGGCCACGCCGCGGGCTATTGATCGTCACGATCCTTCGTCATCCCGGCGGAAGCCGGGACCCAGGCGCCCGACCTTCCCGCACCGCCAGTCTGCGAAGCGTCAAGGTTCGATCCTGTGGCCCCTGGGTCCCGGCTTTCGCCGGGATGACGGGAGGTGCTTTCTGCTAGACCTAACTATCTTTCCTGCCAGAGTCCCACCCCATGACCATCGATCCCGTCGCCCTGACCCAGGACCTGATCCGTTGCCCCAGCGTCACGCCCGCCGATGCCGGCGCGCTGGGTGTGTTGCAGCGGGTGCTGGAACAGATGGGCTTCACCTGCACGCGGCTGGTGTTTGAAGAGGCGGGAACCGACCCGGTCGATAATCTCTATGCCCGATTGGGGACCGGCAGCCCGAATTTCTGCTTCGCCGGGCACACAGACGTGGTGCCAGTCGGTGATGCGGCGGCATGGACCGTTGATCCTTTCGCAGCCGAAATCATCAACGGCAAACTTTACGGTCGCGGTACGTCCGATATGAAGGGTGCGATTGCCGCCTTCATCTCGGCGGTAAAATCATTTCTGGACCGGAATGGTGCGCCGGATGGCTCCATCTCCCTGTTGATCACAGGGGATGAGGAAGGACCCAGCATCAATGGCACGCGCAAGGTGCTGGACTGGATGCAGGCGAACGGAGAGGTGATCGACGCCTGTCTGGTGGGCGAACCCACCAACCCGCGCGTCATGGGCGACATGATGAAGATCGGTCGGCGCGGGTCGGTGACGGCCACCCTGACCGCCTATGGCGCGCAGGGGCATGTCGCCTATCCGCATCTGGCCGACAATCCCCTGCCCCGCCTGACCAAGGCCCTGTCCATGCTGGCCGACAGCCCGCTGGACGAAGGCACGCCGCATTTCCAGCCCAGCACCCTGGCCATCACCACCATCGATGTCGGCAACCCGGCCAGCAACGTCATCCCCGCCAAGGGCACGGCCAAGTTCAATATCCGCTTCAACGACCTGCACACGCCCAAAAGCCTGGAAGCCCATATCCGTGACGTGCTGGAGGAAGTGGGCGGCACCTGGGATCTGAAAATGGCCGTATCGGGAGAGGCGTTCCTGACCCCGCCCGGCGCCCTGGTCGCCACCGTCGCCGGAGCTGTCACCGCCGTGACGGGCAAGACGCCGGAACTGTCCACCTCGGGCGGCACGTCCGACGCCCGCTTCATCAAGAATTTCTGCCCCGTGGTGGAATTCGGGCTGGTCGGCCAGACCATGCACAAGGTCGATGAACATGTGGATGTCGCCGATATCCGCACCCTGGCTGCCATCTATGACCGCGTTCTGGCCGATTTCTTCGGCAAGGCGGCGGCATGATCCCCCTGGTCGGGGCCATCCGGCTAGCCGCACTTGATGGGCGCGGCATCGGCTTTTTCGATCCGTCACCGGCGGCGGCCTGGCGCAACCTGGTGCTGCTGGTGCCGCTGCTGCTGGCCCAGGCCGTGTCGGACCTGATGGCCCTGCCCGACGGGGTTGAGGTTACGACCTATCTGCTGCTGTCCGCCTCGGTGTCGGCAGTGCAGATGACGGGCTATATGCTGGCCGTGTCGCAGATCCTGGCCGGCACGGGGCGCGGCGACCGTTTCCCCCTGTTCGTCTCCACCTATCTTTGGTGCAGCGTGGTCAGCACCGCCGCCGGCCTCGCCGCCCTGGCGGTCGCCCTGGAATCCACGCTGCCCGTCGCCAATGGCATCGGCATCGGTCTGGTTCTGTGGAGCTTGGTCTATAGCTGGTTCAGCGTCCGCACCGCCATCGGCTGCCCCGCCGCCGTGGCCGCCGGTCTGGTCGTGCTGGAAATCCTGACGGTCCTGGCGACAAACAGCCTGCCGCTGCAGCTGGCCCAGGCGGCGGCGAAGGGCTGAGCCTCTACGCAAGGCAGCCCGCGCCGATAAGCGGGGTGTTTGCATTTGCGTGAAACCGGCCCCTGGGCTAAGACCGGTTACCGGTGTTGGGGTTCCTCCCATCGCTTGACGGCACTCACCATCGGTAAGCTCAAGACATGACCGATACGCCCCCCAAGGCCCTGGCGGCCAAGGCGCTGCTGCCCACCGGACTGCGTGACCTGCTTCCCCCGGATGCGGAGCATGAGGCGCAGGTTGTTGGCCGTCTGCTGAAGGAATTTCATCGCCACGGCTATGAGCGGGTGAAACCGCCCTTGGTGGAGTTTGAGGAGGGGCTGTTGTCCGGCTCCGCCGCCGGCCTTGCCAACCAGACTTTCCGCATCATGGACCCCGTGTCGCAGCGGATGATGGGCGTGCGCTCGGACATGACCCCGCAGGTCGCCCGCATCGCCACCACCCGCCTGCGCAAGGCCCCGCGCCCCCTGCGCCTGTCCTATGCCGGTCAGGTTTTGCGCGTGAAGGGCAGCAGCCTGCGCCAGGAACGGCAGTTCGGGCAGGTCGGCGTGGAACTGATCGGCCCCGACCGGGCCGAAGCGGATGCCGAGATCATTCTGCTGGCGGCCAGTGCGCTGTCATCGGTCGGGGCCAAGGGCATTTCCATCGACCTGACGGTGCCGACGCTGGTGCCGGCTGTGGCCCGCGCCCTGTCCCTGTCGGACGATGATTATGCCCGCCTGCGCGCCGCATTGGATCACCGTGATGCCGCCGCCCTGGCCGATGCCGCCGGCCCGCATGCGCCGCTGTTCCTGTCGATCCTGAACGCCTCCGGCCCCGCTCCGGCGGCGGTGCAGCGGCTGGCCGCCATCGACCTGCCCGACGTGGCCAAGGCGGCGCGCCAGGAACTGACCGATGTTGTCCGCCTGATCGAACAGGCGGCCCCCACCCTGTCTGTCACCATCGACCCCGTGGAAATGCGCGGGTTTGAATATCAGACGGGCGTCAGCTTCACGATCTTTGCGCGCGGTGTGCGCGGTGAACTGGGGCGTGGTGGCCGGTATCGCACCGGCGGGGCCGATCCGGTGGGTGAACCCGCCACGGGCTTCACACTTTATACCGACACCGTCCTGCGCGCCCTGCCCGGCCCGTCGCCGGTCAAACGGGTTCTGCTGCCGCTAGGTACAGATTATGCCGAGGCGCAGGCCCTGCGCGCCCTGGGCTGGCACACGGTTGCCGCCATGGATGTCGCCGACGATCTGATCGCGGAGGCCAGGCGCCTCTCCTGCTCACATTTGTTGACGGCGGACGGGCCGACGCCCGTCTGACCATTCTGACCGAAACCGAGAAGGGTGCGGGTCCGGCAGGGCCATGTCGCCTGACGTCTTACGCAAGCGAGGAATATCATGGCCAATGTGGCGGTCGTCGGGTCCCAGTGGGGCGACGAAGGCAAGGGCAAGATCGTCGACTGGCTGTCCAGCCGCGCCGATGTCGTGGTCCGCTTCCAGGGCGGTCACAACGCCGGCCATACGCTGGTGATCAACGGCGTGGTCTATAAGCTGTCGCTGCTGCCCAGCGGCGTGGTCCGCCCCGGCAAGCTGTCGGTGATCGGCAATGGCGTCGTCGTCGATCCCTGGGCCCTGCTGAAGGAGATTGCCGCCATTCAGGAGAAGGGCGTGGAAATCACGCCCGACACCCTGCTGGTGGCCGAAAACTGCGCCCTGATCCTGCCGCTGCACAGCGCGGTCGACAAGGCGCGTGAGGAAGCGCGCGGCGTCAACAAGATCGGTACCACGGGCCGTGGCATCGGCCCGGCGTATGAGGACAAGGTGGCCCGCCGCGTCATCCGCGTCTGCGATCTGGCTGACGAGGCGGTGCTGGAGCATAAGGTCGAACAGTTGCTGTTCCACCACAATGCCCTGCTGCGCGGCCTGGGCGCCGAGGAGTTAGCCAAGGACGAGGTCCTGGCCCAGTTGCGCGAGGTGGCGCCCAAGCTGCTGCCCTACAGCGCCGTTGTCTGGAAGCGCCTGGACGAGGCCCGCCGCCAGGGCAAGCGCATCCTGTTCGAAGGTGCACAGGGCGCCATGCTGGACGTCGATCACGGCACCTACCCGTTTGTCACCTCCTCCAACACCGTGGCCGGCAATGCCGCCGCCGGGTCGGGCATGGGGCCGAGTGCGGTCGGTTATGTGCTGGGCATCACCAAGGCCTATACGACGCGCGTCGGTTCCGGCCCCTTCCCCACCGAACTCCATGATGAGATCGGGGACAAGATCGGCCAGCGCGGGCATGAGTTTGGCACCGTCACGGGCCGTAAGCGCCGCTGCGGCTGGTTCGACGCCGTGATGGTGCGTCAGGCCATCAAGACCGGTGGCATCACCGGCATCGCGCTGACCAAGCTGGACGTGCTGGACGGGTTTGACGAGTTGAAGGTCTGCACGGGTTACAAGCTGAATGGCGAAGTGATCCAGCACCTGCCCGCCGGCCAGACGGCCCAGGCCCAGGTGGAACCGATCTATGAGACCTTCGAAGGCTGGAGCGAAAGCACCCAGGGTGCCCGCTCCTGGGCCCAGCTTCCCGCCGCCGCCATCAAATATGTGCGCCGGATTGAGGAACTGATCGAGGCCCCGGTGACCTTGCTGTCCACCAGCCCCGAACGCGACGACACCATCCTGATGCGCGATCCGTTTGAAGATTGAGTGGAAAGGTCGGTCACTCCCCCCCCCGTCATCCCGGCGAAAGCCGGGATGACGGGATAGATCATTTGGCCTGCCCACAGACTCGCCGGGTGCCTATGTGGAGTCCGCTTACCTAGGCTTCTTGCCAAGTCTCGGCACCTCCTCTATACACACCCGCTCCATCGGACGGTGCGGCCGGGCGAGAAGCCCGGGGCATGCCCACCGTCCACATGTGAAGAAGGACCGAAAATGCCCAAGTTGAAGAACCATTCGGGCGCCAAGAAGCGGTTTAAGTTCACCGCTTCGGGCAAGGTGAAGGCCCAGGCCGCTGGCAAGCGCCACGGCATGAGCAAGCGCCCCCTGAAGATGAAGCGTAACGCACGTGGTACGTTCGTTATGTTCAAGGCCGACGGCGAGAAGATCGCTGAGAATTTCCTGCGGGTTAAGTGAGAGGACTGACCTATGGCACGCGTTAAGCGGGGCGTCACCACTCACGCCCGTCACAAGAAGATCCTGAAGCTCGCCAAGGGCTATCGTGGTCGCGGTTCCAAGTGCTATCGCGTTGCGATTGAAAAGGTCGAAAAGGCGCTTCGTTACGCCTATCGCGACCGTCGCAACAAGAAGCGCGATTTCCGCGGCCTGTGGATTCAGCGTATCAACGCCGGTGCACGCCTGCACGGGCTGAAGTACAGCACCCTGATCCACGGCCTGAAGCGCGCTGGTATCGAACTGGACCGTAAGGTCCTGTCCGACATCGCCGCCCGCGAGCCGGAGAGCTTTAAGAGCCTGTGCGATCAGGCCCAGGCTGCTCTCAAGGCCGCCTGATTTCCGGTAACGGATTTCAGACCGGTTGCAAGTTGAAAGGGGGAGCAGGCCCAGCGGGCCCGCTCCCCCTTTTGCTTGTGAGCGGCCAATATTGTCGCCGCCATCTGTGCTATCATCGGGACCATACTGGGACCGGAGGACGCCATGGGTTCGCTGACCATCCGCATCGACGATGAAGCCTTGATCAAGGGCTTGGAAGACCGCGCCCTGCGGTCTGGCCGCACGGTTGAGGAAGAAGTGGCGGCGGTGTTGACCGAAATGGTACAGCCCGGCCCGACGGATCGGACAGCATTGTTGGCCCGCATGGATATGTTCCGCCAAAGCCTTGCGGGTCGTATCATGACCCCGTCAGAGGACCTCCTGCGCCAGATGCGGGATGAACGATGAGGTTTGTCGTTGACGCCAGCGTGATTGCAAAATGGGTCCTGCCGGAGCCAATGTCGGCTGAGGCGCGGGCGCTGCTGGATCATGAATTGCTGGTTCCGGACCTAGCCTTTGCCGAAATCGCCAACCTGTTGACCATGCGTGTCATACGCGGGGAGATGACAGCGGCAGAGGCATCACGCGCGTTACAGATTGTCTTATCCCTGAGCCCGATCACTGTTCCCAGCCGGGATTTGGTGTCAGAGGCCCTGGCCATGGCCGGGAATCTGCAACATCCGGCCTATGATCTGGTTTATGTGGCGCTGGCCCGCCAGCAGGGTGCGCGATTTGTGACAGCGGACAAGCGGCTGGTAGCCAAGATCCGCAATCTTGATCTGCCGCCGCCCTGGGCCAACCTCGTCACCCCCTTGACCGAATTTCAACCGGGCGCTTCCGCCCCCACCCTTTCCTGATCCGGACCCCTCATGGACACGCTCGATACGCTCAAGGCCGAAACCCTGGCCACCATCGCCTCTGCCAATGACAGTGCCGCCCTGGAAGAGGTGCGGGTTGCCGTCCTGGGCAAGAAGGGCAGCATCACTTCCCTGATGGGCGACATGCGGTCCCTGACGCCCGAGGAGCGCAAGGCCCGGGGCGCGGCGCTGAACGCCGTGAAGACCGCCGTGGAGGCCGCGATTGAGGGCCGCCGGGGCGAGTTGAAGGGTATCGAGCTGGAACGCCGCCTGTCCGCCGAGCGCATTGACGTCACCCTGGCACCCCGGCCTGAGGTCCAGGGCCGCATCCATCCGATCAGCCAGACGGTGGATGAGATGGTGGCGATCTTCGCCGCCATGGGCTTCACTGTCGCCGAAGGCCCGGATATCGAAACCGACTTCAACAATTTCACCGCACTCAACATCCCGCCGGAACATCCCGCCCGGCAGATGCACGACACCTTCTATCTGCGGCCCTCAGCGGAAGGGGCGGCGCGCGTCCTGCGCACCCATACCAGCCCGGTGCAGATCCGCACCATGCTGAAGAACAAGCCGCCGATCCGCATCATTGCCCCTGGCCGTACCTATCGGTCGGACTATGACCAGACCCACACGCCCGTCTTCCATCAGATCGAAGGTCTGGTGATCGGCGAGGATATCCATATGGGCCATCTCAAGGGCTGCATCCTGGAATTCTGCCGCGCCTTCTTCCAGATCGACGATCTGCCCATCCGCTTCCGCCCCAGCTTCTTCCCCTTCACCGAACCATCGGCAGAGGTGGATATCGGCTGTTCGCGCAAGGGCGGGGAGCTGAAGCTGGGCAATCATGGCGACTGGCTGGAAATCATGGGCTCCGGCATGGTGCATCCCAAGGTGCTGGAGAATTGCGGCATCGACAGCAGCAAGTATCAGGGCTTTGCCTTCGGGATGGGGATTGAGCGCGTGGCCATGCTGAAATATGGCATCCCCGACCTGCGCTCCTTCTTCGATGCCGACCTGCGCTGGCTGCGCCATTACGGCTTCGTACCGCTGGATCAGCCTAATCTGGCCCAGGGCCTTTCCCGCTAATCAGCCACGACCGGATACCGAGGACGTTTAAATGAAGTTCACCCTTTCCTGGCTGAAGACGCATCTCGACACTGATGCCACGCTGGACCAGATCACCGACGCGCTGACAGCCCTTGGGCTGGAGGTGGAGGGGGTTGAGGATCGGGGGGCCGCCCTGGCCGCCTTCCGCATCGCCCATGTCGTGTCGGCGGAAAAGCACCCGAATGCCGACAAGCTGCGCCTGTGCATGGTCGATACCGGGGCGGGGGAGCCGGTGCAGGTGGTCTGCGGCGCACCCAATGCGCGGGCCGGCATCAAGGTGGTCTTCGCCGCCCCCGGCACCGTGATCCCTGTCTCGGGCGACACCCTGTCCATCGGCACCATCCGGGGTGTCGAAAGCCGGGGCATGATGTGTTCGGAGCGGGAGCTGCTGCTGTCCGACGAACATAATGGCATCATTGAATTGCCAGAGGATGCGCCCCTGGGCGGTTCCTTCGCCGATTGGCGGGGCCTGTCCGACCCGGTGATCGAGATTGCCCTAACGCCCGACCGTGTTGACTGTGCCGGTGCGCGCGGTGTCGCACGTGACCTGGCCGCAGCCGGTCTGGGCACGCTGAAGCCGCTGGCCGCCACGCCCGTCGCCCCCGCTTTCGATAACCCGCTGAAGGTGACGCTAGGCCATCCCGGCTGCCCGCAGATCGCCTTCCGCCTGATCCGGGGCGTGAAGAACGGCCCCAGCCCGAAATGGCTGGCCGACCGTCTGCTGGCCGTCGGCCTGCGCCCGATCAGCGCCCTGGTCGATATCACGAACTATTTCAGCCTGGACCTGTGCCGCCCGCTGCATGTGTTCGACGCGGCCAAGCTGTCCGGCGGCATCACGCTGAAGCCGACCGCAGAAGGCGACAAGCTGCTGGCCCTGAACGGCAAGGAATATGCCACCCCCGCCGGCCTGATCGGCATCTATGATGATGCGCACATGATCTCCATGGCCGGCGTCATGGGTGGGGAGACGACGGGTGTGACCGCCGACACCACCGATGTCGTACTGGAAGTGGCGACGTTTGAGCCGGTGCGCATTGCCGAAGCGGGCCGCGCCCTGCAATTGGACAGCGATGCCCGCTACCGGTTCGAACGCGGGGTGGACCCGGCCAACATCCTGGAGAAGGTGGAGCTTGCCACCGCGATGATCCTGGAGCTGTGCGGTGGGTCCGCCGGTGGCATCAGCCTGACCGGCGCGGAACCCGCCTGGCAGCGTACCCTGACCCTGCGCCCGGCCCGCGTCGCGGCCCTGGGTGGCGTGGATGTGCCCGTGGATGAACAGGTCCGCATCCTGACCGCCCTGGGCTTTACCGTCACCCGCCGCGACGACGGCGTTCTGGTGGCCGACGTCCCGTCCTGGCGCCGCGATGTGGAGGGCGAGGCTGATCTGGTGGAAGAGGTGCTGCGCGTCACCGGCTTCGACAAGATCCCGGCCACGCCCCTGCCGCGTGAGGTGGGCACCCCCGCCCCGGCGCTCACCGCCGATCAGCGCCGCCGCTTCAACGCCCGCCGCGCGGCCGCCGAACGTGGCCTGCTCGAATCGGTGACCTGGTCCTTTGTGGACCCCAAGGTCGCGGCCCTGTTCGATGGTGACAAGGATGAGCTGCGGCTGGTGAACCCGATCAGTGCCGATCTGGCCGTCATGCGCCCCTCCATCCTGGGCACCCTGGTCCCCGCCGCCGGCCGCAACGCCGCCAAGGGCTTCAAGGATGTCGGCCTGTTCGAGGTTGGCCCCGCCTTCCGCGACGGGTCAGAGAAGGGCCAGGATCTGGTGGTGGCCGGCGTGCGCGCCGGTGCTGCGGTCCCGCGCAACTGGTCCAAGGGTGAGCGCCCCGTCGATGCCTTCGACGCCAAGGGCGACGCCATGGCCATCCTGGAAGCAGCCGGCGCCCCCGTCGCGAACCTGCAGGTCACGCGCGACGCCCCCGGCTGGTACCATCCGGGCCGTTCGGGTGTCCTGCGCCTGGGTCCCACGGTGCTGGGCCGCTTTGGCGAACTGCACCCCGCCCTGCTGGAGGCGCTGGACGTCGCCGGCCCCGTGGTGGCATTCGAACTGCTCCTGGATGCCGTGCCGGCGCCCAAGAAGAAGGCTGGCACCGCCAAGCCGCTGCTGGTCCTGTCGCCGTTCCAGCCGGTGGACCGCGACTTCGCCTTCCTGGTGGCCAACAGCACCGACAGCGACAAGCTGCTGAAGGCCGCCAAGGGGGCTGACAAGGCGCTGATCAGCGATGTCAGCATCTTCGACATCTATGAAGGCAAGGGCGTGGAGCCCGGTTTCAAGTCGGTGGCCCTGTCTGTCACCTTGCAGCCGGTCGACAAGACCCTGACCGACAAAGAGATCGAGGATGTGGCCGCAAAAGTCGTGGCCGCCGTTGCCAAGGCGACGGGCGCATCCTTGCGCGGCTGATCCCATCCGCCTGCAACAGCAGCAAGGGGCATCACGCAGGTGATGCCCCTTTTTTCATGCCTATTATGCCGTGTCCGCATGTCAAACGGATCGGTTTACGCAGACGACATGCTTACGTAACGCATACGGAAGGTGGGGTAAAACCCGGCTTCCCGGTCTGGAATTTCATGGTTCCATTTCAGGGTTGAGAGGAATTTCTTGACCACAGTAGGAGTTCACCCTGAACACACCCCGGTTTCACTTTGACATGCGCAATAAATAATCACCATAGATAAAATTCCACTCAAATACACATTGCACTTTCCCTAAGTCTCCGACAGCAAAACACCGCCACATCTCTGTCACATCCCTTGGTCAGCGTAAGAAAAGCGCCATCTCCCGCCCGTTGACCCCTTGGCTAGACTGTCAAAACACAGCTACAGTGCAAGAAAACAAAATGGCGCCCAAAGCCAGTTCAGGGCGGGCAAGCCGAAAAAAGTATCGGGAGGGAACATGCGTGCGCTCAAGAATCTTCCCATCGTGTGGAAGCTGGTTCTGCCACTGTTGCTGATGGGCGTGCTGACCATCGGCACGTCGCTCTATGCCCTGTCACAGATGGAGGCGGTGGGCGACGAATACCGGACCATGCTGGACCGGTCCGAACGGGCCAAGGCCATCCTGTCGGCCCGTGAAACGGCGACGGACCTGGGCCGCCTGGGCTACACGATGGTCGCGGAAACCGACAGCTTCATCCTGGAAAGCATGCAGGATGAGATCGCCCTGAAGCGGGATGAGCTGACGGGCCACCTTGACCTGGTGGAAAAGATCCTGCCGGAGCGCAAGGCCGATATTGACGCCATCCGCGAGGATACGCGCCGCATGCTGGAAATCGTCGAGCAGGCGCGCAAGCTGGCGCTGGACGGCAAGGGTTCGCAGGCCGCCGCCATCCTGGTCGACCGGTTCGATATCAAGCTGACCGATGTGCTGGACAAGCTGGAGGTGACGACGGGCGATGTGCAGGCCAAGCTGGATGCTGGCAAAGCGGCGGCACAGAGCCGGTTCGACCGCGCCCTGGCCGTGACCCTTGTCGTGGGCCTGTCGGGCACGGCCATCGTGCTGGGCCTGGGCATTGCGCTGGGCATGGTCGGCATTTCCCGCCCCCTGCGCCGCATCGTCACCACCATGACCAAACTGGCCGATGGCGACCTGTCGGTGAAAGTGTCGGGTGGCGACCGGCGGGACGAGATCGGGTCCACGGCCCGCGCGCTCGCCGTGTTCCAGAAGGGCATGCGCGAGGCAGAAGCCATGCGCAATGAACAGGCCGCCATGGAAGAACGGGTGGAGGCGCAGAAGCGTCAGGCCATGACCCAACTGGCCGATGATTTCGAAAGCAGCATGAACGCCGTGGTCAGCGCCGTCGGCGGGGCCGCCGATCGCATGCGCGGCACTGCCCAGGGCCTGAACAGCGTGGCTGATGAAACCAACCGGCAGTCGGAAGCCGTGGCCAGCGCCGCTGAACAGGCGGCGGAAAATGTGAACACGGTGGCCGCCGCCGCCGAACAGCTGACGGCCTCCATCAGCGAAATCTCCCGCCGCGTGGCCGAAAGTGCGTCCATCGCCCATGACGCCGTGGCCGAGGCTGAACGGTCGAACAGCACCGTCACCGGTCTGGTCGATGCCGCCCAGCGCATCGGGGAGATTGTGCGCCTGATCGGCGATATTGCCAGCCAGACCAACCTTCTGGCGCTGAACGCCACCATCGAGGCGGCGCGCGCCGGCGAGGCCGGTAAGGGCTTTGCCGTGGTGGCGTCAGAGGTGAAGGCCCTGGCCACGCAAACCGCCAAGGCGACAGAGGAGATCGGCAGCCAGATCGCCAGCATGCAATCGGCCGCCGGCAATGCCGCAAACGCCATCCGGGGCGTGGGTGGCACCATCGACAAGATCAGCGACATCGTCTCCACCATCGCCGCCGCGGTGGAGGAACAGGGTGCCGCTACCCGCGAAATCGCCAATTCCGTGGCCCAGGCCGCCACCGGCACCCAGAATGTCAGCGCCACTATCGGCGAAGTGACGCGCGCCGCCGCCGAAACCGGCAGCATGGCGGGCGACGTGCTGAACGCCGCCAATGATCTGGTCGGCGAAAGTGCTGCCCTCAATCGTGAAGTGGCGCAGTTCGTGGCCAAGGTGCGGGCAGGATAAGGACGACGCCCCTGCTTCACCGCTGCCCCGGCGAAAGCCGGAAGCTGGGAGCCAATCAACCGAGTTCCTGGTGCCTTGATCGGGGAGGCTTCAGGGTTGTTTAGTCCTGCTCCTCCTACGCTGCCCTGCGGAGACGCGCGGAAAAGGCAAAAAGCACCGTCAATGGCTAGGATCCGGCAGGTGTTCATCGAAACACCTGCCGGATCCTAGCCTTCTAATATATCGCGTGATTCATGCTTCAAATGATTCCATTTGAAGCGATCACACTCCAATCGCCTCATCAATCATCGCCACCGTCTCCTTCACGCCATAGAGCGCAATGAAGCTGCCCATGCGCGGGCCGGTGGTCTGGCCCAACAGCACCTCGTACAGCGCCTGGAACCAGGTGCGCAGTTCGGTGAAGCCGTGCTTCTTGCCGACCTCGAACACCTGATTCTGCAACTGGTCGGCCGGCGTGTCGGTGGCGATCTCGGCCAGAACGGCGCGCAGTTCGGTGATGGCCGCCCGCTCCTGCTCGGACGGTGCGCGGTACTGTTTCGTGGGCTTCACGAAATCCTGGTAATAGGTGACGGCGTAACCGACCAGCTGGTCCAGGAAGGGTGCCGTCTCCGGGCTGGCACCCGGCGCATAGCGGCGGATGAAGCCCCACATCACATCGGCACTTTCGGCATTGGCCGCCCCGGCGAGGTTCAGCAGCAGGCCGAAGGTCAGGCCGGCGGTGCCCTTCACCTCGTTCGGGACCACGCCATTATGGATGTGGTGGACGGGGTTCTCCAGCTTTTGGGCCGGCTCCAGCGCGTCGAACTTCTCCACAAAGGTCAGATATTCATCGACGGCGCGCGGGATCACATCGAAATACAGCTTCTTGGCTGCGCGCGGCTTGTTGAACATGTACAGCGCCAGACTCTCCGGCGGGGCATAGCGCAGCCATTCTTCCATCGTCAGGCCATTGCCCTTCGACTTGGAAATCTTCTGCCCCTTCTCGTCCAGGAACAGCTCATAGTTAAAGCCGTCGGGCGGGGTGCCGCCCAGGATCTTCACGATCTTGCCGGCCAGCTCCACTGACGGGATCAGGTCCTTGCCGGCCATTTCATAATCAACACCCAGCGCCAGCCAGCGCATAGCCCAGTCGGGCTTCCATTGCAGCTTGACGGCCCCGCCGGTGACGGGCGTCTCAACCTTCTTCCCGTCCTCATCCTCATAGACGATGGTGCCGGCATCGACATTGCGTTCCAGCAGCGGCACTTGCAGCACCCGGCCCGTCGACGGGCTGACGGGCAGGAACGGGCTGTATGTCGCCTGACGTTCCGCGCCCAGCGTGGGCAGCATCACGGCCATCACCTCATCATAATGGCGCAGAACCGCCATCAGTGCGGCATCGAAACGACCGGACGTGTACCAGTCGGTGGCCGACTGGAATTCATACTGGAAACCGAAACGATCCAGGAAATCCCGCAGCATCGCGTTGTTATGATGGCCGAAGCTCTCAAACTTGCCGAACGGGTCGGGCACCTTGGTCAGCGGCTTGCCCAGATGCTGAGCCAGAAGCTCGCGGTTGGGCACATTGTCGGGAACCTTGCGCAGCCCATCCATATCGTCGGAAAAGGCGAACAGCCGCGTGGGCACGCCCGGCATCAGCCGTTCAAAGGCCCGGCGCACCATGGTGGTGCGCGCCACCTCGCCAAAGGTGCCGATATGCGGCAGGCCCGACGGGCCATAGCCGGTTTCGAACAGGACATAGCCTTTGGGCGGGGCTTTACCGCCAAGACGCGCCACCAGCTTGCGCGCCTCCTCAAACGGCCAAGCCTTCGCCCCAAGCGCCAGTTCCTGTTCGCTGCTCATCGCATGTCACCAAAGAAAGAAAAACAAGGCGGCAACCCTAGGGAAAAGCCCGGAAAGGGTCAATGCGCACCCAGGCCGGGGCGGGCATGCGAGGGGGTATCAGCCCTCCACCCCGAACCGGAACCGCTCCCCCTTTTCCGGCAGCGCATAGGTCCCGAACATCCGGTCCCAGAGGGCCAGTGCCGTGCCGAAATTCCGGTCGCGGTGCTGGTCCGCGCTGGAATGGTGAAGCTGATGCATATGAGGGGAGATCAGCCATCCCGACAGGGCGCGCGGAAACGGCATGGGCACGGGGCTGTGCCGCAGATGCGCGAAGGCCAGGCCCCAGGCCAGCATGAAGATATTGACGCCCAGCACGGTCAGGGCCGGCACCTCTGCCCCTGCCAGTCCAGCCACCAGACCCAGACCCAGACCCTGGCCGATCATATTGCCCGACAGATGCACCACCTGCTCCCACGGCCAGAAGCGGAAGGCGGTCAGCGGGGTCAGGACGGGTGGGGCATGGTGCAGCTTATGGCTCTGCCACAGCCAAGGCACCGCATGGAACAGCCTGTGGGTCCAGTAGAGCGCGAAATCGCCGGCCACGAAGGCGGCAAGGGCGGCCAGCAGCAGCAGCGGCCATTCCGGCGCCCCTATCGCACCGACACCCAGCAGCGCCCCGACAAACGCCGCCGCCCCCTTGGCCGCGATCACCGACAGGGCGAACAGCAAGGGCGACAGCAGGAACGGCAGGGCAGAATTGGCGATGAAACAGCCGGCATCAACGGGCAGTTCGCGCCAGTAATCGGCTGCCCGGCCCCACAGGGCGCGATCACGCCCGAACCAGACGGCCCCGATCAGGCCGATGGCCAGACCCGGCCACCACAGCACCGATTCCGGTGCCGTCAGCAGGCCTGCCAACGATAAAAGCCAATCCTCGACGGCCTGGTCCAAGGCCGACTGCGTCTGCGCCATGCCCGATACGTCCCTTCAGGTGACGGGACGCCAGGATGACAGAAGCGGCACCGGGGGCCAAGTACCGCCCCCGTCTCTATCACGCCGCCGGCTGGTCGCTTTCGCCCGGATCGGCGTCGCTCATACCGTCATCGCCGCCTTCACCCTCATCGCCGTCATAGCGCGGCACATGCTGGCGGGCGCGGCCTTCCTGCTCGTTGATCTGGCAGATGATGCGGTAATAATGCTCGGCATGCTGGAGATAATTCTCCGCCGCCACCCGGTCGCCCGAGGCATGGGCGTCGCGCGCCAGGGCCTGATACTTTTCATAGACCTGGAAGGCATTGCCACGGATGCGCACATCCGGGCCGTTGCTGTCAAAGTTCTGGTGACGCAGCGGCATATTCTGACGGCGATTACCGCCGCCACCATTATTGCCACCGCCGTTACCGCCACCGCCATTGCCACCGCGGCCACGCCGCCGCTGCTGATTATTGGGTCCCTGTCTCATTCGCTATATGCTCGGCCCCTGGTTATCGAAGCCCCCGGACACCATGCCGTCCCGTCTTATCCGTTTTTATCGGCCTTGACCTGTTCGGGCGGCGTTTGATCGCCCTGCCCTGGGACGCATAAGCCCCGGTCCGAGGGCTTTGCCACGGCAGGCGCCCCACGCGCTGCTGCCGTCCGAAGCGGACCCTAGCGATACTCGCCTTGCATTCCAAGGGTTTTTTACGGAAGCGTAACAGGTGGAAGACGAATTCACCTTCCACCTGCTGCATTCCTGACCTGCTGCCTGCTGATCAGGCCGGCATGCGGTGCAGACCACACAGCTTGTTGCCTGCCGGATCGCGCAGATAGGCCAGGTACAGCTTCATCTCGCCCATGATGCGCACGCCCGGCGGGTCCTCACAGGGGGTGCCGCCATTGGCGATGCCGGCGGCATGCCAGGCATCCACCTCTTCGGGCGACTTGGCACCAAACCCGATGGTGCCGCCATTGGCACAGGTGGCCGGCTCGCCATTGATGGGCTTGGTCAGGCCCAGAACACCCGTGGGCGTGCGATAAAACACGCGGCCCTTGGGATCGTAATAGCCGGGTGCTATGCCCAGCGCCGCCAGGGTCGCATCATAGAACGCCTTCGATGCCTCGATATCATTGGCACCGAGAATGACATGGCTGAACATTTCCTCCCCCTCCTTCACGATCCGCCGTGCCTATCCGCCGGCCTGTCTGGGGAGGGGGAGGATAGGGAGGCACCGACACCGCCGTCAATCGTGGCCGGACCCCCGCCCCAGGGCCACGCGGTCGCGCCCGCCCAGGTCGCGCAGCGTGACCACATCAGCAAATCCGGCCCCGCGCATCAGGCCGGCCACCGCCGGCCCCTGATCGGCCCCATGTTCGAACCCGGCAACCCCGCCGGGCGACAGCAGCGGCGGCAGCACCCGCACCAGATGGCGATAGGGGTCCAGCCCATCCACCCCGCCGGCCAGCGCCCGCCATGGCTCAAACCGCGCCACCTCGGGCGCCAGCCCGGCAATGTCGGCATCGGGAATATAGGGTGGGTTCGATACGATGATATCGAACGGCCCGGTCAGCGCATCCACCCACGACCCCGCCACAAACGCCGCCCGCGCTGACAGGCCCAGCGACACCGCGTTCCCCCGCGCCACCATCGCGGCGTCGGGCGACAGATCGACACCCACGCCAAACGCCGCCGGATATTCCGACAGCAGCGCCAGCAAGATGGCCCCGGTCCCGGTGCCGAGATCTAGAATCCGCCAGGTCCGCCCCCGGTCGGGACAGGCTTTCAGCACCGCTTCCACCAGCGTTTCTGTATCGGGCCTTGGGATCAGGGTTTGTGGACCCAGCGCCAGGGTCAGGCCCCAGAATTCCCAATCGCCCAGGATGCGCTGCACCGGCTCCCGCACCGCGCGGCGTTCCACCAGCGCGTTGAAGGCCGCGACCTGCTCCGCCGTGCCCGTCAGGCCGGCGGGCCGGCGCAGGCGCGATACCGGCACGCCAAAGGCGCGTTCGGCCAGATAGAGCAGGTCCAGCCGCGCCTCTTCCACACCCAACGCCGTCAGCCGCTGTTCGGCATCGCGCAGCAGGGCCAACAGATCGATCATGGCCCTGTCCCCTTGCCCCCGCGTCGCCGCCGCCGTCCGGCCTTCGCCGGGGCCGGCACGGCCAGCATCTTTTCCTTCAGCCCCGCCAGGGCGGCAAAGGGATTATCGGCATCCACAGGCACCACCTCCACCGCCTTCGCCACCGGCCCCTCCGGCCTGCGCCGGACCCAGATGTCGGGGGCCGGCTCCTGCCCCTCCGCCACCGGCGGCTTCTTGCGCAACCGCCAGCCCAGGGCCATCAGAATGGCGGGAACCTCCGCATTGGAACAGGCGGCCAGCGGTGCCAGACCCGACAGGTCGGTCAACCGCCCGTCGCCCGACCGGTCGGCAATCACCTGCATCAACCGGTCGGCCATATCCACCCGCACCGCGCGCGGCCCCAGCGGCAGGTAGCCGGCGGCGCGCAGCAAGCCATCATCCATCCCCTCCCGCATCACCGAAATCCGCCCCGGCGGCGGCAAGGCGGGCGGCAGCGCCAATCCCTGTTTCACCGCCCAGAGCAGGCCCAGCATCGCGGCGGCACGCGGTTTGATCAGGCCCGGCAGATAGATCTGCCCTACCCCAAACCGCACGCCCAGCCGTTCCAGCGCCACCCGCTGCGGCTTATCAATCCCCGTCAGCAGCCCCGCCACCGCTTCACGCGGCAATATCCCGGCGGCCTCCGACAGTTGGAACACCACCCCGCGCGCCGCGCCCGTGATCTCCGCCGCCTCCAGCCGGACCAGCGGGGCCAGATCGGCACGCACCCGTGCGGCAACAAGGCCCAACAGCCGCCCCCTTACCCGTTCCCGCTGCACACCTTCCAACAAATCATCGCGCAGCAGCCGCACAGCAGGCGACAGCAGCCGTTCACCGGCCATCAGCCGCCCGACCTCCACCCCGTCCCAGCGCAGCATTCCGTCGGGACCCAGGGCAAAGGCCTCATCCCCCGCCGCCTCCAACGCCGCCACCCGGCGCGCAATCTCCTCACGCAGGGCCCGGCGCGCGGCGGTCATCAGGGTGGGGGCGTCATCGTCACCCACATCGGCCTGCATCTCAAAGCCAAGCCCCCGCAGCGCGCCGACGGGATGGCCTTCCACCACCACGGTGCCATCCGCCGTGACGAACCCCGACAGCTCCCGCCCCGTGCGCAAGGATTTCACCAGCCCTGCCGAGCGCTTATCGACAAAGCGTTGCGTCAGCCTTTCATGCAGCGCGTCCGACAGCCGATCCTCAATCCCGCGCGTCAGCCCCTGCCAGTGCTTGGGATCGGTGACCCAGTCGGCGCGATGGCTGATATAGGTCCAGGTACGGATATGGGCGATGCGCGACACCAGCGTGTCGATGTCCCCATTCAGATTGTCCAGCCGCTGCACCTGTCCCGCCACAAAGTCGGTGGGCAGCCGCCCGCCGGGTGCCATCAGGTGACGGTACAACTGACCCAGCAGCCTTGTATGCGCATCCGTCATGGTCTTGCGGAAATCCGGGACCTGACAGACCTCCCACAGCATCTTAACCCCGCGCGGACGGCGCGTCAGGCCTATCACCTCTGCGTCGCCGGCCAGGGCCTTCAGCGCCTCCACATCATCGGCGGGCCGCGCGCGGATCAGCAGGGGGGAGGGCGACGGCGCTTCCAGGCTGCGCAGCAGCCCGTCCACCGACCGCGTATCCAGTTCACTGTTACGCCAGCTCAGTTGCTGCAAAGGCGGGAACTCATGGTTCTCCACCGCCTGCACGATATCGTCATCCAGGGGGGAACAGTCCCAGGTGGTGCCAAAGGTGCCGTCCGTCTGGTGCCGACCCGCCCGCCCGCCGATCTGCGCCACTTCCGGTGCCGTCAGGCGGCGGGGACGCTGCCCGTCGAACTTGTTCATGCGCGCGAACCAGACATGGTCCACATCCATGTTCAGGCCCATGCCGATGGCGTCGGTGGCCACCAGATAATCGACATCGCCCGCCTGATACATGGCCACCTGGGCATTGCGGGTGCGGGGGCTGAGCGCCCCCATCACCACCGCCGTCCCCCCGCGCGACCGCCGCACCATCTCCGCCAGCTGATAAACCTCTGTCACCGAAAAGGCCGTGACGGCACTGCGCGGCGGCAGCTTGGTCAGCTTCTTGTGCCCCCCGAAACTCAGTTTGGAAAAGCGCGGGCGGGTGATGATCTCCACCTTGGGGATCAGCTTCTGGATCAGGGGCCGGATCATGTCCGACCCTAAAAACATCGTCTCCTCCCCGCCCCGCGCATGCAGCAGCCGGTCGGTGAAGATGTGCCCGCGTTCGGCGTCGGCACAAAGCTGGATTTCATCCACACACAGGAACGCCACTTGGCGTTCCAGCGGCATGCTTTCCACCGTACAGACCCAATAGCGCGGGGCCGGCGGGATGATCTTCTCCTCCCCCGTCACCAGGGCCACGTGATTGGCCCCCTTCATCCGCACCAGCTTGTCATAGTTCTCGCGCGCCAGCAGACGCAGCGGAAAGCCGATCATGCCGGTGGCATGGGCCCCCATGCGCTCCATGGCCAGATAGGTCTTGCCGGTATTGGTGGGGCCCAGCACCGCCAGCACCCGGCCACCCGTGGCCGTCGCCAGCCCCGCCGGATGGGAAGGATTTGCGCTCATGGTGCTTATCCATGGGCGGACGCCTGTGATAATGCAAGCCCGGCCATGGAAAAGCCATCTGCGCGGGTCAGATCATCAGACATGAAGAAAGCGCTTCTCCTCCTCGCCGCCCTGGTCTTCACGCTTGCCGCCCCCGCCGGCGCCAGCCCGGAACAGGCAGCATCCCTGAAGGACATGCTGACCCGCCGCCTGGGCGAGTCGGCCGGCAGCCGCGACCGGCTCTATGTCGAACGCGTGCCTGATGTGGCCGTGACGGAAAAGGCCGGCCTTTATCATTTGCGCATCCCCAACCTGCGCCTGGCCAGCAATGATGGCTGGATGGTGGAGGCCCCGCTGGTGGAGGGCGACGCCACCCCCCGGCCCGACGGGTCCTGGCAGTTGAAACTACGTCTGCCGCAGGGCCTGACGCTCTATGGCGGCAATGGCTTCCGCCTGGGTGATATCGCGCTGGCCCGGCAGAGCCTGACAATGGCGATCAGCGGCGATGGCCGCTCCCTGCTCTCCGCCGATCTCGATATCGCCAACGCCAGCTTCAAACCCGCCTTGGGGGCCGGCACCGGCAGCCTGTCTGCCCTGCGCCTGATCCTGACACCAAAATCCATGAAGGACGGGGTGTGGAGCGGACGTGTCTCTCTGGCGCTGGATGCTTTGTCGCTGAAGGACCCGATGGGCATTGACCGGCTGTCGGTACAGCGTCTGCGCCTGGATGGCGGGGCCGATGGTCTGGACATGCGCCGCATGGGCGATTTGCTGGCCAGCGGTGACCGCGCCCACCTGGACCGTATCGCCCGCACCGCCGACCTCTCCGCCGATATCACGGGCTTTCGACAAGTGCGGGACGATGGTACGCGCAGCGCGCTGGAGAGGGCCAAGGGCAAGCTGACCCTGTCCGGCCTGTCATCGGCCAAGGCCGCCCTGGCCCTGGACTGGACGCATGAGGGGTTGAACCATATGGGCCCCCGCCTTTCCCCTGACCTGCTGCCCATGCGCGCCGCCATCAACCTGACCGGCACCGCCCTGCCCAGGGCCTTGCTGACCGGGGCCAAACCCGCCGATGGCTGGACCCCTGCCCTGGCGGCGGCGGGCAGTACGATCAAACTGTCCAAGCTCAGCCTGTCGAACCCCAATTCCACGATCCTGGGCCAGGGCGATTTTCGCTTCGGCCCCGGTAATGCCAGCGGCGTGACGGGCAACGCCACCCTGTCGCTGCGCGGCGTGGACAGGATTATCACCGGCATCAACCAGTCGATGGGTGCCAATGGGGCAGCCCTGTCCATCGGCCTCTACGCCCTGCAGGGCCTGGGCCGCCCCGAACCCGGGCCCGACGGCACCACCCACCAATACGCCCTGACCATCACGCCCACCGGTCAAGTCACCCTGAACGGCACCGACGCCACCTCCCTGTTCCGGGGCCTGATGGCGGTGAATTGACGGGCGGCTTCATCTGAACAAGACAGGATCAGAACGGCTTGACGATCACCAGGATGACGATGCCGATCATCAGGACGGTCGGCACCTCATTCATGATACGGAAATAGCGCGCGGGCTTGGCATTGGCGTCATTGGCGAACAGGCGCACATGCTTGACCAGTACGCCATGCATTCCCGACATCAGCAGCACCAGGGTCAGTTTGGCATGCAGCCAGCCCTGACCCTTCAGCATGTCGGGGTTCAGGGCGATCATGGCGACGCCGAAAATCCAGGCCCCGCCCATGGCCGGGTTGATGATGGCCTTCAGCAGACGGCGTTCCATCACCTTGAAGGTTTCTGACTGCACAGACCCGCGTTCGGCATCGCAATGATAGACGAACAGGCGGGGCAGATAGAGCATGCCCGCCATCCAGGCGATGATGCTGATGACATGCAGGGCCTTGATCCAAAGGTAATAGTCACCCACGCCGCACCTTCCCGCTTTGTCCCGTTCCGTCCCGGATATCCCGATGGACATTTGCCCACGGCTCCGCACCCCGGCTAAATAGCACCCAACCTTTGCTGAACCAAGCGCCATGCCACGCCCGCGACAAGGGAACGCCTTGCATACACGGCGATGCGTGCTAGGTTGCCGCTAACAAAACCTCCGGCCATCCAGGCCCCGGGAACCGATATGGCCGATACCGCCCAGACCGAAGCGCCCGATGGGGAAGCCGAGGTCATCCAGTTTGATGATGCGTCGCGCGATGCGCTGCATATCCTGCCCATGGCCATGCTGCCATTGGAAACGCCGGGCCTGCGCCGGGCCAAGCTGATCAAGAATGCGCGTCTGGAAACCGTGGTGGAAATCTTCCAGGACCGGTCAACGGGCAGCGGTCAGATCAGCCCCGATCACTTGGCCAGCCTGTTTCCCAGCCATACCAAGAGCCTGCGCGTCGATATGGTGCAGATCAGCAAGCTGGTCCGCATCAACAGTTTCGACGTCTATACGCTGCGCAAGGAACTACGCCGCGTCGGTATCGCGGTGAACGATGCCAAGGCCTTGCAGCTGTCGGACAGCAAACGTGCCGAACTGACTGGCTATATGAAGGATTTCACCCGACCCCTGCTGCAACAGGTTTATGGCAGCGAGGAACGGCAGATCACCGATGTCTCAGATATTCTGGCCATGCTGGCAAATCCCGACCGGGAGGAGGCGCTGGCCAATCTGCGCCTGCTGTCGGAAAAGCTGAAGGTGAAGCTGAACGAGATCCCGGACTTCCTGGAGGATTACGGCGACGTGTTCCTGTCGCTGGCCTATTTCCGATCCTGCCTGGATGGCATCGTGCCGGAGGTGCAGAAGTTCCTGAAATGGGCCATGGAGCCCAAGGCATCGGAACTGATCGCGCGCGACCGCAACATCATGAAGATGCTGTCGGATGTGCAGTCGAAACTGACCTCCATCACCACCTCCATCACGGGCCGTTTCGAGGCGTTTGACCGACGGTCCAAGGATTTCTGGAACGATATCAGCGCCGACAGTTTCCGGTCGGTGCGCCACCAGATCGAAAGCCACCATGTCACCATCGGCGGCGTGCTGTGCGGTCTGGCCGTGAAGATGGCGCTGTGGAAGGCCCGGTTCCCGCAGGGTGGGGCGGGACCCAACAAGCGCGTGGAATTCATCCGGTCGGAGATTCTGCCGGGCCTGGACCATATTCTGGCCATCGAGAATGCGGCCAGCGGGATGAAGTGAGGGGGAGCAGGTCAGGGCAAGGCAGAGGCCTCACCCTGACCTATTCCCCCCGCAGCATCTTGCGGATGGCGTCCGCCAGGAGCTGATAGGGGTCTTCGCCCTTGGCCTTGGCGGCGCGCTGTACCTGTTCCTTGAAGCCCCGGTCGGTGGCCTGACGGCGCAGCCGTTCAATCTCCCCCTGCCGGATGCGCCCGTCCAATTCCCCGGCCTGCGGGGCGCTGGTCACGGCGGGCGCTTTCGGCGGGGGACGCTTAATCATGTGTTCCTCAATCGCCGGTGCCAACATCCGTTGGCTTGGCTTACGCCGCACGTGCGGCGCGGCGGCAGTCGCCGCCGGGCCTGCGGCCTCTGATCATCACCTCATGCCTCAGTCACCGACATAGGTATTGCCGACGCCGGTATTGCGGACATTGGCCTTGCCCTCATGCCGGGCGATATGGACATTGCCGGCACCCGACGCGATGACCATCGGGTTGATGGCGGTGCCGTTGAATTCCAGCGTGCCGGCACCGGTGATGCGGGCTTCCAGCTCTGCCTCGCCCTCGCCGATGCTGACGCGGCCGGCACCGGGGAAATCGACACGGACAGGGCCGTTGACGCGACCGATATCCATGTCGGAATGGCCGGCGATGGACAGGGCCAGACCGTTTTCAACGCGGCCCAGCGAGACATTGGCATGGCCGTTAATGTCCAGCTTGGCCGTCTCCGCCCGCTCCACCGACAATTCGCCCGACCCCTGGACCCGGAAATTCAGGGGGCCTTCGACACGTTCGACAGAGACGGAACCCGATTCCAGGATATCGACCGACAGCGCGCCCACACGTTCGGCGGAGATGTCGCCGCGCAGCAGCTGCACCGACAGTTTGGCATCGGAGCGACCGCCAATGGACAGGTCACCGGCCAGCCCGGCCACTGTCAAGTCGGTATCAGCCGGGATGGTCAGGCGCATATCGGTGCGGCCGATATGGGGATCGTTGCGGCCCCGGACGGTCAGCACGCCATCCTTGACGTCCAGATCCATATTGCTGGCGCCCTTGTCGATTTCCACCCGCACCTTTTCGGCCCGCGACGAGCGTTCGATGGTGACGTCGCCGCCGATATTGATCAACTGCACGCCCTTGGGCGCGTCAAAGGACTGCATGATGCTGCCATCGCCGTCGCGCACCTGGGCCTGCGCACCCTTGGCGGCACCGGCGGCGGCGGCCACACCCAGTTCGGCCACGCGCAGCGCACCCTCGGCGATGGCCGGCACATCCTTGCCTTCACGCTGCAACTGTTCGCGGGCGGCGGCCAGCTCCCGCTGGGCGTCAGCCAGCCCTGCCTGCGCGTCGCGCAGCGCCTGCATCCGGGTCGCATCAACATCAACGCCGCGCATGGCGTCGCGCACGGCGCGTTCCACCATCTGCGGGTTCACATCGACATTCACATGCACATCCGGTGCCTCAGGAGGTTCCGGCGGTTCCGGCGGCTCAGGGGGTTCGGGCGCGTCGGGGATGTCGATGTTGAAATGCACACCGTGGCCGCCATGCCCGCCATCATCGCCGGCGGCCAGGCCCCAGCCGATGACGCCCAGTGCGATGATGATGGCGGCAATGCCACCGGCGGGCACGCCGGGGGTCAGGCGCGGGCGGCCGGAAAGGCTGCTGGGCGGGGTGCTGGAAAGGGCGCCATCCATGGGTCGGTTCCTGTACTTCATCGGTTCCCGTATCTCACCTTGGATAATGCGGCTGCCCGGCCCCCCTGTCCGCCGCATTTGCAGGGGGTTTACAAATATCCGGCCTTGGTAACCGATGATAACGCATTGTTACGAACGCTTAACTCTTCATCCGCCATCCCACCGAATAAAGCCGTGCGGCCAGCGCATAGAGCAGGGTGATGGAAACCAGCAGGAACAGGGCCGAGCCCCAGGGCATCGCCCCGCCCAGGATGCCGTGGCGGAACCCCTCCATCGCGTGGAAGATCGGGTTCAGCCGAACGATCATGGCCAGGGTTTCCGGCATCGACTCGACCGGGGCGAACAGGCCCGACAGGAAGGAGAGTGGGGTGAACAGGAACGTGAAGTAAGCGGAGATATGGTCCCATTTGGTGCTGGCCATGCCACACAACAGACCGCACAGGGCCATGAACAGCGATCCGGCCAGCGCGAAGCCCAAGGCGGAGAGCGGGTTCGCCACCGGCAGCGGCCAGAAGAACAGCGACGCGATCCAGACCACGATGCCACTGCCCATGCCGGCCACAACACCTGCCAGAAGATAGGCGGGGATCGCCTCCCGCGCGCCGATGGGGGCCATCAGCTCATCGATGATATGGCCTTCGATCTTGCTGTAGAGCAGCATGAAGCCGCCATTCTCCGCAGAGCGCAGCAGCACCGACAGCATGATTAGGCCCGGCACCAGATAGGACAGCACCGCATCACCTTCCGGCGTGCCCCGCTGCGGCCCCAGCCCGAACAGGAAACAGACGAAATAGATGCCCGCCATCAGGGCCGGTGCGATCAGGAAGGCCGCCGCCATCTTCACCATGCGCCGCAGCTCGCGCCGGCACAGCGTCAGGAAAGCCAGCCAATGGAAGGCCGGCACCTGCCGCGCGATTGCGGGATTGAAGGCGCCGGCGGGGCCGCGCGTCTGTTCCATGGTCATGAACTGCACTCCCCTACAAGCTAACGCGTTTCGTCACGCTTTCAGCTTGTAACCCTTGTTGATCATCCGCCAGGCGACGAAGCCCAGGATCAGGTTGATGCCCAGCATCACCAGGATGCCTGTGCCCAGCGTCCCATCGGTCTGGCCGATGAAGCCATAGCGGAAACCATCGATGAAATAGAAGAACGGGTTCAGATGCGCGATGAAGCGGAAGGCGGGCGGCACGCTGTCGATGGAATAGAAAGTGCCGGACAGGAAGGAGAGCGGCGTCACGATGAAGTTCGTGACGACGGCCATATGGTCGAACTTATCGGCCCAGATGCCGCCGATCAGGCCCAGCAGCGCCAGAAGCGAGGCCGCCGCCACCCCGTGGAACAGGATGAAACCGATGGAATGCAGCTGAAGCGGGATAAAAAGCGCGATGGCCAGCGCCGTGACCAGCCCGACAATGGCCCCGCGCACCACGCCGCCAATGACATAGGCCGCCGTCAGTTCCAGCGCGGAAATGGGCGGCATCAGCACATCGACGATATTCCCCTGCACCTTGGCCACCAGCACCGAGGAGGAGGAATTGGCAAAGGCGTTCTGGGCGATGGCCATCATGATCAGGCCGGGCGCCAGAAACAACAGGAAGGGCACATCCCCCACCATCCGCACCACCCCGCCCAGCGCCAGGGCGAAGACCGCGTAGAACAGCAGCGTGGTGACGACGGGGGCCGCGATGGTCTGGACCCAGACCTTCAGGAACCGGTGGACTTCCTTGCGGATCAGGGTGGCAAGCCCGATCCAGTTGACGGCGCCGACGGCGCGGGGCATGGGGAGGGTCGGTTGCGACATGATGGTGGGATCTATCCGGGGCAGCGGAAAAGTTGGTGCCCGACACTATACGGGCATCCGGTCGGCGGCAATGATGGCGCGAGGACAGGGGATTGGCAGTGACGGACGACACGGGACGGGCGGGAAACGGGCGCAAGGTGGCAAAGCGGGTGAATCCTGCCTATCTGGACCGGGCGGC
The DNA here is from genome assembly GCF_059489915.1 of Niveispirillum sp. CC-CTL257. NCBI lineage: Bacteria > Pseudomonadati > Pseudomonadota > Alphaproteobacteria > Rhodospirillales > Azospirillaceae > Niveispirillum > Niveispirillum sp. CC-CTL257. The sequence goes on from NZ_JCAJXE010000001.1 coordinate 2,857,633, forward strand.
CCTGCATTATCTGGAACGGTTCGCCAGTTCGTCGGCCAATCTGCGCCGGCTGCTGCTGCGCCGTGTCGATGCCTCCGCCAAGGCGCATGGCACCGATCCACAGGAGGGGCGGGAATGGGTCGAGGCGCTGATCGCGCGCTATCTCCGCTCCGGGCTGCTGAATGACGGGCTTTATGCGGAAATGAAGGCGTCGGGCCTGCAACGGCGCGGCGGGTCCACCCGTGTGATCCGCCAGAAACTGATGGCCAAGGGTCTGGACGGCGATCAGGTGGAAAAGGCGTTGGGCAGCCTGGAAGGGGCTGAGGAGGGAGAGGCGGAGTGGAACGCGGCGCTGGCCTATGCCCGCCGCCGCCGGCTGGGCGGGTTTCGGCCCGACCGGGGCCTGTCGGAGGACGAGGCACGGGCGCGGCGCGACAAGGATATCGCCGCCATGGCGCGGGCCGGGTTCGACCTGGAAACCGCGCGGCGCGTCATCGACCGGGAGGGGGAGGAGGAATAGACCCCTCTCCCCCAACGAAGAACGATTACTCGCTCTGAATCTGCTGACGGGCCGTCTCCAGCAGGTCGTTCAGTTCCTTTTCGATCCGGTGTTCGGAGACGTCCACGCCCTTGGCCTGGAAATCGGCCAGGATGCGGCGGACAATGTCCTTGTGGCCCGGCTCCTCGAAATCGACGGTGACGATCTGCTTGGCATAGGCGGCGGCATCGTCGCCGGTCAGGCCCAGCAGGCCGGCGGCCCACAGGCCAGCCAGCTTTGCACGGCGGGCAAAGACGCGGAATTGCACTTCTTCATCATGCTTGAACTTGTTCTCGAAGGCTTGTTCGCGTTCGTCAAACGTCGTCATTTCTAATCCTCTGCTGGCGGGTCGAACAAATGAGCCCTGGGCCCTATATATACGCCCGATGTGTCAGATGCCACCATCCGGCCCGTCCTGATCTTACGGATGGCCGGGACTTTGGAAAATGCGGAAGGTCAATGCCGCCATGTGTACTGTTGTGATCCTGCGCCGTCCCGGCCATGACTGGCCGCTGCTGCTGGCCGGCAACCGGGATGAAATGAAGGGGCGGCCCTGGAAGCCGCCCGCCCGCCATTGGCCCGACCGGCCAGAGGTGATGGCCGGCATCGATGAGATTGCGGGCGGGTCCTGGCTGGGTCTGAACGATCACGGTGTCGTCGCCACCGTCCTGAACCGCGAGGGCACGCTGGGACCGATGGCGGGCAAACGCTCGCGCGGCGAACTGGTGCTGGACGCGCTGGACCATGCCGATGCCGCCAGTGCCGCAGACGCCCTGGCCCATCTGGATGGCCGCGCCTACCGGCCCTTCAATCTGGTGGTGGCCGATAATCGCGACGCCTTCTGCCTGTCGCTGACGGGGAACAGCAACAAGGTGCGGGTGGAGACGATCCCGGCGGGCCTGTCCATGGTCGCCGCCTCCGACCTGAACGACCCGGACCATCCCCGCCTGCGCTTTTTCCAGCCGCTGTTCCAGGCGGCCCCCATGCCCGATCCGGCGGCGGACGATTGGGCGGGCTGGACCCACCTGCTGGGCAGCCGTATCTGGGACGGGGATGCAGGCCCCCGTGGGGCCATGTGCATCGTCACCCCCAGCGGGTTTGAGACGGGCAGTTCGGCCCTGGTCGCCCTGCCGTCCATCGACCGGCTGGGTACCAAGCCCCGCTTCCTGTTCGCGCCCGGACGGCCCGATCAGGTGGGGTTCGCGCCCGTCGCCCTCTGATCACCGCCACCCAGCACTGACCCGCCCGCATCGCTGGTTTCATTGTGCGGGGGCGCGTTGCTTGCTATAGGGTTGGGCACCGGACCCGCTGGTTTTGCCATGCGGGTCCGTCTCCCTTTGGCTGGAACGATTGCTGGACACCAGACCCATGACGCGACGCCGGCGCATCTATGAAGGCAAGGCCAAGATTCTGTATGAAGGCCCCGAGCCTGGCACCCTGGTCCAGTACTTCAAGGACGACGCGACCGCCTTCAATGCCCAGAAGAAGGGCACGATTACGGGCAAGGGCGTCCTGAATAACCGCATCAGTGAATATCTGATGACGAAGCTGGGCGAGATTGGCATCCCCAACCATTTCGTGCGCCGCCTCAACATGCGTGAGCAGCTGGTGCGCGAGGTGGAGATCATCCCCATCGAGGTGGTGGTGCGCAATATCGCTGCCGGGTCCCTGACCAAGCGTTTCGGCATTCCCGAAGGCACGCCGCTGCCCCGCTCCATCGTCGAATATTATTTCAAGAACGATGAGCTGGGCGACCCGATGGTCTCCGAAGAGCATATCACGGCCTTCGGCTGGGCGGCCCCGCAGGACCTGGACGACATGCTGTCGCTGGCCCTGCGCATCAACGACTATCTGAATGGTCTGTTCCTGGGCATCGGTCTGAAGCTGGTGGACTTCAAGGTGGAGTTCGGCCGGCTGTATGAGAATGACGAGATGCGCATCATCCTGGCCGACGAGATCAGCCCGGATAATTGCCGTCTGTGGGACGCCAAGACCAACGAGAAGCTGGACAAGGACCGTTTCCGCCAGGATCTGGGTAATGTTGCCGAGGCCTATCAGGAAGTGGCCCGCCGCCTGGGCATCCTGCCCGAGGCGGGCCCCGGCGACCATACCGCACCGAAACTCGTACAGTAAGTGTTGACCCCCCATTACTGAAAAGGGTTCTCCCATGAAGGCCAAGGTCGTTGTGACGCTGAAGAACGGCGTGCTGGACCCGCAGGGCAAGGCCATCGGCCATGCGCTGACCAATCTGGGTTTCGATGGCGTCGGCGAAGTTCGCCAGGGCAAGCTGATCGAGCTGGAGGTTGCCGAGACCGACCCGGTGAAGGCCAAGGCCCAGATCGAGGACATGTGCCGCAAGCTGCTGGCCAATACCGTCATCGAGAATTACTCGATCGAGCTGGTGGCCTGATCCTGCTGACGTCGCCCCTGGGCGGCTGAGGGAATACCGACCAAGACAAAAGGGGTGCCGTCGGGTGCCCCTTTTTTCATTGGGTTGAGATATTTCCGGCCAGCGGTTACAGACTGGACGCATCGATGGTTCCGTGGAAGGCCTGCGGAAACCTCCACTGGGGAAAACAACCCGATGCGCGAACGTCACCTGTCCCGCCTGTTTGCCGCCGCCCTGGTCCTGGCGGCCCCCGCATCGCTGAGCCTGCCGGCCGTCGCCGCCGGTCAGGATGATGTGCTGAAATGCCTGGGCATCATCGACAATGGCGCCCGTCTGGCCTGTTACGATCGTACAGTGCCGGCCCTGCGCTACGCCGCCCCGCCGCCCGCCGCCCCGGCGGCACCAGCGGCACCGATGGCCCCGGCAGCGCCCGCCGTTGCCGCCCCGGTGAGCAAGGAACAGGCCTTCGGTGCCGAACGCATCGACCGCAAGGACGCGCCCGCCGGCACCGTCGCACAGGAAGCCGAAAGCATCACGGCCAAGCTGACCAGCGTCAGCCAGCAGACCACGGATCGTTACAGCTTCACCCTGGATAATGGCCAGGTCTGGTCGCAGGTCGTCGCCCGCTCCATCGCCAATGCCAAGCCGGGCAAGCAGGTGAAGATCGAAAAGGGCATGTTCGGCAGCTTCACCATGACCATCGAGGGGGTCACCGGCATCATCAAGGTCCGCCGGGTGAAGTAGGGGGTAAATGAGAGAACCGGCGTAAGCTCTGCGTCAGTCGCTTGCTCATCAGTGCTTTCCCCGCGAAAGCGGGGACCCAGGGGCTACAAGAACCACATTTCGGTGCCATTGGCCCCTGGCCCCCCGCTTTCGCGGGGGAGGCAAAGGGGCGAGCTTGGCAAAGTCGGCTCCAAGTCGGCGTTCGTTCGTATCCCCCTTGCGTATGTTCCATAAATGAGATTATATCTCGTTTATGGAACATGATATCGACACACGTCTGGCCGCGCGGCTGGCTCAATTGCGTCGGGATGCCGGCTGGTCGCTGGATGATCTGGCGGCGCGCAGCGGGGTGCCTAAGGCTACCCTGTCGCGGCTGGAGCGGGGGGAGACCAGCCCCACGGCCAGCCTGCTGGGCAAGCTCTGCGCCGCCCATGGCCGCCCCATGTCCCGCCTTCTGGCCGAGGTGGAGGCCGAACCCGCCCTGCTGATGCGGGCGGCGGACCAGCCTGTCTGGACCGATCCCACCAACGGCTTCGTGCGCCGGTCCCTGTCGCCGCCCGCCTCGGGACTGGAGACGGAGATGATCCACGGCACGCTGCCGGCGGGCACCATCATCGACTACGACGCGCCGCCCGTGCCTGGCCTGGAACAGCATATCTGGCTGCTGGAAGGGCGGCTGGAATACAGGCTGGACGGGGTGGCCCATGTGCTGGAGCCCGGCGACGTCCTGCGCTTCCGGCTTTATGGCGCGTCACGCTTCCACGCGCTGGGCGACGGACCCGCCCGCTACATCATCGCCATCACCCGACCCTGAGGGGCTTATCGATGCGTTACGACATTGTCACGGCCGGCGCGGATGAATTCGCGGCGGCAATACCGGGTCTTGCCCAGGTTCTGGCGGCATGCGTCGCCAGTGGGGCCGCCGTCGGCTTCATCCCGCCCCTGGACCTGGACAGTGCCGCCGCCTTCTGGCAGGGGCAGGAAGGGGCCGTGCGGGCGGGTGAGAAGCATATATTGCTGGCCGTGACGGAGGCAGGGTGCATCATCGGCACCGTGACCCTGGCCCTGGCCCCCCAGGTCAACGGCACGCACCGGGCAGAGATCGCCAAGATGCTGGTGCATCCCGACGCGCGACGGCAGGGGGTGGCGGCCAGCCTGCTGAAACGCGCGGAGGAGGTGGCGCGCGCACAGGGCCGCCGGCTGCTGGTGCTGGACACGCGGGAAGGCGATGATGCCGAGCGGCTTTACGCCCGGCTGGGCTGGCAAAGCTGCGGCACCATCCCGGATTATGCCCTGAATGGCGACGGCACCAGCCACACGACCCATGTCATGTATCGGCAACTGCCGGCACCGCCCGCGGGCCTGACCGTTGAAGCCACCAGCCCCCATGATGGCGACGCCATCCCCCTGATCGAGGCGTTATCCGCCGATCTGGCGACACGGTTCGGCAGTGACGGGCGCGGCGGGCTGGCCGGGTGGGAGGCGGTGGCCGACCGGTCGTTGTTCGCCCTGGCGCGGCTGGACGGTGTGGCCGTCGGTTGCGGCGCTGTCCGTCCGTTCGACGGGGAGGTGGCGGAGATCAAGCGCATGTATGCCGTACCGGGCAGCAGCGGTGTGGGGGCGGCTGTTCTGTCCTTTCTGGAGGCGGGGGCACGGCGGTTGGGCTATCGCCAGGTGCTGCTGGAAACGCGCTGGGCCAATGACCGTGCTGTCGCCTTCTATCGCCGTCACGGTTACCGGCTGGTTCCCAATTACGGACCCTATCAGGGCAGGGCGGAATCCGCCTGTTTTGGCAAGATATTGTAGGCCGACGCCACTGCCGCCCGTACAGGTTGACGCAAGGGGCGCATCTGGTCAGGATGCGGCCCAGCGGACAGCAGGGTTTGGGGGAACGGGATATGGCGCGGCTGAAAGATCGTGTGGCCCTGATCACGGGGGCGGGGAACAATATTGGCCGGGCCGTGGCTCTGGCCTTTGCCCGCGAAGGGGCCGATCTGGTCCTGCAATATGAGGATGATGCTCAGTCCACCGTGATCAATGAAGTATCGAGGGAGGCGGAACGGCAGGGCCGCCGCGTTCTGGCGCTGCGCACCGATGTCACCCATGCGGACGGGGCCTATGGGCTGGTGGAAACCGCTGTCACGGGGATGGGGCGCGTCGATATTCTGGTCAATAATGCCGGGCTGCGGCCTGCCATCTCCTTTATCGATACCACGGCGGAACAGTTTGATTTCGTGATGGCGGCCAATGTGCGCTCCGCCTTCATGATGACGCGCATGGTGCTGCCGCTGATGTTCGCGCAGAATTATGGCCGCATCGTCACCACCGTGTCAGACGTGGCCTATCACGGCGCGCCGGGTTACACGCTCTATGGTGCTGCCGCCGGGGCGCTGCTGGGCTTTACCCGCAGTCTGGTCCACGACATCGGCCCGCGCAATGTGACTGCCAATTGCGTGGCCCCCGGTGCCATCGATCCCAAGGTGGGATCGGCCGTGGCCCAGGCCGGGGTCGATGCCCTGCGTCGCGCCCTGCCCAGCCAGCGCCTGGGCAGCGTCGATGATGTCACGCCCGCCTATCTGTTCCTGGCCTCTGACGATGCCCACCACATGATCGGCCAGTGCATCAGCCCCTGTGGCGGGGCGGTGATGTTGTAGTTGTGGTCGCCGGATGAGGGCAGTTACGCGTGTATCGGGTCTTTCGGGGCTATCAGATCCGGGTAACCCGTCACCCAGACGGTTTCTGCCTCCACACTGACCGCCGCACCAAAGCGGCCCAGCAGGGCCAGGGCCGGCTCCATCGCTGGCAGCATGGTAACGCCGGTGCGGCCTGGGCTGTTCAGGCCCGCCAATAGCAGCGCCACCCCCTCAACCGCCTCCAACCCCTCATGCAGGGCGGGCAGGGGCCAGGCGGTGCCGGTGATGGTGCCGGGCAGCAGGTCTCCCCGGCGCAGGGTCAGGCGCGCGCCGACCCGTTCCAGGGCCGGGCGCAGGCCCGTCAGCGCCACCGACTCGGCGCAAAGCACGGCGGTCAGGTCATGCGCGGCCAGTGCGCCGGCCATCAGGGGCACCGCACCGGGGCAGGCACCCAGGTCCAGGACCCGGTCAGGTTCGCGCCAGCCGCCCAGACCCCGGCCCTGCACCAGCCATGGTTCTCCCGCCGTCACCGTGGCCCCCAGTGCTACCAGCGCGCCGCCCAGGGCGACCAGTCCCGGATGATGGCCAATATGCAGGCGGGTGCCGCCCCGCGCCAGGGCGGCCAGGATCAGGGCCAGGGAGGGCAGGTCGATCGCGGACATGATCCGGCCTTCGGTGACATCGTGATGGGACCGGGCATAGCATGGACGGGCGGGACCGCAAAGCATACCGACCGCTTTTGCCCCGCCGCATGGCCGCACCACGCACAAACCGTGACAGTTCCGTTTGACAGGGGCGCGAAGCCATGGCAGATGCGGCCTCAACCGCGGCGCATGTCCAGGCGCGCGTGATTGACGGAGGGTTTGCCGTGGCCAAGGCCGAGTGGGGTATCAAGCGCATCTGCCCGAATTGCGGCGGGCGTTATTATGACATGAAGAAGGACCCGCCGACCTGCCCGTCGTGCGGCACCGTGTTCGATCCCGAGGCGCTGCTGAAGTCGCGCCGCGCCCGTCCCATGCCGACGGAGGACGCCAAGAAGGTGGTCGCCCCGCGTGACGACGAGGAAGCGCTGGATACGGAGGTCGAGGAGGAACTGGACGAGGCCGCCGATATCGCCGATGACGATGTCGATGTCGCCGACGAGCTGGAAGCCGATGAGGTCGATGACGGCGTGGGCGAGGACGAAGATGTCCTGCTCGAAGATGCCGACGAGTTGGATGACGGCGATGACATGGGCGAAGTGGTCGATGTCGAAGGGGAAGAGGAGGTCTGATCCTCCCCCGCTTCGGGCCGGGATGTCAAAAATCCGTCACCGGCCCGAATTTTCCGCTTGCATCCCTGCGCGAGTTTCTAGATAAACCCGCGCACGGCGCTGACGACCCAGACAGCGCCAACAGTTTCGGGGCCATAGCTCAGCTGGGAGAGCGCTACAATGGCATTGTAGAGGTCAGCGGTTCGATCCCGCTTGGCTCCACCAAATTCAAAGGCCCTGCCGGCACCGGCGGGGCCTTTGTCATTTTGGCCCCATTCCCCTTGCACCCACCCTGCCCAAAAGGGAAACTGCCCCGGCATTCATAAGAACAAGCGGGGATATCTTGGCACGCAGGCGCAATGGACGACGGTCGGGGTTCGGCATCGGTCGGGTGCTGAAATACGGCGTGGCGGGGATCGGCGGGGTGCTGGTGCTGGCCGCCGGGGCGTTCACGGTCAATCTGACGGTCTCCAAACCCACCCTGGACGGGGCGCTGGCGCTGAAGGGCCTGACGGCACCGGTTGCCATTACCCGCGATGCGGGCGGTGTGCCGACGCTGGAGGGCGCCAGCCGGGCCGACCTTGCCCGCGCGCTGGGTTTCCTGCATGCGCAGGAACGGTATTTTCAGATGGACCTGATCCGCCGGTCGGCATCGGGGGAGCTGTCGGGCCTGCTGGGTCCCATCGGGCCGGTGCTGGATATCGACAAGGCGCGGCGCATCCACCGTCTGCGCCACCGGGCGGGTCAGGTGGTGGCAAACCTGCCTGCCGATCAGAAGGCGATGATCGCCGCCTATACCGACGGGGTGAATCAGGGTCTGGCCGGCCTGACGGGCCGCCCGTTCGAATATAGCCTGCTGCTGGCCACCCCCCAGCCCTGGGCGGTGGAGGATACGATCCTGGCCGCCTATGCCATGTATCTGGATTTGCAGGATGAGGATGCGCTGACCGACCGTGTCCGCGCCCAGAACCTGCAAAGGCTGGGACCGGACATGATGGATTTCCTCTATCCGCGCGGTACAGCGCTCGATTCGGCCATCGATGGCAGCGTGATGCCGGAACCGGCCCTACCGGTTGCCGTGCCCATGCAGGGGCGCAAGGCGGCCCTGGTCGATCCCGATCCCGGCCCCACCATTGGCAGCAATGCCTGGGGCGTGGGCGGGGCACTGACATCGACCGGTGCTGCCCTGGTGGCCGATGACATGCATCTGGGCATCGCCGTGCCGGGCACATGGTATCGCGCCCGCCTGCGCGTCACCGCCGGCCCTGAGGCCATGGACGCAACCGGCGTCACCCTGCCGGGCACACCGGCCCTGGTGGCGGGCAGCAATGGCAAGATCGCCTGGGGCTATACCAATTCCTATATCGATACCGCCGATGCCGTGATCCTGGAACCGGTGGAAGGTGCGCCGGGACAGTATCGCACGCCTGATGGCCCCAAGGCTCTGACCCTCACCACCGAAAAGATCTGCCCCGCCTGGGGCGACTGTCAGGATCTGGTGGTGGAGGAAAGCATCTGGGGTCCCGTGGTGGAGACGCTGCCGGACGGTACGAAGATCGCCGTGCGCTGGACCGCGCATGAGGCGGACGCCATCAACCTGACGGGCCTGCTGGGCCTGGAACGGGCCGACAGCGTGGATGCCGCCATCGCCATCGCCCATGATGCGCGCCAGCCGCAGCAGAACCTTGTCGTGGGCGATACCGCCGGCAATATCGCCTGGACCATCATCGGGTCGGTGCCGGCCCGGTTCGGCATGGATGGCAGCCTGCCTGCCAGCTGGGCCGACGGCACGCGCGGCTGGAACGGCATACTGCCGCCCGATCAGGTGCCCGTGATCCGCAATCCCGACCATCACCGCATCTGGACCGCCAATGCCCGCATCGTGGGCGGGGACGCCTATGCCAAGCTGGGGGATGGCGGCTATGACATGGGTGGGCGCCAGGGGCAGATCCGCGACGGTCTGTTCGCACGCGACCAGTTCACGCCCGCCGACATGCTGTCCATCCAACTGGATGACCGCGCCCTGGTCATGGGCTTCTGGCAGGAACAGATGCTGGCGGCCTTGCAGACGCGCCAGGGCGATGCGCGGCTGGCCGCCCTGACGGGGGCGGTGCGCGATTGGGGCGCGCGGGCGTCGGTGGAGAGTGCAGGGTATCGTCTGGTCCGCGCCTTCCGCCTCGCCTTCGCCCAGAAACTCTACAGTGCCTATCTGGGCCTGGAGGGGGCACCGCCGCGCAACCGGTCGGCAAGCCAGCAGGAAGGGCCGCTGCGCCGGCTGCTGACCGAGAAGCCGGAAGCTCTGGTGCCGCCGGGATATAAGGATTGGGAGGCGCTGATCGATGCCGCGCTGACCGAGGTCGCCGATCAGGTGGACAAGGCGGGCGGGGTCGCCGCCTTCACCTGGGGGGCGCGCAATGTGGCGGAGATACGCCACCCCCTGACCCGTATCCTGCCGCCCGTCGGCTGGCTGACCGATCCGCCCGAACAGGGACTGCCCGGCGACAGCATGATGCCGCGCGTGCAGGGGCCGGGCTTCGGGGCCAGTCAACGCTTCGCCGTGTCACCGGGCCGGGAGGCGGAAGGATACTTCCACATGCCCGGAAGCCAGAGCGGACACCCGCTGTCGCCCTATTACCTGACCGGTCATCAGGACTGGGCGGACGGCAAGCCGACCCCGTTCCTGCCGGGGGCCGCGCGCTGGACCCTGACCCTGCAACCGGCCTCATGATGGAAAGTTCACTTTCCATGTAAAGCACCCTTGACAGACTGACTCCCCTCCGTCATATGGAAAGCACGCTTTACATATGACGGAGGAAGTCATGACCAACGCACGGCGCTATGTGTTTGAACTGCTGGCCAGCATCACGGCCTATGCCATCGTTCTGGTGGCGGTGAACAAGGCAGCGCAATGGGGCTGGGTGCCCGATGCGCTGTCGCTGCCGGTGGCACTGCTGCCCATGCTGCCGGGCGTGGCCACGGTCTGGGTGATCATGCGCCATATCCGCCGCCTGGATGAGATGCAGCGCCGCATGCAGTTCGAAGGACTGGCCTTCGGCTTTGCCATGACGGCGTTGATCACCTTCTCCTATGGCTTCCTGGAGGGGCAGGGCTGGCCGAAACTGTCGATGTTCGTGGTACTACCCGTGATGAACGTGATGTGGGTTCTGGGCTATGTCCTGGCCTGCCGCCGTTATCGCTGAACGGGCCGCATCATGAAGAACCGCTTGAAGGATTTGCGCGCCGAACGCGGCTGGTCCCAGGGTGATCTGGCAGACAAGCTGTCCGTGTCGCGCCAGACGGTGAACGCCCTGGAAAATGGCCGCTACGACCCCAGCCTGCCTTTGGCCTTCGCCATTGCCCGCCTGTTCGAACAGCCGATCGAGGTGATCTTCCAGGAGGATTGAGCGTATTTTGCGGACGCAAAAAGCCCCGGCGGTGATCCGCCGGGGCTTCGCTCATCTTCGAAAGGCCGGTTACTTGGGCTTGGCCTCCGCCTTCACGTCAGCCTTCACTTCCGGCTTCGCTTCCGCCTTCACGTCGGCCTTCACCTCCGGGGTCGCCGTGGGGGCGGTGGTCGGGGGTGCAGCGGGGGTGGCGGCGACCTGACCCTTGGCGTCGGCCTTCACCTCATGCTTGTGTTCGACCGTGGCGGGCTTGGCCTTGTCGGTGCTGGCCGGGGCCGTGACCGCCGCCGGCGTAGCCGATGCCGTCGCCGCCTGTCCGGCGGTGCCGCTGGCCGCATTCTGCGCCTGAGCAGCACCCGTCAGCAGGGCGAAGGTCAGACCGGTCATCAGCATAACGGTACGCATTCGATCCTCCAGATTTTCTGTCGCTTGGGGTGCGTTGCCTTCTGGCTTCGTCGTTCCCCCGACAGCTTCATATGACCGCCGCGCGGTGGCAGAGGTGGGGCGGGTCCGGGGCAAAGCGTCGGAATTTCAACGGCTTTTCCACGCCGGACCCGACGCGGTGCCGCCACAATCCCCGCCTGTGCGCCACGATCCCGCCACCGATTTCACGGGGCCGCCAGATTGATATTGATTCTCAATCAAGCACCGGTTATGAATTGCGAGTGATTTGCATTTGCATATCAGAACCGGCCACCGCCATGGCCGGCGCGTCGCGGGGGTGACGCGCATCCGGGGGCCGGTGGTATTTGGCACCGGCCCCCGGATCGAATGTAAAAAGGGACGGAGCAGCCTGGGCTGGTCCGTCCCTTTTGTCGTGGATGCGCGCAGGGCGTCAGAGCGCCAGCGCCGCTTCCTTGGCCGCGATCTGGGCGGCGTATTCGGCGGCCAGGATCTTGTGCTGTTCCAGCTGGGCCGCGCGCTGAGTGGCGCTGGGCCGCTGGCTTTCGCTTTTCAGCTGACCACAGGCGGCCAGGATATCGTCGCCGCGCGGACGGCGGATGGGGCTGGCATAGCCGGCCTCATTCACATAATCGCTGAACTTCTCAATCTGATCCCAATCGCTGCGTTCAAACGGTGAACCGGGCCAGGGGTTGAAGGGGATCAGGTTGATCTTGGACGGGATGCCCCGGATCAGGCGCACCAGTTCGCGCGCATCCGCCATGCTGTCATTGACGCCCTTCAGCATGACATATTCCCAGGTGCAGCGCCGGGCATTGTTCAGGCCCGGATAATTGCGCACCGCATCCATCAGTTCCTTGATCGGGTATTTGCGGTTGATGGGCACGATGCGGTCGCGCAGCTCATCATTCACGGCGTGCAGCGACACCGCCAGATTAACGCCCAGTTCCTCACCCGCGCGCTTCATCATTGGCACCACACCGCTGGTGGACAGGGTGATGCGGCGCTTGGAGATGGAGATACCTTCCCCATCCATGATGATCTTCAACGCCTTGGCGACGTGATCATAATTATAGAGCGGCTCACCCATGCCCATCATGACGATGTTGGACAGCATGCGGCCATCGGGCGGGCTGGGCCATTCCTCCAGATGGTCGCGGGCCAGCATGACCTGTCCTACAATCTCATCCGCCGTCAGGTTGCGCACCAGACGCTGTGTGCCCGTATGGCAGAAACGGCAGGTGAGCGTGCAGCCGACCTGCGAGGAAACGCACAGCGTACCGCGATCTTCCTCCGGGATGTGGACGGCCTCCACCTCCTGCCCGTCATGCATGCGGCACAGCCATTTGCGCGTGCCATCGACGGATTTCAGGTCCTTCACGGGGGTCGGGCGATCAACCACGAAATGGTCCGCCATCTTTTCGCGCGCCGGCTTGGCCAACGTCGACATCAGCGCGAAATCGGTGACGCCGCGATGATAGATCCAGTGCCAGACTTGGCGTGCCCTGAATTTTTCGAAACCGGCGTCGACCAGTGTGCTTTCCAGCTCTTCGCGGGAAAGGCCGACAAGGTTGATCCGACCGTCGGTGCGGGCCGCCGGCGCGAAATTGCTGCTGTGATTTTCGATGCCCATGATCGGCTGTAGATGACGCAAGCCGGCCCTGCTGGCAAGGGGGCTTGCCGCCGGGGGTGGCTTGCAGGCGGCGCAGATGCCCCCTATCCCGAAAGGTCTAAATCGTGAGGTCTATGTCGCCAAAGGAATGATTTAGCAGCGGCAGTGATTTTATTCCCCACCCCCGCCCTTTATTTGTCCCATGGACCTATGCACATAGTGATCTGGACAAAGAAACAGATTGATCCATTTTAAATGCGTCTGTCGTTCAACCCCTTCGGCAGAGCAAATCCACCTTACCGACTGTCAACCATACACATGTTATCCCGATCAACATTTCCTGCTTTTCTGGCCGCGATCCTGTTGCTGGTTGCACCGCTTCTGGTCGCAGCTTCCGCCGTGCCGGCCAGTGGCCGCACGCTGGCGGTGCTGCTGCCGCCCTGGCAGGCGGCACCGACGCAATTGGCGATGCTGGCACAGACAGGTGTGGAACTGCGCGATGGCGGACGGCTGGCCGGGTTGGGGCCACAGGTCTGGCTGGTGCAGGTGCCGGATCAGGACAGTGCCGCGCGCCTGTCACGCCTGCCGGCGCTGCTGCTGTCGGGCGCGCTGGTCAATTGCGGTGCTTGACAACAATGAAGACGAACCAGGGAGTTTCCCGCCCCATGTCCCCCATCGACCGTATCCGTTCCGCAGCCCTGACCCTGTTCGTGGTCTTTCTCTGGGTCTGTGTGCCGTTGACGCTGGTCTCACTTATCCGCGGTGAGGTCAGCTGGCTGATGCCGCTGGTCCTGTCAGGCCTGATCGCCGCCATCGGTACCGGTGCCTATGTCACGCGCATGGCCCGACCGGCGATGGACTACCTGATTGCGGTGCTGGCCATCGGCCAAGTGTCGGTGGTGGTGGCCGCATCCGCCGGGCCATGGCAGATCGACGCGCATTTCCTCTATTTCGCGGTTCTGGCCATGCTGACCGCGTTCTGCAACTGGCGCGTCATCCTGGTGGCGGCGGGCGTGACGGCGGTGCATCACCTGACCCTGTCCTTCCTGCTGCCGTCGCTGGTCTTCCCCGACGGGCAGGGCAGCCTGTTGCGCGTCATCGTGCATGCGCTCGTGGTGGTGGTGGAAACGGGCGTTCTGCTCTGGCTGTCCTGGAACCTGGAGAAATCCTTCCTTTATTCGGAAAATGCCCGCGCCAAGGCCGAAGCGGCCGTGGTGGAGACCGAGCGCCTGCGTGAACAGCAGATGCAGGCAGCGGAGGCGCAGCGCGTGGAACGCGTGGCCCTGCGCAAAGGGTTGGCCGACCGGTTCGTGGTGGATGTCGAAAGCATGACCCGCCGCCTGGACACCGCTGTGCGCGGTCTGCGGGAAGAGGCGGACCTGCTGGGCCGGTCGGTGGCCCGCACCGGCGAAATGACGGGCGAGGCGCGGGCAGAGGCGGATGAGGCCACGGGCCATGCCGCTTCCGTCGCGGCGGCCGTGGAGGAAATGGCCGCCAGCATCGCGGAAGTGGCCCGTACCGCCAGCGGTGCCGCCGCGCAGGCGCGCGGAACCGCGCATGAGGTGGGGCGCGTGCGCGAACGCGTTGCCGAACTGTCGGAAACCGCCGCCCGCATCGGCAGCGTGGTACAGCTGATCGCCGACATTGCCGGCCAGACCAACCTTCTGGCGCTGAATGCCACCATCGAAGCGGCGAGGGCCGGCGAGGCCGGCAAGGGCTTTGCCGTTGTCGCATCGGAGGTGAAAAGCCTTGCTACCCAGACGGGCCGCGCAACGGAGGATATCAGCCGTCAGGTCGCCGAAATCCAATCGGCCACCCGCGCCGCCGTCGACGCCATCGCCGGTGTGGCTGATGCCGTCACGGCGCTGGACAGCGGAGCCGGCGAAATCTCCGACGCGGTGCAGCAGCAGGAATCCACCGTCCTGGAAATCAGCCGGTCCATTCAGACCGTGTCGTCCCGCACGGCATCCCTTGGCACCACCGTCACCCGCATGGCGGACATGGCCGGCGGCATCGCCGACGCCGTGGCCAAGACCAACGCCACCGCCGAAGACGCCGAACGCCTATCGGCCGACATGCATGACAGGCTGGAAGGCTTCATCCGCGACCTGCGCAACGCGTCTTAGTTTGTTCCCTCAGACGCCGGGCGGGCGCATCCGCGCCCTTGGCTTGACAGCGCATGTGCCGCGGGCCGGCAGTCGCCGCCGGCGCTGTTTGCGAGCAGCCGAAAACAAATCAAATTGGCTCCATGATATTCTGGGGCCAATTTGATCAAGGCCTTGACCTTGAACACCATGCAGGCACCCTGTCGCCATCGGACATAAATAATCAACGGGTGTGGCTTCATGATCTCTCGTCGTCATTTGCTGGCGCTTGGCGGTGGTACCGCTGCGGCGGCCCTGCTTCCGTCCGCCTTCGCCCCGGCCCTGGCCCAGGAAGGGCCGGCGGACAAGGCGCTTTACGCCTTTTTTGCGGAAACCTTTGAACGCGACGTGGCGCAAAGCCCGCTGCGCGCCACGGGGCTGGGACGCAAGACCCAGTATGATCAGCTGGATGATGTCAGCGAGGCCCGCGCGCTGGCCGATATCGAACAGAACAAGGCCGACCTGGCCCGTTTGGCCCGCGAATTCCCCGATGACAAGCTGTCGCCGCAGGCACGGCTTTATGCAAGGCTGTTCCGGGAGCGGGCGCAGGATGAGATCGATGATTTCCGTTGGCGTCACCATCAATATGCGCTGACCCTGGTGGGCGGTCCGCATGTGAACCTGCCCGTGCAGATGATCAATCAGCACAAGGTGGAAAGCCGGGCCGATGCCGAGGCCTATATTTCCCGGCTGCGGCAGTTCCCGCGCTATTTCGGGCAGGTGGAGGAACGGCTGCGCGCCGCCGATGCCGCCGGCGTCCTGCCACCTCGCTATTTCTTCCCCGATCTGATCCAGGCCTGCCGCAACCAGATCAAGGGCCGCCCCGTGGAGCCCGAATCCACGGCGGAATCCCCGATCTTTACTGATATCAGCGCCAAGATCGCCAAGCTGGACCTGCCCGAGGCGGACAAGGCGGCCTTGGTGGAGCAGGCCGCCGACGCCATGCGCAATGCCGTAGCCCCCGCCTATCTGTCGCTGATCAAATGGCTGCAAGGGGCGGCTCCCCGCTCCAATCCCGATCATGGCGTCTGGCGCCTGCCCGATGGTCAGGCCTTCTATGCTGCCTGTCTGAAGCGCTGGACCTCGCTGCCGCTGACCGCGGATTATATCCATGCCACCGGTCTGGCGGAGGTGAAGCGCATCCATGGCGAGATGCGGGCCATCATGAAGCAGGTGGATTTCAAGGGCGATCTGGCCGCCTTCTTCCAGTTCACCCGCCAGGATGACCAGTTCTATTATCCCGATAGCGCCGAGGGGCGCGCAGCTTATCTGAAACAGGCGGCCGATTATGTCGATGCCATCCGGCCCAAGCTGGATCTGGTCTTCAATCTGAAGCCCAAGGCACCGATGGAGGTGCGGGCGGTCGAGTCCTTCCGGGAGAAGGCATCGCCGGGCGCCTTCTATAACGGCCCCTCCCCCGACGGCACGCGGCCCGGCATCTATTATGTGAACCTGTCCAACATGCGGGCCCGTTCTCGCATCGGGCTGGAGACCCTGTCCTACCATGAGGGCATCCCCGGCCATCACATGCAGGTCGCCATTTCCCAGGAGCTGGCAGGCGTGCCGGATTTCCAGAAGTTCGGCGGCGGTTATTCGGCCTATGGCGAAGGCTGGGCGCTTTATACCGAGTATCTGGCCAAGGAGATGGGCTTCTTCCAGGACCCGTACAATGATTATGGCCGCCTGGAAGCGGAGTTGATGCGGGCCATCCGGCTGGTGGTGGATAGCGGCCTGCATGCCAAGAAATGGACCCGGCAGCAGGCCATCGACTATTTCACCACCAATTCTGCCATAGAGGTGGGTGGAGCCGCGCGCGAGATCGACCGCTATATCGGCTGGCCCGGTCAGGCCACCAGCTACAAGATCGGCATGCTGAAGATCCTGGAACTGCGCGAGGCCGCGAAGCAGCGGATGGGGGCCAAGTTCGACATCAAGGGTTTCCATGACACGATCCTCAAGAATGGCCGCATGCCCCTGACCATGCTGCAGGAGCAGGTTGAGGCTTGGTCCAAGGCGTGATGGCCTGAAACGGGGCGGGTCCGGCGAAAACCCGCCCCGATTTGGGGTTTTCCCCTTGAGGCTTGTCTCAAGAGGCACCTTGCAAAGGTCCGATAACCGCCAGCGCAGCGAGGGTCGGCGTGATAGGGGTGGGCCTTGTTCGTGACGGAGCCTGCCCCATGCGCCTGACCCTTTCCACCCTGTCCACGCCCATCGGCACCGCCCTGATCGTGACGGACGGGGCGGGTGCCTTGCGGGCCCTTGACTTTGAGGATTACCGCCCCCGCATGGACCGGCTGCTGTGCCGGCATTATGGGGTGGTGGACCTGATCGCTGGGCCGGTCCCCGACCCGGTCGCCCAAGCCATGACCGCCTATTTCGATGGTGACCTGACGGCACCGGACCGGCTGCCCACCGCCACCAATGGCACGGACTTTCAGCGCTTGGTCTGGGCCGAACTGCGCCGCCTGCGGCCGGGTGAGTCCGTGAGTTATGGCACATTATCCGCCCGGATCGGGCGTCCTGCCGCCGTGCGGGCCATGGGCCTGGCCAATGGCGCCAACCCCATCGCCATCGTCGTGCCCTGCCACCGTGTCATCGGGGCCGATGGGTCACTGACCGGCTATGGCGGTGGCCTGCACCGCAAGGAATGGCTGCTGCGGCATGAGGGGGTGGTGGTTAAACCCTGACGCCATTGCGCAGGATGGCGGCCAGCAGGTCGAAATCGATGGCTTCCGGTTTGCGGAAGCGGACGCAGCCCTTGCCATGGTCCAGCTTTGCCCAGGCCGCTTCATGCTGGAGCGGCACCGTCACACCGGTCAGGTAGACCGACACGTACTGTTTCTGGCTGGCAAAGGCGATGATGGCCTTGCCGTCAACGCTATAGACGGGCATGCCCCACTGCATCCCCTCCACATGGCCCGGCAGGTTGGCCCGCGCCATCTCCCGCAGCTTTTCCAGCCAGGGGCGGCGGGCTGGATCGGCCTCGGCCAGGAAGCTATCGACGTCGGTGGCCTTCGACTGCACAATGATGATTGGTTCCCCTTTGTCAGCCTGTTCATGGAACGGCCAATGCCGGCCCCCGTCAATGGGCAGCATGGCAGGAAAGCCGGGCCGCCGCTTGACAGGGCCCCCGTGCTTGGCCCCCATAGGGCCATCATGCCCCGCGATCCCGCCCCCCGTCCGAAAACCCTTCGCCATGTCCGCGATCTGGCTGATCACGGTCTGGCCGCGTCTGCCGATCTGCCCGTGCTGGAACAGGTGGCGGCGCAGTTCGCGGTGGCCGTTACGCCTGCCATGGTGGACCTGATCGACCCGACGGACCCCAACGATCCCGTGGCGCGCCAGTTCCTGCCCGATGCGCGGGAGCTGGATATCAAGGGCGAAGAGCTGGCCGATCCTATTGGGGACGAGCCGTTCACGCCCGTGAAGGGCATCGTCCACCGCTACAAGGACCGGGTCCTGCTGAAACCCGTCCATGCCTGCCCCGTCTATTGCCGCTTTTGCTTCCGCCGCGAAATGGTGGGGCCGGGGTCGGACGCGCTGAACGCCGATGAACTGGACGCCGCCATCGCCTATATCGCGGGCAACAAGGATATCTGGGAGGTCATCCTGACGGGTGGCGATCCCATGATCCTGTCCCCGCGCCGCATGGCGGAGATTATCGGGCGGCTGAACGATATCCCGCATCTGGGACTGGTGCGCATCCATACCCGCGTGCCCGTGGTGGACCCGGCACGGATGGATGCCGATATGGTCGCCGCCCTGAAAGGCCCGCGTATTCCAACCTGGGTCGTCCTGCACAGCAATCACTGGCGGGAGTTTGGCGAAGAGGGGCGGGCCGCCATCGCCCGGCTGGTCGATGCCGGTATCCCCATGCTGGGGCAAAGTGTGCTGATGCGCGGCGTCAATGACGATGTCGAGACGCTGACCCGCACCTTCCGCACCATGATCAGCAACCGCATCAAACCCTATCACCTGAACCATGGTGATCTGGCCAAGGGCACCAGCCATTTCCGCACGACGGTGGCGGAAGGCCGCGCCCTGATGAAGGGCTTGCGCGGCGATGTCTCCGGCCTGTGTCAGCCGACCTATATCCTGGACATCCCCGGCGGGCACGGGAAGGTGCCGCTGACCGAAAGCTATCTGACGCCTGTGGCAGAGGGCGAATGGATCGTTGAGGATCCGCGCGGGGGTAAGCGGCCTTATCAGGGATGAGGCCTACTTCTGATATATAGGAACATAGACCTATCTGGTCGCGAAGTCCAGGCCGATATCGAAATTCTTCACCGAATGGGTCAGCCAGCCCAGGCTGATCAGGGTGACGCCCGTCTCGGCGATGGCGCGGATCGTCTCCGGCGTGACGCCGCCCGAGGCTTCGGTGACCATACGGCCTGCCACCATCTCCACAGCGCGGCGCAGGGTGGCGGGGTCCATATTGTCCAGCAGCACGGCGTCGACCTTCAGCGCGATCAGCTCGGCCAGCTGATCGAGATTATCCACCTCCACCTCAATCTTCACCATATGGCCGGCGCGGGCGCGGGCACGCTCCACCGCGGCGCGCAGGCCGCCAGCGGCCACCAGATGGTTGTCCTTGATCAGGACGGCGTCATCGAGCGCGAAACGGTGATTGCCGCCGCCGCCGACGCGCACGGCGTACTTCTCCAGCGCGCGCAGGCCCGGCGTGGTCTTGCGGGTACAGACGATCTGCGCACCTGTGCCCGCGATCCGGTCGACCAGCCGCTTCGTCTCGCTGGCGATACCGCAGAGCCGGCCCAGCAGGTTCAGCGCGGTCCGCTCCCCCGACAGGATGGGCCGGGCCAGCCCCTCCACCGTGGCCAGCGCCGTGCCGGGCGCGATACGGTCGCCATCCTGCACATGCCGGGTGATGGACAGGCCGGGGTCCAGCAGGGTGAAGGCGTGAAGCGCTGCATCCAGGCCGGCGCACACCCCCTCATGGCGGGCATTGAACAGGGCGGTGGCCGTGGCGTCGGACGGCACGCAGGCATCGGTGGTCAGATCCCCCGCCATGCCCAGATCCTCGGCCAGGGCCGTGCGGATCAGAGCTTCATACTGGATGGGGTACAGGGGCAGGGTCATCACATCACCGGCAGGGGGGAACGGGGCGGGGCCACGCGGATACGGGGAAGCGGCCCGGACAGGGTCAGGCGCTGACGATGCCGCCATTCGGTACGGGGTTCTGGCCAGTCGGACCGCTGATGCGCCCCCCGGCTTTCCTGCCGGTTGAGCGCGGCACGCGCGATCAGGATGGCGGTCAGCAGGCGATTGCGCAGCTCGCCCGACAGGCGGATGGCGGCGTGATCCTCCACCCCGACCTCCAGATCAAGGCCGGCTTCCAGCGCCTCCAGCTCTGCCACCGCGCAGGACAGGCCGATGCCATCGCGCAGCAGACCCACGCTTTCGGCCATGATGTCGGCGGCCTGCACCGATACGGCGGCGGCTTGTGCTGCGGGCGTCATGGTGGCGGGCTTGTCGGGCAGGGCGATGGGGCCGGGACGCGGCGGGGTGGAAGCCAGGATGGCATCCGCCGCCCGTTCGGCAAAGACCAGCGCCTCCAGCAGTGAATTGCTGGCCAGACGATTGGCGCCGTGTACGCCGGTACAGGCCACTTCTCCCGCCGCATACAGACCTTGAATGCTGGTACGGCCATCCTGATCGGTCACGACCCCGCCCATATGATAATGGGCGGCAGGGGCCACGGGGATGGGCAGACGGGCGGGGTCCAGTCGGGCGGCGGCACAGATGCCGGCCACGGTCGGGAACTTGGCGGCACCGCCATCGGCCCACAGGGCACGCAAATCCAGATAGACGGGCAGACCATTGGCGATGCGGCTGCCAATGGCCTTTGCCACCACATCGCGCGGGGCCAGTTCGGCCAGCGGATGGGCCTTCAGCATGAAGCGCCCGCCATGTTCATCCAGAAGATGGGCACCGGCCCCGCGCAAAGCCTCTGTCAGCAACGGCACCTGACCGGTACGGGTACCGGCCAGCGCCGTGGGGTGGAACTGTACGAATTCCAGATCGGCCAGATCGGCCCCGGCGCGGGCGGCCAGCGCGATACCGTCGCCCGTCGCCTCAACCGGGTTGGTGGTGTGGCGGTAAAGCTGCCCGATGCCGCCGCAGGCCAGCAGCACGGCCCCGGCGCGGTGGAAGACCCAGCCTTCATCCGCATGATGGGCCAGGACACCGGCCACGCCGTGGCGAACCATGACCAGATCCCAGGCGAAGGCCCGCGTCTGAATGGTGACGTGGGGGGCGGCACGGACGCGGGCCGACAGATCGGCCATCAGGGTCCGGCCCGTGGCATCGCCGCCGGCATGCAGGACACGGGGCGCACCATGGGCGGCCTCCCGGCCCAGGGACAGGCGTCCGCTGGCTTCCCGGTCAAAGGGCAAGCCCCGGTTGATCCAGCGGGTCAGGCGCTTGGCACCCTCATCGGTCAGCAGGGCCGCCATTTCCGGGTCGGTCAGGCCGGCCCCGGCGGCCACCGTGTCGGCAGCATGTTCGGCGGGATCGTCTGCCGGGTCGATGGCCGCCGCAATCCCGCCCTGCGCCCAGTTGGACGAGCCACCGGGCAGGTCATCGGTCTTGGTCAGCAGAGCCACGCGCAGCGGGGCCAGCGACAGGGCACCCACCAGCCCGGCCATGCCGGACCCGATGACGATCACGTCGCTGTCACGAAGCTGCATTTTTGCGGGTCCGTCAGGGGGTGGGGGGGATAGGGGAAAGGCTGATACCTGCCTCCCCCGCGAAAGCGGGGGTCCAGGGGGAACAAGCCCGACCTTTCCGCTTGCGGTTGGCAGGCAACGGGGAGCGGATTTCCCCTGGACCCTGGACCCCCGCTTTCGCGAGGGAGGCACAAAGGAGCGCGCGGAGAGGGAAGCTCCCCTTCGCCCTCACTTCTTCCCCACTTCCAGCATCCGCGCCACGGCCTGGCGGGCGCGGCCGGCGATGGCGGGGTCGACATGGACCTGGGGCTGCATGGTTTGCAGGCTTTCCAGGATGTTCGACAGGGTGATGCGGCGCATGTGGGGGCAGAGATTGCAGGGGCGGACGAACTCCACCGCCGGGTTGGTGGCCGCCAGATTGTCGGCCATTGAGCATTCGGTGATCAGCAGCACGCGCTTGGGCTGCTGACCCTCCACAAAATCCTGCATCTTGGCGGTGGAGCCGACGAAATCTGCCTCGGCCAGCACATCGGGCGGGCATTCCGGGTGGGCGATGATGGTGATGTCGCCCTTGAACTGCGTCCGGTAAGCCTTCAGCTGTTCGCCGGTAAACCGCTCATGTACCTCACAATGGCCCTTCCAGGCGATGACCTTCTTGGTCGTCTGGGTCGCCACCCATTTGGCCAGATATTCATCGGGAATGCACAGGACCTCGTCACCGGGCAGGGAATTGATCACCTCCACCGCGTTGCCAGAGGTAATGCAGACATCGCTTTCCGCCTTCACGGCGGCGGATGTGTTGACATAGGTGGCGATGGGCACGCCCGGATAACGTTCGCGCAGCAGGCGGACATCCGCCGCCGTAATGCTGTCGGCCAGCGAACAGCCGGCATCCATGGCCGGCATCAGCACCGTCTTTTCCGGCGACAGTATCTTCGCCGTCTCCGCCATGAAATGCACACCGGCCAAGACGATGACATCGGCATCGGTCTCTGCCGCCTTGCGGGCCAGCAGCAGACTGTCGCCCACGATGTCAGCCACCGTGTGGAAAATCTCCGGCGCCTGGTAGTTGTGCGCCAGGATGACGGCATTCCGCTCCTTCTTCAGCCGGTTGATGGCAGCCACCAACGGGGCATGGAACGGCCATTCCACCTCGGGGATCACGCCCTTGACCCGGTCATAGATGGGCTTGGTGGCCTCTGCCACTTCAGGGCTGTAAGACAGGTCGAGGGGGGCGGACATCGTAGCGGCTCCGACAGGGACTTATGCTCGAATTGAGCATTACTCTCCCTTATGCTCGCGCAGAGTATAAGGGGTGTCAAGCCCGTGTCAGCGCATGGTCACGCATCCGTCACAGTTCGGACCGGTGGGATTCGCATGTGTGCGGCGCAACATCGTTACGTCGGGGACCAATGGTTGCCGGAACATAATGCGGGGAAGCGGATAAGGGACTGCTATATCCGCGACGCCCCAATGCGCCCTGCACTGCCCGGCAAAATCCGCCGCCCTGCACTTGGCACGCTGCCTGCATTAATCTGTCCGAACCGGGAGGATCACCATGCCGCCAAGCAGCATCCATATGGACCATGTCCGCGCCAAGTCGCAGCACATCCATGCCGCGTCGATGGACAGTGCCAAGGATGGCGCGAAGGCCGACAAGGCTGCTGACAAGGGCGAGGGCATGTCCTTCTGGGACGTGCTGGATGTCGTGAACCCGTTGCAGCACATTCCCGGCGTCAACAAGGTCTATCAGGCCATCACCGGCGACACGATCCGCACCCCGGCCAAGGTGGCCGGTGCCGCCCTGTTTTTCGGCCCCGTGGGTCTGGCCCTGGCCGGTGCCGACGCCATCCTGGAAAAAGAAACGGGCAAGGACGCCATGGATCATGTGGCCAGCGCCCTGGGCCTGGAGAACGACGCCGCCCCGGCGGAGGATGATCCCTTCACCGTCACCGCCCCCCGTCCCGCCCAGACCGCAGAGGCAGCAGAGGCCCCGCAAGCCACCCCCATCGCCAGTGCTGCCCCCGCCCCCACCGCCGGCCCCGTGGAACTGTCCAGCGGTCAGGCAGCATTGCTGGAAAGCCTGATGGGTGGTGGGCAATCCCTGCCCAGCGCGCCCAGCACCATGGCAGCCCTTGCCGCCACCGCGCCCGCCGCCATGGCCGCCCCGGCCCCCGCAGCCCTGCCCATGGCCGCGCTGACCACCAAGGCCCCGGCCACGGTCCCCACCTCCATCAGCGCGCATGCCCCCGCGGCGGGTGGCATCGCCACCGCGCAGCAGCTGAAGGACCTAGAAAGCACGCCGGGCGCGTCCGCCGCCCTGACCGCCGCGCGCGGCATGGGTGCCGCCGCCGTGGTGGCCAGCCTGCCGGCCCCCGGTGCCGCCGGGTCGGGCGACAATCTGCTGACCGCGATGAGCCAGGAACAGGCCACGCCGGCCCGCGCCGGCAAGGGTCTGGCCGAATACCGCGCCGCCGCCATTTCCGCCGGCTCCATGGGCGTGAAGCCGATCGTGGCGTCCCGCGCCAACCAGATGGCCCGCAATGTCGGCGGCAACATGCCGGGTGCCGCCATCCCCGCCATGCCGAAGCAGCCCACGCAGGCCCAGGCGGTCACTAATGCTCAACCCGTTGCCGCACAGCCGCAGGCCGCCCCGGTCCCGGTCGCCACCCCGGCACAGGTCCAGGCACAGCAGCCCGCCGCATGGCCCCCCGGCGGTGCCGCGCCGCTGCCCAAGGAACTGATCGCCGACATGATGACCCGCGCCATGGACAAGTATGACAGCCGCCCCCGCACCGGCGGTACCAACACCGACACGGTGCATTGAGGGCGGTTTTCCTTTGACTGGAAAACCGCTCCGGCGGCGACTGCCGCCGCGCGGCCTGTGCCGCGTAAAGCCAAGCCGCGGATGCGGCGCCGGTGCCTGAGGAATTGATGGCGAGAGCGTGTTTCCGCTTAGCGGAAATACGCTCTCAGCCCCTCACCATTCCACCGGCTCATAGGCCAGAACCGCGTCGAAGGCGGCATTGGCCGGGTCGATATCGGCACTGATCGGGTCGGCCTTGCCCAGGACCTTCAGCACGAAACGGCTGGCCACCAGCCATTTGCGCCGGTCACCCCATTTCAGCTCCGCCACCGCCTCCTCACACAACAACGCCGCCGCCAACGTATCGGCCATCAGGGTCAGCAGGCGTCGTCCGTGGCGCGGCCCCTGTTCCGGGTTGCGGCGCAGGAAGGAAAGGGCGGCGCGGCATTCCTCCAGCGCGCCTTCCAGAATGGCCGATACATCATCGACCACCGGTTCCTGCAACCGCGTGGGCAGATCGGACAGGATGGTGCCGACACGGGCCAGAAACATCTGGTCGCCCGGCCGCTTGCCCGTCACCAGCCGCAGCAGTTCCAGCGCCTGGATATTGGCCGGCCCTTCCCAGACCGACACGACCAGACAGTCGCGGTAAAACCGGCTGGTCACCATCTCGTCGGTATAGCCATTGCCGCCCACCATCTCCACCGCCTGCCGACAACCGGTAACGGCCTGCTCTGCGGTCCGGTACTTGGCCAGCGCGGTCGCCAGCCGCAGCCAGTCCCCACCCATATCCGGGTCGGCCAGTTGCGCGTCAAAGGCCAGCACCGCCTCGAACGCCAGCGCCGTCGCCGCCTCCAGCTCCATCTGCATATCCAGAAGCTGGTCCTGCACCATCGGGTACTGGCGGATGGGCTTGCCAAAGGCGACCCGGTGCGTGGCCCATCCGGCACTTTCCAGGAAGGCCCGGCGCAGCAGGCCCGCCGACCCGACGGCATTATGGATGCGGCTATATTCCAGCGCCGCCATCATCACCTTCAACCCGTCCGGCGGCGGGGCCAGCTCCACGGCGAAGCACCCGTTCAGGTCCAGTTCCGCCGTGGCCAGCCCCCTGGTGCCCGCCTTCTCCTTCAACCGCCGGGCGCGCTGATGGTTTGGCGTGCCATCCTCAAGATGGGAGGGGACAAGGTAGCAGCCCAGGCCCTTGCCCCCCGGCTCTGCTCCATCCGGCCGCGCGGTCGCCATAGCCAGCCCCGCCCCGGCATTGCTGGTGAACCATTTCAGCCCGTGCAGCCGGTAGCCATCGCGGCACTGCTCGGCCCGCGTGGTCGTCGCCCCCACGTCCGACCCGCCATGCAGCTCGGTGGCCCAGGTGCCGCCCGACAGGGCCTTGCCATCCATGCGGATCATCTCGGGCAAATAGCGTGCCCGCACCGGGGCCGGAGCGACCATGTCCAGCACATGCGCCACCGCCCCTGTCATGGTCACGGGGCAATGGATGGAGATATCGGCCTGCGACAGCATATAGCCCATGGTGAAACAGGCGGCATGGCTGGGTGCGCCCGTCGGCCCCTGCCCTTCGGGCAAGTAGGCCAGGCCCACGGCCCCGCGCCGGTACGCCTCGGCATGACAGGCCAGGTAATCGGGATTGAACACCACGCGGCCCGTGCGGTTGCCGTCAATATCATAGGGGTCCAGGCGCGGCGGCGCGAAACGGTCGGTATACTCGGCCTGGGCGTCCAGCTCATTGCCAGCCCAGGCCCCGAATTCCGACAACCGCCCCTCATGCGCCTCCAGCACATGCGGTGCCCGGCGTTCCAGAAGGCGGATCAGGTTGGTGTCGGTCTCGAAAAAATTCGTGCCGCGCGCCGTGCGCGGATAATCGGCAGCCTGATCCATGCCCGGTTCCTCCCTGGATTTGCGCACAGCATGACGGAAAGGGAATGCCGGAGAAAGGGCTGCGACCGGGGCGCGCGCGGCTGCCATGTGCGGGGTCGGCGACGATAATCCTTGTTATGGGGCGGATAAGCGCCCACCTTAGCCAAGTCGACTTTGCTACTGGGCTATCTTCCGGCTACCGCTGGTTCTTCCCTGTCGTGACTTTGATGCCCGTGTCGCACTCTCGCGCCGGGCAGCTCCGAACGGGAACGATCCCAGGAGGCATTCCATGTCTGTTACCGGCACCGTCAAGTGGTTCAATGGCACCAAGGGCTTTGGCTTCATCCAGCCCGAGGATGGCTCGGCCGACGTGTTCGTCCATATCTCCGCCGTTGAGCGCGCTGGCCTGTCCAGCCTGAACGAAGGCCAGAAAGTCTCCTTCGACGCCGTGCGCGATCCGCGCAAGGGCAAGACGGCGGCTGAAAACCTGCGCGTGGCCTAAATCCACGTTCAGTAAACGGCTTTGAGGGGGCGGCGGCATGGTCACATGCCGCCGCCCTTTCTGTTTCAGGGGTAAAGCATGACCAAAGAAGAATTCATCGAATTCGAAGGCATCATTGCCGAAGCGCTGCCTGACGGGCGCTTTCGGGTGAAGCTGGAAAACGGGCACGAGATCATCGCCTATACCGCCGGTCGCATGCGCAAAAGCCGCATCCGTTCCCTGGCTGGCGACCGCGTCACCGTCGAGATGACGCCCTATGACCTGAGCAAAGGCCGCATCACCTACCGCCACAAGGACGAACGCCCCGCCGGTGCCGGCGGCCCGCCCCGCCGTCCGGGTGGCCCGCCGTTCCGGCGCTGAGGGACCTTGCGACAAAAAAGGGGGAGCGGATTACCGCTCCCCCTTTTTATTGCGCCAAAGGCAGGGTGATTACGAAACCACCGCCTCGGCCACCTCAAATTCCGCTTCCGTCTTCGACTTGATCTCCTCCAGCGTGACGCCGGGAGCCAGTTCGATCAGGGTCAGCGGGCCGCTGCCGTGCTTGTCCACCTGGAACACGCCCAGGTCGGTCACCACCAGATCGACAACACGCGTGCCGGTCAGCGGCAGGGTGCAGGCCTTCAGCAGCTTCGGCTCAATGGCACCCGTCTTCTTGTCGACGGCGCAATGTTCCATCACCACCACGACCTTCTTGACGCCGGCGACGAGGTCCATGGCCCCGCCCATACCCTTGACCATCTTGCCGGGGATCATCCAGTTGGCCAGATCGCCATTGGCGGCCACCTGCATGGCACCTAGGACCGACAGGTCGATATGCCCGCCACGGATCATGGCGAAACTGTCGGCGCTGCTGAAATAGCTGCTATAGGGCAGCTCGGTGATGGTCTGCTTGCCAGCATTGATCAGGTCGGCATCCTCTTCCCCTTCAAACGGGAAGGGGCCCATGCCCAGCATGCCGTTTTCCGACTGGAGCGTGACATGCATCCCCTCGGGGATGAAGTTCGCCACCAGGGTCGGGATGCCGATGCCCAGATTGACATAAAAACCGTCGCGCAACTCCTTGGCGGCGCGGGCGGCCATTTCCTCACGGGTCCAAGCCATGGTCCGTCTCTCCCAAATGTTACATGCCCCCTCAAGCGCCGGGCGCCGCCATCCGGCGGCTTGGCTCGCGGCACCATGGGGTGCCGGGCCGCCGGTCGGCGGCCTACCCGCCACTCGCCGGGGCGAGCGTCGGGTTAATCGCGCTTGCGGGTGGTGCGCTGTTCGATGCGCTTTTCGTGTTCGCCCATGATGATGCGCTGCACGAAAATGCCGGGTGTGTGGACATGATCGGGGTCGATCGTGCCGACATTCACCAGCTGCTCCACCTCGGCCACCGTGACCTTACCGGCCATGGCCATCATGGGGTTAAAATTACGGGCCGTCTTGCGGTAGATCAGGTTGCCTTCGGTATCGCCCTTCCAGGCCTTCACGATGGCCAGATCGGCGCGCAGGCCCCGCTCCATGACATAGGTTTCGCCGTCGAACTCGCGCAGTTCCTTGCCCTCGGCCACCAGCGTGCCGACGCCCGTCTTGGTGAAGAAGGCCGGGATGCCCGCCCCGCCGGCGCGGATACGCTCGGCCAGCGTGCCCTGCGGGTTAAACTCAAGCTCCAACTCGCCCGACAGGAACTGCTGCGCGAACAGCTTGTTCTCGCCCACATAGGAACTGATCATCTTCCGAATCTGCTTGGTCTCCAAAAGCTGGCCCAGGCCGAAGCCATCCACGCCGGCATTGTTGGAGATGACCGTCAGGCCCTTCACGCCCGACAGCTTGATCGCCGCGATCAGATTTTCGGGAATGCCGCAGAGGCCGAACCCGCCGGCCATCACGGTCATGTCATCGCGCAGCAGCCCCGCCAGGGCCGATACGGCGTCGGTATAGACTTTCTTGCTCATGAGCGCGCCCGCGGCCTCCTCCATTTTGTGGGCTTTTCCCAATGGTGTACGGCGGTGCAGCATGGGAGTCAATGCGCCACAGGTCATAATTTGAAAGTCGATTCAATTTTCAGGTATGGGTTGGCGACAGGATAGGCGCTGATGTTTCGGCGTGATTGAAATCGATGGTATCTGTTTCAAATATTTCCATAAAAATCATATTCATTAACAATAATTACAATGTTACCTATTTAGTTGACATGAATTCAGGTTATCGCCGGAGTGTTTCCGATGTTTCAGACCCACAAGAACCGCCTAATCGCTGCTTTCACATTTTCTGTCATCTCAGTAATCCAAGTTGTTTCTGTGTCAAAGTCGGCTGACGATCCCGTGAAACGCGGTGGGTATTTGGTCAGCCTCATGGGCTGCAATGACTGCCACACGCCTGGTTATTTCAAGGGCGCCCCGGATATGTCGCGGCAGCTGGGTGGCAGTGATGTTGGCTGGCAGATACCGGGGCTCGGCTATTTCTATGGTGCCAACATCACCCCGGACCGGAAGACGGGTATCGGTGCCTGGACCGATGACCAAATCCTGATAGCCCTTCGTACCGGCACGCGCCCGGATGGGCGAGAGCTGGCGCCGGTCATGCCCTGGCGTGCCTTCGCTGGGCTGACGGATGGTGACGCGCGCGCCATCGTGGCTTATCTTCGGACACTGCCCGCCGTTCAGAACGCTGTGCCGGGTCCCTTCGGGCCCACGGAAAAGCCGACCCTGTCCTATTTCGCCCTGACCATGCCGGGCAAATGACGGAGACCCTTCGTGAAGATCGCCCATGTCGCCCTGTGGACCGCTGATCTGGATGCCGCCGCATCCTTTTGGGCCACGCATTTCGGGGCCGATATGGGCGATCTTTACGAAAGCCGCCGCCGCCCCGGCTTCACGTCCCGCTTCCTGCGCCTGAAGGAAGGGGCCGTCATCGAATTGATGAGCGCGCCCTGGCTGTCGGGAGAGGGGGAGCAGGGCTGGGAACGCTATGGCTGGGCCCATATCGCCCTGTCACTGGGGTCGCAGGAGGCGGTCAACGACCTCGCCACCCGCCTGTCCGCCCTGGGCCTGCTGGACAGCGGCCCCCGCTGGACCGGCGATGGCTATTACGAGGCGGTGGTGAAGGACCCGGACGGCAACCTGATTGAGATCACGGTGTAAGGGCTGCCCTGCCCGCCCGGCATTTTACTGTAACCGCCGGTTGGGGTAGAGGATGTGCATTCCCGACATCCCCTGTTCCCGCGCCGGTGGCCGTGATGACCGATCTGGTCCTTTCCACTTTCATCGCCTTTTTCGTGACCATCGATCCCATCGGCCTTGGCCCCATGTTCGCGGGCCTGACGGCCGGCATGGATACGCGCCATCGCCGTCGCACGGCAGTAAAGGGTGTGCTGATCGGCACCGGCCTGCTGTTCGGCTTTGCCTTCATCGGCGAATTGCTGCTGACCTCGCTGGGCATCGGCGTCGGGGCCTTCCGCATCGCGGGCGGCATCCTGCTGCTGCTGGTCGCCATCGACATGGTGTTCGCGCGCGAAAGCGGCCTGCGCACGGCCACGGCAGAGGAAAAGGAAGAGGCGACGCACAAGGCCGACATCTCCGTCTTCCCCCTGGCCATCCCGCTGATCGCGGGGCCGGGGGCCATGACCTCGGTCGTGCTGCTGATGGGCCGCGCCGATGGCGATCTCCTGATGCAGGCCACCGTCCTGGCGGTGCTTTCGGGCGTTCTGCTGGCCACCCTGTTCGTGCTGATCTTCGCGGGCGAGGTCTCAAAGCTGCTGGGCGTCACCGGCATCAATGTGATCAACCGCGTCCTTGGGATCCTGCTGACGGCGCTGGCCTGTCAGTTCATCATCGATGGCGTCATCGAAAGCGGCATTCTGGGGCATTGATGCGGGTCTGTCGCATGCGGGCGCTGCCCTTATGCGACAATCTCTCACTCCCCCGCCAACCGCGCGCCTTCCCAGGCCAGAAGCGTGCGCTTCTGCACGGGGCCCCAGCGGTAATTATCCAGCACGCCCGTCCCCCTTATGACGCGGTGGCAGGGGATCAGCCAGGCGACCTTGTTGGCCCCCACGGCATTGCCCACGGCACGCGCGGCCCCCTTCTGCCCGATCCGGTCGGCGATGTCGGCATAGGTGGTGACCCCGCCATAGGGAATGTCAAGCAGGGCACGCCAGACCCGCATCTGGAAGTTGGTGCCCTTCAGATGCAACGTCACCGGCCCCTGCCCCTGTGCGGCGGGGTCCAGCGATGCCGCCGCCGCGCGCGTCGGTTCGGCATCTTCCACAAATGTCGCCTGCGGCCAGTCGCGCTGCAACTCCGCCATCTGCCCCGCGGGGTCACCATCGGCCCCAATGAAGCCGAACCAGCAGACGCCGCGGTCCGTCGCGGCCAGCAGGGCGGCCCCCAGCGCCGTCTGATGCACAGCCCAGCGGATGACCATGCCCTTGCCGGCGGCCTTGTACTCGCCGGGCGTCACGCCCTCGGCCACCACGAACAGGTCATGCAGACGCGACGGGCCGGACAGGCCCAGATCCAGGCTGGCCCCCAGCAGATCATTGCCGCCCTCGCCGCGCAGCAAGGCGCGGGCATGGCCCAGCGTCGCGAACTGCGCGAAGCGTTTCGGGCTGATCCCGGCCCAGCGCTTGAACAGCCGCTGGAAATGCCACTGCGTCAGCCCGGCCTCTGCCGCCAATTCCTCCAGCGAGGGCGGCTTCTGCCAATCCCGCGCCAGCCGGTGCAGGGCCCCCGCCACCAGCCGCGCCCCGCCATCGGCCAGAACCGGGTCGCGGGGATCATGGGCGGCGGGGACGGACTGGTCATTCATGGCGGTCAGGGCGCGAAGCGGGGTGAAGGCGGGGTGCGTGGCGGTGAGCATGATCGTTCCTTTCCGGTTCCTGAACCAGAAAATGACGCAAGCCCCGCCCCCGCCCCACCCGATAATTGCGGTCACCCATGGCCCGCCCCTGCTGTCAGGTTGACGCCACCGGTACTAAAGCCCCACCATGCCCCCTACCACCAAAGGGAGAGCAGCCGGTGAAGGAGAAGGAGCTTCGCATCGCGCTGGTCTGTTATGGCGGGGTCAGTCTGGCCGTCTATATGCACGGTGTGACCAAGGAGCTGTGGAAGCTGGTGCGCGCCAGTCAGGCCCTGCATACGGGGCGCAATGCGCACGGCAATGGCCATGCCGGCAGTTTCCAGGCGGCCATGGTCGGTGATCCCCGGCCTTTCGACACCGAATCCATCTATTTCGACCTGCTGCGCGATCTGCTGCCCGACCTGTCCTTGCGCGTGTTGATCGATGTGGTGGCGGGGGCCAGTGCCGGCGGCATCAATGGCGTGCTGCTGGCCCGCGCCCTGGCCCATGATCTGGATCTGGAACCGCTGACCAGCCTGTGGCTGGAAAATGCCGATGTGACACAGTTGCTGACGCCCGACAGCCGGGCCGGCAAATGGTCGAAATGGTTCATGCGCCCCGTGGTCTGGGCTCTGACCCAGCGTCTGGAACGGCTGGCCCCGGACCCGGAGGTGCGTGAGAAACTGTCGCTGTTCGTCCGCTCCCGCTGGTTCCGCCCGCCCTTTGACGGCAAGCGGCTGATGGAATTTCTGCTGGATGCCGCCCATGCCATGGGCGACAGCACGAAAAAGCCGCTGGCCAGCCTGCTGCCGCGTGGCCTGCCCTTGTCGCTGCATGTGACGGTGACGGATTTCCACGGCTACACCACCCGCATCCCGGCCCATGATCCACCGGAGATTCTGGAGCGGGAGCATCGCCACCGCTTCACCTTCCGCTATCGCCGCACCGAGGGGGAGCTGGACAGTGATTTCAAGGATGGTGATGTGCCGGGTCTGGTGTTCGCGGCCCGTGCCTCGGCCTCCTATCCCGGTGCCTTTCCTCCGGCCCAGGTGCGGCAGATGGACCGGCTGCTGAATGAGCGCAATGAAAGCTGGGACGGGCGGGCCCGCTTCTTCGAACGCAACTTTGCCGAATATCGCCGTCAGGGGGCCGATCCCGAACAGGCCAGCTTCATCGACGGTTCCGTCCTGAACAACAAACCGTTCGCCGCCGCCCTGTCGGCCATCGCGGGCCGCCCCGCCTATCGGGAGGTGGACCGCCGCATCGTCTATATTGATCCTAAACCGGCGAACCGGATGGGGCTGGGCGGACGGGCCGATGCGCCGGGCTTTTTCCGCACCATCCGGGGGGCCTTGTCCGACATTCCGCGCAATGAACCGGTGCGCGATGAGCTTCTGGCCATTGCCGGGCGCAATGCCCGCATCGACCGGCTGCGCGGTCTGCTGGATGCCGCCCGCCCGCGTGTGGCCGAACAGGTGGCGCGCGTGCTGGGCGGGCCGCTGCCACCAGCCCCCACCATCGAACAGATCCGGCATTGGCGCGACCGCGCCAGTGCCGAGGCGGCGCAGCAGGCCGGTTTCGCGTTCGAGGCCTATCTGCGCCTGAAGATCGAAGGGGCGCTGGAACATCTGGCGACCCTGCTGTCCCCCTGCCTGGGCCGGGCCGATGCCGGGGCACGGCCGGCCCTGCTGGCGGCGCTCAACGCCTGGGCGCGGGCACGCGGGGTTCTGCCCGACCGGCTGGATTTCCCGGCCTCCGGTGAGAAACCCGCCTGGGTGCGGTTCCTGCGCGATTTCGACATCGCCTTCAGGGGCCGCCGCCTGCGCTTCTTGATCCGCGAACTGAACGCCATCTATCCACTGGTGGGCGAAGGCGAACATGCCGACACGCACGCCCCTGACCTGGATGAGATGAAGGCCAGCCTCTACAGCGCGCTGGAACGGCTGCCCGGTCTGGCCGCCGATGGGCTGGGCCTGTTCAATGCCGGGGACCGCATCGCGCTCAACAACCTGATGCGCTCCGACGGGCCGGTGCCGTCGGCAGACACGCTGGACCGGGTGCTGCCGCAACTGGCCGCCGTCTGGAAGCTGGAGGAACAATCGGCGGAGATTGACGAGATCTTCGCCCTGATGGGCCTAAACTATCTGGGCCCTGCCGCCCGACGGCAGATATTCGAGGCCTATCTGGGCTTTGCCTTCTGGGATGTGCTGACCTTTTCGACCAGTGGCTGGGTGGAGCTGGATGAATTCCATGCCATCCGCGTGGACCGCATCGCCCCGCCCGACGCCCGCCTGCTGCGCCGGGCCGGGGCACCGACCGACCTGCGCAGCGCCCGCATGAATGCCTTTGGCGGCTTCTTCAGTCGCCATGACCGCGAACATGATTACCTGCTGGGCCGGCTGCACGCCGCCGAACGCGTCATCGATCTGGTCGTGGATGCCGGCGGCATGACCCTGTCGGAGGCGCGCATCAACGGCCTGAAACTGCGCGCCTTCCACACGATCCTGGTGGCGGAGGAAAAGCGCCTGGGCAAGGACAACCGCGCCCTGGAGCAGGTTCGTGCCTGGGTGGAGGCGTGCGGGTAGACACGCCCCTACCCAACCAGCCCCGGCAGCGGCAGCTCCGTCGTCTCCTTGACCGTGGAAACGGCGATCATGCTGTTGATTTCGCGCACGCCCGGCAGCTTCGACAATTTCTCGAAGAACAGGGCCTCATAGGCCTCGATATCCTTGGTCACGATGCGCAGCATGAAATCGACCTGCCCCATCAGCACGAAACATTCCTGAACCTCCGGGATGCGGCGGATGGCCTCGCGGAAATCGGTCAGGAGGTCGCCGCTATGCGCCTCCAGCTTCACATGGCTGAAGATCAGGACGTTCAGGCCGATGGCCTTGCGGTCCAGCAGGGCCACGCGCCGCTTGATGATGCCGTCCTCCTCCAGTCGCTGGATGCGCCGCCAGCAGGGGCTCTGGCTCAACCCCACCTTTTCCGCCACCTCTGCCGCTGTGGCCGACCCGTCACGCTGCAACTGATCCAGGATGCGCCAGTCAAGCCCATCCAACGGCTTTTGCGGTTGCTGCATGATCAATCCTCATGTTTGCCATTTCGCGCATTACATCTGCACAAATTATGTCATTAGGACAAAACTTGCAAAGAAATACCCCGGCGCTTGCCCTATGGTTACTGCACCGCACAAGCGGGAACCCATGCCTTTGGAGCCGGAGATGAGCACCCAGGAACACCCCGCCAGCCTTACCGTTTATCGCGATGCCACCACCGGTGCCCAGATTGCGCTGGCGGTCCATCGTGCGGCGGGCGGTGTGATTACCCCAGTGCCCTGGCAGAAACTACCCGGTGTTGGCCTGGATGAGGCGGTGGAGGCGGCGATGCGCGCGGCCCGCTCCACCCGCGCCTTCGCCATGCTGGTGCCTGCCGATGATGGCCGGTCGATGGCCGATCCGGTCGGCGTGCTGTCCCGCTGCTTTCAGCGGGCGGATCTGGACCGGCTGTCGGTCGGTCCCGAAATGCGCGGGGCCAGCAAGCAGGCCCCCGCCTCCGTCGCGGCGGCATGACGGCCATGAGCAGCGCCGCCGCCCCCATGCCCGTCCTGGCCCCGCCGCCGGCAGAGGCCCGACCCACCGATCCCAACCGCACGGCCTGCTTCGCGGTGCTGGCCGAACCCGATCCGGGTGCCCTGCCCCGCGTGCTGGAATTCTTTGCCAAGCGCGGGCTGGTGCCCGCCTCGGTCCAGGCCCGACATTTCGAGGCAGAGGAAAGCCTGCATGTCGATGTGCAGGTCCGCACCCTGACCCGCGATGAAAGCGACTATATCGCCCGCTGCCTGCGCGCCCAGCCCCTGGTCCGTCAGGTCCTGACCTCCGAACGCCACCGTGCGGTGGAACCAGACGCCCTGTCGGCCTAGCGCCAATCCGCCGGATGGCAGTGCCGACGCTTCAGGAAAGGAAGGGCCAGAGCATATTTCCGGGCAACGGAAATATGCTCTGGCCCCGATGAAAGGGTCATCAGTCTCCACCCACGGCCTGCCGACGTATCGGGTTTGCCAGACGGCGGCGGATGCGCTGGCCGGCGGCGCGCAACTGGTCGCGCAGGCCCGCCCAGCCGGTGGCCGGCGGGGTCAGGTCGATGCCGACCACATCCACCTCACCGCCTTGCAAACTGACCACGATCAGCTCCATCTCCGCCACCCGCACCCGGTCGCCCAGCGACGGGTCATGGCCCAGACGGCGACGGATCAGGGCGGACAGGGTCAGAGCCGGGTCATCGCCGGCATCGAACCCATACATGCCGCCCACCGCCATGGCCGGCATGTCGCCCGCGATCTGGAAATCACCGGCGGGCCGGTCCTCGTCGAACGCTTCGATCCGGCGACCGAACATCCGGTCCATCACGGCCAGCGCCGACCCGTCGCCCATGGCCAGCACGGTATCGCCCGGCTGCAGGCGGTTGGCATCCTCCGGCCGCACGGGGCGGCCATTCTGGATCAGGGCCAGAAGCTGCACGCTCTCCGGGATGATCAGCTTGCCCTTGCCGCGCCGCGCCGCCTCGCTGTCGCGGGCCACGGTAAAGACCGCCAGCTGTCCGGCCCCGTCGGGCAGGTCGACATCGGCCCGCGAT
Source organism: Niveispirillum sp. CC-CTL257 (assembly GCF_059489915.1). Lineage (NCBI taxonomy): Bacteria > Pseudomonadati > Pseudomonadota > Alphaproteobacteria > Rhodospirillales > Azospirillaceae > Niveispirillum > Niveispirillum sp. CC-CTL257. The sequence goes on from NZ_JCAJXE010000001.1 coordinate 2,894,034, forward strand.
GGTGCCTCCGGCTGCGGCGGGGCCAGCAGACCCAGCAACCGCGCTGCCGGCCCCACGGTCCAGCCCTGGATAAGCAGCGACAGCAGCACCACGACAAAGGCCACCGCGAAATAGGCCTGGGCTCCCGGCACCCCTGCCAGGATCGGTATGGCGGCCAGGACAATGGGCACCGCCCCGCGCAAGCCCACCCAGGATATATAGGTCCGTTCCGCCAGGGTGAACCGAAAGGGCACCAGACAGCTGAATACGGCCAGCGGCCGCGCGATCAGCATCAGCCCCGCTGCGATCAGGGTGCCCGGCACCAGATAGGGACCCAGCGTGGAGGGGGTGACCAGCAGGCCAAGCATCACGAACAGCCCGATCTGCGCCAACCAGGCCAGACCATCATGAAAGCGGCGGATCAGGCGGTCAGCCTTGTGGGGGCGGTTGCCCAGGATGAAGCCCGCCAGATAGACGGCCATGAAGCCCGATGTGCCCGCCGCCTGCGCCCCGCCGAACACGAAGAGGGCAAAGGACAAGGCCAGGATCGGGTACAGCCCGTCGGCCAGATCCAACCGGTTGACCAGCCAGACCAGCGCGAAGCCGGCCCCCACCCCGAACAGCACGCCGCCGACAATATGCCGGACCAGTTCCAGCAGCAGATGCAGCGGCTCCAGCTCCCCCGGTGTCATCAGGGCCGTCACGCACAGCAGGGTCAGCAGAACCGCCATCGGATCGTTCAGACCCGATTCAACCTCCAGCGTGGCGGAGATGCGCCCGCGCAGGGCCAGCCCCCGCAGGTTCAAAAGGAAAAAGACTGCCGCCGCATCGGTGGAGGCGATGATGGCACCGACCAGGAACCCTTCCATCCAGCCGACATCCATGATCACCCGAACCAGAGCGCCGGTGACCAGCGTGGTCACCACAACGCCCACCGTCGCCAAACTGGCCGCTGGCCAGCGCGCCAGCCGGAATGTCTCTGCATGGGTGCGCAGACCACCATCAAACAGGATGACGGCCAGGGCCGTGGACCCCATCAGATAGGCCAGCTTGAAATCGCCGAAATGGATGCCGCCAGGTCCATCTTCCCCTGCCAGCATACCCAGACCCAGAAAGACCAGCAGCAGGGGTGCGCCCAGGCGCGAAGAGATGCGGCCGGCCAGGATGGACAGCAACAGCATCAGCCCCGCCAGGAAGATCATCTCATTGATGGCTTCCACGCCCGTTCCTTTCCGGTCCCCGGTCCTTCATGGCCGTTTCCTGGCAATATAGGTCATCTACTCCCGAGCAATGACCAATTCGCCACGATAGTGACGGGAAAGGCACAGTCGTGGAAGCAGAGCGAAAGGATAGGATCAGGGCCGTGCCTGTCCCTTTCGGCCTATGGCTGTACCAGCGTGGGGCCGGGCATGGCGCCTGACGCCGGAAAAGTCTTGTCCCGACTCTGCCTGTTTTTTGATCAGCACATTAAGACCGCGCGGAATCAGGGGGGCGACTCCGGCCCTGTTCACAGGGTTATCCACAGATTCTGGGGATTGGTGGGGACTTATCTTGACCGCTCGGGCCCAATACCCATTTATACGTCATTACACAGCTGGCGGTGCCTATCCTGGGCCGCTGGTGTGACGGGGCAAAACCCCGGCCCAGCTCAATCATGAGGGGACCTGACGTGACCACCCGCCTGTCCTTGTTCAACAGCCCGTTCCTGCTGGGTTTCGACCAGTTTGAACGCACGCTCGACCGTATCGCCAAGAACGCGAACGAAGGCTACCCCCCCTACAATATCGAACAGACCGGTCCCGACGGGCTGCGCATCACGCTGGCCGTGGCCGGCTTCACGCCCGACGATCTGCAGGTGCAGATGGAGGACAATCAGCTTGTCATCCGTGGCAAACAGACGGACGACAAGAACCGCCTGTATCTGCATCGCGGCATCGCCGCCCGGCAGTTCCAGCGCAGTTTTGTGCTGGCCGAAGGGATCGAGGTTGTGGGCTGCAACATGGATAACGGTCTGCTGAATGTCGATCTGCGCCGCCCCTTACCGGAGCCGAAGGTGCGCACCATCAAGATCGGCAAGGGCGATAATGGCGGCGGCGAGGCCCCGCACACGATCGACGTCTCCCCCGATCCCCGGAGCTGATCAGAACGGCATTTTCCGTATCCGAACCGAATGATGTCACGGTCCGTAAACCATATTTCAACGGTTGGCCGCCTAAATAGGGGAGCGCCCAATCCTTTTGCCCCCTGCCGGACGCGGGCGGGGGAAAGACGTGGAGTTTGCGGGGATTATGAATCCGACCATTCAGTATCTGCGCCGGTTAAGCCCCAAGGATTTCGCCGCCTTCGGTGTCAATGACCTGGCCTATGTCAAGCCGACCCAGAATGAGGGCAAGCCCGGTTATGCCATCCACGCGGCCGACGGCACCATTCTGACCGTCGTCGAACGGCAGGACGTCGCCTTCGCCACCGTGCGCCAGCACGACATGGAACCGCTGAGCTTGCAGTAATTGCTGGTCTTCTATTTCATGCGGGCGATGGTGCCGGTCGTGCTCTGGCCCTCGGTCAGTTCGGCCAGGACCACATGCCCGCCCCAGCCCAGCACCTCCTTGGCACCAACCACCGTATCGACGGTATAATCGGCCCCCTTGACCAGAACGTCAGGCCGCAGCGCCTGGATCAGTTTCAGGGGCGTGTCATCGGCAAACACCACCACCAGATCAACATCGCCCAGCGCCGACAGCACCGTGGCGCGCGAGGCCTCGCTCTGCACGGGTCGTGTCGGCCCCTTCAGGCGGCGCACACTGTCATCGCTGTTGAGACCCAGCACCAGCCGGTCACAGGCGGCCCGCGCCTGCGCGATCAGGCTGATATGGCCGGGATGCAGCAGGTCAAAGCAGCCATTGGTGAAGCCGACGCGAAGGCCCTGTCGGTGCCAGCGTTCCACCTGCTCCACCGCCTGGTCCAGCGTGACTCGCTTACCCCCCTGCCCCGTGGTCAGCGTCAGGCCCGCCGCGTCACGCAGTTCGGATGGCCGTACCGTTGCCGTGCCCACCTTGGCCACCACAATCCCGGCAGCGACATTGGCCAGCATAGCTGAGTCGGCCAGGGTGGCCCCGGACGCGATGGCGGCGGCCAGGACGGCGACGACAGTGTCACCGGCCCCCGACACATCAAACACTTCGCGGGCCTGGGCGCGCAGATGCATGACCGGCCCATCGGCGGGCACCACACTCATCCCCTGTTCACTGCGGGTGGCGATGACGGCACCAATGCCGCAATCGGACAGCAGGGCACGGCCGGCCGCGATGACGCCGGCATCGTCACGCGCCGGCATGCCCGTCGCCTCGGCCAGTTCGCCGGCATTGGGGGTGATGCAGAAGGCTCCACGATAGCGGTGATAGTCCCGCCCCTTGGGATCGACCAGGACCCGCACACCGGCGGCGGCGGCCAGTTCGATCATGGAGGCCGTCAGATCCGGCGTCAGCACGCCCTTGCCATAATCGGACAGGACCAGGATGCCGGCACCCAGCAGCCGTTCTGCCACCAGGGCCAGCAGGCGGGCGCCGTCGGCATCGGGCAGCGGCGCATCGGTTTCGGCATCGGCGCGCAGCAGCTGCTGCCCGCCCGCGATGAAGCGGGTCTTGGTGGTGGTCGGCCTGCCCGTCACCGTCAGGATACCGTCGGCGGAGCCCAGCAGGCCCGCTACCAGGCTGGATAATTCCCGCCCCGCCGCATCATCGCCCACGACGGAAATCAGATCGGCCCTGGCCCCCAGGGCCGCCAGATTGGCGGCGACATTGCCGGCACCGCCCGGCATGGTCGTCTCATTCAGCACGCGCAACACCGGGATCGGCGCTTCCGGTGACACACGCTCCACCCGTCCCCGGGTGAAGCGGTCCAGCATGATATCCCCCACCACCAGGATGCGGGGGCCGGAAAGTGCGTCGATCAGGCTGTGAAGGTCAGTCATGAAGCACGGGGGCGACGGGAACGGGGCGTCAGGATAGCGCGTGACCCGTCCCCGCCGCCAGTGCTTCAGCCCAAGCCGAACCAAGCCATGTCGGCAAGGGCGGCACGCCCCTCCGCATGCCCGTACAGCATGTAATGTTCCACTGCCGGCATGCTGGCGGCGACGACATCCAGGTTGGCTGCCAGATAGGCTTCACTATCGAACAGCGGGCTGGCATCCCGCCCCTCGTGCAGGCCATAGGTCAGCCAATGGTTCAGCGCCGCCGAGGCGTCGGCGCCAAAGGCCGCCTTCAGGTCGGCGTTGGTGGACAAGTAGTAGCCGGCATTGAACAGGGCATTAGGGGCCCTTCCTTCGAACTGGCCATAGGTTTCCCAATGTGCCTGGCCGTTCACGAACTGCCCGGCCTGCACCGCCGCCGCCACGTCGGCATTCTGCTCCAGATAGAAGGCCTGATCGACCAGCCAGCCAGTGCCGGTAGTGGCAACGGTGACATTGGCCGCCACGCCCATGGCACCGGGGGCGGCCTGCGGCCCGTCGGCACGACCATTGGACAGGAACGATCCGAAAACTGTTTCCCGCCCAAAAATCACGGTTTCGGTTCCGGTCAATCGGTCAAAGCCGTCAGGTGAATCATCGCGCAGGTCCGTCACCTCTGTCACAGTGCCGCCGATGACCGTGAAATCATAGTCGGACCGCGCCCCGCCATAGATGGCGACATCGACACCCGCCGCCCCATGCAGCCAGTCGTCCCCGGACCCGCCATTCATGACGTCGAAACCATCGCCGCCAGCCAGCGTGTCATTACCCGCCCGGCCGATCAGGATGTCGCTGGATGCGGTCCCCAGCAGATGGTCATCGCCGTCGGTCCCTTCGATCACGGGATCGCGGGTGCTGTTCCAAGCCCGGAACAGGGCATGTTCGGATGCGTTGGTGTTGGGCATGATCGGCTCCGTCGGTTTGGTATCGCGCCGGAGCGGCGGTTAGCAGCCACGCCGGCTGCGAACATAACAAGGCCCGCCGGGAACGGGTCCACGGCGGGCCTGTGATCAAAGGGTGGCTGACGGCTGTGACCTGCGGGGTCAGGCCTTGGGCGCGTGCTTATTCAGGATGCGCTGCAGGGTGCGGCGGTGCATCTTCAACCGGCGGGCGGTTTCGGAGACATTGCGGTCGCACTGTTCGAACACGCGCTGGATATGTTCCCAGCGCACGCGGTCGGCGGACATCGGGCTTTCCGGCGGCGGCGGCAGGGGGCCATCGGTCAGCAGGGCCGCTTCCACGGCGTCGGCATCCGCAGGTTTGGGCAGGTAATCGACGGCACCGAACTTCACAGCGGCGACGGCGGTGGCGATATTGCCGTACCCGGTCAGCACAACCACGCGGGCCTCCGGCCGCGCATCACGCAGCGCCTTGACCACATCCAGGCCCGACCCGTCGCCCAGGCGCAGATCAACGACGGCGAAGCGCGGCGCGCTTTCATGCGCCACCTCGATCCCCAGATTGACGCTGTCCACCGCCACCACATCGAAGCCGCGCCGTTCCATGGCGCGGGCCAGACGGGTGCGGAACGGCGCATCATCATCCACGATCAACAGGGAGCGCGAGGCATCGCCCGTGAAGGTCAGTTTCGGCTGTTCGCCGGTTTCCAGCGCCGCATCCGTCATGGTCCGGTGTCCCCTTCCTGGTTCTGGGCGTTCTTCTTAAAGCTGGAATGCTTTCTACACGGTGAATGTAGGATGTTTCCAGCGAATGACCACCACGGCCCCGCCAGCCCTGCCATTCATGTAGCGAACGGAAGCGCCCGACCGTTCCAGCAGGGTCTGCGCGATGAACAGGCCCAGACCCATATTACCCGCCGCCTCCCGCGCCGCCGGGTTGCGCCCGCTGACATAGGGTTCGCCCAGACGGCTGACGACGGTGGCGGGATATCCCGGTCCGTCATCCTGCACCGTCAGGGTCAGGCCGGGGGCGGTCCAGTCCGCCGTCACCGTCACCTGTTCGCTGGCGAACTGCATGGCGTTCTGAAGGATATTGGCCAACCCATGCACCATTTCCGGCACCGACTGCACCTGCGGTGCGCCCTCCTCCGGCTCCGCCACCGCCTCGATTTTCAGCGCGATGCCATGGCGGGCATAGGGAGCCGCCGTCGTCTCGATCAATGCTGCCAGGGGCACGATCGGTTCCGCCCCGCCCGTGTCACCGGGGCGGCGTGACAGTTCGGCCAGGATGTCGCGGCAGCGCGCCACCTGGCTTTGCAGCAGGGCCACATCCTCGGCGATGGGGCTGTCGGGGGGCGTGTCGCGGGCCAGTTCCTTGGCCACCACCGCGATGGTGCCCAGCGGGCTGCCCAGTTCATGCGCCGCCGCCGCCGCCAGCGCCCCGACGGCCGAGGCCCGCTGCGCCCGCGCCAGGGCATCCTGGCTGGCATTCAGCGCCCCTGACAGGCGCCGCGCCCCGTCCGCCACCTGATAGAGATAGGCCGCGATAAATCCCGCCGACAGGGTCAGGGCCGCCCACACCCCGAACCGGTAGAGCGGCGGCAGACCCGCCGGTTCCACCCCCGGCCAGGGCAGCGGCATGGCAACCAGCGCCAGACCCGTGAAGCAGCTGACGGCCAGCGCCGCCAGCAGGATCACCGCCGTCCGGCCCAGTGTGCTGGCCGCCACCGTCAGCGGGGCCAGCATCAGCACCGCGAAGGGATTGTCGAGGCCACCGGTAAGATAGAGCAGCACCGTCAGCTGCACCATGTCATAGGCCAGATAGAGGGCCGCCTCCCGGTCGTCCAGGAACGGGTGTGCCGCCACCCGGCGCGCGGCATAGAGATTGACCAGCACCGAGACCGCCACGCCGGCCAGCGCATGGGCCAATGCCAGTTCGAATTCGAACAGCGCCATGACAGTGGTCAGGGTCGCGAACTGTCCCGCCACCGCGATCCAGCGGATGGTGATCAGGGTTCGCGCACTGACCCGCCCCTCGGCGGCGGCCAGGGCCGGGCCGGGGCGGACAGACGTGCTGTTGGGGATTGCCTCGCTCATGCCTTTATCCCATGATCACTTTGTGAGCAGTAAGACGGGGTGTTTTGAGCAATCTAGTTCCCCCCCAGCAGAAAGACCATAAGCCGTTCCCATGCCTCTGGATGCCGCCCGTACCGCTGTTGCCGCCATCGAAGTCGATACGCTGACCAAACGGTTCGACGCGCATACCGCGCTGGACGCCATCAGCTTTGAGGTGCCGGCGGGTGGAACGATGGCGCTGCTGGGCGGCAATGGGGCGGGCAAGACCACCACCATCTCCATCCTGCTGGGGCTTTTACTACCGACATCGGGCACGGTGCGGGTGCTGGGTCATGACATGTTGACGGAACGCTACCGCGTGCTGCCGCGCATGAATTTCTCCAGCCCCTATGTCGACCTGCCCCACCGGCTGACGGTGCGGGAAAACCTGACCGTCTATGGTCATCTCTATGGCCTGACGCATCTGAAGGACCGGATCGCCCGGATCGCCGACGAACTGGCTCTCACCGCCATCTTGACCCGCCCGTCGGGCAACCTGTCGGCGGGGCAGAAGACGCGGGTGGCGCTGGCCAAGGCGTTGCTGAACGATCCCGAACTGCTGCTGCTCGACGAACCGACGGCCAGCCTGGACCCCGACACCGCCGATTGGGTGCGCGGCTTCCTGGAGCGCTACCGCGCCCGCACCAATGCCACCATCCTGCTGGCCAGCCACAATATGGCGGAGGTGGAGCGGCTGTGCGACGGGGTGCTGATGATGAAGGGCGGGCGTATCGTGGACCAGGGCACCCCCGCCGAGCTTCTGTCCCGCTATGGCCGCGACAATCTGGAGGAAGTGTTCCTCGACATTGCCCGCGACCGGCGTCAGGCGGCGGAGTAAGCCACCCTATCGCGGCAGCACCACGGTGAACCGTGCGCCCTGTACCGCGCCGTCCGCGCCCTTGATATTGCCGGCGAAGATGCGGCCCTGATGGGCGTCAATGATCTGTTTGGAGATAGACAGACCCAGGCCGGAATGTTTGCCGAAAGCCTCTGACTTGGGCCGTTCGCTGTAAAACCGGTCGAAGATGGCATCTAGCTTGCCCTCCGGGATGCCCGGCCCCTGATCCTCACAGGTGATTTCCACCCGGTCAGGGAATGACCGCGCCTTGAATCGCACCACCCCGCCCGGCGGGGAAAAGGACAGGGCGTTCGACAGCAGGTTCTGAAACACCTGGGTCAGGCGGCCTTCCAGCCCCGGCACGACCAGACCGGTCCTTGTATTGGGCATCTCCACCTCCACCCGCACCGGGGCCGGCGCGTCGGCGACGTCGCCACCAGCCTCCGCCGCCGCTTCGCGCAGGGCTTCGGCATTACCCAGGGTGGCGTCATGGATATTGGCCAGCATGGTCAGCATCTGGCCGACATCCGCCGGCTCGGCCCGTGCGCGCGACAGTTCGGCATCCAGGCGGCTGGCATTGGAAATATCGCTGATCAGCCGGTCCAGCCGCTGCACATCGTGATGGATGATGAAAAGCAGCCGCTGACGCTGTTCATCGGTCTTCACCCGCTGCACCGTTTCGACAGCGCTGCGCATGCTGGTCAGCGGGTTCTTGATCTCATGCGCCACGTCGGCGGCAAAGCGCTCGATGGCGTCCATGCGGTTCCAGATGGCATCCGTCATCTCCCTCAGGCTCACCGACAGATCCCCCACTTCGTCCCGGCGGCGGGAGAAATCGGGGATGGTGACCTGCCGTCCATGGCCATGGCGCACCTCGTCGGCGGCCTGGGCCAGGCGGCGGATGGGCCGGGCGATGGTGCCCGCCAGATAGAAGGACAGCAGCACCGTCACACCAAGGGTGATGGCAAACAGGCGCAGGATATCCATGCGGAATTCCCGCACGGCCACGTCCACGGCCTTGCCCGAGCGGGAGATATAGACGGCTCCCAGCACCTTCTTATAGCGTTGCACCGGTACGGCCACCGTCAGCACCATGTCGGAGCGGCCATCGGCCCGGCCGATACGCCAGACATTGCTGCCCACCTCACCCGACAGGGCCTTCATCACGTCGGTATAATTCTCCGCCGTCGGGTCCTTCTCGCTGGGATATGCCGGCAGATGTTCCCGTTCCGGCACCGCATTGACGATATAGTCGTAGATGGCGATGCCGATCTCGGTGAGGCGGTTGCCATCGCGCAGGGGCGGCAGCTCTTCGATCTGCACAGTTCCCTTGGGTCCGCCCAGCACACGGCTGTCGGCGATCAGTTCGCCATTGGGGGCGAACAGGCGGGTGCGGGTGTCGGTAGTTTCCACCAGACGCCGCACCATCTGCCGCGCCAGCTCATAGGAGAGCTGGTTGGTGGGCTCGTTGAACTCGTCCGTCGCGGGCTGCATGGCACCTTCACCCAAGGCACCGGCGAAAATCTTCGCCTCCGTCGACAGAGCCGACAGTTCCTTGTCGATCAGCCATTGCTGATAGGTCGACAGGTAGAGCAGGCCCCCCAGCAGGATGGCCAACGCCAGCATATTGACGGCCAGGATACGCAGGGTCAGCGGCGAGAAATGCCGCACCCGCCGCCGGGCGGGCGTTTCCGCCGCTGCCTTCCCGCCGCCGGCCCTGTCGCCGAACGGGCGTTCCACCCTTTATTCCTTATACTTATAGCCGACGCCGTACAGCGTCTCGATCTGCTGGAAATCGTCGTCCACGACCTTGAACTTCTTGCGCAGGCGCTTGATGTGGCTGTCGATGGTGCGGTCATCGACATAGATATGCTCACCATAAGCGGCATCCATCAGCTGGTCGCGGTTCTTGACATGGCCGGGACGGATGGCCAGCGCCTTGACCAGCAGGAATTCGGTCACCGTCAGGTCGATTTCCTTGCCCTTCCAGGTGCAGAGATGACGCGCGCCGTCCAGGACCAGATCACCGCGCACAAGGGTCTGGCCCGGATCGGGGGCCGTGCCCTTGCCCTGGGCCAGCTCGGTCCGGCGCAGCAGGGTCTTGATGCGTTCGATCAGCAGGCGCTGGCTGAACGGCTTCTTGATGTAATCATCGGCCCCCATGCGCAGGCCCTGCAATTCGTCCGTCTCATCATCCTTGGAGGTCAGGAAGATGATGGGCATCTGCGTGGTCTGGCGCAGGCGCTGCAAAAGTTCCATCCCGTCCATGCGGGGCATCTTGATGTCCAGAACGGCCATGTCGACCGGGCGTGAACTAATACCGCGCAGCGCCTCGTCACCGTCGCCATAGGTGCGAACCTCATAGCCTTCGGCTTCCAGCGCGATGGACACGGACGTCAGGATGTTACGGTCGTCATCGACCAGGGCGATCACTTGGGACACGCTTCTTCTCCAGCCTGCAGGCGCTCTCTTCGGTATTACTTCCGAAGGACCGGCTTTGCCAAATCCAACTGCCCTTTCAATATGTCATCAATGCGGCGCGGGGAAGTGTCGTGACGACATAGAACGGCAGGAGGGTAGTCTTATGGCGGTTGGGGAACAGGAAGACGGGACTATACCAGCGGATATCGGCTTCGCCGCGCGCACCCTGATGCGTGGGGCAACGCTGGCGACCCTGGCCACCCTGTCGCGGCCTGGCATGGAAGGCGGGATGGAGGGTTGGCCCAGCCCGTCGCTGGTGCTGGTGGCCTTCGATCTGGATGCCAGCCCCCTGCTGCTGATCTCCCGTCTGGCCGAACATACGCGCAATCTGGAAGCCGATGGCCGCTGCGGTCTGCTGTTCGATGCCACGGCAGGCCATGATGACCGGTTGACGGGCCCGCGCCTGTCGGTGCAGGGCGTGGCGGAGCGGGCCGGTGACCCGATGCTGCTGGAACGGTTCATCGCCCGTCACCCGTCGGCAAGCACCTATGCGGGTTTTCGCGATTTCGCCCTGTGGCGGGTGACGGTCCGGCGCGGCCATATGGTGGCCGGGTTTGGACGCATCCACAGCCTGGAACCCGATGCCCTGCGTCTGCCGCCCGCCGACTGGCAGGCGCTGGCGCCGCGTCATGACGATATCGTGGCCCATATGAACCAGGACCACGCCGATGCCGTGGCCCTTTACGCCACCCGGCTTCTGGACCAACCGGCAGGCGATTGGCGCTTGACGGGGATCGACCCCGACGGCTGCGACCTGTCCGCCGGCCCCCTGACCACCCGCCTGCCCTTTGCCACCCGCATCCGCGACGCCGACAGGGCACGGGCGGAACTGGTGCGACTGGTGGCGCTGGCGCGGTCCAGGTCCGCCGATGTGTTATAATCATCATATTCCGATAATTGCCAATGGTGTAATTTCACGATGCTCAATTCTATCGGAGGGTGTCATGGGTCCCAGCTGCTTCCATCATCGCGCCGCAGAAATTCGCAGCCGTTTCGCACCCATTGCCGCGCTGCCCCCCGACACCCTGACCGACAGTGCCCAGGAAGCGATGAGTGCGGCGGCCGGCGGCTCCGTGATCGGCGGAATAATCGAACGGGCGGCGGATGGGGTGGCCCGATTATTGGGCTTCGACCCGGCCTATCTGTTCCATGGCGGCACCATCCGCACCCTGGCGGATTTCGGCAACACGGCGGAGGCCATGCTGGTCAAGGGACAGCAGATCATCGCCCTGGGCAGTCTGGCCGACCTGCGCCGCGCGGCACCGCATGGCACGCAGGAGATTGATCTTGCGGGCCGAACGCTGCTGCCCGGCTTTATCGACCCCCACGTGCATATCGTGGCAAGCGCCGGTGAAATGGGTTTCATCGATCTTTCCCCGCCAGCCACCGGCACTTACGACATCGGCTATGTCGAAGGCCTGCTGCGCAACGCCATCGCCAGGGCGCCGGACAAGGACACCTTCATCCTGGGGTCCGGTATCGACCCGTCGCAGATGGTGGAATGGGTCAATCCGACTATCGACTGGTTCGACCGGCTGTTCGGCAGCGATCAAGCCAAGGATCAGAACCCCATTTCGCTGACCGCCGGGTCCGGCCATATCAGCTTCCTCAACCGCCGCGCAATGGAGATGGCGGGGATCGACCTGGCCAATCCCCCACCCATCAACGGTGGCAAGGTTGCCACTTTCCTTGATGGCCCGCACCAGGGCACGGCCTCGGGGGTTCTATTGGAACTGCCGGCCCAGAAGCTGACGGGAACGGCCCTGAAAAAGGCGCCGGGTGCCCTGATCTGGGAATTTGCCAGTCTGGCGGGGAACCTGAAAAAGCTGTTCGATACGGCGGTCGCCAATGGCAACACCATGCTGAACGACGCCGCGACCGGCATTGCGGTCGGCGTGACGGCGGAACGCACCATCCTGAATGCCGCCATGCTGGCCTTTGGCCATCCCGTCCGGCTGGGCAGCGCCACCTTTATCGATGAATGGGGCTTTCCCGGCAGCGCCGATATCCTGACCAGCGGCAGCCCCGACGTCAGCGACCCGATGTTCCTTAAACAGGCGATCAAGCTGTTTGCCGACGGATCGAACCAGGGAATGACCGGCTTGCTGCGCGAACCCTATACCGCCTGGGGTCAGGAGCGGACACGGCGTCAGTATCTAGGCACTGACACACGCGGCAATATGGATATCAATGTCCAGACCCTGACCCAAACCCTGGCCGCCGCACAGCGCCGGGGATGGCAGGTGATGATCCACGCCAATGGCGATGGGGCCATCGATAATGTTCTGGCCAGTTTCATGGAGGTGGATCAGCAGGGTATGCTGAAGCGCGAGCTGCGCCACCGGATCGAACATTGCTCCATCCTGCATGATCAACAGATCAGCGACATGGTCGCCCTGGGCCTGTCCCCGTCCTTCCTGATCGAGCATGTGGTGAAATGGGGGCCGGTGCTGAAGAAGCTTCTGGGCGATGACCGGGTGCAGATGCTTGACCGCTGCCGGTCGGTTCACGATGCCGGGCTGCCCTTTTCCCTGCACAGCGACTATACGGTCAGCCCCCTGACCCCGCTGAAGCGGGTGCAGGATGCGGTAACGCGCCGGACGGAGGGGCCGGACGGCGGCTGGGTGCTGAATCCCGCCGAATGCGTGCCCATCGAACTGGCCCTGATGGCTCAGACGCGCTTTGCCGCCTGGCAATGCCATGCCGATGCCTATGTCGGCACGCTGGAGGTGGGAAAGATGGCCGATCTGGTCATCCTGGAGAATGACCCGGTGGAGTTTGCCAATAGCGGTCGGGCCGGGGAGATCGCAAGCATCCAGGTGCATTCCACCTGGGTGAACGGGCGGCAGGTCTATCAGGCCTGATCCACCGGCCCCGCGCATACGCCCCCGATTGGCCCCGCCGACCCTTGCGGCGGGGCTTCCGGGCGGCGTCATCATTCCGCATGCTGGGAACAGTGCAACCCTGTTCTTGAATGTGACCACATGTCCGTGTCCGCCCGCCGCACCTTCCGCCGCCTGGCCCTGCTGCTGGCCACCGCCGCCAGTCTGATCGTTCCCGCCGCCCTGGCTGATGGGGTGGATGATTACATCCTGGGCTTCATGCAGCGTACCCACACACCGGGCGTGGCGCTGGCCGTGGTGCGGGACGGCAAGGTGGAGAAGATGGCGACCTATGGCGTCGCCGATGCTTTTGCGCGGACCAACCTGGACCCCACGCACACGTTCCAGATCGCGTCGGCCACCAAGATGCTGACGGGTGTGGCGCTGGGCCGGCTGGAGCAGGCGGGTAAACTGTCGTTGGACGATGATCTGCGCCGCCATTTCCCCGATGCGCCTGACAGTTGGTCGCGCATCACTATCCGCCAGCTGGCGACCCACTCTTCGGGACTGGAAGACCGTCTGGGTTTGGGGCGGGATGCCACCACCGCCGATATCGTAGCGGCGGCCATGAAGACCCCGCTGGCCTATGAGCCGGGCAGCCGGTCGCGCTATGGCTTCACCGATTTCGTGGTTCTGCAGGCCCTGATCGAGAAGCTATCGGGCGAACCGTTCCCGGCTGCCCTGCGCACCTGGGCACTGGCCCCGCTGGGCATGGTGGAAAGCGGCTTCGTCACGGAGACGAACGGGACCTGGAAGGACCGGGCCGTGGGCATCCATGTCTTCCGGGAGGGTAAACAGGCCCGCGATGATTTCGGCTATACCCCCGCCGGTTATGCCGCCGGCGGCCTTCTGACCAGCCTGAATGATCTGGTTCGCTTTGCCCAGGCCATTGACAAGGGCGACGCCTTGGCCACCACCGCTTGGCAGCGCCTGTGGACGGTGCCCCCCTTCAACAATGGCAAGCCGGGCGATTTCGCCATCGGCTGGACCAAACGTGACCTGCTGGGCCATGTGGCCGTTGGGCATAGCGGCGGGCCGGCGCTGGCCGATATCCTGCGCCTGCCCGATGACCGCCTGACCATCATGGTCCTGACCAATCAGCGCTGGCTCTATCCGATGCTGGCCGATGGCGTCGCCGCCCGCTATGTGCCCGACCGGGCCCGGATGCTGACCGACGACCGGCCGGAAATGACGCAGCGCCTGCGCCATGTCCTGGACAGTGCCGCCAGGGGCACCATGGACAAGACCGGCTTCACCGATGAGGCGGGCAACGGCATGCAGGGCTTCTTCAATGATTTTGGCAGCGCCCTGTTGACCGCTGCCGGCCCCGTCCGGTCCATCCGCCTGATGGAAAAGGCCACCACGCCCGATGGTGGCGACCGCCGGCGTTATCGGGTGGAGTTCCAGCACCAGTCCATGGTCTGGCTGTTCAGCCTGAACGCCGCCGGACAGGTTGATCTGATGCGCCCGGCCAGCGACAGCACGCCCCTGCTGCCGTGAGCGGACAGGCGCTGTCCGGTTTCGGACAAACGTTCGGAAACGGACAGCGCCATTCCCACGAACATTCAATAATTACAGGCACCTAAGCCCTGGCACGCCGCATGCTTTATCCAGCGCCACGCCACAAGGCACTGGACCGGAGAAAGCCCCATGATGCAGCGCCGCCATTTCCTCGCCCTGGCTACTGCCAGCGGCAGCCTGATCCTGCCCGCCCTGGCTCAGACCACAGCCACAGAGGCAGCGGCCCCGGTCAAAGCCTTGGATAAGGCAGAACGGCAGGCGGTGCTGCGCGGTCTGGCCGACAGCCTGAACGACAATTTCGTCTTCCCCGATATCGGTGCGCGCTATGCCGCCATGCTGCGCCAGAAGGCGGATGCAGACGCCTATGCCGACCTGACCGATCCGACGGCGTTCGGGGAAAAGGTGACCGCCGACCTGCAGGCCGTGGCCAAGGATGGCCATCTGCGGTTGGCCCCGCAGGAGGTTTTTGCCAACCGCACCCCGCGCAGACAAGCCCCCGACGCACCGGCCAGCACGAAGGCCAGCGGCCCGCCAGGTCTGGAAGAGACGAAGATGATCGGCGATGTCGCCTATCTGCGCTTCAACGCCTTCCTGGGTGACGAGAAGATGATCGCCGAGGCACGGGGCTTTCTTCTGGCTAATGCCAGCAAGACCAAGGCGGTGATCATCGATGCCCGCCCGCATCGCGGTGGGGGATTGGCGGAAATGGACGCTATCCTGCCACTCCTCTATGGGCAGCCGACGATGCTGGTCCGCATGGATACCCGCGCATCGGCCTTCGCCCGCGGTGCGCCGGACTTTGGCTCTCTGGTCAAGCGCGATGCCCCCGCTGGCATTGTCCGCCGCGACCACACCGTGACCCCCGACAAGCAGGAGACCCGCCTGCAATCGGTACCCGTCTACTACTTGACGTCCCGGCGCAGCGCGTCCGCCGCCGAACATCTGGCCCTGACCTTCAAGCGCACCAAGCGCGCCACACTGGTGGGGGAGAAGACCTATGGTGCCGGCCATTTCGGCGGGGTGGAACCGGTGGGCGAGCGTTTCGCCGCCTTCATCCCCGTGGGCCGCACTTACGACCCCGATACCGACTGGGGCTGGGAAGGCCAGGGAGTGGCGCCGGACGTTGAAACGCCAGCCGATGAGGCGCTGGCCAAGGCGTTGGAACTGGCCGCAAAGGCGGGCGCGCATCCAGCCTGACGCGCGCGCCCTCGCAAAATCCCGCGTAATGGCGCACAAGGAAGGGGCTCCACAACCGGGTCCTTTCCATGCGCCTGCCCCTGATCGCGGTCATCCTTACCCTCTGTCTTTCCATCCAAACCGCCGCCGCCCGCCCCGTTTCGGAATGCCAGTCGGCGGGGGAGGCGGAGATGGCAGCAGCGCTGGCGGCAGAAGGTATTGCCGAACCCACCCTGGCCCTGACCGGGGTAGGGCGGTCGGCGGCGGCAAAAGGTGGAGAATGGGTGGTGGTGGGCTTGCGGCCCTGCCTGGACCCGGCGGCCGAACCGGAAGGCGGGGTTTCCACCCGCATCAGCCTCTATCACCGCACCGGCAAGGCCGCATTCAAACCCGTCGCCAGCCTCGATCTGCCGCCGGTTCAGCGCTACGTGGCACCGTCGGAGGATGCTGTGGTGGAGACGCCATGGGGTCCGCTGCTGCTGATTGAGGCGGCGACGGGCGGGTCCTGCATGGGGTGTGAGACCCTGATGCCGCTGCTTCTATCCGATGGAAAGCTGCTGACGCTCGCCCTACCCGATCCGGCCATCGCGTTGCGCGAGGTAACAGGATCGTCACCCGACATCATTCTGACGGGTTTCTTGACCCGGTTCGAAGCCTATCCGCCGCTTTGTAACGCCTGCTCGCCTTCTACGACCATCCACCTGCGACTGGAGAAGGATCGACTGGTCGAGGCGTGCGATCGGTTCCGTGACAATTACGCCAGCGATGCCGCCGCCGCACGGGAGGAACTGGCTGCCCTGGCCGGGGACCCGTTGGGTCCTGACACGGCCAACGATCTGTATGCCGGCAGCATCGCTCGGCTGCTGGACCGGGTGAATGCCGGTGAAACGCCCTCTGCGGCACTACCGGATTTCATGGACGGAGCGGCCAAGGCCGCCGACAGGTCCGACCCCAGCCACGCTGCCGCTATCCGCCGCACCTCTGCGGCGCTGGCAGAGGCAGCAATGTCTTCGCAATCAATGGGTAAGCTCTCTCGATCTTGTCCCGCCCTGGGTCTGGAACGACCCCGTACACGTTGAAACTCCACCTGTCGCTTTGCCGCTTGCGCATGTCTGTCGCGGGGGGTGCGGGCTTGCGCGCATGCGACGGGAACGGTAATGCTATCGACGCCGTTACATAAAATGCCCCGTAGCGACCTTTCCGGCACTACCGAGGGCGATCCCCGCCAAACAGGGGACGGCGTCGCCAAGTCGATACTGGAGAGGGAGAAACCCAACGTGGAACATACCGGTCCCGTTATCAGCAGCTACGGTCTGGAATATCTGGGCCTGACCAATCTGAAGGCCGCCCACTGGAACCTGAGCGTCGGCGCGCTGTACGAACAGGCCCTGCGCCGTGGCGAGGCAAAGCTGTCCAAGGACGGCGCCCTGGTCGCCATCACGGGCCAGCATACGGGCCGGTCGCCCAATGATAAGTTTACGGTCAAGGAAGAGACCACCGCCGATGATATCTGGTGGGGTCCCAACAAGCCCTTCACGGAAGAGGCGTTCGACCGACTGCATGCCCGCGTCACGGCCTTCCTCCAGGACCGTGAAGTCTTTGTGCAGGATCTCTATGCCGGGGCCGATGCCGCCTATCGCCTGCCCGTGCGCATCGTGACCCAGCATGCCTGGCACAATCTGTTCGCCCAGAACATGTTCATCCGTCCGGCCCTGAAGGACCGGATGGCGTTCGAACCGGCCTTCACCGTGCTTCAGGCCCCCGATTTCCGGGCCGTGCCGGAACGTGACGGCACCCGTTCCGACGTGTTCGTGGTGATCAATTTCAAGCGCCGTCTGGTCCTGATCGGCGGCACCTCCTATGCCGGGGAGATCAAGAAGTCGATCTTCTCCGTCCTGAACTTCCTGCTGCCGGCGCAGGGCGTGCTGCCCATGCACTGCTCCGCCAATATAGGGGCCAATGGCGACACGGCCATCTTCTTCGGCCTGTCGGGCACCGGCAAGACCACCCTGTCCGCCGACAGTTCCCGCACCCTGATCGGCGATGATGAACATGGCTGGTCGGATCGCGGCGTCTTCAACTTCGAAGGCGGCTGCTATGCCAAGGTCATCCGCCTGTCGGCGGAGGCCGAACCAGAGATTTTTGAGACCACCCGCCGCTTCGGCACGGTTTTGGAGAATGTCGTCATGGACCCGCGCACCCGTGCGCTGGACCTGGATGATGCCAGCCTGACGGAAAATACCCGCGCCTCCTACCCGATTGATTTCATCCCCAATGCGTCGGACACGGGCCTGGGCGGTCAGCCGCTGAACATCATCATGCTGACGGCGGATGCGTTCGGCGTGTTGCCGCCCATTTCCAAACTGTCATCCGAACAGGCCATGTACCATTTCCTGTCCGGTTACACGGCCCGCGTGGCCGGCACGGAAAAGGGCGTGACGGAGCCGCAGGCCACCTTCTCCACCTGCTTTGGTGCCCCCTTCATGCCACGTCATCCCACCGTCTATGCCAAGCTGCTGGGCGAGAAGATCAAGGCGCATGGGGCCAATTGCTGGCTGGTCAATACCGGCTGGACGGGCGGTGCCTACGGTACCGGCAGCCGCATGAAGATCGGCCATACCCGCGCCCTGGTGAATGCCGCCCTGTCGGGCAAGCTGGCAGCCGTCAGCCACAAGCCGGAACCAAATTTCGGTCTGGCCGTGCCGGAGGGATGTGACGGGGTGCCGGTGGATGTGCTGCTGCCGCGCAACGCCTGGGCCGACAAGTCGGCCTTTGACGCCACTGCCAATGAGGTGGCACGTCGCTTCGAAGCCAACTTCACGCAGTTCGCCGACCAGGTGGACGAAAAGGTCGTGCGCGCCGGTATCCGTACCGCTGCGTAAACAGACCGTCCATCCCCCGCCGATGACCGGGGCGGGGCAATCAGGGCCGGGGGAGCAATCCCCCGGCCTTTTTTGTATTATACACCTGTCACGCTGACGGGCAGGCCGCCGGACAGACGCTTCAACCCGCGCGTAATGGCTGGTAGTTCCTTCTTGTAAACCCGTTCCAGCGGCGTCACCTGCACCTCCCAGGTCCCCTTGCCCTTAGGACCCGCGATGCGTTTATGCGTCCAGGTGGCGATCACGCGGCCCTGACGCAGGATCACAGGGCTGATCCAACCCGCCACACGGTAGACAGCTGGTCGGAATCGATCCTCCAGATACTGGCCTGTGTCGGTATGCGCCAGAAGGTAAGGATCAAACAGACCCAGGACCGCCATCTGCCCCTCCGCCGGTTGCGCCCCCATCAAAGCCGGCAGATCGCGTTCCAGCACATAAGCCTTCTTACCGCCCAGCGTTACCGGCACGATCTCACTGCCCAGATCGGCAAAGGCCTGCTGCGCCGGACCGGCATAGAAGCCCACGAATTTCTTGAAATCCGCCGGCGTGGCGGGGCCATAGACGGCAAGATAACGGCGGGCCAGATCGGCCATGGCCGTGCGCCCGTCCGGTATCTCCAGGCTGCGGCCCAGCCATTGCGCCAGATGCACGAAAAGGGCCTCCCGCGCACCCTCCCCATCGGCCTTTTCCGCCGGCCCATGGCAAACATGGCCCAGGGCACAGGCCAGTTTGATGATGCCGCCCCAGCTATGTTCCAGCATGGGCCGCGCCCATTCGCCCAATTCAGGCACCAGCCGGCGTGACAGGTCCATACGGCTATGCGCCCCCTGTTCCAGGGCGGTGACCACCGCTGCCACCAGCCGGTCCACCTGTTCCGGGCTCAACCCTTCCTTGGCGTACCAGTTCTGGTAACCGGGCACATGCTCACGGCGCAGGCCCAGGATCATGGGCAGATCGTCGGCGGGCATCAGATGCAAGGTGGAGCGCTGCGCCCAGAGTTTCACCAGGGTGCGGTCCTGATAGAGGGCACGGTCGATGTCGGCCTCCGCCGCGCCCACCACGCTGCGCGCCCGCAATTGCAAAATGGCAGCCGAATGAACCTGCGCCTGCGCCCCGATCAGGGTGCGAGCCGCGACCAGAGCGTCTGCCGCTGGGTTGGTCAGGTGCTGACGATCCAACCGGAAGGAAAGTGCCTGCGGCAAGGTGATCGCGGTCATCATGGGTCCTGCGGATCGGATCGATACCGCAGGATGCCCCAGATGCACCCAAAGAACAATAAGGGAACAAACCTTATTTCAGGCTGTCCATGCGCCTTTGCAACTCGGGTCGCTGCGGCGCGTCGGCGGGAAGCTGTTTCAACAGCCGCGCCCACAGGTCCCGCGCCCGCTCCGTCTTGCCCTCATTCGCCGCCTGTTGCCCCAGGTAATAGAGGGCCTGCGGATTGTCGGGCGCCAGGTCCAGCACCCTGGCCATGGCATCCAGGAACTCTGCACTGCCCTGGGTCTGCGCGTCATCGGGGGCCGTCAGGCGCGACAGGTCAAGCCAAGCCTGCAACCGCCTGGGATCTGCCTGCACCGCCCCGCGCAGGGCCGCGCGGGCAGCATCCAGGTTGCCCTGCACCTCCCGTGCGCGGGCCAGCCGCATCCAGCCATCGGCATCAGCGGGATTGTCCCTCAGCTTGGCTTCCAGCCCATCCACCATGCTGTTGATGGTGGCCTGCTGATCCTGCTGGCTCATCCCCGCCATGGCCTGCATCTGTTCGGGCGACAGGGCGGGTGCGGCACCACCCTGACCACCCACCGGACCACCGGCCTGCCCCATGGCGGGCGGCGGGGCACTGGCCGGTCGGGGCGACGGGGTAATGGCGATGGGGTCCAGGCCCACCTGGGTAGCGGCATCATGGATGCGTGCCCGTACCGTGGGCAGCCAGGGGGCGTCCGCCGGGCTGTCAGCGACCAATGACGTCCAGCGGTCCAGCGCGCCACGGATATCGCCCGCCTGCACGCGCGCCATACCCAGGTAATAGCGGGCGCGCGCATCCATGGCGTCGGCTGCAACAGCGTCTGTGAACAGGCGCACTGCCTCGTCCCCCACCACGCCATCGGCGGCCACGGTCAGGGCCTCGCCCAGCGTACTCTTAACGCTGGCATCGTCGGGCGTCAGGCGCAGTACCTGCCGCCAGGCATTGACCGCATCGGCAGGCCGGCTCATCGCGCCATAGGTCTGGGCCAACAGGCCCCAGCCGCCGGCATCGTCGGGATTCTCCTTCAACGCCGCTTCCAGCTTGGCGACAGCCTCCATCACCTGCGGCGGGACGGGCGCTTCCTTGGGCCTTGTGGCGAACGGCACCGCTGGCAGGTTGGGCTGACCCAGCGGCAGATAGACGCCCAGCGCCGCCAAGGGCAGCAGCAGGGTCACCACCAGCGCCGTGCGCTGCGCCGGCTTCGCGTTGGCACCCGCTACGCCTGCCGCCGCTTCATCGGCGACAGACAATAGGCGGCGGCCCACCTCCGCCCGCGCAGCGCGGGCCTGATCATCAGACAGGATGCCGCGTTTCAGATCGCGGTCGATCTCCGCCACCTGTGCGGCATAAACGCCGCGCGCGAATTCCGCTGCTCCTTCCAACGGCGGGGCCGGGCGCAGCAGGGCGCGCAGCAGGGGCAGGAGGGCCAGCGCCGTCAGCGCCGCCGCGACCAGCCAGAAACCGATCATCGCCCAACCCCCGGCTTCTCATCATTCAACAGGGCCACCAGCCGCGCCTCTTCGTCCGCCGTCAGGGTGGGGGCGGGCATGGTATCCACATCGCGGCGACGTTGGCGCATATAAAGGGCGGTGCCGAACCCGGCCAGCAACAGCAGGACGAACGGCCCCCCCCACAGCAGGGCCGTGTAGCCCGTCACGGGCGGGCGCAGCAGCACGAAATCGCCATAACGGTCATGGACATAGGCAATGACCTGTTCATTGCTGTCGCCCGCCACCAGCCGTTCACGCACCAGCACGCGCAGATCGCGGGCCAGATCGGCATTGCTGTCATCAATGGACTGATTCTGACAGACCAGACAGCGCAGTTCCTTGGAAATCTCCCGCGCGCGGGCCTCCATCACGGGATCGGCCAGTTTCTCGTCCGGCATGACCGCCAGGGCGGGCAGCGAAAGGGTGGCCGCAAGCGCGACAATGCTCAGAAGCCGTTTCATTTAGACAGCTCCTTGATCATCGGGAGGATAGTCTCTTCCACGTCGAACGGCATCAGCGGCCCGACATGGCGATAGCGCACGCGACCCTGTTTATCGATGACATAGGTTTCCGGCACGCCATAGACGCCGAAATCGATGGCCACACGGCCATCCTTATCGGCACCGATGGCGGTATAGGGATTGCCCATCTGCGCCAGGAAGGCCTGGGCTGCTTCCGGTTTGTCCTTGTAGTTAATGGCGTGGATGGTCACGCCGTCTTCTTTGGCCAGCCGCATCAGCAGCGGATGTTCCACGCGGCAGGGCGCGCACCAGCTGGCAAAGATATTGATCAGTTGCACCTTGCCCGTCAGGTCGGCATTGGACAGACCCTTCTCCCCTTCCGACAGGCCGGGCAAGGCAAAGGTCGGTGCTGGCTTGTCGATCAGCATGGAGGGCAGTTTGGACGGGTCGCGGGTCAGGCCCAGCGCAAAGTAACCACCCAGGATCAGGAACACGGCCAGCGGCAGCAACAGCAACAGGCGGTGACGGGTAACGGCGCTCATGCGGTGTCGCTCTTATTCGGCGGGTTGCAGGGCGGGGGAAACCGCAGCGGCGCGGCGGGCAGGCACCCCGACCCGCAGCCGCCGGTCGGACAGGCTGAGGCAGCCGCCCAGCACCATGACCAGCGATCCAATCCATATCCAGGGCACCAGCGGATGATGGTAAAGGCGCACGACCCAGCCGCCGCCAGCCCCGTTTTCCTCACCCAGCACGATATAAAGATCAGAATAGAAGGTGGTGTGGATGGCGGCTTCCGTCGTCTGCATCTTGGCGACCGGATACCAGCGACGTTCGGCGGTCAGGGTGGAGATCTGTTCGCCGTTGCGGCGGACGATGAAACTGCCCATTTCCGTCTGATAATTGGCGACCCTCAGGTCCTCCACCTTGTCCAGCGTGACCTCGTATCCGGCGATGCTGGCCTTGTCGCCCAGCTTCATCACCCGCACATCCTCAGCCAGCCAGAAACTGGTGCCCACCATGCCGGCAATGGCGATGCCCATGCCGGCATGGGCCACCGCCGTGCCCCAGGCACCCAGCGGCAAGCCCCTGGCGCGGGACAGGCTGTCGGCCAGCGGCACCCGGAACAGCTTCACGCGTTCGGCCACTTCCCACACGGCACCGAACCCCGCCCAGGCCGCCATGGCGATTCCAACCAACGCCATCACCGGCTTCACACCCGCCAGCCAAAGGGCCAGCATGACCGACACCAGCGTCAGCAGCGCCACAACCCACATGCGGGAGAGTACGCCCGGCAGATCCGCCCGTTTCCACGGCATGAACGGCCCCAGGGCCATGACCAGGATCAGGGGAATGGTCAGGAACGGCGTGATGAAATTGTAGTAGGGCGCGCCCACCGAAATCTTGTGCCCGAACGCATCCAGCAGCAGCGGCATCAAGGTGCCGATCAGCACCACCGCCGCCGACACCGACAGCAGCAGATTGTTCAGTACCAACGCCCCTTCCCGGCTGATCGGCGCGAACAGACCCCCGATCTTCAGCGCGTGCGCCCGCAGCGCAAACAGCAGCAGCCCGCCACCGGTCGCCAGGATCAGCAGACCCAGCACGGCCACCCCACGCTGCGGATCAACGGCAAAGGCATGGACCGACGTCAGCACGCCCGACCGCACCAGGAAGGTGCCCAGCAGCGACAGGGAGAAAGTGAGGATAGCCAAGAGGATGGTCCAGGTCTTCAGCGCATCACGCTTTTCCACCACGATGGCGGAATGCAGCAGCGCTGTACCGGCCAGCCATGGCATCAGTGAGGCGTTTTCCACTGGGTCCCACATCCACCAGCCGCCCCAGCCCAGTTCGTAATAGGCCCACCAGGAGCCCATGGCGATGCCCATGGTCAGCGAGGTCCAGGCCACCAGCGTCCAGGGCCGCACCCAGCGACCCCAGGCCGGGTCAACCCGGCCCTCGATCAGCGCGCCGATGGCGAAGGAGAAGGCGACCGAGAAGCCGACATAGCCCAGATAGAGGAAGGGCGGATGGAAGGCCAGACCCGGATCCTGCAACAGCGGGTTCAGGTCATTACCGTCGAACGGCGCCGGATAGACGCGCGTAAACGGATTGCTGGTCACCAGGATGAACAGCAGGAAGCCGACCCCGATCAGCCCCTGCACACCCAGTACGCGGGCCTTCAATGTCGGCGGGATATTGCGCCCAAACCCGGCCACCGCCGCCCCGAACAAAGCCAGCATGAAGACCCAGAGCAGCATGGAACCTTCATGGTTCCCCCACACGCCCGCCACCTTGTAAAGCATGGGCTTCAGGCTGTGGCTGTTGTTCACGACATTCAGGACGGAGAAGTCGGAAACGACATGGGCCTGCATCAGGGCCGCGAACGACACGGTGATGGCGGCCAGCTGCGCAAACGCCGCCATCCGCCCCGTCTCCATCCAGGCCACATCACGCCGTGCCGCGCCGACCTGCGGCATCACCGACTGCGCCACCGCCAGCAGCAGGGCCAGAACCAGGGCGTAATGTCCGATCTCGGGGATCATGTCCGTCTCGCTGCTTGACCGCAAAAAATCTGACCAAAGGTCAGTTACTTCCCCGCCTCATAGACCGGCTTGCCCGGCAATTCCGGCTTGAACTGGCCCGATGCCTTCAGGGCGTCGGCCACTTCCTTTGGCATGTATTTCTCATCATGCTTGGCCAGCACTTCCGACGCCACGAAGACGCCGTCGGACCCCAAGCGGCCTTCGACCAGCACACCTTGCCCCTCGCGAAACAGGTCGGGCAGGGGGCGGGCGGTGGTGATGGTCACGGAATGGGCGGTGTCGGTGATGGTGAAGCGGGTGGTCACGCCATCATCCACCTTCACCACCGACCCACCTTCGACCAATCCGCCGACCCGCACACGCTTGTCGCCCGGCGGTTTGGTCACCAGATCGGAAGGGGAGAAGAAGAAGGCCACATTCTCTTCAAACGCGGTCAGGGTCAGGGCCGTGGCGGTACCAAGACCGGCCAGCGCCAGCAGAAGCATGTAAAGACGGCGCTTCTTGCGCGTCATCATGGCGTTTCCTCCCCACCCGCGTCACCGACACCAGCCCGGCGGCGGCGGCGCGGCAATGTCTGTTCCAGGCTGCGCAGCAGGCTCTCCTTGCGGCGCAGTGTGCCCAGACTGGCCAGCAGCAGGCCCACCAGAACCAGCAGCGCCAGACCATAGCTGGACCAGACATAGATGGCGTATCCGCCCATGTGGAAAAAGTCGGCCATCCTGTCACACCCCCCCGGCCTGGGTCAGACGCAGGGTCTGGATCTTGCGTTCCGCCAGTTCTGCCCGCATGCGCAGAATGACGGTCGCCGCGAAATAGGTCTTGAAGGCCAGCGCCAGGATCAGCAGCGGCCACAGCATGTCGCCATGGATGGACGGCCCATCCATGCGCAGCACCGATGCCGGCTGATGCAGCGTATTCCACCAGTCGACGGAGAATTTGATGATGGGCACATTGATGGCACCGACCAGCAACAGGATCGACCCGGCCCGATGCCCGCGCTGCGGATCATCGAAGGCATCGACCAGCGCCATATAGCCCAGATACAGAAAGAACAGGATCAGGACCGAGGTCAGGCGCGCATCCCACACCCACCATGTGCCCCACATCGGCTCCCCCCACAGGCTGCCCGTGACCAGACAGAGCAAGGTAAAGCCGGCGCCCAGCGGCGCCGCCGCCTTGGAATAAACCTCCGCCAACGGATGGCGCCAGACCAGGGCGCAGGCCGCGGCCACCGCCATGGAGCTGTAAGTGAACATGGCCATCCAGGCGGCGGGCACATGGATATACATGATGCGCACCGTGTCGCCCTGCTGATAATCGCCGGGGCTGGCGAACAAGGCCAGATACAAGCCGGCAGCGAACAGAAGGGCGGACAGGACCGAGACCCAGGGCAGAACCAGGGCGGCCAGGCGCAGGAAGCGGGCGGGATTGGCGAAGCGATGCATGATGGGCTCTATGTAGCACGCAAGGTGCCACTTTCACACCGGTGCCAATGATCACTGTGCTGTTTTGATCCAGAACAGTTCAAGGACGATCAGCCGAGCGCCGTTATTCCAGATGGAATCCTTTATCCCCAACGCCCCGCGCGCAGGGCGCGGGCGGGTTCAACCGTCGCATGCAGATCGAAGGCGTGATGGACCAGCGCTGTGGCCATGTCCGCCTCCAGCGGCTTTGCGAACAGATATCCCTGCGCCCGGTCACAGCCCATCTGGCGCAGCACCGCCTCCTGTGCCTCGGTTTCCACGCCTTCGGCCACGACCCCGAATTCCATAATGCCCGCGATATGCAGGATGGCGGAAACCAGGGCCACACCCTTGTCGTCACGCGACATGGCAGTCACGAAGCTGCGGTCGATCTTGATCGTGTCCACCGGCAGGTTCTGAAGATAGGCAAGCGAGGAATAGCCCGTGCCGAAATCATCAATGGCAAGCCCGATCCCGAGATCGCGCAGGCCTTGCAGGATAGCGATAGCCTCTCCCCCCTGCCCGATCAGACCGCTTTCGGTGATCTCCAGACGCAGCCATTCCGGGCGACACTCCGTCATCTCCAGCACGCCCGTCACCCAGCGCACGATATCCAGACGCGACGGGTCCAACTGATAGGGCGACAGATTGACGGAGATATAGAGCGGGTTGTCCAGCCGGTGCCGATTCCACCGCGCGATCTGGCGACAGGATTGCACCAGAATATGGTTGCCCAGCGGCACGATCAGGCCCGTTTCCTCCGCCACCGCCACAAAGGTGGTAGGCGGAATGGGGCCGTGCTCGGCATCGGTCCAGCGGGCCAGGGCCTCGAACCCGGCCAGCTCACCATCCGCCAGCCGCACGATGGGCTGGAACACGGGCCGCACGCCATTGCTGAAATAAATGGCCTGACGCAGCTTGTCATAGATGACGTGGCGTTCAGTCAGGCGTGCCCGCATGGCGGCGTCGAAAACCCGCCGCCCTCCGCCGCCCGCCGTTTCTGCCTCCGCGCTGGCGATCTCGGCGTCGCGCAGCAGGGCGGCGGCATCGCCACCACCATCGGCACTGGGCACCACGCCCAGGCTGGCCGTCACGAACATTTCCCGTCCCGAAACGGACAGGGGTGCACGCAGCGCGTCGCGGATCGCATGGGCCAGATCATCAACGCGGGCGGCCCCCTGGTCAAAGGACAGCACGGCGAATTCGCCCGTATCAATACGGCCCAGAAGATCGTCCGGCGGCACGCAATCACGCAGGCGGCGGGCAACGGCGGCCAGCAGGGCGTCGGCATCCGCCTCGCCCAGCGTCGCCTTCAGGGCGCGGAAACGATCCAGACCGATAACGGTGACGGTGGTCTCCGTCTCCACGCCCAGCGCCTGCTGCAACGCATGCAGCAGATGCGTGCGGTTGGGCAGGCCTGTCACCCGGTCAAAATTCGCCATGACATGCAGCTGCTGCTCTGTCCGACGGCGGTAGATCTCCGCCTGCCGTTCGGCCAGCAAATGGTGCAGCTCCTGCGCCACCTCCAGTTCGGCATGGCTCCACGCCTCGCCAACAGCCCGCAGCAGCACAACCATGCCATCCGGCACATCAATGCCCAGCACGGCCCCGTGCCAGACGATACCTTCGCGCCGTGCGGCACCTTCCAGACCCAGCTGTTCCTGCCAATGGGAAAGGGGGGCCAGATCATGGCTGGCCCAATGGCTGCCCTCAATCCCGGCCACGGCCCCTGCGTGGGGCAGCACCTCCCGGATCACGGGATAGGCTGCGATCAGACCGTCGGTCAGCTGCACCCCCTGGCGCAACAGCCGGCCCAGCCGCGTCAGGCCGCGCGCGGCGGCCGTGCGTGCGGCCAGGGCGGTACGTTCTTCCAGGGCGGCCACCTGTGCCGCCACAATCTCGCCCAACGCCTCGCACAGGGCGCGGATGGAAGGGCTGACGGCGTAGGCGTCGTTGCTTTCACACCAGAGATAGCCCCAGAGCCGACCACCGACCAGCAGGGTCACCGCCAGGACGCCGCGCACATCACGGCGCAGAGCGTGCCCCTGGAACAGGCGCGTCGGGTGGCGCAGGCTGGCGCGGCTGAGATCGACCGGCACGCCCGTATGCGGATTGACCGCCGGCACCAGCGGGACGGGTTCCGCCTGCATATCATGCACGACGCGGGCACGGTTTAGTTCCAGCAGGGTCGTTTCCAGTGGCCGCAGCGGCACGAAGCCGATATCGGCCCCTGGACCCGGCCCCGATGCATTGGCGGCGGCCAACACCTGCACCGATCCGTGTTCCGGCATGCGCACCAACAGCACCCGGTCATAGCCCGTGAGGCGGTGAAGGTCCTTTACGACGGATTGGGCCAGATCGGTGATGCTGGAAATATGGCGATACCGTCGGATCGCAGCGCCGAAGCCGGCAGTGATCAGGCCGGCATCGCCCAGAGGGGCCGCCGGTTCCATTTCCAGGATCAGACCGCCCGCGTCCCAATGGCCATGGGCAATCAGGCGCAGCCTTTGCCCGTCACGGTCAAGACGCAGGGCCACGGGACCAATGGCGTCCGCCCCCGCCTGCGCAATGGCCCGGTCCAGCGCACGCGCCGCGATGGGCCCCAAAAGATCAGCGACGGTTCGGCCCAGCGCCTGTTCCACCGGCATGCCCAGCAGCCCGGGCAGGTTGGCACCGGCCTGCACCAGCCGGCGGTTGCCCGCATCCAGCACCATCAGCCAGCCATGCGGCTGCACCAGATCCAGGCGTTCACCGGATGCATCACCACCCGCCGCGATCAGCGACTGTGGGGCGGACCATCCATGGACGGGAGGAACCAGCATCAGGGTCAGGACCAATGTTCGGAGAGGGGAAAACCGGAAAAAGAGAAAAGCAGGGAACGAAACACCCGTCGGTGCGGAAGATCACATAGGCATTGAGGCGTTAATATTGCGTTGAGGCGTGGCGGTAATTGCGCTGTGTCAAAAGGCAACGACAGGAAACAACATGCCGTGGCCGTATCCGAATTGGCAACATCGGAATTGCGAGCCTGAGGTAGCCCGCTCGCACCGGCATTGATCAAAAGCGGCAAAGGACCTAGCTTATTGATCCGCAGCGAAATTGCGTCCGGCGCCTGGGACGTGATAACGATAATGGCAAAAGAATGTTCAGGCTCGGAGTTTGCCCGGACCATGTGGATCGAATGCTTTGTGCCAGCTAATATATCGGATGCGCCCCACGCATCGCCGGTGGCTGGTGCTATGGGTCCGTCCCCTGATCGGGGATGGCGGAGTGCGCGATGCTAGGCTCCCTTCTTCGTCGTCTGACTGGCCAGCGTTCCGAACCGCCCCGCCCCGCCCCGGCCCCGCCGGTGGTGGAGGATGTGGTTGTCGAAAGCCCGGCCACCGATGGCCCGGTCGAACCGGAATTGCAGATGTCCAGCCTGGAGGCACCCCTGCTTCCCGGTGGCCCGGGGAAAAGCCCGGTCTTCTCCTCCCGCGCTGTCCGCGACGCCACCGTGGTGACCGGAACCATCGAGTCGCTGAACCGATTCGTGACCGGTCAGGATGTGTTGGATGATCTGACCTGGCGGCTGGAAAGCCTGACGGCGGATCAGGTAAATTTCCTGCAACTGTCCGCAGAACCCGGTCTGATCCAGCGCGCCCAGGCCCGCAGCGAGATGCTGAAAGGTGCAAAGGCCGCGGCCCTGCGCAAGCTGTTGACCGATCTGGCCGGCGGCGCCATTCCAGAACCGGCCAGCCGCAGCACCCCGCTGGTGCCGCCCAACGCGCCGATCCTGCCGCCGCTGACCTCGCTTCAGCCACGCCTGGGGGAAGGGACGACGCCCGCCATGCCGACCCTGGGTCCGGCCAACCCGTTCCCGCCCGGCCCCGGCACGCCCAGCCTGACCACAGCCCCGCCGCTGGCGTCCAAACCCATTCCCCCGGCCCCGGCCAAGCCTGTAACGCCCACACCCGTTCCACCCAAGCTGCTGACCGCCGCACCGCCCACTGTGACGGATGCAAAGGGACCGGAGACGAAGCCGGCGGAACCAACGCCGGCAGAGGTCAAGGCACCGGACGCCAAACCGGCGGAAGCGAAGCCGGTTGACGTTAGGCCGGTTGACCTGAAGCCCAGTGGTTTGAAACCGACGGAAGCCAAGGCACCTGAACCGAAGCTGGTGGAACCGCCGGCACCGGCGAAGGTGGTGGAACCGGCTCCCGCCCCGGCGCCGAAGGCGGCGATATCGCCGCCCCCTGACCCGGTGCCCCCACCACGCCCTGAACCCGCCAAGGTACAGGCCGAACCACCGCGCCCGGCACCAGCGGCCCCGCCGCCCCCGGACGCCAGTACCCTGCCCCGCCTGGGCCGTCAGGATGCTGAGGCGCGTCGCGCCCGCCTGTTGGCTTCTTTGAACGACACTCTCTCCTCCAGCGAGGCCGCCCCATGAGCATGCCGTCCAGCGACACCACCGACGCGCGCAAGCCGGTGGAGACGGGGGCCACAGGCGCACCCCTGACCGGGGAAGTGCAGGACAGCGTCGATCCGTTCGATTATGCGGAAACCATCGTCCGCGATCTGGCCCACCATGTCGGCTCGCGCCTGCGCGATTTCCGGTCCGATCTGGCCGCCATGCATTCGGCCGTGGTGCAACTGCCGGAAACGATGAAGATTAATGCCCTGGGGCAGAGCATCCAGGAGCTGCGTGAACGTCTGGCCCATCTGACGGGCGTGGTCAGCCAGCAGGTGACCCGCTACCCGGAGGAGTTGGATCGGGTTGCACGGTCAGCATCAGAACTGCTGAACCGCGTCGCCGGCCTGGAAAGCTGGATCGCGGCGGCACGCCAGACCATGGCGCAGGGGGGAGAGGGGCCCAACCTGCCCCTGCCAACCGGCGGCTTTGTCGGCCATGACCAGTTCGAAGCCATCATCGGTCAGGTCCATGACAGCATCCTGCGCGTCGTCGGTGCCGTCCGCGACCTGCAGCTGGATGTCCGCGATATCCGCAGCGATATCCGCAAGACCCCAGCGGGAGAGGCCCCTGCCGCAGCCGCACCGGTTGCCGCCAGCCCCGACCATGGCCCAGCCCTGGCGGAACTTTCGCGCCGTCTGGCCGCGCTGGAAAACCGCCCTACTCCCGCCAGCGGTCAGGCCCTGGCCGATCTGGAACGCCGCCTGAAGGTGCTGGAGGATCAGCCCGCTGCCGAAGCGCCGGTCCCGACCGCCCCGGCGGTTCCGCCCGCCCCCGTGGCGGCCGCCCCGGTACAGCCGGATGTGGCGGCCCTGGTGTTCGGTGCCTGGCACCGCCTGTCGCTGCCCACCGGTGACAAGGCCCTGACGCAGACGGTGGAAGCGGTGCTGTCCACCCTGTCGCGCACCTTCGATCAGACGGTGCGGTCACCGCTGGTGGCCAAGGGGTCGGGCATCGTTGCCGTCGCCACTGCCACGCGCGGCGGCGTGCCCGTCACGGCCCTGCTGGCGACCGAGGATCTGTGTGGCCGGACCTGGACCCTTGGTGCCGATGCCGCCGACATGGCCGCCCCCGCCGACGGGGACAAGCCGGCAGCGGTGCGCACGCCCTGCTGGCGCGCCCTGCTGGCCGCATCGGCCCTGGTGGAACAGCAGCAGCCGGGCGGCAAGGTGCTGCCGCTGTTGGTCTATGGCCATGGCAGCATCGACAAGCTGCCGTCGCGCGACGACATGAATGCCCATGCCGGCAAGCTGGGTGTCTCGGCGGCGGCAGAACGTCTGCTGGTCATCGGCGCACCGGACCAGTCGGGCCATACCGGCTTTGCGCAACCGCGCGACCTGATGTCTGCGCTGACCGATCTCGGCCTCTGATCCCGCCATGGGGCGCATCCTGGTCACGGGCTTCGCGCCCTTCCTGGGCCATGCCGTCAATCCTACGGCGTGGCTTGCGGAACGGTTGCATGGCGGTACCGTGAATGGGGCCGATATCGTGGGGGTGCGGTTGCCCGTCACCTTCTCCGGCGCGGTTCCGGCCCTGATGGCGGCGGTGGCCGAACACAGGCCCGAAGCGGTTGTGATGTTCGGTCTGGCCTATGGCACCGACCTTATCCGCCCCGAACGGCTGGCGCTGAACCTGGATGACGCCACCGCCCCCGACAATGACGGGGTGGTTCGCAGCAACCGGCCGATCGATGCGGGCGGTCCCATGGGCTATTGGTCGTCCCTACCGCTGGATGCCATTATTGATGATCTGGAGGAAGGCGGGTTCCCCGTGAAGACCAGCCGCGATGCCGGCGGCTATATCTGCAATCACCTGTTCTTCGGGATGCGCCATGCACATCCAGACCTGCCCGCAGGCTTCATCCATGTGCCGCCCTTCCCAGACGGGCTGAAGCATGAAGATCGCGGCCATCGCACGGGCATGGAACCGGCCCGTCTGGAACAGGCCGCCCACATCATCCTGGCACGCGTGGCCGGGAAGTGACGGACGGACCTGCCCTCACTTTTTATAGGCCAGCCGCAGATTGCCCCAGCGGCGACCCGCGACGATGATGGGGGTATCGACCTCCTTCATACGTACCACCTGCCCCCCACCCATGTCGCGCATATAGGCCTGCATCAGGAAGGGACGGCTGTTGCGGCTTGCCGCCATGCCGGCGCGATCGTCGAAGATACGGCGATTGCGGCTGTGCCCCATGTTCCAGTCACGGTCGCCGGGCCTCTGTTCCTCGCTGAACTTACGGTTATGGGTCGGCAGGTATCCGATGGTGGTGACGGCGGCACAAAACTGCACCGCCGGGTCCAGCGCCAGGACAGGTTCCTGGATGGCGGGGAACAGGGTATCGGTCAAGGCCGTGAAGGGGGCGATGAACTGCTCCGGGTCCGACCCCGGCACCAGACGCAGTTCGGTGGAGAACAGGTCATCCTCGCTGATCCGGCCGGCAGCCAGCGCCTCTGACAGGGCGACACCCAGCTTGGTTGCCGTATCCTGGGCCGCTGTGACGAACATCGACTCGGCATTGACCAGCTGTTGCACAAAGCTGTTCAGCGCCTCCTGTTCCTGCGTCCGGGGTTCGAAATTCACATGAAGACCCAGGTCGCTGGCCCCGACCACACGGGCGGACAGGGTTCCCAGACCGGCCAGGGTTATCTGCGCCCGCACGCCGGGGTCCGGTTTCAGGTCGGGCGGAAGGGTCAGCAACGCCCCGTCCACCGACAGATCCAGCACACGGATATCCCAGCTGTGGCCCCCGGACATCAGACGGGCCGGCAGGTCGGTGGGGATACGGTCATTCCCGCGCCGGTCGCCCGCCACCGATTGCCGCAGCGTCGTCAGCAGCCGGGTCCGCAGGGCCGAGACGGACCGCTGGGTATCACCCACCCGCGCCTGCACTTCGCCTGTCACCTGACTGGCCTCGTCAACATCGCCGCTGATCTTGGCGACACTCTGGGAAACCTGAGAGGCGCCACTGGCAGATTCCTCGGCATTGCGGCCGATCTCGGCACTGGCAGCGGACTGTTCTTCCACGGCGGCGGCGGTGGCCGTGGCGGTGTGGTTGATTTCCTCCACTACGCGGATCACGGCATTAATACCGTCCACGCTGCCTTCGACGGCGGCATGCACCGCCTCGATCCGCTTGGCGATATCCTCAGTGGCGTTGCGCGTCTGGTTGGACAGGCTTTTCACTTCCGATGCGACGACCGCAAAGCCCTTGCCGGCGTCACCAGCACGCGCCGCCTCAATGGTTGCATTCAGGGCCAGTAGGTTGGTCTGCTCCGCGATCTCGGCGATCAGGCCGACAACCGCCCGGATTTCACCAGTGGCTTCCGACATGCGGGAGACAGCATCCTGGGCGTCGCGGGCGCTGGCGACAGCGCGGGCCACGACCTGATTGGACAGGCTGGCCTGCCGGGCAATCTCGGTCCCCGACGCGCCCAACTGTTCCGTTGCTGCGGCCACATTCTGGGCATTGGCGGAGGTTTGTTCAGCGACAGACGACAGCAGTACGGCATTCTCCCGCACCGATCCGATAGCATAGCTCAGTTGGTCCATGCCGCCGACCACGCGCTGACAACTCTGTTCCACACCCTGCCAGGTGGCGATCAGGTCGGTTTCGATGGCGTCGCAGGTTTCCAGCAGGCGCTGGCGCGTCTCGGCCCGTGACTTCGCCTCGATCACCTGCCGCTCCTCTTGCGTATAGGCCAGTTTGGCACGGGTGGCTCGCAATTGGCCAAACACACCCTTGAACTCCCGGGCTTCCGGCATGGGGATCGGCTGATCCATCCGGCCCGTTGCGATGGCATCAAAGGCCGCGCGCATCGCGGCCATGGGCCGGCGGATGGTCAGTAGCAGCCACAGGCCAGCGGCAACCGTTACGGCCAGACCAAGGATGCCGATAACCGACTGCGCCACAAGCAGGAAACCATGCTCCCTCTCGCTCTCGGCCAGGGCTTCCGGTCCGTGGGCCAGCTGAAGCTCAGCCAGCTGGCTGATGATGTCGGAGACGGGGTCGATGGTCTGATACAGCCTCTCCTTCACCAGCATGTCCAAGGCGGCGCGGTCCTGGGCCTTCATGGCCGCCTGGAGTGCGTCCACGGTTCGGTCCGCTGCCGTCAGCAGGGGCGTGACCTTGGCAATCAGAGCGCGTTCATCATCATCCATGTCCGACCCGGTGAAATCGCCCCATTCCCGGCGGATATCGGCATGGGCCTTGTCGATGGACCTGATGCCTTCTTCCCAGCTGAAATTGCCGTTGCGGACCTTGTGCGAGGCATCCACGATGAAGACGGCATAGGCATCCGACACGACCTTCAGCCGGCGCATATGCACGACCGCTTCCTCGTTCAGATGTGCGATACGCTCGTGCCCGTCATCGGCGGCCTTCATGCCAACCCCGCCAATGACCAACTGCAACAACAGCATCAGGGAGAAGACCAGGATCAGACGGCCGCGGACGGAGTTGAACCAGTGCCGGGCTGTGGCCAAAGCGCCCGTTGCCTGCACAGCACCACCGCGCACCTGTCGGTTACCGGCATTTCCGGCCCGCATGGCGGCATAAAGCCCCTCGGCTGCTGCAACATCCGCGCGCGACGGCTTGGACCGGATGGAGATGTAACCCGTGACCTGCCCATTCTCCACTATCGGGGTGACATTGGCCCGGACCCAATAATGGTCCCCATTCTTGCACCGGTTCTTCACCAGACCTTCCCAGGGCCGACCCGCCTTCACCGTGGCCCACAGGTCGGCGAAGGCCTCTTTCGGCATGTCGGGATGGCGGATGACGTTGTGCGGCGCGCCCAACAGTTCCTGTTCGGAAAAACCGCTGATGGCAATGAAAGCGTCATTCACAAAGGTTATGCGGCCGCCCGTGTCGGTCTTTGACACCAGCAGATCGCCATCCGTCATCTCCACTTCCCGGTTCGTCACGGGACCATTGCTGCGCATGCCGGCTCCATGGGGCATTTTCCGGATGGGCAATAGTTGGTTCCAAGTGGATACGAAGAAAATTGGTTTTTCAGAAAATCAAACCGCTTCAGCTTCGATACTTCAGAACCAAGTCGCCCCCATACCAGGATATGATTATCTGTATCAGCCATACATCGGTGATAGTGGCCTTCACGATGACTGATGTATGGCGTATCTGAGCTGAAAATTACGGAAATCTATTAAATACGCCACGGGACCGTACCTATCCTGCTGGATAGTGTGCCCAGACAAATCACCCCAGCAGTCGGGCCAGCACGGCATTCAAGCGTTCCCGCCCGTCGCGCGTAGCGGCCAGGACCGGCCCGCGCTGTTCCAGCATGCCGTGACGGATCAGGCTGTCCAGACGGGCCGGGTTGATCCAGTCGGTCAGTTGCTTACCGGTTTCCGCTGTCAACCGGTGCAGCGATACGCCTTCCGACAGGCGCAGGCCCATCATCAGCATCTCCGTCAACCGGTCCGCATCCGCTACCGGTTCGAAGGGTTTGGCACCGCTACCCACCGCCAAGGTCCGGTCCAGCCAGACCTCCGGCGCGCGGTGCGTGCGAGTGGCGACCTTGCCCTGGTCGGGCAGAGTCAGGCGGCCATGCGCCCCCGGCCCAATGCCGACATAATCGCCATAACGCCAGTAGGTCAGGTTATGGCGGCTCTCCTCGCCCGGCCGTGCATGGTTCGACACTTCATAGGCGGGCAGGCCGGCACTCTCCAGCACGTCCTGGGTCACCGCATACAGCTCGCCCTGCACCTCCTCCTCCGGCAGCACCAGTTCGCCACGGGCATGCAGGGTGTGGAACTGCGTGCCTTCCTCGATGGTCAGTTGATAGAGCGACAGATGCCCCACGGCATGGTCCAGGGCGCGGGCCAGTTCCTCCCGCCAAGCCGCCACCGTTTGCCCCGGTCGGGCATAGATCAGGTCGAAGCTGTAGCGGGGGAAAATGGCGCGGGCCAGACCGATGGCGGTCAGCGCCTCATCCGCCGAATGCCTGCGGCCCAGCGCCTTCAGATCGGCCTCGTTCAAGGCCTGAATACCCAGGCTGACGCGGTTGACGCCAGCGGCGCGGAAGGCGCGGAACTTGTCGGCCTCCACGCTGGTCGGGTTGGCCTCCAGCGTCACCTCTGTCCCGGCGGGCAGGCCCCAGCGCTCATCAGCCCGTTTCAGAATGGCTTCCACGGTGGAGGGGGGCATCAGGGATGGGGTGCCGCCGCCGAAAAAGACGGAGGTCAGGGTACGGCCCGGCGTCAGGTCGGCGAAATGATCCAGTTCCCGCAGCATGGCCTCGGCCCAGCGCGGCTGATCCACCTTTTCCCGGACATGGGAATTGAAGTCGCAATAAGGGCATTTGGACGCGCAGAACGGCCAATGCACATACAGCGCGAAACCCGGATCGGGCGGGGTGGTCATCTCACTCTCTTCCTTGTCCGGCGCGGGCCCTATTCCAGTACCTTCGCCTCAAACCCGCAAAGATCACGGACGATACAGGCGGGGCAATCCGGCTTGCGCGCCTTGCAGACATAACGCCCGTGCAGGATCAGCCAATGGTGCGCGTTCAGACGCCAGTTCTTGGGCACGCGCTTCAACAGGGCCTGCTCCACCGCGTCCACATCCTTGCCCGGTGCCAGACCGGTGCGGTTGGAGACGCGGAAGATATGGGTATCGACGGCAATGGTCGGCTCCCCGAAGGCGGTGTTCAGGACGACATTGGCCGTCTTGCGCCCCACGCCGGGCAACTCCTCCAGATCCTCCCGCCGCCTCGGCACCTCGCCACCATGCTTCGCCAACAGGATTTCGGACAGTTTGATGGTGTTGGCGGCCTTGTTCTTATAAAGGCCGATGGTCTTGATATGGTCGCGCACCACCGCCTCGCCCAGGGCGACCATGGCCGCCGGATTGTCGGCCTTTTCAAACAGGGCGCGGGTCGCCTTGTTCACGCCGACATCGGTCGCCTGTGCCGACAGCACGACGGCGACCAGCAGGGTATAGGGGTTGGAATATTCCAGTTCCGTCTTCGGCTCTGGATTGGCCTCCGACAGGCGGCGGAAGAATTCGTCGATGGCGGCGCGCTTCAATGGGGTACATCCGGCGGTGTGGGGCTGTTGCTACCATAATCGGCGGGACAGCCTGTCGCAATCGCCCCACCTTGCCGTGCCTCCGTCTGCATCCTATCGTCTTTGCCATGAATGATGCGGTCGCCCCATCAACCGATGGCACGGTCCTGTTCCGGGCCGTGATCCATCCCCATCGCAGCCTGAGCCCGGCGGGCTTCCGGCGCCTGATGTGGTGCGTCGGCGCGTTGAGTGTGGGGACAGGACTGGCATTCTACCTGTCCGGGGCCTGGCCCGTCATCGGCTTCATGGGCGTCGATGTTGCTATCCTGTACTGGGCCTTCAAGGCCAGTTACCGCGGCGGCAGCGCCTATGAAACGGTGGAGCTGACCGACCAAGCCCTGACCGTCGAACGGATCGATCCGTCGAACCGGCGGCAGGTCTGGACTTTACCGCCCGGATGGTTGCGCGTGCATCTGGATGAACCGCTGCGGCCCGACAGCCAAATCACCCTGACCAGCCATGGACGGCATCTGGTGGTGGGCAGTTACCTGTCACCCGATGAACGCCGGGATTTCGCCGACGCCCTGCGCAACGCTCTGAAACACTGGCGCGGCGTCAGGTGATGGCGTCCAGCTGTTCGTCCGACAGGTATCCCGGCACGACGGTGACGGGGATGCGCAGATTGCCTGACATCTGACCCACGACGAAGCTGATCAGCGGGCCAGGACCACCCCGCCCTGTGCCGGCGGCCAGCACCAGGATGGAGATGCTGGGTTCCTCCTGGATCAGTTTCATCAGCTGCTCGCTGGCCTGCCCGTCACGGATATAGAGCATGGGCATGGAGCCGGCGATATCCACCACCTCCTTGGCCAGCCGCTGCATCAGCTGCTCTGCCTCTTCCCGCTGCTCCTGCTTCATCAACTCCTCAATGGCGCCCCAATGCTGCAGCTCCGACGGCGGGATGACATGCAGCAGGGCGACCTTACCCCCCGTGGTGCGGGCGCGGCGGGCGGCGTAATGCAGGGCGACGGTCATTTCCTCCGTCTCGTCCACGACGACCAGGAAGATGCGTGTCTTGTCGGTCATGGCTGCCTCCCCCCGAAGGCCGTTATGATTTTCGGAAAACGATCCCGGCCAGCCAGCCCGATGTCACGGCCAGCATGATGCCCAGGATGGCGTAGAAGACGGAATTGCGCTGTGCGAATTCAAAGACATTGGCGGAGAAGCCGATCTTGGACACCAGCAGCGGCGTGGTCTGCGCGCTGACCACATCGCCGTCGCGGATCAGAAAGACCGATGCGGTATAGGTGCCCGTGGCCACATTGGCCGGGAAGAAGATGCGGGTGCGGAACAGGCGCTGCCCCAGGAAGGAGACCTCGCCCACCTCCGTCGTATAAAGCCCCGCCCGTTGCTTATTGCGGATCAGGGCGGCGCGGAATTCGGCCAGCTTTTCCGGCGGCAGCTTCACCTTCTCCGGCAGCAGGCGAACATAATCCAGCCCGATCTCATGCCGTTGCAGGACCGATGGCGGCACCACCCCGTCCAAAGGTGCGGTCACCGCGACATTGTAATAGGCGGGCACGCGGGCGAAGGCCACATCCTCCACATTCATCCAGATGCCGGCCACGCGGTCCTTGCGCCGCACCGTCACCTCACCCTCCGGCCCTTGCACCACGACGGCAACATCGCCATCGCCATCCACGGCACCGAACAACACCACATCGGTGCCCGTGAAGCCCGTGGTGATGGCGATCAGGTGGCTGGACAGGTCGGCGACCAGCGACTGCGCCCAGGCGGGCCGCGCCGCCTGCCACAGGCAGAAACCGGCCAGCAGGGCCATGGGCACGGCCAGAAGGCGGCGGGTCCGGCCTGTCATGTCATCACCGGCAGGGTGATGGAGAACAGATCCTCCGGCCGCACAATCAGATCCACGGCCAGCTTCACGGCCACCGCCAGCACCATCAGGGCCAGCAGGGCGCGCGCCTGTTCACCACGCAGCTTGGCCCCGGCCCGTGTCCCGAATTGCGCCCCGATGACACCGCCGACCAACAACAGCAGGGCCAGCACGATATCCACGGTCTGGTTGCCCACTGCCTGCAGAAAGGCCGCCAGCCCCGTGGTGAAGATGATCTGGAACAGCGAGGTGCCGGCCACCAGGGCCGTCGGCATGCCCAGAATATAGATCATGGCGGGGACCAGCAGGAACCCGCCGCCGATCCCCATGATCGCCACCAGCACGCCGCCGACAAAGCCGATGAAGGCCGGCAGCAGGGCCGAGATGTAGAGGCGTGAGCGCGGGAAGCGCATCTTGAAGGGCAGGCCATGCAGCCAGGTATGGTGATGCAGCTTTGACCGCGCCGGCACCCCGCGCCCCTTCACGATGGCCCGCACGCTTTCCGTCAGCATCAGCGAGCTGACCGTGCCAAGGAACAGCACATAGGAAAGCGAGATGACGAGATCGATATGGCCCAGCTTCTGCAACAGGCCGAACAGCCAGACGCCCAGGCCGGTACCGATGGCCCCGCCGATCAGCATGACGCCGCCCAGCTTCACATCGACATTGTTGCGCCGCCAATGGGCCAGCACGCCGGAAACCGACGCGCCCACCAGCTGATTGGCCTGGGTGCCCACGGCCACGGCGGGCGGCACGCCGATAAAGATCAGCAGCGGGGTCATCAGAAACCCCCCACCCACCCCGAACAGCCCGGACAGGAACCCCACACCCCCGCCCAGCATCAAGATCAACAGGGCGTTGACCGAGAGTTCGGCGATGGGAAGGTAAATCTGCATGATCCCGTTCAGATCCCGTGGGAGGCCGGGTGGCGACAAGCGCAGTTATGGTACCGACTTTCACCGGCACGGGGAAGCAAATGCATCCGGCAAAAGGATAATTCACCGTCGGACAGGTGCTTCGCGCGCCCGGAACCAGCCCATTGGGGCTTTCCCGCGCGCGCGATTGCCGCTATATGGGGGACGTGGTTGGCGTCCGTAGCTCATCAGGATAGAGCGCCGGTTTCCTAAACTGGAGGCAGCAGGTTCGAGTCCTGCCGGGCGCGCCACGTTCCCTCATCTCATCCTTTGTCAGGCCACTGTGAAGCCCGCGTTCACGATGGGCAAAGAACGCAGCCTTTTCCCCGTAGCGGCGAAGATGGCGTTACAAACCGCCGGGGCCACCAACGCCGTGGACGGCTCTCCCAGGCCGCCCAGCGCTTCCCCCGCCTCGACAAAATGCGTCTCCACAATCGGCGCATCGGCGAGGCGCAGCACCGGGTAATCGTCAAAGTTGCCTTGGCGCACCTTGCCGGCGTCCCAGTTGATCTGACCCGACAGGGCGGCAGACAGGCCGTACATGATGCCACCTTCGATCTGGGCACGAGCATTGTCAGGATTGACCACGGTCCCGCAATCCACGGCGCAGACGATCCGGTGTACGCGCAACCGGTCGCCGATGGCGGAGATTTCTGCCACCTGCGCCACGACGGATCGGAACGGGTTGCCAATCGCGATGCCATGGAACCGGCCAGAGGGCAAGGGACGCCCCCACCCAGCCGCTTCCGCCGCCCGTTCCAAAACGCGCAGATGCCGGGGCCGGGAGGCCAGCAACTGACGGCGGTAGGTCAGGGGATCAATGCCGGCAGCGTGGGCCGCCTCATCAATGAAGCTTTCCAGGAAGAACAGGTTATGGGAGTTGCCCACAGATCGCCAAGGACCTGTCGGCAGCCGCACCTCCGCATCGCGGTAACGTATGTCGCGGTCACCCAGCCCATAAACGGTTCGGTTGATCCCCTCCACCGACAGGCGGTCGACCCCATCCTTCACCTGCATCAAAGGCGGGAAATAGGGCGGCATAGCGCGAATGGCCGAGGGTGATGCCAGCCGGGCCGTGAATGACAGCGGATGTCCATCCTTGTCCTGGACCAGCGACAGGCTGGCGGCAGCCGGCGGGCGCATGGCCGCATCATGGCGGATATCCTCCTCCCGGCTCCAGATCAGCTTCACGGGTGCGCCCGTTGCCTTGGCGATCAGGGCGGCCTGCGCGATGTAATCCTGGAAGACCCGCCGCCCGAAGCTGCCACCGCAGGGCAGGGTGTGGACACGGATGCGGTCCGGCGGCAAGCCCAGCAACGGGGCCAGCATCGGGGCCACAAGCACCGGGAACTGCGCAGAGACCCAGATTTCGGCGTCGCTTTCCCGCACATGCACGACGGCTGTCAGTGGTTCCATGGCGGCGTGGGGCAAGTAAGGCACATTGTAGTCCGCCGTCACGGTGCGCACGGCACCGGTTTTCGGTGCGCCATCGCCAGTGACCTCAACCTTGGCATCGGCATTGGCAAGGGCGTCGGCCAGGGCGGCGGCGATCGTCTGATCGTCCCAACGCGCCATCGGGCCGTCATCCCAGCGGGGGGTCAGCAGATCAAGACCCTTGGCCGCCGGCCAGTAACCGGTCGCCACGACCGCCACGGCGTCGGGCAGCCTTACCACCTTGCGGACGCCAGGCACGACAAGAGCAGGTGCCTCGTCCACTTCCAGCAGTCGGCCGCCCGGCACAGGGCATTGGCGGATGGTGGCGGTCAGCAGGCCGGGCAGACGGACATCCATGCCATAAACCGCCTTGCCCGTGACCTTGTCAGGAATATCCAGACGCGGGCGCGCCTGCCCGACATGGCGATAGGCGGTCGCTGGCCGCAACGGCACATCCGTCGGCACCGCCAGCCGCATGGCGGCATCAGCCAGCCTTCCATAGGGCAGCTCCCGCCCACTGCCTGCGTGCCTCACCTTCCCATCGGCACCAACGCACTCCGTCACGGGTACGGACCAGACAGAGGCCGCGGTCATTTCCAGCATCCGCCGCGCGGCCGCGCCAATGCGGCGTAGATGGTCGAACTGCCCCACCACAGTGGCGCTGCCGCCCGTGCCCATGCCGCCGAAGAACGGGTGAGCCATGGCGGGCACCGGCTCGCCCATTACGACCCGCACCGATGACCAGGGCACATCCAGTTCTTCGACGATCAGCTGCGCAACGACGCTCATGGAGCCTTGGCCCAGTTCGGTCGCATTGGATGTGACAGTCACGGTTCCATCGCGTGCGATGCGCAGCCAGGCGTTGGGCGGTGGCACGGGGGCGGGGGCTGGTGCCTGCGCCTGGGCGGGCAGGCCTGTGGCATGAAATCCGATGACCAGCCCGCCAGCCAGGGACACCGCGCCCTTCAGTACCGACCGGCGGTTCAGGGATGCTTGCGACATGATGATTTCTCCGATGCGGTCAGGCCAGACCGGCAGCGCGTTTGATGGCGCGGCGGACGCGGGGATAGGTACCGCAGCGGCAGATATTGGTCATGGCGGCTTCGATGTCCGCGTCGGTCGGTTTCGGCGTCTCTGTCAGCAGCGCCACGGCGGCCATGATCTGTCCAGACTGACAGTAACCGCACTGCGGCACCTGCTCATCGACCCAGGCCTGCTGCACCGGGTGCAGACGATCCCTACCAAGCCCTTCGATCGTTGTCACCTTCTGGCCAGCCACACTGCTGGCCGGGATGGAGCAGGAGCGGGTGGGAACCCCATCGATCAGGACCGTGCAGGCCCCGCACTGCGCGATACCACATCCGAACTTCGTACCTGTCAGGCCGGCCTCGTCACGCAGGGCCCAGAGCAGCGGCGTATCCTCGGCCGTGTCAAAGCGTTGCTTTCGACCGTTGATGGTGATGGTGAACTCCATGGAACTTCCCGTCGCGAGTTGGTAGCGTGCGGCAGTAACAGGAGCGGCGGTGCCATCCCGGCAAGCGCGACTTCGCGATCGGCACAATGATTTCGTGGGTGACATACCGTGACATTGGCGCGGACATTTCTGCGGACGGCGTCACCGGCGCGCAACGTGCTCATGGCCTTAGCCATCGGCCTGTTGCTGAGCCATATAGCTCCCTTCCAGACTGGCAATTTACCGGGTCCCGTCCGCTACGGCTATTGGGTGGGGCTTACCCTGCTGAACTGGCTGATGGTGGCGACCATCCTGGCGGCTCTGGGTCAATGGCGTCCCCGTCTGGCGCCTGCCATCGCCGGGTTTGCTGCAGGTCTGCTGGCTGCCATACCGCTGACCTTCG
Source organism: Niveispirillum sp. CC-CTL257 (assembly GCF_059489915.1). NCBI lineage: Bacteria > Pseudomonadati > Pseudomonadota > Alphaproteobacteria > Rhodospirillales > Azospirillaceae > Niveispirillum > Niveispirillum sp. CC-CTL257. Next base: position 2,937,590 of record NZ_JCAJXE010000001.1, read on the forward strand.
CTGTTATCTGGCTGGAGACCTATCTGCGTGGTCTGAAGGCTCCATCGCCCCTGACGCTGATCCGGCTGTATCGTGACGTGGCGCTTCTGGCCGTCGCCATCGTCGTGCCAGTGCATCTGGTCCGGGGGTTTGTCTTCACGCGGCAGATGACAGCCACACCAGAAGCAGCTCCGCCCGACGAACTTCTCGCAGCAGAGGTGACGCAGGCTGGGGTCTCCTCTTTGCCTGTTGCACCCGGAGACCGACTGCTGGCCCTGTCGGCGGAGGATCATTATCTGCGGGTGCATACCGAACAGGGTAGCACCCTGATCCTGCGCCGGCTGGCCGACGCCATCGCGGAACTGCCGGCCGATGCCGGCCGGCAGGTACACCGTTCGCATTGGGTTGCGCAGGCCGCTGTGCAACGGGTGGACCGGGACGGCGCGCGCCTTGTTCTGGTGCTGACCAACGGGTTACGAATCCCCGTCAGCCGAACCTACAGGCTGGCGGTACAGGAAAGTGGCTGGCCGCAGGTGGAAGGGTCCCCCTGACAGGCGGTTGTCACCGCCGTCCCCCGGCCCGTCTGGGTGCGGCACCCCAACCCCGGCGGCTGTCCTCGTCAAACAGTTCCGCCAGCTTTTCCATCATGGTGCCACCCAGTTGTTCGGCATCGATGATGGTGACGGCGCGGCGGTAATAGCGGGTGACATCATGGCCGATGCCGATGGCCACCAGTTCCACCGGGCTTTTGGTTTCGATCCAGTCGATGACGGCGCGCAGGTGCTTTTCCAGATAGGAACCGTTATTGACTGACAGCGTGCTGTCATCCACAGGCGCGCCGTCGCTGATCACCATCAGGATGCGGCGCTGTTCGGGGCGGGCCAGCAGGCGCTGATGCGCCCACATCAGGGCCTCACCGTCGATATTCTCCTTCAGGATGCCTTCGCGCAGCATCAGGCCCAGATTGCGGCGCACCCGGCGCCAGGGCGCATCCGCCCCCTTATAGATGATGTGGCGCAGATCGTTGAGGCGGCCCGGCTGCGGCGGCTTTCCAGCCGCGATCCAGCGTTCGCGCGATTGCCCGCCTTTCCAGGCCCGCGTCGTGAAGCCCAGGATCTCCACCTTCACGCCACAGCGTTCCAGGGTACGCGACAGGATGTCGGCGCTCATCGCTGCGATGGAGATGGGGCGGCCACGCATGGAGCCGGAATTGTCGATCAGCAGGGTGACGACGGTATCGCGGAAATCCGTCTCATTCTCCCGCTTGAAGGAGAGCGGCACCGTCGGGTTGATGACGACGCGGGCCAGACGCGCCGCGTCCAGCATGCCTTCTTCCAGGTCGAACTCCCATGACCGGGTCTGCTTGGCCAGCAGGCGGCGCTGCAACCGGTTGGCCAGCTTGGAGATCACGCCCTGCAAGTGCTGCAACTGCTGATCCAGCATCAGGCGCAGGCGTGTTAGTTCATCCGGGTCGCAAAGGTCGGCGGCGTCCACCACCTCGTCAAACGCGGTGGTATAGGGCTTGTAGGCACCGGCGTCGGGTTCGTTGCGGGCGCGTTCGGGGCGCGGCTGCTGACCGGGATTGCCCGGCTCCTCCGATCCCTCGCCCTCGCTCAGCTCGCCCTCTGCCTTCTCGCCATCCTCACCTTCGGCAGCCTCTTCGGAGCGGCGCTGCTGTTGCTGCTCCTGCATTTCCTGCGACTGATCCTCGCCGGATTGCTGCTGGCCGCCCTGGCTGTCCATTTCCTTGTCGCTATCGCCGGCATCGGGGCTTTCAGGCGCGTTATCCTGTTCGCCCTCATCGCTTTCCGGTTCGGCGCCCACTTCCATGTCCATATCGGACAGCAGACGGCGAACAGCCTTGGCATAGGCGTCCTGATCCTCCATGACGCCCGACAGGGTATCCAGGCCCGTCCCCAGCTTTTCGGCCACCTTCTGTCGCCACAGATCAATGGCGGCGCGCGCACTTTCCGGCGGGGGCGCCCCCGTCATGGCCTCCCGCGCCAGCAGGCGCAGAACGTCGGGCACCGGCACCTGTTCAGGGTCGTTCAACCGGTCAAAGCCCGCCTTGCGGTACTTTTCTTCAAGGTTGGCGGCCAGATTCCCCGCCACGCCCTTCATCTGGGTGGCACCGATGGCTTCCACCCGCGCCTGTTCCAGCGCCTCATAGGACAGGCGGGCCTGTTCACTGACCGGCATGCGGTTGGCATGGATAAGAGCGTCGTGATGGCGCAGCCGCAGGGCCGCAGCATCCGCCGACCCACGCACATGCGCCAGTTCACGCGGATTCAGATCGCGCGGCGGCAGTGGGACGCGAACCCGCGTGCCCGCGACACCTGCCGGTTCGGAAGAGAAGCCGACCACCAGATCCTTGCGGTCCGCCAGGGCCCGCACGGTGGCGGTGGTGGCGCGCTTGAAGGTCTCAAGGGGGCTTTCCTGGGTCATGATCCGTCACTGTTCCATCCGCCCGCATCGACAGGGCGCACGGCAACAATAACGGATGGGTGTGATCATACCCAACCATTTTGCCGGGGTCGCCTATCCGTCCCGCTCATGCCGGACGGCGGGAAGCGCCTACTTGGGTGTCTTGATGGCAGCGTCATTACGCTGCATCTGCTCGGTTTCTGCCCGCTGCTGACGGTAGAACTCATCCCATTCCGCCTTGGTGCGGCACACCTTCTTGGCGGCGAGACGGCTTCCCGTCTCCTTTTCCTTCTTGCAGATCTGCTTGTCGGCCTCTGAAGAAACCGCCGGGGCCTGGTTACCGCCGGATTGCGCATGGACCAGCGTAGCGGGCAAGGCCGTCATGACCGCCACCACTACAAAGGATACAATTCCGCGCATGTGCTTCCTCCCTTATCAATGGAATTGCCCAGGCCCGGTACTGTCACGTCCGATGGACAACGACGGGGGCGGCAAACCGCCCCTGCCGTCGATACGGACCGCCCCATCGCGGCCCGCCATCGCGCGACATGCGATCAGCCCTTGGGCGTCTTGATCGCCATATCGTTACGCTGCATCTGCTCCGTCTCGGCGCGCTGCAGGCGGTAGAATTCGTCCCACTCGGCCTTGGTGCGGCAGACCTTCTTCTTGGCCAGACGCGTGCCCGTCGGCTTCTCGCCCTTGCAGATTTCCTTATCGGCATCGTCTGCGGCAGCAGCGTTGGCAGCAGCGGCAGGCGCGTCCCCCGCCGGTGCGGCCTGGGCCATGGCAATACCGGCCACGAACGGCTGGGCGGCCAGCACCAGGGCGGCCAACCCCAATCCAAACTTCTTCATCGTCGCATTCTCCAAAGTAACAATACATGCCCCAATACATATGCTAACGGATAATTGATGCTTCGGCAATTGCCGTGCCGCAACCATTCTATAATACGAAAGGCAGAGTGGAGCAGCTGAATGGATAAACTGGATGTTAATCGGATTGATTGATTGCATATTTGCAAATAACTAGCTGACAAAAAAGGCGGCCACATCGTTGATGCAGCCGCCTTGTAAATCTTCAGATTTCTATGCTTAGACGAGCGTGCCCTTAAAGGCACCCGTCGGCAATTCCTGGCCGAAGCAACGCTGATAATATTCCGCGACGGTGGCGCGCTCGACCTCGTCACACTTGTTCAGGAAGGAAACACGGAAAGCAAAACCAACATCGCCGCCGAAAATTGCCGTGTTCTGGGCCCAGGTGATGACGGTACGTGGGCTCATCACCGTGGAAATGTCACCAGCGATGAAGCCGCTGCGGGTCATTTCGGCCAGACGCACCATGGCGGCCACGGTGCCGCGCCGTTCATCGGTATCGTAATCCGGTACTTTGGCCAGGATGATCCGCACCTCGTCGGCATGCGGCAGGTAATTCAGCGTCGCCACGATGTTCCAGCGGTCCATCTGGCCCTGGTTAATCTGCTGCGTGCCGTGATACAGGCCCGTGGTGTCGCCCAGGCCAACAGTGTTCGCGGTGGCGAACAGGCGGAAGGCCGGGTGTGGGCGGATGACCTTGTTCTGGTCCAGCAGGGTCAGCTTGCCTTCCAGTTCCAGCACGCGCTGGATCACGAACATCACGTCGGGGCGACCGGCATCATATTCGTCGAAGACGACGGCGCAGGCATGCTGCAAGGCCCAGGGCAGGATGCCTTCGCGATATTCCGTCACCTGCTTGCCATCGCGGAGCACGATGGCGTCCTTGCCGATCAGGTCGATACGGCTGATATGGCTGTCCAGGTTGACGCGGATGCAGGGCCAGTTCAGGCGGGCTGCGACCTGTTCGATATGGGTCGACTTGCCGGTGCCATGATAGCCCTGGATCATGACGCGCCGGTTATAGGCAAAGCCGGCCAGGATGGCCATCGTCGTCTCGCGGTCGAAGCGATAGGCCTTGTCCCGTTCCGGCACATGTTCCGTTGCGACGGAGAAGGCCGGGACACGCATGTCGCTGTCGATGCCGAAAACCTCGCGCACGGACACGGTGATGTCGGGCAATTCGGGATGGGTGGCCGTGCTGTTGGAAACCATGTCGGGTGCCATTCTTGCGCTGCTTCTGATCTCTGATGCCGGGGTCTGTCAGGCCTGATCGGACTGCTGTCCGCCAAAGGCGGCCTTAAGTGTTGTGTAGGCCTGGTTGATGGATTTCAACCGTTCTTCCGCCTCTTTCGCCCCGCCATTGGCGTCGGGGTGATATTGTTTGGCGAGCTGGCGGTAGCGGGCTTTGATGGTGGGAAAATCTGCGTCAGGGGGCAAGTCCAGCGCCATCAGCGCCTCTTCCTCCGGCGTGCGGGCCTTGGGCCGGGGCGCACTGCGGCGGGTCTCGCCCTCCTCGCCCGACCAGTCGGCACCGAACGCGAAACCACCATTGAATACCTTGTCGCGGGCGCGCTTCTCACGCGAACGCCAGTCGCCCATGGGCCAGGACGGGCGCTGCCAGGTTGTATCCTGGCGGACATGGCGCTCAATCTCGTCCTGGCTCATGCCGGCATAGAAGTCCCACGACTTGTTATAGTCGCGGACATGATCCAGGCAGAACCAGAAATAATCGTTCAGCTTGTCCCGGCCCTTGGGTGCCCGATGTTCCCCTGCCTCCCGACAGCCGGGATGGTCGCACGCGCGCAGATGGGCGCGCGGTGCCTCCCGGTAGTCGAAGGAAAGATTGGGCCGGTTCTTCTGCATAGCCGGCAGAGTATGGGTGGCAAGCACGACGCTGACAAGGACGCCGATAACGCGCGTTCCCGGTTGCGCGTCTGCCTGCCATGCAGTCAAACTAGGCTTGACGTGCCAAAGCGCCTATGTCCGCCGTTCCGATAGGGCCACCAGCATCAATCCCCCCCCGATCAGACCGAGGCCGACCAGATTGGTCAGGGTCAGCGGCTCGCGCAGCCACAGGGCCGAGGACAGCAGGCCAACCACCGGCACGCCCAGAACCGACAGTGACGTGGTGATGGCCGGCAAAGCCCGATTGACCGTGACCATGGCCCAGAAGCAGAAGGCGGTGGCGATGGGACCGTTATAGATCAACAGCACCACCAGCTGTCCCGACCAGTCGATCTGCGACTGATCCTCCGTCACCAGGGCGGCGATGGTAGCCATGGATGCCGCCAGCATCATCTGCCAGGGGGCCAGTTGCAACGGCGTGCCGACCCAGCGGTGGCGGCGCACATGCACGATGTTGCAAGCCCAGATCAGGGCCGCCAGCATCAACAAGCCATTGCCCAGCAGAACAGGCCGCTGCGTCCAGTCGAACGCCGCCGGATTGAACAGCACCGCAACGCCCGACAGACCGATCAGCAGCCCACCTGCCTTGGCCCAGCCCACCTTTTCCTTCAGGAAGATCAGGGCCAGCGGCACCACCCAAAGCGGCGTGGTGTAGGCTAGGATGCCGGCACGACCCGCCGGCACATATTGAACCGCGATGGTGACCAGCAGGGTGAAAACCCCCATCTGCAAACCGCCCACCGACAGGATCACGGGCAGATCGGCCCTGGACGGCAGGCGGAGCTGCCGCAGGGCGGCGGTGAAAATCAGCAGTGAAACAGCACCCAGCAGCAGACGCGAGGCAACAAAGCTGATGGGCGGCATATGGCCCACCACCTGCTTCATCACAGGCCAGTTCACACCCCACAGAACGATGACCAGCACCAGCAGGGTGACGGCCATCGGCCCCGTCACCAGATGGGCTTTCTTCGTCGCCGCCGGCTTCGGCGGGCTGGTATCCGACATGATGATCCACTACCTGTTGGCCATGCCCCAACCCTGACACAAGGCCGACCGGCCCCCGGATATGACAATGGCAATCTATGCGACCCGCATGCGGGACAAGCTGACAGAGGCTCTAAACCCGCAAAGCCTCACCATCAAGGATGTCTCACACCATCATGCCGGCCATGCAGGTGCCGACCAACCGGGGGGCGAGACGCATTTCGATGTGGTCATCGTGTCAGACCGGTTCGAGGGGCTGGGACGCGTGGCACGCCAGCGTCTGGTGTATGGCGCGGTATCGGCGGAACTGGCTGAGCGTGTACACGCCTTGTCCATCCAGGCTTTGACCCCAGCAGAGGCGGCCAAGGCGTAACCACCACCGGCGCGACCACCCGCCGCAGGGCATGTTGCGTTGCAACATGACACTCTGTACCCTGTCCTGGTGGGGGCTCCTCCCCTGCCTGATGAAGGGGACGGATTATGACGCGGAAAACCCCGACACCCTTGGCCGCCCGTGGTGCAGAGGTCGCCGCCGAGTTGACAGCGACGGCCATGGTCCTGGGCGAGACCTTGTGGGCGGCGCAGCAAACCATTGGCCTGCGCGCCATCCGGTTGGCTGCCGCCGGCTTTGACCCCGGTCGCCTGCAAGACCCGGAATTCACCACCATGGTCTGGGAAAAGCTGGATGCGGCCCTGGAGGCTCAGCGCGCCCTGTCATCGGGTCTGCTGGCCCTGTCCGATGTCTGGCTGGAATGGCTGGCACAGCAGATGACGGCCACAGCCCAGGCCGGGATGGAGATGGCCGTACCGCCCGATCCCATTCGTTATGGCGGTGCCGCCAGCGATTATGTCGAAACCAGCCTGAACGCAGCGGAAATCGCCTGTGGCCGCATGGCGCTGGAGGCGTCGCGCCTGGGCGGGCGCGGTCTGGCCCCCTATCACCGCGCCACCAACGAGAATGCGCGGAGGCTGCTGAGTGCTGCCGGAGAGGGCTGAACCCCTCTGAAAGGGTAAAAATCATCGCAGGGAGGGGGGTATGGGGCTGTTCGTATACGGAAGGCCCAAGCCTGGACGGATGTTTCGTGCCATACTGTCGCGCAGGGACAGTCCCGGAACCCGTGCGATGCCAGATACAATTCCCACCGTCACCCCCCGCAGCACCAGCCAAGCCCCCGGCGAAGGCCAATCCCGCCGCCCCGATGGCGGGCGACAGCCGCCCATTCCAGGGCGGTCGGGCATTGTCAAACGGCTTAACGCCCTGGCAGAGGCTCATGATGGCAGCATCGACAAGCTGCGCGGGCCGCTTCTATCCCTGCTGAAAGAGATATTGGCCGAAGGCCGGGCCGCCATACGTACCCGGTTCGAAGGGTCGCATCGCGGCGATGACTGCGTACACCAGACGGCAAAACTGACCGATGGTATCGTGCAGGCGCTGGCCGATTTCACGCTGGACCATGTCTACCCGACCGCCGAACTGACCAAGGGAGAGCGGCTGGCCATCGTCGCCATCGGCGGCTATGGCCGGGCCGAGATGGCCCCCTTCTCCGACGTCGATCTGCTGTTCCTGCTCCCCTATAAGCGCACGCCGCGCGTGGAGCAGGTGGTGGAGTACATGCTCTACCTGCTCTGGGACCTGGGCTGGAAGGTGGGGCACGCGGTGCGGTCGGTGGATGAATGTATCCGCCTGTCGCTGGATGACATGACCATCCGCACCAGCCTGCTGGAAGCCCGCTTCCTGTGGGGGGAGAAGGTCCTGTTTGATGAGTTGCGCAAGCGATTCGCCAAGGATGTGGTGGCCGCCAGTGGCAGCGTCACTGCCTTCATCGAAGCCAAGATGGGAGAGCGCAACGAGCGTCACCGCAAGGTCGGTGACAGCCGTTACATGCTGGAACCCAATATCAAAGAGGGCAAGGGCGGGCTTCGCGACCTGCAGACTCTGTTCTGGATCGCCAAATATGCCTATCAGGTCGATGAGGTGGAGGGGCTGGTCGCCAAGGGCGTGCTGACGCCGGAGGAGGCGCTGCGTTTCGCCAAGGCCGAGAGCTTTCTGTGGGCTGCCCGCTGCCAGCTTCATTACCTGACGGGCCGCCAGGAAGATCGCCTGACCTTTGACCTGCAGACAGAGATGTCGCGGCGTCTTGGCTATACCGAACATGCCGGCAAGAACGCCGTTGAGCGCTTCATGAAGCATTATTTCATGATCGCCAAGGACGTGGGCGACCTGACCCGCATCTTCTGCGCCACGTTGGAACAGGAAAGCAAACGCGCCCCGCGCTTTGCCTTCCTGCGCAAGCGGTTCCAGCGTGGGGCGGATTTCAACGGTTTCACCCTGGATGCCGGTCGCCTGAACGTGAAGTCGGAGCGGCATTTCAAGGATCAGCCAATCGACATGATCCGCCTGTTCCATGTGGCACAGGAAAATGATCTCGACATCCATCCCAACGCGCTGCGCGCCATCACCCGCGCGCTGTCCAGCATCGGGCCGAAACTGCGCGAGGATGCGGATGCCAACCGCCTGTTCCTGGAAATCCTGTCATCGAAGAAGGACCCGGAAGTCGCCTTGCGCCGCATGAACGAAGCCGGCGTCCTGGGCCGGTTCGTGCCGGATTTCGGTCGCATCGTCGGCATGATGCAGTTCGACATGTATCATCACTTCACCGTGGACGAACACACGCTGTTCGCGGTGGGCATCCTGCATCAGGTGGAAAAGGGTGCGCTGACCGAAGAGGTGCCGCTGGCATCGGAGGTTATCCACACCGTTTCCTCCCGCCGCGCGCTCTATGTCGCGATGCTTGTGCATGACATCGCCAAGGGCCGGGGCGGAGATCATTCCATCCTGGGTGCCAAGGTGGCGGAAAAGCTCTGCCCCCGCCTGGGCATGACAGAGGAAGAGACGGAAACCGTGGTCTGGCTGGTGCGCTGGCATCTGGCCATGTCCGACACCGCCTTCAAGCGCGACCTGGATGATGAGAATACCACCACCAAGTTCGTCGATCTGGTGAAGTCGCCGGAGCGGTTGAAGCTGCTGCTCTGCCTGACCGTCGCCGATATCCGGGCCGTGGGGCCGGGCCGCTGGAACGGCTGGAAGGCCACGCTGTTGCGTCAGTTATACCGCCGCAGCGAGGAGCGGATGTCGGGTGCCGTGGGCACAGAGGGTCGTGACAGCCGCGTCGCCGCCGCGCAAGGTCAGCTGCGCGCGCAACTGGCCGATTGGCCCGCCGCCGATATTGATGCGCATATGGCGCGGGCCTATCCCGGCTATTGGCTGTCGCTGAATACGCCGACACTGGCCCATCATGCCCGCCTGATCCGGGAGGCGGAGCGGACCAAGGCCCCGCTGACGCTGGATACCCGTATCGACCGGGGGCGTGTGGTGACGGAAGTCACCGTCTATACCGCCGACCATCCAGGCCTGTTCTCAAGGCTTGCCGGTGCCCTGGCCCTGGCCGGGGCCGACATCATGGATGCCCGTATCTTCACCATGACCAACGGCATGGCGCTGGACGTGTTCACGGTGCAGGCGGCTGGCGGCGGGTCGTTCGACAGCGGGGACAAGCTGGCCCGCCTGTCGGTGATGGTGGACAAGGTCCTGGCCGGGGAGCTGCGGCTGGCCGACGAGTTGGACCGTCGCCGCCCGCCGCAGACGGCCCGGTCACGGGCCTTCAAGGTGCCGCCGCGTGTGCTGGTCGATAACACGGTCACGGGCAATCACACCGTGATCGAGGTGAACGGCCGCGACCGTCCAGGTCTTCTCTATCTGCTGACCCGCACCCTGACCCAGGCCAACCTGCAGATCGCGTCCGCCAAGATCTCCACCTACGGCAACGTCGCTATCGACGTGTTTTATGTGAAGGATGTGTTCGGTCTGAAGGTCACGCATGAACGCAAGCTTGCCGAAATCCGCCACGCCCTGCTGTCGGCCCTGGCCGATCCGGAGGGAGAGCCGGAACCGGCCAAGGCGACGAAGGTGAAGAAGAAGGCGGCGTAATAGAAAGGGGATGGACGGTCTCCCGCCCATCCCCTGTTATAGCTTATGGGCTTTGGGGATCAGAACCGCACCAGCCCCACCAGATCCTTCACCTCATTGATCGTCCGCGCCGCGATCTCGTTCGCGCGGTCGGCACCCTTCTTCAACAGCCGGTCCAGTTCCGCCTTATCACCCAGCAGCCGGTTCATCTCACCGGCAATGGGGGCCAGCTTGGCAACCGACAGGTCGGCCAATGCGCCCTTGAAGGCGCTGAACTGCTGCCCGCCGAACTGGGCCAGGACGGCGGCGCGGGTCGTGTCGGACAGGGCGGCATAGATGGTGACCAGATTATTGGCCTCTGGTCGCTTCTCCAGGTCCTCCACCGTTTCGGGCAGGGGTTCCGGGTCAGTCTTGGCCTTGCGGATTTTCAGGGCGATCGTGTCGGCATCGTCGGTCAGGTTGATGCGGCTATATTCGCTTTCATCCGACTTCGACATTTTCTTGGTGCCGTCACGCAGGCTCATCACCCGCGTCGCCTCGCCCAGGATCTGCGGTTCCGGCAGGGGGAAGAAGCCGTCGGCCTTATAGTAACGGTTGAAGGCGCCGGCAATGTCGCGGGCCAGTTCCAGATGCTGCTTCTGATCCTCGCCCACCGGCACATGCGTGGCCTTGTACAGCAGGATGTCGGCAGCCATCAGCACCGGATAGGCATAGAGGCCCAGGACGGCATTGTCCTTCTGCTTACCGGCCTTTTCCTTGAACTGGGTCATCCGGTTCAGCCAGCCCAGAGGGGTATGGCAGGTGAGAATCCAGTTCAGTTCGGCATGGCCGCTGACCGCCGACTGGTTGAACAGGATGTTCTTGTCGGGGTCGATGCCGGCCGCGATATAGGCGGCGGCGACCTCGCGGATATTGTTCCGCAGGGTTTCGGGGTCATGCTCGATGGTCATGGCATGCAGATCGACGACGCAGAAGATGGCGTCCATGTCGTTCTGCAGCTTCACCCAGTTCTTCAGCGCGCCGAGATAATTGCCGAGGTGGAGCTGGCGGGTCGGCTGCATGCCGGAAAAGATAAGGCTCATCGTTTGAGGTCTCTATCGGTCGCTTGTGGAAGGCGAAATGCCGGGCCGTCTGTATCGCGCGGGCGTGCGGCCCCGGTCAAGCGGCGGGCGTGCCGCCACCCCGGCGCAACAGCCCCTTGATCTCCGCAAGGCGGGTGGCACCCAGCAGGAAGCACAGCGCGAAATAGGTGATGGAGGCACCGGCAATAACGGCCACCAGGGCGCTGATCCGTTCCAGGGCTGCACCCACAAACAGCCATTTCGCCAACAGTTCCGTCAACCCTATGCCAGCCAGCGCCAACCCCATAGCCGCCAGCGCCATACGCCACAGGCGGCTTTTCAGCCGCGCATCCAGCACCAGTAGGCCCCGGCGACGCAGGCCGATGGCCAGAAGCACGACATTCAACCACGCTGTCAGGCCCGGTGCCAGAGCCAGCCCGACATGGCCCAGCGGTTCGATCAGGGCCAGCGAGACCAGGACATTGCCGATCAACACCACGATGGCGATGCGCACCGGCCCCTTCGTATCCTGCTTGGCGAAATAGGCCGAAGACAGGATCTTGGCCACAATGAAGGCCGGGATGCCGATGGCATAGGCCTGCAGCGCCGCCGCTGTGGCGCTGGCATCCGCCGCTGTGAAGGCCCCGCCCTTGAACAGCACATGGACCAGCGGGGCCGGAATGGTCAGCAGGGCCACGGTTGCCGGCAGACCGAACAGGGCCGCGAACTCCAGGCCCCGGCACAGGCTGGCCTTCACCCCATCATTATCGCCCGCCGCCATCTGTCGTGACAGCAGCGGCAGCAGGGCCGTACCCACGGCCACACCGATCACCGACATGGGCAACTGGTTCAAGCGGTCGGCATATTGCAGATGTGATACCGCCCCGGTGGGCAGCCAAGAGGCGAGATTGGTGCCGACCAGCAGGTTGAACTGATAGACGCCAGCCCCCAGGATGCCGGGGGCCAGTAAGGCGAAAAGCTTCTTCACACGCGGGGTCAGGCGCGGGCGGCGCAGGCGCAGCCCCATACCCGCCCGACGTGCGGCCAGGATCATCCAGACCATCTGCGCCAGGCCCGCAACCGGCACGCCATAGGCCAACATCCAATGTGCGCCAATGCCCAGCGGCCCCGACAACAGCAGGCCCGTGATCTGCACGATATTCAGCAGGATCGGTGCCGCCGCGAACGGCCCGAAACGGCCCACAGCATTGAGGATAGACCCAAATAATGCCGTGATGGAAATCAGCGCCAGATAGGGAAAGGTGATGTGGGAAAGCGTCACCGCCAGCTTGAACTGTGCGGGATCATCATGAAAACCCGTGGCCAGAACCGCCACCACCCAGGGCATCGCCAGCGCCATGATGATTGAGAAAATCATCAAGATGGCGACCATGAAGGACAGGGCTTCTTCCGCCAGCCCCTTGGCCGCCTCCTTGCCTTCCTTCTCCATGGCACCGGCAAACAGCGGCAGGAAGGCCGCCGTGAAGGCGCCTTCAGCAAACAGGGAGCGGAACAGGTTGGGTAGACGGAAGGCCACAAAGAAGGCATCCGCCTCCATGCCGGCGCCCAGCAGGCGGGCTTGGAGCATGTCACGCACAAAGCCCAGCACGCGGCTGACCATGGTGATGCCGCCGACAGTGGCGATGGCGCGGGCAAAGCTCATGTAGGGGTCCGACAGTTCGTAGAGCGGATTAGCGACAGCGTAATCCGCGGAGCAACGGTGACGGTTTACCGCGGATTACGGCTACCGCCTAATCCGCTCTACGATGTCGGATCAATCCTTAAGGTCCGCAAAGAACTCTTTCACCTTGGCGAAAAAGCCCTCCGACTCGGGGTTCTGGCCGTTTTCCGAGGCATCCTTTTCAAATTCACGCAGCAATTCCTGCTGGCGCTTCGTCAGGTTCACGGGCGTTTCGACCATGACATTGATGTACATGTCGCCACGCGCCGGGCTGCGCAGCACGCTCATGCCCTTGCCCTTCAGCCGGAACTGATGACCTGTCTGGGTGCCGGCGGGGACATTCACCTTGGCCCGGCTGCCATCAATGGTCGGCACCTCGATGGTGCCGCCTAGTGCTGCCGTGGTCATGGGGATGGGCACCCGGCAATGTAGATTGGCACCATCGCGCTGGAAGAAGCGATGGGCGGCAATCGAGAGGAAGATATAGAGATCGCCCGGTGTACCCCCGCGCAGCCCTGCCTCCCCCTCACCGGCCAGACGGATGCGGGTGCCGTCCTCCACGCCCGCCGGGATGGAGACCTGAAGGGTCTTTTCCTTGCGCACGCGGCCCTGGCCACCGCAATGGCGGCACGGGTCCTTGATGACACGGCCCGCCCCGTTACAGGTGGGGCAGGTGCGTTCAATGGTGAAAAAGCCCTGCTGGGCCCGCACCTTGCCGGCACCGTTGCAGGTGCCGCAGGTGGTAGGGCTGCTGCCCGCCTCCGCCCCCGACCCACCGCAAGGATCGCACATCACGCTGGTCGGCACGCGCACCTGCGTGGCGGAACCCTTAAAGGCGTCCTCCAAGCTGATTTCCAGGTTATAGCGCAGGTCATTGCCGCGGTTGTTGGTCTGGCCGCCGCGCCCGCCGCGGCCCATGAACTCCCCGAACATCTCGTCAAAGATGTCGGCAAAGCCGCCGCCGAAATCAAAGCCGCCGGCGCCGCCCCCCGCACCGGGACGTCCGCCGCCGCCTTCAAAGGCAGCATGGCCGAACCGATCATAGGCCGCGCGCTTCTGCTCGTCCTTCAGGCAATCATAGGCTTCGTTGATTTCCTTGAACTTCTGCTCGGCCGTCTTGTCACCCTGATTGCGGTCGGGGTGATACTGCATGGCCAGCTTGCGATAGGCCTTTTTCAGGTCGTCGGCGCTGGCGTTTTTCGGGGCGCCGAGGACTTCGTAATAATCGCGCTTCGACATGGTGGCCTCTGTCCCTTCGCATCCGGTCCGGCCGGCCCGTCACTGGCGCCAGACCCGGATTGGAAGCCAATTCATCAACATTCCTGTCAAGCAACTGGCCCGCCCGGGTAAACCGGGCGGGCCAGCGCCAGACTTGGAACGGCTGTCCCGCCCCCGAAATGGGGGTCAAACGGCGTCAGTTCTTCTTACGGTCGTCGACTTCCTCGAAGTCGGCGTCCACCACCTTCTCACCACCGGCATTGTCATCGTCACCGGTGTTGGTGGCAGAAGCAGAAGCGCCGTCAGCCGCCCCACCTTCCTGACCGGCCTTGTACAGGGCCTCGCCGATCTTCATGCTGGCCTGGGCCAGGGCATCGGTCTTGGCCTTGATGGCCGCCGGGTCCTCACCGCCCATGGCCGATTTCAGATCGGCAATGGCGGCTTCGACGGCGGATTTGTCAGCAGCGGCGATCTTGTCCTCATTCTCCTTGAGGGTCCGCTCGGTGGAGTGGATCAGACCGTCGGCGTGGTTCTTGGCTTCCACCAGTTCCTTGCGCTTCTTGTCTTCCGCCGCATGCTCCTCGGCGTCCTTCACCATCTTCTGGATGTCGCTGTCAGACAGACCGCCAGAGGCCTGGATACGGATCACCTGCTCCTTGCCGGTGGCCTTATCCTTGGCACCGACATTGACGATGCCGTTGGCGTCGATGTCGAAGGTCACCTCGATCTGCGGCACGCCGCGCGGGGCGGACGGAATGCCCATCAGGTCGAACTGGCCTAGCATCTTGTTGTCGGCGGCCATCTCGCGTTCACCCTGGAACACGCGGATGGTCACGGCGGACTGGTTATCCTCAGCGGTGGAGAAGACCTGAGACTTCTTGGTCGGGATCGTCGTATTGCGGTCGATCAGACGGGTGAACACGCCGCCCAGCGTCTCAATGCCCAGCGACAACGGCGTGACGTCCAGCAGCAGCACGTCCTTGACGTCGCCCTTCAGGACGCCGCCCTGGATCGCCGCACCGATGGCCACCACCTCGTCGGGGTTCACGCCACGGTTCGGCTCCTTGCCGAAAATCTGCTTCACGGTTTCGATGATCTTGGGCATGCGGGTCATACCGCCGACCAGGATCACCTCATCCACTTCGGACGCCTTCAGACCGGCATCCTTCAGCGCCGCCTGGCAGGGACCGACGGTGCGGCGGACCAGATCTTCAACCAGGGCTTCCAGCTTGGCGCGGGTCAGCTTGATGTTCAGGTGCTTCGGACCGGACGCGTCAGCCGTGATAAACGGCAGGTTGACTTCCGTCTGGACGGAGCTGGACAGCTCGATCTTGGCCTTTTCAGCGGCTTCCTTCAGGCGCTGCAGGGCCAGACGGTCCTTGCGCAGGTCGATGCCCTGCTCCTTCTGGAATTCCTCGGCCAGGTAATCGATGATCTTGCCGTCGAAATCCTCACCGCCCAGGAAGGTGTCGCCGTTCGTGGACTTCACCTCGAACACGCCATCGCCGATCTCAAGGATCGACACGTCGAACGTACCGCCACCCAGATCGTACACGGCGATGGTGCCGGTGCCCTTCTTTTCCATGCCATAGGCAAGGGCGGCGGCCGTCGGCTCGTTGATGATGCGCAGCACTTCCAGGCCGGCGATCTTGCCGGCATCCTTGGTGGCCTGACGCTGGCTGTCGTTGAAATAGGCGGGAACCGTGATGACGGCCTGGGTGACCTTTTCGCCCAGATACGCCTCGGCGGTTTCCTTCATCTTCTGCAGGATGAAGGCGCTGATCTGGCTGGGGCTGTACTTGTCGCCCTGGGCTTCGACCCAGGCATCGCCATTGCCGCCCGACACGATCTTGTACGGGACCAGACCGGCATCCTTCTTGGTCACCGGATCATCGTAACGGCGGCCGATCAAGCGCTTGATGGCGAACAGGGTGTTGTCGGGGTTCGTGACGGCCTGGCGCTTCGCGGGCTGTCCCGTCAGCCGTTCACCACCCTGGGTGAAGGCGACCATGGACGGCGTGGTGCGCGCACCCTCGGCATTCTCGATAACTTTGGCCTGCGTGCCTTCCATGACGGCCACGCAGGAATTCGTGGTGCCCAGATCGATACCGATAACCTTGCTCATGACGACCTCTCTTGTTCGGCAGACCGCCCGCAGCCCAAAGCACCGCGATATGGTCCCCATCGTTGATCCCCGGGACGGGTCACCGTCCTGGCGCACAGCAGATATAGGCAGGACGGCCAATATCCGCAACTGTCCTGCCTTGGTAACGGCATTGACTTTTTCGTCAAGGCTGCGATGCCACAGCCGCTGAGCCCGTCGCAAGCGGATAGCTGTGCGCCATGCGTGTAGACACCGCTGTCACTTCCCTGAAAGTAAACATGTTTATATGACGTATAAGTAAACCATATGCCACTCCGGTTGCACCGGATATGTATGAACCATTTGTGCTTGGGCACTCAAACAACGTTCTCATTTATACTTATTAACGCTAAAAATTAATACGTTTATATCTATATTTCTTTATGGAAACCAATTAGCATCAACTCCATTGGGTAGGGACGGCCCTGAAATGGGGCCGACAGCCGTCGATAAGGGGGCGGAACCGATGGACTGTTCAATGAGCAATCAGGAACTGATTGGGGACGAACCGGCGCCAGAAGTGGCAATGGCCATCAAGCGCTGCCTGGAAAGTCTGGTGCGGGATGCACGCCGCAGCCAGATGGATGATCTGGCTGAATTCCTGGCGCTGGCGGCCCTGGCGGCCGACGATGCGGCCAAGGCCCAGCGTAAGGCGGCAGGTGCCGCACCGCTTCGGGAAACCACACCGGGTGGCCTCGCCTTCCGCAAGGTGGCGGGTTCCTGCTGAACCCGTCCCACATGTCATGAGGACGTTTTCGGGCTGGTGGCACCGGTCCCGTCTGGCTTAAGGGATGGGGATATCCGCCCTGCCAGGACGCCGGCCATCATGTCCGAGACCCGATCCAGCCCTTTCGATCTTTCCGCCTATCTGTCCCGTATCGGTCATGCCGGTCCCGTGGTTGCCGATCTGGCGACGCTCTGCGCCGTCCATATCGCCCATGCCGGCGCAATCCCCTTCGAAAACCTGGATATCCAGATGGGCCTGCCCATCCGTCTGGAACCCGACGCCATCATGGCCAAACTGGTCGGGCAGCGGCGCGGCGGTTATTGCTTTGAACAGAACAGCCTTCTGTTCATGGCGCTGACGACCATCGGATTCGATGTCATGCGCCGTGTGGCGCGGGTACGGATGGGCGGCGACCCTGGCGGACGCAGCCATCTGATGCTGCTGGTCACCATCGCGGGTCAGATCTATGTCTGCGATGTCGGGTTTGGCGGATCGTGTCTGGCCGAACCTTTACCCTTGATCGAAGGCGAATATGACAGTGCCGGCGACCGTTGGCGCCTGCGCGCGTCCGATTGGTCACCGGGATGGGAGCTGGAGGTATGGCGCGACGGTGGCTGGTTCGGGCTTTACTGGTTCGGGGATGAAGAGGTTGTAGAGTATGACCTGATCTTCGGTAACCATTACACGTCCACCCATCCCAGTTCCCGCTTCGTGCAGAACCGGGTGGCGGCCCGCACCACTCTGACAGAGCGGCACACGCTGCTGAATGGACAGTACCGCCGCCGACAGGATGGGGAACTGGTAGAGGAGATGCAGATCACGGACGAAGCCGCATTCCGGAGCATACTGTCCGACCGCTTCCTGATCGACCTGCCCGCAGGAGCAGTCCTGAAGCGGGTGGAAGGCATCGGGCCATAAACAAAGCCGCCCGCATCCGGGGGATGCGGGCGGCTTTTCACCATCATCAGACCCAAAGCTGCCTTACAGGCCCTTGGCGATGCTGTTCAGGCGCAGGCGGAGCGCGTTCAGCTTGATGAAGCCTTCGGCGTCCTTCTGGTTATAAACGCTGTCAGCCTCGAACGTCACATAGTCCAGGCGGTACAGGCTGTTGGGGCTCTTGCGGCCCACCACGCGGGCCGAGCCCTTGAACAGCTTCAGGCGGACGACACCATTCACCCGCTGCTGGGTGCTGTCGATCAGGGCCTGCAGCGCTTCACGCTCCGGCGAGAACCAGAAGCCGTTATAGATCAGCTTGGCATAGCGCGGCATCAGCTCGTCCTTGAGGTGCAGCGCCTCGCGGTCCAGCGTGATGCTCTCAATGCCGCGATGGGCGACGGACAGCAGGGTGCCGCCCGGCGTCTCATACACGCCACGCGACTTCATGCCGACGAAGCGGTTTTCCACCAGATCCAGACGACCAATGCCATGCTTGCCGGCCAGACGGTTCAGTTCCGTCAGCAGGGCGGCGGGCGTCAGCTTCACGCCGTTCACGGCAACAGCGTCGCCCTTCTCATACTCGATCTCGACATATTCGGCCTCGTCCGGTGCCTTTTCGGGTGCCACGGAGCGGGTGTACATGTCCTCGTCGGGCTCCACCCACGGATCTTCCAGGGCCTTGCCTTCGTAGGAGATGTGCAGAAGATTGGCGTCCGTGCTGTACGGGGCCTCGCCACGCTTGTCCTTGGCGATAGGGATCTGGTGCTTCTCGGCGAATTCCAGCAACTGGGTGCGGCTGTTCAGGTCCCATTCGCGCCAGGGGGCGATGACCGTCACGTCCGGCTTCAACGCGTAATAGCCCAGTTCGAAGCGGACCTGATCATTGCCCTTGCCGGTGGCGCCATGGGCCACGGCATCGGCACCGACCTGCTTGGCAATCTCGATCTGGCGCTTGGCGATCAGCGGCCGGGCGATGGAGGTGCCCAGCAGATAGGTGCCTTCATAGAGGGTGTTGGCGCGGAACATCGGGAACACGAAGTCGCGCACGAACTCTTCACGCAGATCGTCGATGAAGATGTTCTCCGGCTTCACGCCCAGCAATTCGGCCTTCTTGCGGGCAGGCTCCAGCTCCTCACCCTGGCCGAGATCGGCGGTGAAGGTCACGACCTCGCAAGCATAGGTCTCCTGCAGCCATTTCAGGATCACCGAGGTGTCGAGGCCGCCCGAATAGGCCAGCACGACTTTCTTCACGCCGCTCTTCATGGGTAATATCCGTTGCGGTAACAGGTTGAACCGGGCACGGAAGTTATCGGGGGCGGTCCCGCCTGTCCAGACCATGAAGCCCGCATCAGCATGGGGGCTGGCCGGCATCGGTGGCAGGCCCCATATTGCAGGACCATATTGGCGAAGGGTGACGCGTAATGAGCCGGGGTGGCCTGTTGATGATTGCCTGCCTTGTGGCGCTGCTGCTGGCGGCGGCTGTGGGGGGCGTGCTGGCCTGGAACGCGGTCGGCGGCGGCGGGCCGGAACAGGCAATCAGCCTGCATGGGTTCATCGCCTTGGGGCTAGGCATCCTGGGGTCGCTGGCGGTGGGCGGCGGCTTGATGGCCCTGGTCTTCTTCTCCAATCGCAGCGGCCATGATCAGGCCGTGCATGATGAGGTGAGCCGACGGCTGCCCCCCGACGCTGGTCCATCCTGACCCGGATCAAGGCAATTATCGGGGCGACGGATGCCGTTGCTGTTGTTACCATCACCCGTCTTCTCCACTTTCAGTGCAAAGGACCGCCTGGATGGCGCTTCTCCTGGCGATTGAGACCGGCAGACGGTCCCCGGTTTTCGCCTATGGCTTCGGTCTGTTGGCTTTTGCGCTGGCATTGGGGGTGCGCTGGACAGCGGAAGCGGCGCTGCCGCCCGGCTTTCCATTTCTGACCTTCTTTCCCGCCGTCATCCTGACCACGTTCTTCGCGGGTCTGTGGCCGGGTATCCTTGTCGCCGTCCTGTCGGCACTGGCGGCTTGGTACTTCTTCATACCGCCAGACGGGTTCAGACTGGATGGGCCGAGCGCTCTGGCGCTAGGCTTCTTTATCCTGATCGTCGTCATCGATATCGCCATCATTCATGTGATGAACATCGCCCTGTCGCGGGTGCGGCAGGAGCGAGCCCGCGCCCAAAAGGCAGAACAGGAGGCCAGCGAACTGGCCGCCCATCGCGCCGTTCTGTTCGCTGAGCTTCAGCATCGTGTCTCCAACAACATCCAGATCGTATCGGCCCTGCTGGCCCTGCAGAAGGCTGATGTCACGGACGAGAAGGCCCGCCGCGCCTTGACGGATGCGGCGGCGCGGCTGGCTACCATCGGTCGGATCCAGCGGCGGCTGCACGACCCGGAAAACAGCCACGGCAATTTTGCGGGCTTCCTGTCTGAACTGGTGGAAGATGTGGCCAAGGCCGGCGCGCCCACCGGTATTGAGGTGACGGTGGATGCCACCCCCTTGCCCCTGCCACCGGAGAAGATCATACCCGCCGCCCTGGTGGTGGCTGAACTGGTGAGCAACAGTCTGGAACATGCCTTTGTAAACCGCCAGACAGGATCGGTCCGGGTGGCGGCGCGGCTGGCCGATGGCAACCGGGTGGAACTGTCGGTCACAGACGACGGCAAGGGCCTGCCCCCCGGCTTTGATGCGGCCACGGTATCCAGCCTGGGCCTGCGTCTGGTGCGGCTTCTGACGCAGCAGTTGGGCGGGGAGTTCCAGATGGTGGATACGGGTGCTGGTGCCCAGGCCCGGCTGCTGTTCAGCGTGTAACGCTGTCCGGCCACTGTCCCCGACGCATCATCACTTCGCGCAGCAGTGTGGGACGGTCGGTGATGATGCCATCCACCCCCATATCCAGCAGTCGATCCATTTCCGCCGCTTCATCGACCGTCCAGACATGAACGGCAAGTCCGCGCGCGTGCGCGGCGCGGATCAGGCCTGGCGTTACCACCGTCAATCCCCGGTGTCGCACCGGCACCTGAAGCGCGCGCGGACCCAGGGGAACGGGGACGGGAAGACCATAGCCGGCTGCCCAGACCTTCGCCACCTCCCACGGGCCAGCCGAGGTGCAAAGTTGATCGCCCAGTGTGCGCCGCAGCCGCGCCAAACGCGCGCCGGAAAAAGAACCGACACAGACGCGGTTCAGTGCGCCATGACAGCGCAGGGCGTCTGCCAGGGCGACAGCTGCCGCGTCGGATTTGGGGTCGATATTTAGGCGCAATGCCGGCCAGGTTTCCAGAACCTGATCCAGCAAGGGGATCGGTTCGCGCCCGCCAACCCGCGCCTGTGACACAATGGACCATGGCAGGTCGCCCACCCGACCCTCACCGTCGGTGAGATTATCCAACACAGGGTCATGGAAAACGATCAAGCGACCGTCCGCCGTCAACTGAACATCGGTTTCGATATAGCGGTAGCCGAGATCAATGGCGCGTGCGAAGGCGTCGAAGCTGTTCTCTGGTGCCTCCAGGCCCCCCCCGCGATGGGCAAACGCGATGGGACCATCTTGGTCCAGATAGGGATGGCGGGGCCTTGCCCTCATGGCTTCTGGTCGAGCCGGGGCCAGCGCGACAGCGCTACGATCCACAACCCCACGGTCAGCAGCGGGAAGAACAGGAACACCGCCAGGGCCCAAAGCGGGTTACGACCTGTCTTGCCCAATGCGATGCCCGCCATGCAGACGGTCCAGGTTATGGCCAAAACCACGACAAGGATCGATGCCCAACCCGGCAGGAAGAACAACATATCAACCAAATCGCCGTAGCGCGGCATGGGTCAGCCCTCCCCCTTCACGGCCTGTTCCCTGGCCCGTTGCCGTTTCAGCCTTTCGCGCGGATGCAACTTCTCAGGGCGCGGCGGCAGATTGGGCCAGGTCTTGAAGGCCAGAAGGCTGGTGAATATGGCCCAGCCGAACAGGGGAAGGGCCAGCCAGCCGATCCAGACGGCAGGCAATCCCGCCCGCTGCAACAGGCGTCGGGCCGGCCAGAGTGCCGCCATGGTCAGCGCTGCATGCACCACCAAGGCCAGCTGCCAGCCCCCCAATCCCGCCTCACCCGCTTCCATCGATCCAACCTTCACCAGACAGAGACAGGGGACATAGCATGATTGGAACAGGGGTCAACAAGGGATCGGTGACAAAGAAAGGCCCGGTTCCCGCAGGGATCATGCGGAAGCCGGGCCAAACCGCGACCGACCGGGTTGCGGTGATATCAACGAAGGCGGATCAGAAGCGGACGCGGGCACCGGAAATCAGGCCATTGATATCCTTATATTTGACCGTCCGCGTGTCGTAGGAATGGTTCCGGTAGCTGACATAGAAGTCAGTGGCGAAGGCATCAATGGTCTGCACATAGCCTACCGACCAAGCCTTGGCGTCACCACCAGTGATGGCCAGATCCTTCTGCACCAGATAATCGACAACGAAGGAACTGTTGCCCAGGCCGGTCACATTGGCCAGATAGCCCAGCTTGCCATACCAGAAGTCACTATCACGCGGACCGATGTCGCGGGTGCCGCCGGCGGCCGTCACATTGAAGCCGTTGGCGAACCTGACGGAGATGGAGCCGTTGGTCTGGGTGTCGAAACCGGTCCGGCTGTCATTATCGACATAGCCGATGGCACCAGACACTTCCGTATCGCCGATCTTGCCCGTGTAACGGCCCGCGAAATCGGTGGCACCACCTTCGATGAAGCTGGTGGACAGCATGAAGCCGCCGAAGGTGGGGGTGTCATAGCGGACACGATCATCGCGGCTCAACCCGTCAAAATTGTTGAAGACGGTGTTGATATTCGGGCCGGCAGCGCGGTTCACCTTGTTGCGGAACAACACGCCGCCAAACAGGGAGCCGATATCATTGTGACTGATCAGCGTCGCCGTGCCGGACAAGTCAACCTCAGACGTCACGTTCGTCGCGGTGTCACCCTGGCCCACCCAGATGCGGCCGAAATTCTTATGCTGAACCCAGAACTCCGCCTTGCGCTCGTTCACGGAGAAGGCACCGGCGTCAGTGCCAAAACCGGTTGTTCGCGACGAACCGGAACTGGTTTCGAACTCGATGTCGGAACCAGCCGTCCAGTTATCGTCCAGCTTGGCGCTACCGGCGACACGGATACGGGTGGAGGCCTGGGAATTGTCGACGAACATCGTGTCATTGTCGTACCCGTCATCGGCGAACTGTACCGCGCGACCGATCTGACCGGACAGCATCAATTTCACCTTGGCATTACCCGACTGCGTGACCTGCGGCGCCTTGAAGACGTCGGCGGAGACCAGCGGCGCGTCCTTGCTGGCCGGCGGACCAGCGGGTGTGCTGGGCGCCTTCTCCAGCTTGTCGATACGGGCCATCAGGGCCTGAACCTGTGCGCGCAGCGCCTCGACCTCGCTGGCAGCGGCCTGTTGGGCCTGGGCAGCGCCAGTGGAAACGGCGAACAGGGCGGCACCGGCCAGAAGGGCGGCGGATATCCGGGGCGACACTCTCATCAGCAAATCCTCCCATGGGCGGCCCCGTGGCGGGGCACTCGTTCATTGCATTGGGATGACGTATTCATGACGGGACACCCCCGCCACGGGCAAAGACGTCGGGTACTTCACCAATCCGGGCGGGTCCACGGCAATGTCATCAATGATGTGCCGCACGAATGATTTGGGCCGATGATGGGATCGACCGAACAATATTGGCCAGCACATCAGTACAGGCACAGAGTGGCGGGGTTTGTCACAAAACTGTAACCCCGACCTTTGGGTGGGGGTGGAGATCATCAAGGCGGCGTGGCGCGTCTGCCACAGGTGGCGGGCATGGCACCCTGTCGGGGGCGGCACTGGTCAGCGCCGTCACTTGCCCTTATGGTCCGCCCCGCCTTTCCCGCCACCTTTCCAAGCGCCAGGGCCGACCGACATGATCCCCCGCTACTCCCGCCCCGAAATGACCCGCATCTGGGACCCGGAGAACCGGTTCCGCATCTGGTTCGAGATTGAGGCCCATGCCTGCGACGCGCAGGCCAAGCTGGGCGTCATCCCCGCCGACGCCGCCAAGGCCGTGTGGGAGCGGGGGGCCTGGGAGATCGACCGCATCGACGAGATTGAGCGCGAGACCAAGCATGATGTCATCGCCTTCCTGACCAATCTGGCCGAACATGTCGGTCCGGAAGCCCGCTTCGTCCACCAGGGCATGACCAGCTCCGACGTGCTGGATACCTGCCTGGCGGTACAGATGACCCAGGCCGCCGACCTGCTGCTGGCCGATCTGGACCGGCTGCTGGACGCCCTGAAGCGCCGCGCGATGGAGCATAAATACACGGCCACTATCGGCCGCAGCCACGGCATCCATGCCGAACCGACGACGTTCGGCGTGAAACTGGCGGGCCATTACGCGGCCTTCGCCCGCAACCGCAAGCGCCTGGAAGCGGCCCGCGCCGAGATCGCGACCTGCGCCATCTCTGGTGCCGTCGGCACCTTCGCCAATATCGACCCGTTCGTTGAAGAATATGTGGCGGAAAAGCTGGGCCTGACGGTGGAGCCGCATTCCACCCAGGTGATCCCGCGTGACCGCCATGCCATGTTCTTCGCGACCCTGGGCGTCATCGCCGCCAGCCTGGACAATCTGGCCACGGAAGTCCGCCACCTGCAGCGCAGTGAAGTGCGCGAGGCGGAGGAATATTTCTCGCCGGGGCAAAAGGGTAGCAGCGCCATGCCGCACAAGCGCAACCCGGTGCTGTCGGAGAACCTGTCGGGCCTATCGCGCATTGTCCGCGGCTATGTCACCCCGGCACTGGAGAATGTCACCCTGTGGCATGAGCGCGATATCTCGCACTCCTCGGTCGAGCGCATGATCGGCCCCGACGCCACCGTGACCCTGGATTTCGCCCTGGTCCGCGCCACGGGCCTGATCGAAAAGCTGGTGGTCTATCCGGAGAACCTGCAGAAGAACCTGGACATGCTGGGCGGCCTGCATAATTCGCAGCGCATGCTGCTGGCCCTGACCCAGGCGGGGATGAGCCGCGAGGATTCCTACCGCGCGGTCCAGCGCAATGCCATGCCTGTCTGGCTGGAAGGCAAGGACTTCCGCACCCTGCTGAAGGCGGATCCCGAGGTGATGAAGCATCTGGGCGAAGCGCAGATCGATGACGCCTTTGACCTGGGCTATCACACCAAGCATGTCGACACGATCTTCGCCCGTGTGTTCGGGGAGTAATCGAAGACATCGGTGGTTATTGACGCCGCCGGTCGATTAGGTCCGTTGAGCTAAGGCCTCTGTGCTGTCGTTAGATGCAGCGCAGGGGCCTTTTTCTTTTGATCTGCCCCGGCACCGTACCAGCGCATGGCGGGATTGAATTCTCCTGTCCGCAGGATTGGTCACGATGGCGGCCGGCAACGTCCGCCTGTGGACAGTTCGGCGACAGCACGTGTTCATTTTCGAACAACCCCCTCCGCAATTCAAACGAATTTGCGCCACTATTTCGCTAAATTCCGCACTTTTTAAAACAAAGTGATGCAAGTGCCGTATAGCATTTTCCAGAATGCCTGGAGAAGCAGGTTGGCACACACTTTGCTTTTATACGGTCATCAAGAGACACGAACCTACGGAGACGAAGATGACCAGCCTGACGAACCAGATCGAAGCCGCCGATGACAACATCGTGGAAAGCTTCTTCGCTTCGCTGCCGACCGCCGCAGACCTGATCGAAGCCGCCGCTGTTCTGGCCATCGGCGCCCTGATGACGCTCAGCCTGCATGTGATGCTGTAAGCCGGCGGCACCTTCCACCCGACATTTTCGAGATCAAGGAATCAAGGAGAAGTTCCATGTCCGCCTATATCAACGCCGCCGCCCATGACGCTGATGAAGTCCTGTCCGGTTTTGGTGCCTTCCTGACGGACGGCGTCAGCGCGATCGAAGCCGCCACGGTCCTGTCCGCCGCGGCCTTCATCGCCATGGTTCTGAATACGCTGCTCTGATGCGCGTCGCAGGATCAGGAGTTTATTGAAGTACGGCCCAGCCTCAGTGCCGGGTTTGGCCCAAAACCCAGGATCCGACGATGGCCGCACTTGATACGGCCTCTGCCTCCGGGTGGTGCCACTGATAGACCGCCATGGCAACGTCCAGGCAATGCGTATCCGGCACACCGCGCGACCGCATTTCGCGATAGGCGCGGGTAACGGCGGAGCGGCAGCAATCACCATTGCCCGCCGCCGGATGATCCGCACAGGGTTGTCCCAGAAATTCCTTGGGAATGTCCCGCCCCATCGGC
Source organism: Niveispirillum sp. CC-CTL257 (assembly GCF_059489915.1). Classification (NCBI taxonomy): domain Bacteria; kingdom Pseudomonadati; phylum Pseudomonadota; class Alphaproteobacteria; order Rhodospirillales; family Azospirillaceae; genus Niveispirillum; species Niveispirillum sp. CC-CTL257. The sequence goes on from NZ_JCAJXE010000001.1 coordinate 2,963,765, forward strand.
TCAGACCTTGGAGCCGTGGCCGCCCGGAACATAGGTCCGCTCCACGATCGGTCGGTCCTTGCGCACGCCATACAGTTCCAGACGATGGCCGATCAGGCGATAACCCAGTTCGTCGGCGATCTTCTCCTTGATCTTCTCCAACTCCTCGCTGGAAAACTCCACCACGTCGCCGGTTTGCACATCGATCAGATGGTGATGGTGCTCCTCGCGCGCCTCTTCATAACGGGCGCGGCCATCGCCGAAATCCAGCCGCTCGATGACGTTGGCTTCCTCGAACAGACGCATGGTGCGATAGACGGTGGCGATGGAGATATGGGGATCAATCTCAACGGCCCGCCGGTAAACCTGCTCCACATCCGGGTGATCCTGGCTGTCCGACAGGACGCGGCTGATCACGCGGCGCTGTTCGGTCATCTTCAGGCCCTTCTGGACGCAAAGCTGTTCGAGGCGGGATGGCATGTCCGTCGTCTCCGATCCGGTCTTCATGGCAGTTCGTCTGCCAGTATATGGACCATTCCGCGCGCCAGGGCGAGGGGGTTGGGTATCATCATTCGATAAAGCGGCCTTATACCGGCGTCAAGGCCGGCTGTTCCCGGCCCAGCAGCTGTAAAATCGCCGACAGCTGCGCCGGGGCCAACCGCGCGATGTCGCGGGCCAGCAGATTGGCGGCCAGCGTGTGTTCGGGCGTCAGACCCGCCGTATCCACCGTCACCCGGGGATCGGACAGGGCGGCCAGCCGCTCCACCTCCTCCGCCGCATCCCATATCAGGCCGAAATAGGTGCAGATCTGGCGCAGCAGCATGGGTGAAGGCAAACCCTTGTGCCCATGTTCCAGCGCCGACAGATAGGCAGAGGAGATTTCCAGCTCATCCGCCATCTGTTTAAGGCTGACGCCCTTTTCGGCGCGAAGCTGACGGACACGGCTACCAAACGGGGTCATGGGCACCGGGCGGGATGACGGGATGAGGAAGCCGCAGCATAAGGGCCGAACGGGTGGACGCAAAGCCCCGGCTTTTCACACCCGTATGACGGGTACGAAATCATCTCTGCATACACTTTTCCGCTTGCCGGTACCCCTATCGTACCCCGAAATGAAATGGCGGACCGCAATCAAGCGATCCGCCATTCGGAGGGATGGACATGCGCAGTATGTCCCTTCTCCTGGTGATCCGGTTACCGATCTGGCGGCGGCGTGTCATCCACGTCACCATCCTGATCGGCCGGGCCTAGGAGTGGGCGGGTCGGTGTGACAGCCCGACCCGCCTGCTTCCTTTTATACGCGATCCCTTACCTCGAGTCGATAGGTGCTTGACGCGGCCGGCCCCGCCCCTTACAACCTCGCCCCTTTTGCCGGGTTGAAGGGTTCAGGATCATGGTGGCGTGCGGACTGGATTTCGGCACCTCTAATTCCACACTGGGTGTGGCGGACGAGGCAGGTAGCCGCATGCTTGCGCTGGAGGGCAACCATGAAACACTGCCGAGCGCCATTTTCTTCGATTTCGAGGCCCACCGCCCTGCCTTTGGCCGTGCCGCCATCAATGCCTATGTGGCGGGTGGTGACGGGCGTCTGATGCGGTCGATCAAATCTGTACTGGGCACCAGCCTGATTGATGAGGAAACGCTGCTGGGCCGCCGCCGCATCGGCTTCCGCGAAGTCATCGGCCTGGTCATCCGCCATATCAAGGAGGAGGGCGAGCGTCGCTGCGGTCGGGAACTGACCCATGTCGTCCATGGCCGGCCCGTCCATTTCGTGGATGGCGATGACGCCGCCGACCAGCGGGCGGAGAACGCGCTGGCCGATATCGCGCGGGCCAGCGGCTTCAGGGAAGTCAGCTTCCAGTATGAACCGATTGCGGCAGCGCTCGCCTATGAGGCACAGATCAATGCCGAGCAGATCGCCCTCATCGCCGATATTGGCGGCGGTACATCGGACTTTTCCATCGTGCGTATCGGCCCTGACCGGGCGCGGCGGGCAGAACGCGCCGACGATATCCTGGCCAATGACGGGGTGCGTATCGGCGGCACCGATTTCGACCGGCTGTTGAGCCTGGAGGCGGTGATGCCGCACCTGGGCTATCGGTCGCCCTTGCTGCGCCAGGGGTTACTGACGCCGAACCATCTCTATGTGGATCTCGCGACCTGGGCCAAGATCAACTTCCTCTACAGTCCCGCCGTCCTGGCCGATGTCGAGCGGCTGGTGAAAGAGGCCAAGCATCCGCAGTTGATCCGCCGGCTGGTGACGGTTCTGGAGGAGCATCTGGGCCACGCGCTGGCCATGAAGGTGGAAGAGGCGAAGATCGCCCTGTCGGCATCAAACACCTACGATATTGACCTGTCGCTGGTCGAAAAGGGCCTGGATGCCCCCTCCACACGCGGACGCCTGGGGGTTGCCGTGGCTGATCCGGTGGAGAAGCTGGCCGCGATGACGACGGACTGTCTGCGTCAGGCGGGCCTTCGCGGCGATCAGGTCGACGCCATCTTCCTGACTGGCGGTTCCACCCTGTTGCCCGCGGTACGCGGTGCCATCACGGGTGCCGTGCCCGAAGCGCGGATCGTTGAGGGTGACAAGTTCGGTGCCGTCGGCCTGGGCCTGACCATCGAGGCGGGCCGGCGGTACGGGTAATCACATCCCGCCCTGGCCTTTCCCGCCCACGGGCCGTTCGCCCATGCCGTGGGCCGAATAGCGGGCGACGGCATCGAAGGCAGCAGAACGGAACTGACGCCGCCAGAGCACGTAGGTGACAAGTGTCACCAGCGTGATGAAGGCATAGGGATGGATCATCCAGCCCAGGCTGGCGAAGGCGTAGTAATAGCCGCGCAGGCCCCGGTTGAAGCTGGTGATAGCCAGGGTCATCATCTTGGCCGCAGCCTTGGCTGTCGTCAGCGCCTCTTCCCCCGGATCCAGTGGCGCACCGCCGATCAGGGCGATGGTGTAATTGAACTGCCGCACCGCCCAGGTGAAAGAAAAGAAGCTGTAGACAAAGATCGCCAGCAGCAGCAGCAGCTTGGCTTCGAACACCGTCCTGTCGGTCGGGTTCGTGAAGCCCAGTTCCATTACGACGTTATAGGCGCTGTCGGACGAGGCCAGAACACCCAGGAGGCCAGCCAGAACCAGCACGGTGGTGGAGGCGAAGAAGGACACGCTGTGGATCAGATGGCCCATCAGCATGCTGTCCATCACCCGGTTGTCCCGGTACAGCATATTCGTCATCCAGCGGATACGGATGCGCAGCATGTGCTGGTTCAGGCTGGTGGGTGATCCCTGCCGGCGATCCGTCAACCAGCCATAGCCCCACCAGAGCAGCACGAACCAGATGAACGCCACCCCGTCGAGCAGCGTCAAGGACGAGAACAGCGGCGGCATGACAAACCCTCAGGCCAGGCGGTAACGCGGTGCCACCAGCCCGTTGAGATAGGTCTTCAATTCGGGCGTCAGCGGCTCGAACTTCAGTGACACGGAACGGGCCGCGCCGTCCAGGCCCATGACCCGTGCCTGCACCGGCACCGGATCACCGGCACCCGGTGCCGCCACCAGCAGTGTGACCAACTCGCCTTCCTGATAAAGGGCCGGATCGGCATCAATGGCCAATCCGCCAAAGGACCAGTTTCGCGTTCGGGCCGTTCCCTTGCGGCTGCCCACGGCCAGATGCGGCTGCACAAAGCGACGCAGGCGGCGGCGCTGTTTGGCATCGCCATCGCCGGCCCGTGTGGCACCGGCCAGATCAGCCCCGCGCATATTGACGCCCGTGACAATGGCGCCGGCTAGATCGGCCTTGCGCAGGATGGCACCCGACAGGGTGGCGTTGGTCAGGTCGGCCCCACGCAGGATGGCCCCATCAAGATTGGCCGGCCAGGTACGACCGCCGGACAGGGTCTGTGCCGTCAGGTCCACACCCGCCAGATGCGCGCCCGACAAATTGGCCCGGCGCAAGGTAGCACCCGACAGGACGGACCCGTCCAACACGGCCTCCGACAGGTCGCTGTAGGACAGGTCAGCCATTTCCAGCCGGTTATCGGCCCAGTCCGCCGAGGCCAGCCGGCAACGGCGCAACCGCGCCCCGGCCAGATTGCGGCCATGCAGGACCAGCGGGTCTAGTTCCGCCATGTCCAGGTCCAGGCGCGCACCCTTGGCCCCGCCCGTTTCGATCCATTGTTCGTGACCATCAATCATGGCCGACAGTTCCGCAGACGGAATGCGCCGCCGGCTGGGCGAGGCGATCATCGTGGTCACGCCATCGGGCAGATGCTTGCCGCGCGACAGCATTTCACTGTCCACCATGGTACCGGCCAGCTGCGCGCCCATCAGGTTGGCACCCGTGAGATCAACGCCCAGCATCACGCATTTCGACAGGTCTGCCCCAGCCAGATCGGCATCCATCAGGTCCGCCCCGGTCAGGTCGCAGCCTGTCAGTTTGGCCGAACAGAGGATGGCGCGTTCCAGCCGCGCCTCCGTCAGGACTGCCGCCCCGTCGCGCTTGGTTGCCCCGCTGCTGTCGGACAGGGTGCCCGACCGGAAATCGGCACCGCGCAGGATGACATCGTTTAAGGTCGCCCGGTGCAGGTTGGCGCCGCGCAGGTCGGCGCCCATCAGATTGGCCCCCGTCAGTTCCGCCCCTTCCAGATCCGCCCCAAAGAGGTCGGCGCGGGCCAGATCGGCCCCTTCCAGATTACAGCCCGAGAGGTTTGCCCCAGCCAGCTTCGCCTCCGCCAGCCGCGCACCCTTCAGCGTCAGGCCCGACAGGTCCTGAAAGGCAAGTTCGGCACGCCGGCCACCCTTGCCGTCAAGCCATTGACGGTGAAGCTGAAATTCCTTGCGCAGGAATTCCACGTCGCGGGCAGGCGTGCTGCTGTTGCTCATTGGTCGTTGGCCCCGGAAACCGGCATCGGTGATGGTTCGATTTGCACCCTACGCTAGAGAATACCTCTCCACAATGCGGCGAAGCGATGTGTTCCGGGAATGGTTGACCCAACCAGCATGTCACGTATAATACGACCGTTCGTTCTTTTCGTGCTTAAGCGAAGATGGAAGCCGACATGACCCGCCGCAGCCGCACCTATGATTGGGACGCTCGCCCCCTTGACCCTGCGCTGCTGGCCAGCCTGCCGGGGATCGAGATCATCCGCATGATCGCGGGCGGCGACCTTCCCGCACCCAGTATGGCGGCGACCCTGGGCATGGGTTTGCTGCTGGGCGAGGTGGAGGAAGGGCGCGTGGTGTTTGAGGGCGAGCCGGGGGAGCATGTCCTGAACCCGCTGGGCACCGTTCATGGCGGCTTCGCGGCCACCCTGCTGGACAGCGCCATGGGCTGCGCCGTCCATACAATGCTGCCGGCGGGGGCTGGGTATGGCACGGTCGATCTGAAAGTCAGCTTCCTGCGCCCCATCCTGCGCGATGCCGGTATGGTGCGGGTGGAAGGCAAGGTGATCAATGCCGGTCGCACCCTGATGCTGGCAGAAGGCCGCGTGATAGGCCGGGACGATGGCCGGCTCTATGCCCACGGCACCTGCACCTGCTTCGTGCAGGCGGGGAAGTAAGCCGCCTACACTATTATTTATTCATCTTCTAGTAGTCATTCCGCGGATGCTGCCGGCGCGTTATACATGGCCAAAGCGGCAGCGATGATGTCCGTGTTGCCTTGACCATGCCCGGCCTTGGCGTGCCCCTCATCGGTGGCGGCCAGACGATAGTAATTGACCAGGAAAACCCGGATCGCCGCTGTCAAAGAGGCAGCGGCGGGTTTCCTTTCAACGATGCGGGTACAGATGTCATGGACGTTATGTCCTTCACGCGCCGCGACATCCGCCAGCGCATCCCACATTTCGGGCTCCATGCGCAGGCTGGTGCGTTTACCCAGCACGACGACGTTGCGGATAACCAGGGTGCTGCTGCCATCGGGCAAATCTTCACCGGAGAAACGCTTTGAACGCGGCGGCACGGGTGCCTCCCCATTGAACAGGAATGGATCACGCCTGCATAAAGCAATATGCAGACACATAAACCTATATGTCACGTCATATGACCAGATCAATCAAAATCAATCGTGGGTAAGTTGCGAACGGGCGAAGGCCACAGGAGCAGGCGGGCATGACCACACACACCACGCACCTTCCCGGTGCGCGTGATCAGAGAGTCTCAACAATGTGGAGGCACGGACCAAAGGGCATGTCAGAGGGCGGCCACCGATACCCAGCACTTCTGGATCGAATGCCGGAAAATCGCCTGCTGCATTATGAATAATCAGATCAGCAGAACCGCCGGGGCCTGTGGCAAGCGCTTGCCGATTACTCAGCCTCCGCTTCCAACGCTTCCATATCGGCGTCGCTGAAGCCGAAATGATGCCCGATCTCATGGATCAGGACATGGCGGACCAGATGGTCCAGATCCTCTCCCGTCTCGCACCAGTAATCCAGTATGGGACGGCGATAGAGGAAAATCAGGTCGGGTTCCAGGCGCGGCTGCGTCACGCTCTGCCAGGGCATGCCCACACCACGGTAAAGGCCCAGCAGGTCGAACGGGCTTTCCAGGCCCATTTCCCGCTCCGTCTCCTCATCCGGAAAATCCTCCACCCGGATCAAGACATTGCGCACATGGCTGCGCAGGGCCGCCGGAATGCTCTCGGCTGCGCGGGCGGCGATGGCTTCAAACTCTGCCAGGGTGGGCGCGGTGGTGAAACGGCGAAGCGAGGTCATGGGATACCGGTCGGGACAATGGCGGTGGGGCCGGCGATAGCGGCTTGACGCCGTCACCGGCCCGGTCCACCTACAGGCCAACAAATCCTGATGAGGAGGAAGAGATGACGCAAGCCCAAACCGGCCGCCCGCCGAAAATGGATAATGACGCCGTGGCGGCGTCCCTGGGTGCCCTGCCCGGCTGGACCCTGCGCGCCGATCAGGCCGCCATCGTGAAGACCTTCCGTTTCAAGGACTTCAACGAGGCGTTCGGCTTCATGACACGCGTCGCCATCCTGGCCGATAAGATCGACCACCATCCCGAATGGTTCAATGTCTATAACCGCGTTGATGTCACGCTCAACACCCATGATGTCGGCGGCATCAGCCGCCTGGACATCGAGATGGCAAGCTTCATGGAGCAGGCGGCGCGCTGACACGCGCTTCCGATGATCGTTGCCGATCATCGGCCTCAATCGCCGGCGTCCACATCCGTGGACTTTGGCTTGCGCGGCATGGGCCGCGCGGCGGCGGTCGCCGCCGTAATCAATCCCCGACAAGACAAGCTTATCGGGGATTGGTTGTTCCCGGCATCTCCGCCAGCATCGCCGTCACCAGTTTGGCGGCGTTGCTGGAGGCGAGCGCCATGAAGGTGGGGATGCGGTTTTCATCCGGATCGGCGCCGGCCAGATCGGACACAGACCGAAAGATGATGTAGGGAACGCCATTCTGTTCGGCGACAAGGGCCACGGCGGCACTTTCCATATCCACCACCTTGGCCCCGATAGTGCCGTTCAGATAGGCGCGCCAGCCAGCATTATCCATGAAGGCCGGACCTGATACCCCGTCCCCACCCATGACAATCTTGGGACTTGTCTCAAGACAGGTCTTGTTTGCAGCGCACTTATCCAGTTTCACCCCGGCCACCGCCTTTTCGGCCAGGGCCAGCAGGCCGGCATCCGCCTCGAACCAGAATTTACGGATCGGTTCGGCCTTTCCCGGCACGCGGACATAGGCGTTGGACGGTTGGATCACGCCATAGGCAGGATAAGGCAGACTGGCCCAGGGCACAGGCTTTAGGCTGCCATCAGCCCCCTCCCGCACAAAATGGCTTTCCAGATACTGGCCCCAGCGGCGGGGGACGGCCACGTCGCCGATATGCAGGTGCGGATCAAGACCGCCGGCAATACCGCTGAACAGCAGGGCATCAACCTTGAACCGGTCCAGCAGCATCTGCGTCGTCATGGCGGCATTCACCATGCTGACGCCCGACAGGACCAGCACAACTGGGCGGCCCGCCAATGTGCCCAGCGTGAAATCCACGCCATGCACGGAAATCACCTTCTTGTCCTTGGTGCTGGCCAGCAAAGTGACCAGTTCGGGCGCGAAGGCGGACATCACCGCCGTGCGGGGTGTGGCGTCCAGCAATTCGGCCCGCGCCGGCACCACCAGCAGCAGGAAAGCCAGAAGGGCGGGGATCAGCCGGGTCATGCGGGCGCCATCCGTGTTGCGATGCAATATAAACAAGGTGGCGGCAGACGATGCAATCGTCAACCGCCACCATTTACATCAGGCTTTCTTGATCCAAGCCTCAACCTGCTCACCCAAAACATCCAGGGGGACAGCCCCGGTGCGCAGCACCAGATCATGGAAGGCGCGCAGGTCAAACTTCGCCCCCAACGCCTGTTTGGCGCGGTCGCGTAGGTCCAGGATTTTCAGCATGCCGACATAATAACTGGTGGCCTGACCGGGATTGACGATGTAGCGATCGATCTCCCGGATCACCTGCTCCCGGTTCAGCGGGGTATTGGCCACGAAATAATCGATGGCCTGTTCGCGGGTCCAGCGCTTGGCATGGATGCCGCTATCCACGACCAGCCGCACCGCCCGCCAGACCTGCGTCGTCAGGCGACCGAAATCGGCATAGGGGTCCTGGTAGAAACCATATTCCTTGGGCAGGCGTTCGGCATACAGGCCCCAGCCCTCGATATAGGCGCCGAAGAAGCTGTAGCGACGGAAATCCGGCACATCGCCCAGTTCCTGTGAGATGGCGATCTGCATGTGATGGCCGGGGATCGCCTCATGATAGACGATGGCATCAGCCTGCCATTTCGCCATCTCCCGCATATTGGCAAGGTTGGCGTAGAAAATGCCGGGTCGGGAGCCGTCGGGAGATGGCTGGTTATAGAAGGCGGGCGGGGCGGACTTCTCGCGGTAGGGTTCCACCCGCTTCACAATCACAGGCGCCTTGGGTTTGGTGATGAACCATTCATCCAGACGCTTTGAATAATCCGCAATCACCTTCTCGCAATGGGCAAGATAGGCCGCGCGGCCAGCATCATCGCCGCTGAAATGGAATTTTGGATCATTGCGCAGATGTTCGAAGAATTCCGGCAGGGTGCCGTGGAATTCCACCTGCCGCATGATGCCGTGCATGTCTTTTTGCAGCAGTGCCACATGCTTCAGACCCAGTTCATGGATCTGATCCGGGCTCATGTCGGTCGTGGTGCTGTTCTTCACACAGAACCGGTAATAGGCGTCGCCATCCGGCAGCTTCCAGACGCCATCATCATGGGTCGCCACCGCCTCCAGCTTGGCGACCGCAGCGTCCAGTGCCTCATAGGCGGGCTTGACCTTGGTGGTCAGGATGCGAGCGGCCTCGGCCACCAGCTTATCCTTTTCGCCCTGTGCGATGGTCAGGGCACCAACCTTCTTCTTGAAGTCGGCGTAAAGGGCGCAGTCCGGCCCCTGGTCGAACGGCGCGCCGGTAATGACAGCGCGGATGTCGGGCCGCATCTTGGTCAACGAGAACCGGGGCGGCACAACGCCGCGCGCCGCCGCATCCTCGCCACGCCGGATGACATTCTGAATGACGGCGGACACGCCATTCAGACGCGCCAGATAGGCCCGCGCGTCGGAGACATCGTCAATCCGGTGCTGATTGGCCAGGAAGCTGGGAATGCCCGTATGGCGGCCATAGAGATGGTTGATCGGGTAGCGGTGATTGCGCCAGCGGTGCCCCTCAATCTCCGTCTCGCATTGCGCCTCAAACAGCCGGAAATTCAGCCGGTCGGTGGCACCCAGCTGTGCGGGGTCCCAGCCCTGGCGCAACAGGTCCAGCGCCTGGCGGGTCCGGGCGATGGATGCGTTGGCAAAGGCGTCGCTGCCATCATCCCAGCGATCATAGCCCGTCTTGCGCCCACGCTGCGTCTGGGTTTCCGGCGACAGGGACAGGTCAGCTTCATACACCTCCGCGAAGAAGGCGTGAAGGGCGGCAGCGTCACCCTTGTTCTTCGGTTTGGCCGCATCGGTCAGCGACAGGGGGCCGGGCAGGCCCTGTGCAAAGGCGGACAACGGGGTGGCGGCAGCAAGCGCCAGACCGGCCGAACCGGCCAGCAACTGACGACGGGAAAGGCGGTGACGCATGGATCGCTGTTCCATTTTTGTTATGGTGGGAAGGCACAACCAGACCCATGTTTCACATGAAACATGAGAGTCCAATCCGGGTTCAGGACGCCAACCAGGCCGGGTTCTTCAACCCTTTCACAAACGCCTCATGTGCGGCCAGTTCATCGGGCAAGGGGGCATGCGGGCGCGGCGGGCGGGCGGTACGGGTAACGCGGGCAGGCCCAGTGTCGAACCCGCCTTGCTGGGTGGCGACCGGCCCACCAGCCAGCACCAGATCAGGCTGACGTCCGCCCATCAGTTCCAGATAGACCTCAGCCAGCAACTGGCTGTCCAGCAGCGCGCCGTGCAGGGTGCGGTTGGAATTGTCGATCTCAAACCGGCGGCAGAGCGCGTCCAGGCTGGCCGGCGCGCCGGGGAAGCGCTTGCGCGCGATCTTCACCGTATCGACGACCGGGTTGGTCAGCTTTGGCATGCCGATCCGCACCAGCTCCATATTCAGGAAGCCGATATCGAAGGAGGCATTGTGGATCACCAGCTGCGCGTCGCCGATGAACTCCAGGAAATCCCCGACCACGGCGGGAAAGACCGGCTTGTCGGACAGGAAAGAGGATGACAGGCCATGCACAGCCTCAGCTTCCGCCGGCATGTCGCGTTCGGGGTTCAGGTAGGTGTGATAATGCTGGCCCGTGGCGATATGGTTGAACAGTTCCACACAGCCGATTTCCACGATGCGGTCGCCGTTCAGCGGATCGATGCCCGTGGTTTCGGTGTCGAGAACGATCTCGCGCATGGTTATCAAGCCTTCCGTGCTGGCGACCAGATATGGCCCTGGCGGTGTTTCATGGCCGCCACGATGCGGCGCAGGTGGATCAGCGTCAAGCGTCGGCCCAGGCCGGTCGGCACAACAAAATCCGCCCGCCGGCGTTTCTCCGCATCCGGCACTTGCCGGGCCAGGATGTTGGCCAGCTTCGCGGATGTCATGCCAGGCCGCGCCAGAACGCGCTGACGCTGCAGCCAGACCGGCGCCGTCACCACAACCACGGCATCCACCCGGCGCTCCCCCTTGGTTTCATAAAGAAGGGGGATGTCCATGACGGCCACCGGCACACCGCGCCGGGCACAGCGTTTCACGAAATTGTCGGCATCGGCCCGGGTCAGCGGATGCACCGCCGCCTCCAGCCGCTTCAACGCGTCGGGTTTGCCCAAAACGGCGGCGGCAAGGGCAGCACGGTCCACGGCCCCGTTCTTCACGGCATCGGGAAACAGGGCCTGGATGGCCGGCACCGCCTTGCCGCCGCGTGCGTAAAGTCGGTGGACACTGGCATCGGCATCGTGAACGGGGCAGCCCAGGCGGCGCAGCATGCTGGCCGCCGTGGATTTTCCCATGCCGATGGAACCGGTCAGGCCCAGAATGATCATCGCGGGTCCAGAACGAAGCGGCGCAGATCATCCGTCACCATCGGATCCGTGCCGAACCAGGCATGAAAGCCGGGGCGCGCCTGATGCAGCAGCATGCCCAGCCCATCCACCACGGGATTGCCCCGCGCCGCCGCCGCCGCCAGCAAGGGCGTCACAAGCGGAACATAGACGATGTCGGTAACCAGCGCGTCGTTCGGCAGGGCCGACAGGTCAATCTCCAATGGCGGATATCCATTCATGCCCTGGCTGGTGGAATTGACCAGCAGCACAGCCCCATCCAGGGCCGCATCGCGCCCATCCCAGGGCCCGACCGTGATACGCGGATCGCCCAGATCGGCAGCGATTTCGGCAGCCCGCGCCTGGGTGCGGTTCAGCAGACGGATTTCCGGTGCCCCAGCATCCAGCAGGGCCACCACGACGGCCCGCGCCGCACCGCCTGCCCCAAGCACCACCGATGGCCCCGCAGTTACGGACCAGCTTGCCGGCGCACTGGCTGCCAGATTTTCCCAGAAGCCGAACCCATCGGTATTGCGGCCTTCCAGGGTACCATCCTCAGCCACGATGATCGTATTGACGGCACCGATGCGCCGGGCACTGCTGTCCAACCGGTCGACAATGCGGAACGCCACCTCTTTATGCGGGATGGTGACATTGCAGCCACGGAACCCCATGGCGGGCAAGGCGCGGATGGCCTGTTCCGCCCGGTCCGGCGGCACCGCCAGCGGAACATAGGCCCCGTCGATCCCGTAATGCCGCAGCCAGAACCCGTGCAGCAGCGGGCTGCGCGAATGACCAACGGGCCAGCCCATGACACCGGCGATCAGCCCCTTGCCTGTCAACATTCAGATACTCTCCCGTCAGGCCGGCAACAGCTTGCGCACGCGCAGGAAATCCAGCAGCGGCAGCAGGGGCAGGCCCTGGATGGTGAAATGGTCACCCTTCACCTTGTTGAACAGTTGCGCACCCAGCCCCTCCACTTGGTAGGACCCGGCACAGGACAGGACGGCATCACCGGCGGCGTCCAGGTAGCGTTCGATGAAGGCATCCGACAGGGGACGCATAGTCAGGGTGGCATGGTCGATATGATGCCAGACGCGGGTGCCGTTATGGAATACGACGACCGCTGAATAGAGCGTATGGGTCCGGCCCGACAGCAGGCGCAGATGGTTGGCGGCATCCGCCTTGTCCACAGGTTTGTCGAACCAGCGGCCGTCACATTCCAGCATCTGATCGCCGCCCACCACATAGGCCCCGACATATTTGCGCGCCAGTTTGGAGGCTTTCAGATCGGCAAGCGCTTCAGCCACCTCCGGCGGCTTCATGCCGGCAGCCTTGCCCGACAGTTTGATCTCTTCCTCATCCACCCGTGCCGCTTCGGCATGCACCTCCACTCCCGCCGCTTCCAGCATACGGCGACGTGAGATGCTGGCAGATGCCAGGATGATGGGTTCGGTCGTCAGAAAGGCCGGCATCATTCATCACCCTTGACACTGTCGATGGCCGCAGCGGCCTGCGGCCGGCGGCGGGCGAACAACATCATCACCTCTGCCGCCGTCTCTTCGATCGACCGCCGGGAAACATCGATGACGGCCCAGCCCTTGCGCGTGAACAGACGCCGGGCTTCCAGCAATTCCTCCCGCACGCGCTCAGGATCGGTATAGGACGTGTCGTCCCCCTGGTTCAGCAGTTTTAGACGGTTGCGCCGGATCTGTACCAGCCGTTCCGGATCCTTGGTCAGCCCGACGATCAGAGGCCGGGTCAGTTGATCCAGCTCCGGCGGAAGGGGACAGCCGGGCACATAGGGAATGTTGGCAGCCTTGATACCGCGATTGGCCAGATAGATGCAGGTCGGTGTCTTGGATGTCCGGCTGACGCCCACCAGGATGACATCGGCATCATGCAGACCCCAGGCACTTTGGCCGTCATCATGGTTAAGCGCGAAATCCATGGCATCGATGCGACCGAAATATTCGGCGGTCAGCGCGTGTTGCCGGCCCGGCTTCGACTGGCTCTGCAGACCCAGATAGGTGCCCAGCGCGTTGATCAGTGGGTCCAGGACCGAGATGCTGGGGATACCCAGTTCCCGGCAGGTATCCTGCAACTTATGGCGCAGTTTCTCATTCACCAGAGTGAACATAACCAGGCCCGGATGCTCCCGAATGCCCTCCAGCACCATGTCCAACTGCCGTTCGGTGCGGACCAGATTCCAGAAATGTTCGATCGGATGCACTTGGTCGAACTGGCTGACGCAGGCGCGGGCGACGGAATTGATCGTCTCCCCCGTCGCATCGGAAACCAGATGCAGATGGAAGTTCCTGGGTGCGGAGGGCGGCTTGATGTGGCCGCCATGATGATCGCCGGGGTGCATCCTGTGGACCGCTCCTGGGGATATGTCGGGGACGGATGTGCGTGAACGGGCACAAAAGGCGTAGCCGGGCTTTTCTATCCCTGGCAAGCCCGGACTTGTCTGCCCTGCTGCCCGATCTGGGATTAAGTCTGCGTGTTTACCTGGGAATCAAGGACGAATCGGGTAAGCCAGAGCGATTGTCCCCATATCGCAATGATCCCTATAAAACCAGTATTTCTGCGCCTATTGCAGGCTGATCCATAAAGTTTTCCACAATTTTTTTCCACACCCTGCATGGCATATCCGAACTGTGGACAAAAATGCGGACAAACATGAATTCCCGTTATCCACAGGGCCAACTACTCCTCCAATCCTTTCTTTAAAAAAGTAAAGTTTTAAGAGAGGGGTTGGGATAAGGTTTGACCCGTCCGTTTTCCGTGACCTGGGTTGGATCCATGACCATCAAATCCTCCGTTTCGCCAAAGAAGATGCTGGCCGCACTGGCGGGGGTGCCACAGACGCCACCACCTTTCTGGCTGATGCGGCAGGCGGGGCGGTATCTGCCAGAATACAGGCAGGTTCGTGCCCAGGCTGGCGGCTTCCTGGACCTGTGCATGAACCCGGAACTGGCCTGTGAAGTGACGTTGCAGCCCCTACGCCGCTACGGCATGGACGCCGCCATCCTGTTTTCAGACATCCTGATTATCCCGCATGCGCTGGGTCAGGGTCTTCGGTTCGCGGAGGGCGAAGGCCCTGTACTGGATGCTATCCGCGACCAGCAGGGCCTGCTGAAGCTGGATCTGGATGGGCTGCACCGGAAAGCAGCGCCCGTGTACGAAACGGTGTCACGCATTCGGGCCTCCCTGGATGAACGGACGGCTCTGATTGGGTTCGCCGGCTCACCCTGGACCGTCGCCTGCTACATGGTTGAAGGGGGCGGATCGAAGGAATATGCGCATGTGAAGCGCTTCGCCTATACCGACCCGGTCGGTTTCAACCGGCTGATCGACATCCTGGTCGAAGCGACAGTCGACTATCTGTCGATGCAGATCAAGGCTGGTGCCGAACTGGTACAGTTGTTTGACAGCTGGGCCGGTGCCCTGTCCGCCGCGGATTTCCAGCGCTTTGTCGTGGCTCCGACCCGGCGGATCACGGCGGCACTGAAGGAACGCCATCCGGGCACGCCCATAATCGGCTTTCCGCGCATGGCCGGCCTGAACCTGGAAAGCTTTGTCGAACAGGCCGGTGTGGATGCCGTGTCGCTGGACCCCGGCGTGCCGGCCGCCTGGGCCGCCCAGCACCTGCAGTGCAAGGTCGCCGTGCAGGGCAATCTCGACCCCGTCCTGCTGATCGCCGGGGGGGAGGAGATGGACCGCGCGGTCCTGGATCTGCTGGAAACCCTTGGCAACGGACCCTTCATTTTCAACCTTGGCCACGGCATCATCAAGGAAACATCGCCGGAAAACGTATCTCGTTTGGCTGGGTTGATCCGCGACTGGAAGCCTGCCACAAGGGATTGATTCCACGATCCCATAATTTGTGTGCCGGTGGTGACAGCTTCCTTTCGGGACCGTATCGCCGTCGTTCTGATGCAGCCGGGCCAGCCGGCGGCAGTTGGGCTGGTTTTGCCCTACCTGCAGGCCCTGCTGGCGACATCGCGACAAGACCCGCCTGCCCCGCCACTCCGCCCGCTGCTGGCTTTGCGCGCCCGGCGGCTGGCCCGGTATTTCACCCTGGATGATCTGACAGGGCCGGCAGATGAACCGATGGGCACGGAGCTGGAGAACGCGCTCTGGGGTGATGGTGTAGTGCGGGTTTTCACCGCTAACCTGTTCGCACCGCCATCGCCCATTGCGATTGCCCATGATGTAGCGGCGTTCCGGCCCGACCGTCTGGTTCTGCTGCCGCCCTCGCCTCTGTTTTCTGGCGGGCTCAACGGAGTGGCGCTGCAGGCCTGGGACCGCGCATCTAAAGCTGCAGGCCTGGAGGTTCCGGCAAGCAGCCTGTGCTGCCATCCCACTGATGCTGCCGTCCTGCGCACCCTGGTGGCGCGTGCGGGCGAAGTGATGGCACCGGGTGGGACCGGTTCATTGCTGCTGGTCATTCCGGGTCTGGGCTGGTCAGGCGGTGATCCGCTCGGCTGGCAGATGAAGCGGCTGGCGGCGGAACTCTCGCGTCTGTTAGATGTGGCGGTGGGGCGTATCGGGGTGGCCCGGCTGGATGTGCCGGGCTTTGATGATGGCGATCTGCCGAGCGTGGAACAGGCTATCCGGCGTACACGCAGCCCCGCTTTATCCATCCTGCCTTTGTCGCCCTGGCCGCTGTTGCGCGCCGCCTGGGGTGACTATCTGGATGAATGGCGGGATATGGCGTTATCATCAGGCATCCTGTCGCTGACCCTGTCGCGTCCGGCATTGGCGGAAGGGGCCGATCTGGCGCCGCTTGTGCGTCAAGCCCTGGCCGGGCATCCGGGGGTCTGTTCGGGCTTTGGACGGCGTCTATGCCCCCCCGATCAGGGCCATTGCCCCTATCGGCGCATGGCGGTGGCTGCCATGCATGGGCAGACCATGGCTTGATTATGCCTGGCTTTGGCCCCAAGTTCGGGGAAAGCCTCTGAGGCATGATCAGGATCAACACCGATGTTCATTCAGACCGAAGATACCCCGAACCCCGCGACGCTGAAGTTTCTTCCCGGCCGTGATGTTCTGGGCACCGGTACCGCAGATTTCACCGACGCAGCAGACGCTGCCGCCCGCTCGCCCCTGGCTGAGCGGCTGTTTCAGGTCGATGGCGTGACGCGGGTGTTTCTGGCCGGCGACTTTGTCACTGTTACCAAGGATGACAGCCGCGACTGGTACGTGATGAAGCCCGGCATCCTGGGCGCCATCATGGAACATTTCGCCACCGGTAAGCCCGTTTTGACCCAGGTCAAGGCGGACGATAACGAGGTGAACGAGGATGACGACGAGATTGTTGCCCAGATCAAGGAATTGCTGGACGCCAAGGTGCGGCCGGCGGTGGCCCAGGATGGCGGCGACATCACCTTCCATGGATTTGAGAATGGCGTCGTTTATCTGGCCATGAAGGGGGCCTGTGCGGGTTGCCCCAGCAGCACGGCCACCTTGAAGTCTGGCATCGAGAATATGCTTCGGTATTACATTCCCGAGGTTGTCGAGGTGCAGCAAATCCGATAAGGTGCAAATCCCAGCCCCTGAATTGCGCCTCAATTCGGTCGCAATGGGTTGGGATATGATGCGTGTACAGATGGCGTGCCGGGGGTTGGGGCCCCTTCGCGGGGAAATTAGACCCCACCGGCATGATGCCCTGACCGCGGTAAAACCCAGGAAGGGACCGTGGGAGGGATTGCCTCTGACACTCTTGGGCCGGCCTTATTTAGGGCCAAAGGCCAAAGTGCGGAGTTTGCTCCGGCAAAATGACGGACGTGCGCCACATGATGTGGCGGCGATACCCGTCCTTTCGGCTTGGACTGTAAGGGATTGAAAAAACATGCTGACAGACGCGAACGAGGGCTTTGACAGCCCCCGCGGTACGGCTGCCCGCATATGGGGCATGTCCGCCCTGTTTCTGCTGCTCACCGTCTTTCTGCCTTCTACTGTGTTTATCAGCGCTTCCAGCCGGTCGATCGACCGGACGGCGCGGGAATTCCTGCTGCCGGTGCTGCGCCCGGATCCGGGTTTCACGGTGGAGATGGCATCCGCCACCACGCGCCACGACCCATCCTTCAAGCTGGATGCCAAGGCGACGCTGGACCTGTTCCATTCCCGCGAGTACCGGATCGAAACGGTGCGTAGTGGAGAGACAACGGTTCCGCGCCTGGTTCTGACCGATCTACCGACCGGGATAACGGCACTGGAGAACAGCGACGACCGCAAGGCACTGTTCGTCAAGACCCTGCTGCCCCTGATCCTGATGGCCAATGAGCGGATTGAACAGGACCGTGATCGCCTGCGCCGCCTGCACGCCGTGAAGCAGGGTGGACAGATACTGGCACCGCAGGATCGCCGCTGGCTGGCCGATCTGGCGGTCCGCTACGGCCTGACAGGCGATGGTGAGATCAATACCAAGGCGCTGATGCAGCGCGTGGATGTAGTTCCTGTTTCCTTGGCCCTTGCCCAGGCGGCGGAGGAAAGTGGCTGGGGTACCTCTCGCTTTGCCCAGAAGGGCAATGCCCTTTACGGCCAACTGACCTTCAAGGCGGAGGATGAAGGGATTGTTCCCCGCAATCGCCGCCAGGGTGAGACCCACCGATTCAGATCATTCGATGATCCGAAGGGCAGCGTGGAAAGCTATATCCATAACCTCAACACCCACCGCGCCTACTCGCAGTTCCGCCAGATGCGGGCCAGCCTGCGCACGCAGGACAAGCCCATCGATGGGTTGATGCTGGTTAATGCCCTGGGTGCATATTCGGAGCGGGGCGAGGATTATGTCCGCACCATACGCTCTCTGATCCGCGTCAATTCACTGTCTGATTTTGATCGGGCGGTATTAAGCGAGGATCAGATGGAAGAGGTTCTGGGGCCCCGCACGCGGGCCGAAATGGCGCGCGACCATGGCGTTGTGCCGGCCAGCCTGCGCCGCTAGAGCGTATTTCTGACCGGAAACACGCTCTCGTTGTTTGTTTTCCTCAGGTGCCGGCGCGGTATCCCCCGCTTGGCTTCACGCCGCAGATGCGGCGCGGCGGCAGTCGCCGCCGGAGCTGTTTCCGGTCTACCGAAAACAGCTCTAACGCGGTTTCGGTCTGTTCTATAGTTTCTTTGCAGCTTGCCATGCATGGCTTTGATGGCGGATATCAAAGCCATGCTGTTGTCTGCTCCAAGGATACAACAATGACCGATATGCTCTCCGACGCCGCGCTGGATCAGCTGTTCCGCACGGCCCGCACCTATAATGGCTTCATCGACAAGCCGGTGACGACGGACATCCTGCGCCAGATTCATGATCTGCTGCGCTGGGGTCCGACCAGCGCCAATTGCTGTCCGCTGCGCGTTGTCTTCGTGACCACGGCTGAGGCCAAGGAACGGCTGCGCCCGGCCCTGTCCGCCGGCAATCTGACCAAGACCATGTCGGCGCCGGTGACGGCCATCCTGGCCTATGACACGCAGTTCGCCGAACATCTGCCACGCCTGTTCCCACATGTCGATGCTCGCCCGTGGTTTGCCAATCCGCAGGTCGCGTCGGAAACGGCGTTCCGGAATGGCACTTTGCAGGCCGCTTATTTCATGTTGGCGGCCCGTGCCCTGGGTCTGGATTGTGGTCCGATGTCGGGCTTTGACCAGGGCAAGGTGAATGCTGAATTCTTCCCCGATGGCCGCTTCAAGGCCAATTTCATCTGTAATCTGGGTTATGGTGACCCCAGCAGCCTGTTCGACCGCAGCCCGCGGTTTGACTTTGAGGATGTCTGCCAGGTTCTGTAATCCGCCCCAACCGGCGCAGAAATTAAAACCCCGTCAGCCCCAGCGGCTGACGGGGTTTTTCATGCCCGACCGGTTGTTCCCGACTACTCGTCGGTGTTCAGACGCTCGCGCAGCTGTTTGCCGGTCTTGAAGAAGGGGATCACCTTTTCATCGACATCCACGCTTTCACCCGTGCGTGGATTGCGGCCGGTACGGGCGTCGCGGCGTTTCACGGAAAATGCGCCGAAGCCGCGCAGTTCGACCCGGTCACCCCGGGCCAGCGCCTCTGTGATCTCATCAAAGATCGTGGTGACGATTTTCTCCACGTCGCGCTGATAGAGATGCGGATTACGTTCGGCCAGTCGCTGGATCAGTTCCGACTTGGTCATGCCTGTCTATCCCCCCTGGGACGTGGAGCCTTCCGGGACCCGACCTTCACCGACCGACGGGCGGCGGGGCCGAAGGTCTGGGCCCATGGCCACCTTGTTTACCAAAGAAGATTGCCCGAGCCGGGCCGGTCGCGCAAGGGTAAGTCTTTCTGCGCAAACAGTTTTCCTGTGCGTACCCTATGACTTTGGGCAGAGGTGGCATGGAAGCCATACCACAAAGCCGGGTTGCAGCAGGCCAACGCCCAGCCAATATCCAGTTAGATATCGGTATCATTGTGATACCGCCCGCCGGGGACGACCCCGGACGGCTTTGTGATGATGGCAGGGACGGCCCTTCCGCGATGGAGAATGCTCCATGGCTTGGGTTTATCTCTTGTCCGCCGGCCTGTTCGAGATCGGCTTTGCCGTCGGCCTTAAGGCCAGTGATGGCTTTTCCCGTCCCCTGCCCACGTTTGTCACCCTGGTTTGCCTGGGCGTTAGCCTGTGGCTGCTGTCGTTGGCCATGCGCGGCCTGCCATTGGGCACCGCCTATGCCGTCTGGACCGGGATTGGCAGCGCGGGCGCTGTGCTGGCCGGCATGATCATGGCCCGTGACGGGTTTGATCCTGGCCGCATTCTTTGTGTGCTGTTGATCCTGGCTGGCGTGGCGGGGCTGAAGTTCCTGGAGAAATAGCCAGGCTCAGCCTGTCAGGCCCCAATATTGGCGCATCAGTACCTTGAACTCGCTCAGCAGCCGATCCTTGACCTCCTGATCCTCAGCGGCGGGTGCGAAGCGGCTGCTGGCAAGGGCTTGCAGGAACTGCCAAGCCAGATGCCGGCCCATCTCGAACTTCACCGGGTCGGCGACCAGGAAGGAGCCATAGACGTCCTTTGCTGTCTGCTCCCAGCGGGCCGCAAACGCGGCCTTGGCCGGGCCCATGATGGCGGACAGTTCAGCATCGGTGCGGGCGGCGGCCTCCAGCTCCTTCCAAGCGGTCCAGAGCGGGCTGTGCGCGGCATGCCACAGCGCGTCAATGCCCTGATCCAGCCCTTCCCGCCCCTCATGCGCGACATTGGCCGTGGCGGCGAGATACTCGGCTGTAAAGCGCTGGATAATGTGATCGACGGTGGCGCGCAGCACCTCCGGTGTCGTGGGGAAATAATATTGCACCGCGCCCCGCGTCACCCGCGCCTGTTTGGCGATCTCTGACGTGGTGGTGCGATGGTATCCGATCTCCAGAAAGCAACGGATTGCGGCCTCAATGATCCGCTGATGCGTGGCGATGCTTTTGGGCGTCTGCCTGATGCGGGACCCTGCGGCGTCGTTATCCAAACTCTTGGCGACCGTTGTCGTCATCGACATCGTCTTTAGTTCCAGAAACCATGGTTATTGGTTAACGTCCCTTTAACCTTATATCGGGACGAGCGTTTATCTAGAGCGAATGACCGCTCCTGCGCAACATGGCAATGCGCCGGTCTGACCCGAGAGGGACGAAGAACAAATCAGATGAGTGCGCCTTCCCGCTCGACACCTCCGCCCCGGCTGCGCTATGGGAAGCGCGGTTGACCCCTGCAAGCGAGCCTTCTGCCCGTGACGCCGCGCCAACAGGCCCTGGACTATCTACGCCGCCTCGGTGAGGCGGAAGATGAAGATATTGATGTGGCGGAAGCGGCCCTGGCTCTGGCTGTTATTGACCACCCCACTGATCTGACGCCATACCGTGCGCATCTGGCCCGGTTGGGGGCCGATCTTGGTGCCCTGATGCGCGATGTGCCCGATGGACTGGTGGATCGGGTGGCGGCTTTGGGCCAGTTGCTGGAGCAGCATGGCTATGCCGGTGACAGCGAGACCTATGAGGATTTGCAGAACGCTAACTTGATTCGCGTTATTGACCGACGGCGGGGACTGCCTGTGTCCTTGGGCATCCTGCTGATGTCGGCGGCACGGGCCCAGGGCTGGGACATGCTGGGCCTGAATTTCCCCGGCCATTTCCTGTTGCGGCTGGATCATGGCGGCGGGCGGCAGATCATTGATCCGTTTGACGGTGCCTCTCCGCGTGGTCCGCGTGAGCTGCGCGACATGTTGAAACAGACGGCGGGCCTGGAGTCCGAACTGACGCCAGACCACTACGCCCCGGTGTCCAACCGCGAGGTTCTTCTGCGCTTGCAGAACAATCTGAAACTTCGCCACCTGTCGACGGATCAGCCAGACAAGGCTCTGGCGGTGATCGAGGACATGCTGCTGTTCGCGCCCCAGCATATCGGCCTGTGGCGTGAATCCGGTCTGTTGAACGCCCATCTGGGCAAGCTGACGGCCGGCATCCAGGCCTTCGAGAATTTCCTGCGTATCGGTGAGGCGCGCGGTGCTTCCCCGCAATTGCTGGACCATACGCGCAGCCTGCTTCGGCAGCTGCGGGGCCGCTTGAATTAAACCCCTGCCCCTGTGATGCGGCGCATGGCGTTGGCGCGGCGCTTATGCTTTCCTGCCGCTATCCCCATTTCCGCTGGCCGGAGACAACCCGACATGACCCTGAAGGTCGCCATCCAGATGGACCCGATCGAGTCCATCAATATCGATACTGACAGTTCCTTCATGATGGCACTGGAGGCACAGCGCCGTGGCCATGCCCTGTGGCATTACCATCCGCGTGACCTGGCCCTGCGCGGCAACAAGCTGTTCGCCAAGGTGCGGCCCATGCAGGTGCGGCGCGAACGCGGCAACCACCACAGCATGGGCGCGGCGGAGGTGATCGACCTGTCGACCATGGATCTGGTGCTGATGCGCCAGGACCCGCCCTTTGACATGGCCTATATCACCGCCACCCATCTGCTGGAACATATCCATCCCAAGACACTGGTGGTGAATGATCCGGCGGCCGTGCGCAATGCCCCGGAAAAGCTGTTCGTCACCCATTTCCCCGACCTGATGCCACCCACCGTCATCACCTCCTCCCACGATGAAGTGCTGGCCGCGCGGGTGGAATGGAAGGACATTATCGTTAAGCCCTTGTTCGGCAACGGGGGTTCGGGTGTGTTTCACGTGAAACCAGATGATGAGAATCTGGGTGCGCTCTTGGAAACCTTCACCCAGCTCTATCGTGAGCCGATCATCGTGCAGAAATACCTGCCGGAGATCCGCAAGGGCGATAAGCGCATCATCCTGATCGATGGCAAGCCCGCCGGGGCCGTGTCGCGCATCCCGCAGGAGGGCGAAGCCCGCGCCAATTTCCACGCCGGCGGCAGTGCCGGCAAGACCGTGCTGACCAAGCGGGAGCAGGAGATCTGTGAGGCCATTGGCCCGACCCTGCGCGCACAGGGCATGATCTTTGTCGGTATCGACGTCATTGGTGACTATCTGACGGAGATCAATGTCACCAGCCCGACCGGCATTCAGCAGATCAATCAGCTGGACGGGTCGGCCCTGGAATCCACCCTGTGGGACGCGATGGAAGCACGCTTCGCCGCTACGCGTTGAGCCGTCGGGGGGTGCTGGTTATGCCCGTGCCCCCTTGCTCCGCCCCCCCCCATTGCGCCACTCTTCCCTGCCTGAAACAGGGGGATGGGTCATGGGTGCAAGCAGCAATCAACCGGTGATGGGCCGTCGCGGCTTTTTTTGTTCCTGCTGCGGTTTGGCCGCCTGGAGCATCGCCGGCGGTATGTTGAACGGCCCGGCGCAGGCAGCGGGTGCCGATCCGGCCCTGGACGCGTTCTTTGCCGAATGCTTCGCCCGTCAGGCGGCAAAGTCGCCGGAATTGCGGACCTCCCTGGGGCTGCCGGGTGATCAGGGGACCTGGGATGATCTGTCCGACGTTGCGCTCGCCGCCGATGATGCGGCCCTAAGGGTCGACCTTGCCACCCTGCGCCGTGACTTCCCCGATGCCGAATTGTCGCCGGATGGGCGGCTGAACAAGGCGCTTTGGGAATATCAGGCCGAGGCGAAGCTGGCCGCCGCTCGTTGGCGGGGCAATGACTATCCTGCTGACCATTTCAATGGACGGCATAGTGAGATCATCGACACCCTGACCACCTATCACCCGATACGGGACAAGGTGGGTGCGCAGGCCTGGCTGGCGCGCGTCGCCCGGATTGATCAGCCGGTGGACCAGTTGGTCCAGGCGCTGCAGGTCCGTTCCGCTAAAGGGGTGATTGCCCCGCGTTTTTCCATGGAGAAGGCATTGGCCGCCACCCGCGCCGTCCTGACTGGCCGGCCCTTTGCGCCGACTTCGACGGAAGAGACGGCGCTGCTGGCCGGGTTCCGGCGCAAGGTGGAGGCACTGGACCTGCCCGCCGCCGATAAGGCCGGCTTGGTGGCGGAGGCTGAAGGCCTGCTCTCTACCCGCTTCGCGCCGGCCTGGACGCGGCTGGCAACAGCCATGGAAGCGGTTCTGGCCAAAGCCGATGACCGGGATGGCGTCTGGAAGCTGCCTGATGGCGATGCCTTCTATCAACATTGCCTGTCCCGGCACACTACCCTGCCGCTGAAGGCCGCTGATGTTCATGCACTTGGCCTTGCGGAGGTGAAGCGGATCCATGCGGAGATGGAGACGATCAAGGACAAGGTCGGCTTCACGGGCGATCTTCAGGCCTTCAACCAGTTCTTGCGAACCGACCGTCAGTTTTATTTCGCGGAGGATGACGCGGGCCGCGAGGCTTATATCAAGGGGGCCAACCTGATCCTAGACCGGGTCAAGCAGGTGCTGGATGGTCAGTTCAACCTGAAACCCAAGGCCCCCTTGGTGGTGCAGCGATTTGAGCGCTACCGCGAAGCCAGTTCAACCATCGCCCGTTACAGCCAGCCGGCGACCGACGGGTCCCGCCCCGGCATCTATTATGTCAACCTGTCCAACATGAAGGAGATGCCGATCTGGCAGATGGAGGTTCTGGCCTTCCATGAAGGGATTCCCGGCCACCATATGCAGATCGCCCTGGCGCAGGAGGCGACGGGCCTGCCGGATTTCCGCCGGCATGATTTCCACACCGCCTATGTCGAGGGGTGGGGGCTTTATTCGGAACGGCTGCCCAAGGAACTGGGCTTTTATGCCGATCCCTATTCCGATTTCGGGCGACTGACCTTCTCCCTATGGCGGGCGCTGCGTCTGGTCATGGATACGGGCATCCATGCCAAGCGTTGGACCCGGGCGCAGGCCATCGATTATTTCGTCGCCAATTCGGCCTTCACGCACGAGGTGGCGGAACGCGAGGTCGACCGCTACATCGTCTATCCCGGCCAAGCCTGTGCCTATTATGTCGGCATGCAGAAGATACTGGAACTGCGGGAGCGGGCGAGGAAGCGGTTGGGCAGCCGTTTCGATATCAAGCGCTTCCACGACACTGTTCTGGGCAACGGCTCGGTGCCGCTGACGGTGCTGGAACAGGTGGTGGAAGGCTGGATCAAAAGCGTGTGATGTGCGCGTAGGTCTGGTCGAGCCAGCGGCGAGCCCTGACAGATGATGCTTTCAATCCATTGCTGTCAGGGCGAGGCTTGCGCCTCGACCTGACCTACGGGTTCACGGGATCAGGATGGTTGCACCCGTCGTCGCCCTTGCTTCCAGCGCGCGGTGGGCATCGGCGGCGTCGCGCAGGGCGAAACGTTGATTGACCTGCACCTTTACCTGTCCGGCCTTTACGACCGCAAACAGATCATCAGCCATGGACAGCAGTTCGGCGCGCGTGCCAGCATAATGCTGCACCGATGGTCGGGTCAGGAAAAGCCCGCCCTTGCGGTTCAACATGCCGATGTCAAAGGGCGGGACAGCACCGGAGGCATTGCCATAGCTGACCATCAGGCCGCGTCGGCGCAGACAGTCCAGCGAGCTTTCGAACGTATCCTTGCCGACACCGTCATAGACGACATCGACACCACGGCCACCCGTAATTTCTCGCACGCGGGCGGCCACATCCTCCTGACGGTAGAGGATGACATGGTGGCAGCCATTGGCGGCGGCCGGCGCCACCTTCTCCGCTGATCCTACCGTACCGATGACAGTGGCACCCAGAGCATTAGCCCATTGGCACGCCAGTGATCCGACACCGCCGGCTGCGGCGTGGATCAGGACCATATCGCCCTGTTTCACGTGGAACGTCTGACGCAGAAGATATTGCGCCGTCAGCCCCTGCAGCAGCATGGAGGCGGCTATGTCGTCATTGAGCCAGTCGGGCAGTTTGATCAACTTCTCGGCTGGGATCAGCCGATGTTCAGCATATGCACCGAGCGGAGATTGGCCGTAGCCAACCCGGTCGCCGGCCGATAGATCAACCACCCCCTCGCCCACCGCCTCCAAAATCCCGGCACCTTCCATACCCGGCGTGAAGGGCAAGGGGGCGGGGTAAAGGCCGGTGCGATAATAGACATCGATGAAATTCAGGCCGATGGCCGTATGCCGGATCAGGACCTGGCCCGGCCCTGGTTTGCCGACCGTCGCCTTCTGCCAGCGCAGAACCTCCGGCCCGCCTGTCTGTTCGACAATGATGGCGTGCGTCATGCTTTGACCTTGAAATCAGGCAGGCTACCGGGATGCGGCGGAGCGCATCCCGGTGGGAGAGCATCAGCCCAGATGCTTCTTCAGGAACTCGGCCGAGCGGCCATGGGCCAGCTGCGCATCACCATCATGATAATGCTTGCCGCCGATGCGCGTGAAAGCGTGATCGCGTTCGGGATAGACATACACCTCCACCAGGAAATTACCGGCCACGGCCTCCTTGATGGCGTTCTGTGCCTCCGGCGGCACGAACCCGTCCTGGCCGGCTATATGCATCAGCAGCGGCTTGGTGATGGCCGGCACTTCACCAACATCCTTGTCGATGCCGACCCCGTAATAGGATACTGAGGCATCGACATCAGTGCGGGTGGCCATCAGATAGGCCAGCTTCCCGCCCAGGCAAAAACCGACGCAGCCGACCTTGCCCGTCACACCGGGATAGTGGCGGATGAAGGACAGGGTGGTGGCCAGATCCTCCACCCCCTTCACCTCGTTAAAGCCCTGATACAGCTGAAAGGCCTTCTGCCACTCGGCGTCGGTCTGGTCGGTGATCTGGATACCGGGTTCCTGCCGCCAGAACAGGTCGGGCGCGATGGCGAAATAGCCGGCGGCGGCATATTGGTCGGCAATGGCGCGGACATTGGCGTTCACGCCGAAAATTTCCTGAATGATGATCATGGCCGGGCCTTTACCGATGGCCGGGGCGGCCAGATAGGCGCTGAAGCTGCCATCGGGCGAGGAGATCGAAACGTCGGGCATGGGGATATCCTTCCTTTGAATGTACGTATGAAATGGGACAGGATCATCCGCCCAACAGGGCGGAAAGGTCTGTGGCCGCCGTCACGGGGGCCGAACAATGCTGTTCCTGACAAAGATAAGCGGTCGCCTGGCCTTTAACCATGCTTTTGCCTGCGGCGGGATGATGCGGGGGTAGATCCGGGTCGGTGGGGGCGCGGCACAACAGCATCAGATTGGGATGCCATTTGGCCAGGGCGGCCCGACGCAGGGCGATGGTGCCGTCGTCATCGTCAGGCCCGACGATGACCAGGACCTGACCGTGCAGGCGTAAATCCACCCCGTTCAAGAAGCCGGCCAGCGGGAAAAAGTTCCGAGCCACTTCGCCGGCAAAGGCGGTGATCAGGGCATCGGCCCGCTGCCGCCAGATATCCTCCCCGGTCAACAGCCATAGACGGCTGAACAGCCCGACCAGGGTGCCATTGCCGGCAGGAACGGCGTTGTCATGGGCATGGCGGGGTCGGCGGATCAGGTCATCGGCATCGTCCGCCGTGATGAAATAGCCGCCATCGCCATCATCATGGAAATGGCGCTCCACCTTCTCCAGCCAATCTATGGCGTGCGTCAGATAAGCGCCCTGCCCCGTCACCTCATAAAGGGTGATGGCAGCGCGGGCCATGTTGACATGGTCCTCCAGGGTGCCGCGATGACGTGCCTGCCCGTCGCGGAACGAATGCAGCAGACGACCATCGGTGCTGGACATCCGGTCCACGACAAAGCCGAAGGCGCGCGTGGCTGCTGAAAGCCAATCCACGCGGTTCAGCACGGCCCCAGCCCGTGCCAGGGCCGCAATCATCAGGCCATTCCAATCGGCCAGAACCTTGTCGTCCCAGCCGGGCCGCATACGGGCCGCGCGGGCTGACAGAAGGATGTCGCGGCAGCGCGCCAGAATGGCCTCCGTCTGCGTATCCGCCAGCCCGTTCTCATGCATGCGGTTCAGGATCGTGTGGCCTTCCCAGTTGCCCTCCGCCGTCACGCCATAGATACGGCAGAACAGTTCGGCATCATCGGCGGGCAACAGACGACGGATTTCCCCCTCGGTCCAGACATAGAACTTGCCCTCTTCCCCCTCGCTGTCAGCATCCAGCGAGGCGGCGAAGCCCCCACCCTCTGCCACCATTTCGGCCAGGACCCAATCGGCGGTTTCCGTAATCCGAGCGTGCAGCAGCGGATCGCGCGTCTCCAGCCAAATGGTCACCATCAGGTCGATCAGCTGGGCATTGTCGTAAAGCATCTTCTCGAAATGCGGGACCAGCCATTCCGTATCCACGGAATAACGGGCGAAGCCGCCGCCCAGATGATCATAGATGCCGCCCTGGGCCATGCGCGTCATTGTCTGGATGGTGGCCGTGGCCAGTTGTTGCCGGCCCGTATGGCGGAAGGCACGCCAAAGCAGCTCAAAAATGCCCGGCTGTGGGAATTTCGGTGCATCGCCGATCCCGCCCCAGACGGGGTCCACCTCGCGCACCAGCCGGTCAGCCACCTGGATCAGGGTGTCGGGCGTGATGGCCTCACCCGGCTGTCCGGCTGCCAGATTATCCATGGCATTAGTCAGTGCCTGGACATTACGCTCCACCTTTGCCGGCTCTTCCGCAAAGGTCTGTGCAACGATCTGCAACACCTCTGGAAAGCCGGGCCGGCCCCAGCGGCGTTCCGGCGGGAAATAGGTGCCGCCCCAGAAAGGATGGCCGTCAGGCGTCAGGAACATGGTCAGCGGCCAGCCGCCCTGCTGCCCCAGTAGGCTCAAGGCCTGCTGATAGATGTGGTCCAGGTCGGGCCGTTCCTCCCGATCCACCTTGATATTGATGAACAGCTTGTTCATCAGGCCGGCAATGGCGGGGTTCTCAAAACTTTCATGGGCCATGACATGGCACCAGTGGCAAGCGGCATAACCGACCGACAGCAGGATGGGCTTACCCTCCGCCTTCGCCTTGTTCAGCGCTTCTGGACCCCAGCCCATCCAGTCCACGGGGTTGTCCATGTGCTGGCGCAGATAGGGGCTGGTTTCCCGGTGTAGCAGATTGCCAGCACCGCGATGGGCGCTGTTCAGGGGCATGGCCATGTCTCATCCTTTGCCGGGTCCGCCCATCATGACGCCAATCCATGACGGGCCTGTGAAGAACAGATAGTTTATCCTTGTGTCGAACCCAGGGTGCGGGAAAAATCACGCCAGATCAGAGGGAGGCCGGAAGCCATGAAGGTGACCATCAATATCGATTGCACACCGGAAGAGGCGCGGACCTTTCTGGGTCTGCCGGATGTCCAGCCGATGCAAGCGGCCCTGATGCAGCAATTGCAGGATCAGATGTCGGCCAACCTGAAGGCCATGGACCCGGAAACCATGATGAATACTTGGCTACCCCTGGGGCTGCAGGGGATTGAGCAATTCCAGAAACTGATGTGGTCGCAGATGTCCAATGCCATGGGCGGTGCACCGACAAAGGATGGTAAGAAGTGAGTGATAATGTGAAGGCCGATCCCGCGCCTTATTACCGCGCCCATGTTTTCGTCTGCACTAATGAGCGTGAGCCGGGCCACCCCCGTGGCTGCTGCCGCGAAAAAGGCGGGGATGAGCTGCGCGACTATATGAAGAAGAAGGCCACCGGTTTAGGCCTGGGCAAGGCTGTGCGTATCAATAATGCCGGCTGCTTGGATCGCTGCGAACTGGGGCCTGTCCTGGTCGTTTATCCCGAGGGTGTCTGGTACGCCGTGACCAGCAAGGCCGATGTGGATGAGGTGCTGCAAACCCATCTGGTGGAGGGTAAGCGCGTTGAGCGGCTGATGCTTCAGCCCACCGATAAGCTGCCCGCCGATATCGCCGCCCGCCGGGCGGCGACTGATTGATGTTTCACGTGAAACACGCCTGATGCGCGCTGATACGATCTTCGCCCTGGCCTCTGCCCCCGGTCGTGCCGGGGTACAGGTGATCCGCATTTCCGGCCCTGATGCCGGTGCCGTGCTGTCCCGCCTGATGGGGCGGCCCCTGCCCCCGCCGCGTCAGGCCGCCTTGGCAGGCTTGCGTGACCCGGTCACGGGCGAACTGTTCGACAAGGCCCTGGTCCTGTCCTTTCCCGCTCCCGGCAGTTTCACGGGGGAGGATGTGGTGGAACTGCATCTGCATGGGGGGCGCGCCGTCCTGTCGGCGGCGACACAGGCCCTGACCGGTCTGGGCCTGCGCGTGGCGGAGCCGGGGGAGTTCAGCCGCCGCGCCTTCGAACATGGCAAACTGGACCTGACCGAAGCAGAAGCCATCGCCGATCTGGTGGATGCCGAAACGGCGGCGCAGCGGCGACAGGCGCTGCGTCAGATGGAAGGTGCCCTGGGCCAGCTTTATGATGGCTGGCGCCACCGCCTGACCCGCGCGCTGGCCCATCTGGAGGCGGATATCGACTTCCCGGATGAGGATTTGCCCGGCGGTCTGTCCGATGCCGTGCGCCCCGTGGTGGAGGGGCTTGTGGCCGAACTGTCGGCCCATTTGGCCGATCAGGGGCGGGGGGAGCGGCTGCGCGATGGCATTTCCATCGCCATTCTGGGGGCACCCAATGCCGGCAAATCCAGCCTGCTGAACGCCATCGCGCGGCGCGATGTCGCCATCGTGTCGAACCAGGCCGGCACGACGCGCGACGTGATCGAGGTACAGTTGGATTTAGGCGGCTACCCCGTCCTGCTGGCCGATACGGCGGGCCTGCGGGATGCCGCCGATCTGGTGGAAAGCGAGGGCATTCGCCGCGCCCTGGACCGGGCCGCCAAGGCCGATCTGAAACTGCTTGTCTTTGATGGCGTTGAACTTCCCGACCCAGCCACCCTGGCGCTGGCCGATGATGATGCCATCCTGGTCATGAACAAGGCCGATCTGCCCGGTGCTGTCGCTCCGCTGGCGGGCCGCCCCATCCTGTCGCTGTCGGCGCGCACGGGGGATGGCGTGCCAGCCCTGCTGTCGACCCTGGAACAGGCCGTTGCCGCCCGCTATGCCCCGTCCGGTGCCCCCGCCCTTACCCGTGCCAGACATCGCTCCGCCCTGGAGGAATGTCTGGAAAGCCTGACCCGGGCGCTGCAGGCGCCGCTGCCGGAACTGGCGGCGGAGGATGTGCGTCTGGCCGTCCGTGCCCTGGGCCGCATTACCGGAAGGGTAGACGTAGAGGACCTGCTGGACGTGATTTTTCGGGATTTCTGCATCGGGAAGTGACGGTGCCCTATGCGCCCCTGCCCTTTGACTAAAGGGCTGCGCGCGCTTATCTTCCCGCCCCATGCAGCACTATGATGTGATCGTGGTTGGCGGCGGCCATGCGGGATGCGAGGCGGCGGCCGCGGCGGCGCGTGCGGGGGCCCGTACAGCGCTGGTGACCCACAAACTGGAAACCATTGGCGAGATGTCATGCAACCCGGCCATCGGTGGTCTGGGTAAAGGGCATCTTGTGCGGGAGATTGATGCGCTGGACGGTGTCATGGGCCGGGTGACGGACCGGGGCGGTATCCAGTTCCGTATCCTGAACCGGTCCAAAGGCCCCGCTGTGCGCGGGCCCCGCGCACAGGCCGCCCGTAAACTGTACCGGCAGGCCATGCAGATGGCATTGGCCGAACAGCCCAACCTGGAGATTATCGCCGCCGCCGCCGAAGACCTGATCATCGATGCCTCAGGCAGCTGTGCCGGCATCGTGACCGGTGACGGGCGGGAAATCCGTGCCGGCGCGGTGGTCCTGACCACCGGCACTTTCCTGCGCGGCCTGATCCATATCGGGGAAGAGAAAATCCCGGCGGGACGTGTCGGCGAAGAGCCCGCCATCGGCTTGTCCCTGACGTTGGAGAAGTTGGGCTTCAATCTGGGGCGGTTGAAGACGGGCACGCCGCCGCGGCTGGATGGCAAGACCATTGACTGGGCCGGGCTGGAGATGCAGCCGGGTGACACCCCGCCGCCCCCCTTCTCCACCCTGACCGACCGCATCACGACGCCGCAGATTGATTGCGCCATCACCTATACGAATGCTGCGGTGCATCGCATCATCCGCGACAATATCCACCGCGCGCCCATGTATTCGGGACAGATCGAGGGCGTTGGCCCGCGCTATTGCCCCAGCGTGGAGGATAAGGTCGTCCGTTTCGCCGATAAGGAACGGCACCAGATTTTCCTGGAACCGGAGGGGCTGGACGATGACACCGTCTATCCCAATGGCATCTCCACCTCTCTGCCGCGCGATGTGCAGCTCGACATCCTGAAGAACATCCCCGGTCTGGAACATGTGCGGATGATCCGGCCTGGCTATGCGATCGAGTATGACTATGTCGATCCGCGCGAACTGACCCGCACACTGGAAACCCGCCGCCTGCCGCGCCTTTTCCTGGCCGGGCAGATCAACGGCACCACAGGCTATGAGGAAGCGGCGGCCCAGGGTTTGATCGCGGGCGTCAATGCCGCCCTGGCCGTGACCGGTTCGGCCCCGTTCGTGCTGGACCGGGCGGAGGCCTATATCGGCGTACTGATTGACGATCTGATCACGCGCGGCACGTCCGAGCCCTATCGCATGTTCACCAGCCGGGCTGAGTACCGCCTGCTGCTGCGTGCCGATAATGCCGATCAGCGTCTGACCGACCGGGGCCTGGATATCGGATTGGTGGGCAGCCTGCGGCAGGCGCATTGGGCCGCCAAGAAGCAGGCTTTGGCACAGGCGCGCGATCTGGTCACCGGCCTGTCGGCCACGCCGAACGAGTTGGAGAAGCACGGGCTGCACATCAACAAAGATGGCGTGCGCCGTAACGCGCTGGACCTGTTGCGCTATCCGGAGATCGACTTTCCCCGTCTGTGTCAGGTCTGGCCTGAACTGTCATCTCTGTCGCCCGACATCGCGGAACAGGTGGAGATTGACGGCAAATATGCCGGCTATCTGGACCGGCAGGAGGCGGATATCCGGGCCTTTCGCAAGGATGAGGCGCTGGAGCTGCCTGCCGATCTGAACCCTGACAGTATCGCGTCCCTGTCCACCGAAATCCGGCAGAAGCTGAAGGCCACGCGGCCTGCCACCCTGGGGGCGGCTGCCCGTATTCCGGGCATGACGCCGGCGGCCCTCACCTCTTTGTTGCGGCATGTCAAGAAGCGGGGTTCCGACCGTGGCGCCGCGTAAACCGTCCAAGCCGCTGAAGCTGCCGCCCATGCCCCGCCCGCCGGGGCCGCCGCCGATGAGCCCGCAGCAGTTCCAATCCCGCTTCGGTGTTTCACGTGAAACATTGGCGAAGCTGGAGGTCTATGCGGCGCATCTGCACAAATGGAATCCGGCCATCAACCTTGTCTCCAAGACCACCCTGGAGGATCTCTGGTCTCGGCATCTGGCCGACAGTGCGCAGGTCTTCAGCCTGATCCCGGAGGGTGCGAAGGTGTTGGTCGATCTGGGCTCCGGTGCTGGATTCCCTGGTCTGGTGCTGGCCATCCTGGGCGTACCGGAAGTGCATCTGGTCGAATCAGATGTTCGCAAGGCCGCCTTCCTGCGCGAAGTGGCGCGGGTGACGGGTGCGCCGGCCACCGTACACCCGGTGCGGATCGAGGTGGCGGACACGCCCCCCGCCGATATTGTCTCGGCCCGCGCGCTCGCCGAACTAACGCTGCTGCTGCCCTGGGCGCATGGAATGCTGAAACCGGGTGGCACCTGCCTATTTCCGAAGGGCAGGACAGCCGAGGATGAATTGACCGCGGTGAAGGATTCCTGGAATATGCGGGTCGAACGGTTCCCGAGCCAGACCGACCCGGCCGGAACCATTCTGCGTATCAGTGACCTTGCGCCGCGCTAAGCGGTCTCGCCACAAGCCGAACGACAGAGGTTGAACGACAGTGCCGAGCGCCGCCCAGACCACCCTTCCCGCCCATCGCGCCCGCATCATCGCCCTTGCCAACCAGAAGGGCGGCGTGGGCAAGACCACGACCACCATCAATCTGGCCACGGCGCTGGCCGCCTGTGGCAAGCGCGTGCTGATCATTGATAATGATCCGCAGGGCAATGCCTCCACCGGCCTGGGCATCCCGCAGAGTAACCGCGAATTCGGCATCTATGATCTGCTGTTCGCTGACCTGACCGTGGAGGAAGTGGCTGTGGCCACCACCGTCCCCGGCCTGTGGGTGGTGACGGCCAATGTCGATTTGTCGGGTGCCGAGGTAGAACTGGTCAATGTCGAACGCCGCGAGTTCCGGCTGAAGGACAGCCTGGAGAAATCCTCTGGTGGCTTCGACTATATCCTGATCGATTGCCCGCCGGCCCTGGGCCTGCTGACCCTTAACGCGCTGGCGGCGGCGGATGCCGTGCTTGTGCCTTTGCAGTGCGAGTTCTACGCCCTGGAAGGGTTGTCGCACCTGATCCGCACCATCGAGCGCGTGAAGCGCGCCTTCAACCCCACGCTGGATATCAATGGCGTGGTCCTGACGATGTTCGACCGTCGCAACAACCTGTCCGACATGGTGGCCGCCGATGTGCGTGGCTTCTTCGGCGAGAAGGTTTACGAGACGGTGATCCCCCGCAATGTGCGGGTGTCCGAGGCGCCCAGCCATGGGAAGCCCGTGCTGCTCTACGATCATAAATCGGCGGGCGCACAGGCCTATATCCATCTGGCGGGCGAGATGTTGAAGCGCGAGCGGAAGCGGCAGTTGGCCTATGGATGAACCGAGAAAGAACAATTCCCGCACTGGCCTGGGCCGTGGTCTCTCCGCCCTTTTCGGGGAGGTGGCGGCGACGGAGGAAGAACAGCAGGTGGACCGTGTCCGTCTGACCCGGCTGCTGCCCATTGATCAGGTTCATCCCGGCAAGTTTCAGCCGCGCCGGCGCTTTGACGAGGAGGCGTTGACCGCACTCGTCGAAAGTGTGCGCGAACGCGGTATTCTGCAGCCACTGCTGGTGCGCAAGGACCCGGCCGCCACGCCGGGCAATGCCAGCTATGAGATCATCGCCGGTGAACGCCGCTGGCGCGCGGCGCAATTGGCAGGCCTGCATGAGGTGCCCGTCCTGGTCCGCACCCTGACGGACCGCGAAGCGCTGGAAATCGCGCTGATCGAGAATATCCAGCGCTCCGACCTGACGCCGCTCGAAGAGGCTGAAGGCTATAAGCGCCTGATGGATGAGTTCGATCACACGCAGGAGGATCTTGCGCGGTCGGTCGGCAAAAGCCGATCGCACGTTGCCAATATGCTGCGCCTGCTGGCCCTGCCGGACGAGGTGAAGGCCCTGGTTCAAGACGGCACCTTGTCCATGGGCCATGCCCGCGCCCTGCTGACAGCGCCCGACCCGATGGCAGCGGCGCAGGAAGTGATCAAGCGCGAACTGAATGTCCGCCAGACAGAAGCGCTGGTGAAGCAGATGTCGGCGGAGCCGCTGGTCCTGACCAAGGCGGTGAAGGACAAGGCACCCGATACGGTGGCCCTGGAACGGGAAGTGTCCCTGGCGCTGGGCCTCAAGGTCACGCTGAGCGGCACGGGCAAGAAAGGCAGCCTGCAAATCCACTACCGCACGCTTGATCAACTGGACAGTGTGCTGAACCGTATTCTGAAGCGGTAAGTTTGGGCACCGGAACGCGGGACACGTTCCGACCCTTCTTCATTCAACGATAACAAGCAATCCTGGGGGAAGAATGACCGACAGCAGCCAAATCGGTGCCGAAGCCGCCGCCTATTTCAACGGCTACAGTGCGGCCTTTGCGGCCTATGACACAGACCGCGTCGCGGCCATGTTCGATCAGCCCCTGACGGTCCTGACGGCGGCAAAGCCCATTGTGCATGGCGATCTGGATGCCGTGCGTGCCTATGTCGATGGCATGCTGGATACCTATCGTCATATTGGCCTCGCCTGGCCCGTACCGGCGGCGGTCTGGGCATGGCCGTGTGGCGAGAATCTGGCGCGGGCGGAGGTGTTGTGGCTGCTGCGTTCCGCGGACCGGGCGGAAATCATGCGCTTTTCCACCTCTTACGTGCTGCGCCGCGACGCTGATGCCGGCTGGCGCGTGTCCGTGGTGATTTCCTACGAAGAGCCGGTGAAGCTACCGGCGGGCGCCTGATGCCGTCCCTGCCGCTGACCCTGCTGCCCGACCATCTGGCCGTCTGCAGGTTGCCACCCGACGCCCCCCTACCCGCCTGGGCGGCGGGTCCGGGCTTTGTCAGCATCACGCGCACCGATGAAGAACTGTCCATCACGGTGGCGCAGAACCGTGTTCCGGGCGATGTGATGGCCGTGGGGCCTTGGCGGGCGCTGAAGGTGCAGGGACCCCTGGATTTCGCCCTGACCGGCATCCTTGCCGCCCTGACGGCCCAGCTGGCCGATGCCGGCATCAGCCTGTTCGCTATCGCCACCTATGACACGGATTACGTCCTGGTGCGCGCCGAAACGCTGGACGCGGCGATCACGGCCCTGACGGCGGCGGGTCATCGGGTGGTGGCGTAGCGGCCTCCTTGGCGGCCTTCACCGCCTCCTCGAACCGCTCAACCTCTTCATCCGTCAGTTCTGGAAAGTGCCGCTGCCGTTTATCGGCACCGATGCGGCCATTGCTGATCACCAGATTGACGAACAGCTGCGCCTTGCGGTCGGGCATCGCACTCAGATCGTTGAGCGCGCGCAGCCCACGGTCGAACTGCGCCACATAGGTCAGCTCGTTGCGCAGATCGACCTCGATGGCCTCCTTGATGCAGCGATAAAGATACTCAACCTGCGGCGTGGCGTCGAAATAGCGATAGAGATCGGCAGTGTCATTCTCCACCACCACCTCAAACCCGCCCTTGCCATCGTCGCGCCAATGCCAGTCAATATAGGGCATGATGGAGGTGGAGAAACGCTCCAGCGCCTCATCATAGGCGCGACGGTCGCGCAGCATGACGGCGGAGACCGGGATGATGATGCCGGGAGGGGTGAAGCCAAACCACTCCAGCAGGTCGTGGATTATGAAGCGGTGCAGACGGCCATTTCCGTCCATAAACGGATGTATGAAGACAAAAGCAAAGCTAACAATAGCGGTTGCAACAGGAGTAACAAAATTGTATCGATCCGTAATATTTTTATTAGACCCCAAACTCATCAAGATAATTAGTGCTCGATTTTTTGCTTTTTGTTTCTGTCTTAACTTTACAAGACCCTTCATCAGCACTCTGACGTCATTAGGTTGGGGCGGGATAAAGTGAACCTTATCGTAACCCTTCAGCTGCTGCTCACCCACATAGTTTTGTTCCTGCCGCCATCCTGCGAGATGGTAGCGCTGGTCACCCAGGATCAAGTTGCACAGTTTGGTTTGGTCCGCCTCAGTCGTTAAATCAATCTCAGAGCGACGTTGTAGTGCGGCTACAAATAGCTCCGCTCGTGACCCCTGCACTTGCTCCCGCTCCAGAGCGAAGCTGCTTCGTGTTTCCTTAGTGTAGATATAGTTCACTGCTCGCAGCAGCATCGCCGGATCAGCATCAGCGATCAGCTTCTGGGCCTGAGCGGAAAGATCTAGGGCTTGGAACTCCCTTAGCGTCGGTGTTGCCCTTACTGTGGGGCACAAGGCGGGTGTGCCCAGCAGGTTGTTCTGAACTCGATGGCGTTTGGATTGTTCGGCGGAACCACCAATCTGCAGTTCAGGGTCCAAAATTGTAACGAAGGCCCCCATATTCGTGTCCGGCAGGTCGAGGCGCTCGCCAAGCAACCACTCATACAAAAACCAACCCCGTCTCGCGAACTGACCGGACGGTTCCCGCCGAACCCAGTCCTCAAGCGGCCGCGGCCCCATGGCCCTGAAAGCCGCCTTCAACAGCCCTAACTCCATCGGCTCATACCGGATCGCAAATTTCAGGTCGC
Source organism: Niveispirillum sp. CC-CTL257 (assembly GCF_059489915.1). Taxonomy (NCBI): domain Bacteria; kingdom Pseudomonadati; phylum Pseudomonadota; class Alphaproteobacteria; order Rhodospirillales; family Azospirillaceae; genus Niveispirillum; species Niveispirillum sp. CC-CTL257. The sequence goes on from NZ_JCAJXE010000001.1 coordinate 3,001,457, forward strand.
TGATGGCGTCGTCGCCCTTGTCGTAACTGACGGGGTAGCGTTCTATCTGATGGATTGGCGGAGTATGGCTGCGGCGCTGACCCGCGCCGACAATTGAGATCACAAAGGGTTCCGGTACGCGCAGGCCAAAGCGATGGCGCAGGCCCATTTGGCCGATATAGCGCTCATTCCCGGTCAGGCGGTGTGGCATGGGGCGAACCCAATGAGAATTTGTCTGTACCGGCACCGTGCCACAAATTCTTGTTTACCCTCACGAGAATTTGTCTGAATCGGGGATCGGCGCAGAAATTTTGATCGGAAGCCCTGAAAATTTATCCAGGACGCCCCGCCCTCACGAATTCTTGTTGGCAGATGGGGTTATCCCCAACCGCGTCGCCGCTGCCCTTGCGGCTGCCCCCGCATCGCCTCTACCATTGCCGGATCGGCACTGTTTGGATGGCCGCTGCTGAAGGGTGGGGCGGGGTTGTATTCCATGGAAAGCTGGGTGCGTTCGGCGCGGTCTTGATCGAACAGCAGGGCCGCCAGATGCAGGGCGAAATCGATGCCCGACGTGACGCCGCCGCCGGTGACGCGGTTGCGGTCTACCAGCACGCGGTCGTCGCAGGGAGTGCAGCCGAACAGGGCAAGCTGATCCAGTGACATCCAGTGACAGGTGGCCCGGTAACCGGTCAGCAGGCCGGCGGCGGCAAGCACCAGGGAGCCTGTGCAGACCGAGGTTACATACCGCGCCCCTGCCGCCTGCGCGCGCAGGAAATCCAGCACCTCGGCATCATCCATAAGGTCCAGTTGCCCCGGTCCGCCCGGCACGAACAGGATATCGGCCTGAGGTGCTTCGGCCAGTGTGTGCGTGGGCAGCAGGCGCAGGCCGCCGCTGTCGGTGACAGGGTCCAGGGTCTTGGCGGCCAGAATGATCTTCACATCCGGCAAGCGTGCAAACACCTCAAACGGGCCGGTCAGGTCCAATTGGGTCAGGCGGGGATAGAGCAGCATGACAATGTTCATGTGGTGCTCTCCTTGCCCGGGGATCAAACCGACAATTGCTCCGCGATGCTCCGGGTCTTGGGCGTGTCAACATCGCCGGTATGCTTGGTCGTGACCGTTTCGATCAGCGCGATCCAGCACTCTGCTTCCGCCACCGGATTGTGCATCGTGTTGCGGGGGACGACATGCATGTCGCCTTCCCCCAACTCCACTACGCCACTCTCATACTCAATCCGCATGCGGCCTTTCATGACCAGGAAGAGTTCGTCCTCGTCATCATGCTTGTGCCAAGCGAGCGTGCCTTTGATCTTGGCGAGCTTCACATATTGGTCATTCACGCGGCCAATAACCTTCGGCGACCAATGTTCGGTGACCTTGTCGAAACTTGCGGGCAGATTGATGACTTCCATGGCGATCAGCTCCTTTATGCCCGCCGCGCCAGCTGGGCCAGTTGGAAGAAGGCGCGCGAGCAGACGGTTTCGTCGGGCATATGGGTGCGCTTGCACTCCGCCTCCGCCTCCTGCAGTCGGTCCAGGGCCTGGTGCAGCTTAGGCAGGGTCCAGTTGCGGATCTGGGCGGTCAGGATGGGTTCCAGCTTGAAGAAAACGGGCGGGCGCAGGGCCTTCACGGCGGCCTGCGGGGTTTGCCCCTTGGCGACATGAGCCACGGCCATGTGCAGACGCTGGAAATAGCGCTGGGCGGCCCGCAGGATGGCGACCGTGGCGGTGCCATCGGCATAGAGACGGCGCAAGGACCGGTCCACCTCGGCCATGTCGCCGCCTGCCGCCGCCTGGGCCGGTTCATCCAGGTCGAGGGCCGCGCTGTCGCCGATCACGGCGCGCGCATCCTCCAGGCTCACCCGCTTCTGCCCCAGCATGTAGAGCGCCAGCTTATCGATCTCCCCGCGCGCCATTGACCGGTCACCGACGAGATTGCCGGCCAGCCAGTCGCGGGCTTCGGGATCGATCTGGAGGCCATGGTCGGCCATCATGCGGCCAATGGTGCCGGCAAGCTCCTCTTCGCCCTCCACATAGCAGGCGATGGCACCGGCGATGTCACCTGCATCCTCCACGGCCTTGCGCAGCTTGGAACGGGCATCCAGCTCTCCGGCCTCGATCACCAGCAGCGTGTCGCCGCCTGGAAAGGCCTTCAGCAGGTTGGTGACGGTCACGGCCAGCTTGTCATCGGCGTCGCGCACGCGCACCACGCGCCGCCCGCCCGTCAAGGCCATGGCCGACAGCTCATCACCCAGGCGGGCGGGGTCGGCCGTCACCTGATCGGCCTTCATCTCCGCCACGCGGAACGGGTCCGACAGGTCGGGACAGGCCGATTGTGCAGCGGCTTTGGCCCGTTCGCGCACCAGACCGGCATCGGGACCATAGAGCAGGACCAGCCGCGTGGACGGCGGTGGGCGCTTGGCGAAGGCGTCGGCGTTTTTCGGCTGAACCTTCAACGCCCCCTCCCCTTACTGCTTGTCGCGCGCGAAATAGAGCGACAGGCGCGTGCGGATATCATCGGCCAGTTCGGTCAGGCCGCGATCATAGGCGTCCTGACGTGTGGCCAGCACGGCAAACTGACTATCCAGCAGGTTAAAGCTGACGATGGAGCGGGAGAAGGTGCGATAGACCACCTGCCCCGTACTGATCTCGATCAGCTCGTAACTGGCCTGCAGGCGCAGACGTGCGCGGGTGGCGGTGGCGTCCTTCTGGATGCCCAACTCTTCCTCGGTGGCCGCCAGGGCGACCGCGAGGCGGTAGCGGGCATTGGCCGGGCGGCCATCGGTGTAGAACCGGTCAATCAGGTTGTTGCGCAGGACCTGGCCGTTGCGGTCGGTGATCGGGTCGATCTGCACATTGGCCAGCGCCACGCCCACCGCCCTGTCATGGGCGGCTGTGCCATAAACCGGCTTGAAACCGCAGGCCCCCAGCACCGCCGGCATCAGGGCCAGCAGCAGGACGGTGGCAAGACGGGGGAAATGCTGGGCCATGGCACGCCTCGTTGAGGCTTGGTTCAATAAATCTGGGGGTCGGTAGGGCCGAACACCCTGAAAAAGGTCCCGAGAGGTTGAACCAAGCCTCAACCTCTCGGGGCCTCACTCATACAACAATATTTACAATGCGGTTCGGCACCACGATGATCTTGCGTGGCTCCTTGCCATCCATGGCCCGCTGCACATTCACATCGGCCAGGGCGGCCTCCCGCGCCACCGCTTCGGCGCAGTCACGGGGCAGTGTCAGCGTGGCGCGCAGCTTGCCATTGACCTGCACGGCTACGGTTGCGCTGTCATCGACCAGCAGGGCCGCATCGGAGACGGGCCAGGTACGGTCGACCAGCAGGTCGCCATGGCCCAGCTCTTCCCACATCTGCTGTGCCAGATGCGGCATCACGGGCTGAACGATCTGCGCCATGTACTCCAGCGCTTCACGTGCGGCCCAGGCCTCATCCGCCGGAACCTCGCCCTTGGCCGCCATCTTCGACAGGGCGTCGCCAAGGGCATTGGTGAAGGTCCGCAGCTTGGCAACAGAGCTGTTGAAACGGTAGCCTTCGATATCGTCTCCAACAGCGGCGGCGGCCTTGTGGGCGGCGCGGCGCAGGGCGGTGGCGTCGGCACCGAAGCTGCTCGGTGCGGCCGTGGCGGAGGCGGGCAGGGTAAAGCCCGGCTCCGTCACCATTCGCCACAGACGGTTGATATAGCGCCAAGCACCGTCGATCCCGGCCTCTGTCCATTCCAGATCGCGGTCGGGCGGGCTGTCGGACATCATGAACAGGCGGGCGGCATCGGCACCATAGCTGCCGATGATGCCTTCCGGGTCCACGACATTCTTCTTGGATTTCGACATCTTGATGACGGGGCCGACCGTGACGGGGGAACCGTCGGCGATCTTGGTGGCCTTACCGCCCTGGATATCCACATCCACGGGGAAGACCCACTTGCCATCGGCATCCTGGAACGTGGCGTGCGTCACCATGCCCTGGGTGAACAGGCCGCCAAACGGTTCCGGCAGATCCAGATAGCCGCAGTGCGACAGGGCGCGCGTCCAGAAGCGGGAATAGAGCAGGTGCAGAACCGCATGCTCAATGCCGCCAATATAATTATCGACGGGCAGCCAGTACTTCACCAGTTCCTTGTCAAAGGCCACCTGCTCGTTGCGCGGATCGGCGAAGCGCAGGAAATACCAGCTCGACTCGATAAAGGTGTCGAACGTATCCGTCTCGCGTTCCGCATCCTTGCCGCAGCAGGGGCATTTGACATGCTTCCAGGTGGCATGGCGGGCCAGCGGGTTGCCGGCGGCGTCAAAGGTGACGTCGGCAGGCAGGGTGACGGGAAGCTGGTCTTCCGGTACCGGCACCACGCCGCAATCCGGGCAGTGGATGATGGGGATGGGGCAGCCCCAGTAGCGCTGACGCGAAACGCCCCAGTCGCGCAAGCGGAACATGGTCGTCCCCTGCCCGCGGCCCAGCGCCTCGATCTTGGCGACGGCGGCCTTCTTGCCCTCTTCCACGGACAGACCGTCCAGGAAGTCGGAATTACGGACGCTGCCAGGGCCGGTATAGGCCTCATTCCCCACGGCGAAGGTCGCAGGGTCCTCACCGTCGGGCACCACCACCGGCTTCACGGGCAGGTCATACTTGCGGGCGAAATCCAGGTCGCGCTGGTCATGGGCGGGACAGCCGAAAATGGCGCCGGTTCCATATTCCATCAGCACGAAGTTGGCGACATAGACGGGCAGGTTCCAGCCCTTCACGAAAGGATGCTCCGCCGTCACCGGCGTGCGCCAGCCCTTCTTTTCCGCCTGTTCCAGGGTCGCTTCGCTGGTGCCCATGCGGTTGCATTCGGCGATGAACTCGGCCAGCCCCGCATCGTTTTCCGCCAGCTTGGATGCCAGCGGATGATTGGGGCTGATGGCCACGAAGGACGCGCCATACAGCGTATCTGGCCGGGTGGTGAAGACCTCCAGATCCGCATGCCCGTCCGACAGCTGGAAGAAGAAGCGGCAGCCCGTGGACTTGCCGATCCAGTTCTCCTGCATGATCCGGACTTTTTCGGGCCAGCGGTCCAGCGTCGTGATGGCCGACAGCAGCTCGTCGGCGAAATGCGTGATCTTCAGGAACCACTGGCTGAGCTTGCGCTTTTCCACCAGGGCACCGGTGCGCCAGCCGCGCCCGTCGATCACCTGTTCATTAGCCAGAACGGTGTTGTCCACGGGGTCCCAGTTGACCCAGCTTTCCTTGCGATAAGCGAGGCCCGCCTTCAGGAAATCCAGGAACATCTTCTGTTCGAACCGGTAATATTCCGGCCGGCAGGTGGCGATCTCACGTTCCCAGTCGATGGCCAGACCCATGGTCTTCAACTGACCACGCATGGCCTTGATATTCTCATAGGTCCAGGTGCCGGGGTGGGTATTGCGCTCCAGCGCCGCGTTTTCCGCCGGCAGGCCGAACGCGTCCCAGCCCATCGGGTGCAGGACATTGAAACCCTTGGACCGCTTATAGCGGGCGATCACGTCGCCGATCGTGTAATTGCGCACATGGCCCATATGGATGCGCCCCGACGGATAGGGGAACATCTCCAGCACATAGGTCTTGGGCTTGGACGGATCGGCGGTGACGGCGAAGCTGCGGCGCTCTTCCCAGACGGACTGCCACTTGGCTTCGGTTTCGCGGACATTATAGCGGGACATGGGTCGGAACCTGTCGAACGGGTGTCGCTTCGCCGGGCGTCACCCGTGACAGGGGCCGATGCCCGGCGGTGATACTAAATCTCAGGCCGGCGACTGCCGGCCCGGCACCGCGTGGTGCCGTGAGCCAAGGGCGCGGATGCGCCCGCCCGGCGCCTGAGGGAACACTTAGTTGCTGGGCGCAGCCGACTGCTGACGTAGCTGACGGGCGCGGGTCAGGATCGTGTCTTCCAGCTGCGTGCCGGTTTCTGCCGTTGTCGGCGCGTCGATCCAGACACCACCCTTCAGTTCCTGGCGGAACACGGTGGCGCGCACGCCGTCGGCGCGCAGGGCAGCGTCCAGGATATACAGGTTCACCTTGAACCGCTCATTCGGCGTGGCCGGCGGGCTGTACCAGTCGGTCAGGATGACACCGCCATAGGGGTCGGCCTGAACCAGCGGCATGAAGGTCACCGTATCCAGGGCAGCACGCCACAGGAAGGCATTGACCGTCACGGTACCGGCCGGGCGGGCGGCGGCGTTCATGCCCGCGGCACCGCCATTGTTCTGGCGCAGGATCTGGGTGTTGGGGGCCTCAGGCTCCCCGCCGAAACCCAGGCTGTCCAGCGCGCCACAGCCGGAAAGACCCAGCGCCAGGGCACCCAACAGGGCGGAACGACCAATCACGGACAGGGCACGCAAGGACATGGGAAGACCACCCGGATAACGCCAGCGGAAAGTTAGTGCCATCCTTAGAGCAAAAAAGCCGGCACTAGGCAAGGCCGGGCGGTTCGCCCCTTGGACGGAGTTGCTGCTTACACGGCAATCAAGGCGGGATTCAGGCGGGCAAAAATGGTCTGCCTGCGGATTTATGACTTCCCCCTTTCGCAATCCCATCAATAGATGCCGTGACCGAAGCGGCATTGTCACATCGCTGGTGATATGACATTCTGCAGAAATGAAGCTGGTTCTGGACACAGACGTCATTGTTGCCGCTTTGCGTAGCCCGACAGGGGCCTCTGCGGCCCTGCTGCTGGCGGCTGATGATGGGCTTGTCAGGCTACTGGCGACCGTACCCTTGTTCGTTGAGTATGAAGCCGTCACGCATCGCGCCGAACATATCCTGGCGGCTGGGTTAACCTCCACGGCGGTTGACGTGTTTTTGAACCATCTTGTGGAACTGGTACAGCCCGTGGAGCCTTGGTTCCTGTGGCGTCCGCAATTGCGGGACCCTGCGGATGAAATTGTATTGGAAGCAGCGGTCAACGGGCAGGCCGACGCCTTGGTATCCTTCAACCACCGGCGTTTCCTTCCCGCAGCGGGGCGTTTTGGGCTTCCGGTATTGCGACCTGGGGAAGCACTGGAAAGGATAAGGTCATGAGCAGGATGTCCACGTATCCGTTGCGCCTGCCTGCATCGGTGAAGGCCGAAGCGGAGCGGGTGGCGGCAGAGGATGGAACAAGCCTTAATCAGTTTGTGGCAACTGCCGTGTCAGAGAAACTGGCCGCGATGCGGACTGCGACTTTCTTCGCGGAACGGCGGGGCAAGGGTGATCGCGACACGTTTCGCGCCCTCTTGACCCGTCGGGGCGGCCAGCCGCCACAATCCGGTGACGAAGTGCCGGAAGGGTGGAAGGCCTGACGCCCTACCCCAGCAGCTCCGCATAAACCGCCAGCGTGGCGGCGCACATGCCGGCCTTGGTGAAGTTGGCCCGGACATGGCGCATGCCATCCAGGCCCACGGCTTGACGCTGCAGCGGGTCGAGGTCGAGTGCCGCGCGGATGGCACCGGCCAGGGCGTCGGGGTCGTTGGGGGGCACCACCAGACCGGTTTCGCCGTTGATGACGGTTTCCTTCACCGCACCCAGGTCCGACACAATCACGGGGCGGCCCATGGCCTGGGCTTCGGCGATGACGCGACCAAAGGCTTCGGGCTCAATGGAGGCGTTCACCACCACGTCGGACAGCATATAGGCCGCCGCCATGTCGTTGCAGTGGCCGGCAATGGTCACCTGCCCGCCCAGGTTCAGGCGGCGGATATGATCTTCCAGTTCCTGGCGGTAATGGTCACGGCCCTGTTCGTCGCCTACCAGGACGGCGCGCACATCGTTGCGTCCCAGGCGGGATATGGCGTCGATCAGAACGCCCTGCCCCTTCCAGCGGGTCAGGCGACCGGGCAGCAGTATGATGCGCTGATCCTCCGGCAGGCGCCATTGCTGGATCAGCTGTGCCATGCGGGCCTGGGTCACCTTGTCCGGCGACATGATGTCGACATCGACCCCGCGATGGATCAGGCGCAGCCGGTCGGCCCCGACACCATATTCGCGCGCCACATGCTCATAGACGAAGCCCGACACGGCGATGATCCGGTCGGCCTTGGCCATGACGCTGTTGTACCATTTCTTCACCCGGCCCTTGAAATTGTAGGGCGCGTGGAAGGTGGTGACGAAGGGAATGTCGGTGCGCTTGGCCGCCCAATAGGCGCTCCAGGCCGGTGCGCGGGAGCGGGCATGGATCAGATCCACCCCATACTGTTTGATGATGTCGGTCAGCCTGGTCGCGTTGCGCCGCATGGTCAGCGGGTTCTTGGATTGCACCGGCAGCTGGATATGCTTGGCACCGTACCGGTCCAGTTCGCGGGCCATATGGCCGCCGGCGGAGACCACGATGGCCGTGCCGCCCGCGCGCTGAATCGCGGCAGCCATATCGATGCATCCACGTTCCGCACCGCCCGTGACCAGGGTGGGGATCACCTGCAGGATGACGGGTTTCCCGCCGCCGAACAGGCTGGCGGCATCAAGGCCGGGATTGTCCGGCGTTACATCGCCGGCTAGGGTGCCGGCGTCAGCATGGGGCGGCATGGGCGGGATTTCAAACGGATGAACGGGGCAGCCATGGAAGGCGAGGTGCCGATACATAGCCTGGATCGGGCCGGTACCGCCATAGCCTATCGCCACAGTCCCGGTCATGGGCCGGGTATCATCTTCCTGACGGGGTTCCGATCCGACATGGGCGGGGCCAAGGCGGTTGCACTGGAACGCTGGGCGCAGGCCCAGGGAAGGGCCTTCGTTCGTTTCGACTACCACGCCCATGGGGCCAGCAGTGGCCATTGGGAAGACGGGTCCATTGGACGCTGGCGCGATGATGCCCTTGCCGTGCTGGACCGGGTGACGGTGGGGTCGCAAATTCTGGTCGGGTCCTCCATGGGTGGCTGGATCGCGCTGCTGCTGGCCTTGGCCCGGCCTGATCGGGTGGCGGGGCTGCTGGGTATCGCGCCGGCCCCGGACTTTACCGAGCGCATGATCCGCCCGCGCCTGGGGCCGGCGGAACTGGACGCTTTGGAACGCGATGGCCGGTTCATCGCGCCGTCCGCCTATGATCCCGCCGGATACCCGATCACCAAACATCTGCTGGAAGAGGCGCGGTCGCATCTGCTGCTGGCCAAGGGGAACAGCCCTATCCCCATCCGCTGCCCTGTCCGTCTGCTGCACGGGCAGTGCGATCCCGACATTCCCTGGCAGACCAGCCTGGATCTGGCGGCGGCATTGGAAAGTGACGATGTGCGCGTCACCCTGGTCAAGGATGGCGATCATCGCCTGTCGCGGGACGCCGATCTGGCGTTGATGCTGCAACTGACAGGCGAACTGGCGGTGGCGTGACGCGGCCTTGGCGGCATGATATAGAAACCCCTGATGGGACAGCAAACCCGAGACAGGGGCAGCCGACCCGGCCGCCCAATGGCCCTGCTGGGCCGCACCGGCATTAATCTGCTTTCGGCCATGGTGCTGGGCGGGTTGTGGCTGCTTGTCGGCTGGCAGATCCATTCCTCCTATCTTGATGCCCTGGCCGATGCTGAGCGTGATACCGCCAACCTGACCCGCGCCTTCGGCCAGCATGTCAGTCGTACTGTCAGCCAGGTGCAGCAGCTTCTCCAGGAAGTGTCCGACCGGGTGGAGGCGGGATATCCCGCCGATCTGGAGGTGATGCGCCGCCGTGTGGCAGGTTTGGACCGCGTGTCAAAATTCCTGGGCATCATGGATGCGCGCGGCATCGTGGTGGACGCAACCCGGCCCGGTGCGGTCGGCCTGGACATGTCCGACAGTGATTATTTCCGGCAGGCGACGGAACCCGGTTCGCCGCGTCTTGGCTTTGGCAAGCCTATTATCGGGCGTACACCGCTGATGTCCTCCATCCCGTTCTGGGTGCGGGTGGAAGCCCCGGATGGTAGCCTGATTGCCGTCGTGGTCGGCGACGTTCTGTCAGAATATTTTGCGGGGTTTTTCAGCGCGGTTGATCTGGACCTGGGTGCCATCGCCACCCTGATGGATCTGGACGGTACCGTCTATGCGCGCGGTGCGTCGACCCCCGGCATCGTGGGCCAGTCCTATCCCGACCTGCCTGATGTCGGGGCCGCACGCGAAGGCGACGGCCATGGCATTATCCGCGCCGTCAGCCCCATTGATGGCGAGGACCGTATCGCCAGCTATGAGCTGTTGCCCGGCACTCGGCTGCTGGTATCGGTGGGGCAGGACATAGACCATGTGCTGCAGCCCTATCGCCAGTTCCGTAACCAGATCCTGCTGCAGGGCGTGTTCGGCACCCTCCTGGTACTGGCCCTGGTGGTGTTGGTCCGCCGTTATGTCGCCAAGCTGGAAGCCAGCGAGACGGCGGCACGGCAGGCGCGGGCGGAGGCCGAACAGGCCACGGCGGCAAAGTCACAGTTCCTGGCAGTGGCCAGCCATGAGCTGCGCACGCCGCTCAATGCCATCATCGGCTTTGCGGAGGTGATGGTCCATCGCATCCATGGCCCCATGGGCAACCCGAAATATGCCGAGTATGCCGAGGATATCAGGGGTTCCGGTCTGCATCTGCTGGCCCTGATCAATGACATCCTGGATCTGTCGAAGATCGAGGCCGGCAAGATGGATTTGCGGCTGGAGGTCGTTGACCTGCCCACGCTGGCGGCGGAATGCGTGCGCCTCATGCGCGGGCGGGTGGAGGCGGCATCCATGGACCTGCGCGTCGTCTCTGCGGAAGGGAACACCCCGCACCTGCGCGCCGACGCCATGAAAATCCGCCAGGTGCTGCTGAACCTGATCAACAATGCCGTGAAATACACGCCGTCGGGCGGCACCATCACGGTATCGGTCGAGCGTGACCCGCTCTGGCCCGATGATTACATGGTGATGCGGGTGGCCGACACGGGTTGCGGCATGACGCCCACAGAGGTGGCGCTGGCCCTGGAACCGTTCCGTCAGATCAACAGCCATCTGGCCCGCGGCGGCGAAGGCACGGGTCTGGGGCTGCCGGTCGCCAAGTCACTGGTGGAACTGCATGGCGGCTCGCTATCCATTGACAGCGAGCCGGGTCAGGGCACGGTCGTCAGCATCCGGCTGCCGACGCGCCTGCATGTGTAAGGGCTGATCACATATCCAGATCAACGATGACCGGCACATGGTCGCTGGGCTTCGGCTCCCATCCCCGCGCCTCGCGCAGGATGGTCTGGCCCTTCAGGGAGGACGCCAGCGGCGGGGTCACCCAGACATGGTCCAGCCGGCGCCCCTTGTTGGACAGGTTCCAGTCGGCGGCGCGGTAGGACCACCAACTATAGAGTTTCTGATCCGCCGGCACGAAATGGCGGACCGCATCCACCCAGTTCAGGCTGTTCTGCAGCGCCGTCAGCTTCTCCACCTCGATCGGTGTATGGGAGACAACGTCCAGCAGTTGCTTGTGCGACCAGACATCATGCTCCAGGGGCGCGATGTTCAGATCGCCCACCAGGATCATCGGCTGATCGGGCGACCGCTTCTCCTGGAACCAGGCCTGCATCTCATCCAGAAACTGAAGCTTGTGGGCGAACTTGTCGTTCAGGGCCGGGTCGGGGATGTCGCCGCCGGCCGGGATGTAGAGATTATGGATCTCCACCCCGTTTTCCAGCGTGGCCAGGACGTGGCGGCAATCCTCCTTGCCACAGGAATGGCGGATGTCGCGCGACGTGAAGGGGATGCGCGACAGGATCGCAACGCCGTTATAGCTCTTCATCCCGTGGATATGGATATGCTCATACCCGCGCGCCTTGAACTCCCCGCGTGGGAAGGCGTCGTCCACCACCTTGGTTTCCTGCAGGCACAGGACATCCGGTTGCTGTTCGTCCAGCAGCTTGCCGACAATATCGATGCGCAGGCGGACGGAGTTGATGTTCCAGGTTGCGATACGCACGGGAGCGGCCTCGGAGCGCAGGTGGCAGGAGGGTCACAGGATTAGGCGCCTGGAGGACGGCTGTCCAGGGCGGCGACGGCGCTGTCCAGCGGTTTCCCTCTCCCGCAGCGGTGTCTCTATAACCTTTAGAATAGGTAAGTGGGCATGCCTGTTGCCTATACAATCATTACCAAAGGCTTAAAATTCTGAATGAATGACAGCACTGGCAGGAAGGAACGCAGCATGTTCGGGATGACGCGGAGCGATGCGGCGGCGACGCTGGCGGCGGTGGCGGAAACCCAGGCGCTGATCGAGTTCGCGCCCGACGGCACCATCCTGACGGCCAATGACGCATTCCTGTCGGTCATGGGCTACACGCTGGCGGAGGTGCAGGGCCGGCATCACCGGATGTTCGTCGATCCGCTGGAAGCGGCCAGCCCCGGCTATACCCGGTTCTGGTCCGACCTTGCCATCGGTCGTCCCGTTCCGGCCCAGGAAATCTGTCGCCTCGCCAAGGATGAACGCGCGGTCTGGATCCAAGGTTCCTACAACCCTGTCCGCGACGCGCACGGCCGTGTCTACAAGGTGGTGAAGGTGGCCACCGACGTGACAGCGCAGCGTCTGCAGTCGGCCGATCTTCTGGGGCAGGTGCAGGCGCTGGGCCGGTCGCAGGCAGTCATCACCTTCGATCTGGATGGCACCATCCTTGATGCCAACGATAATTTCCTGTCCCTGATGGGCTATCGGCTGGAGGAGGTGAAGGGGCAGCATCACCGTCTCTTCGTGGGCGCGGCTGAGGCGGAGAGTGACGCCTACCGCGCCTTCTGGACCAACCTGCGCCAGGGGCATTTCGATGCCGGCGAATATTGCCGCCACACCAAGGACGGGCGCGAGGTTTATATCCAGGCCACCTACAATCCGATCCTGGATATGAACGGCAAGCCGTTCAAGGTCGTGAAGTTTGCCAGCGACATCACGGCCCAGGTCAAGGCCCGGCAGACCAATGAACAGGTCCTGTCCCTGGTCCAGCAATATCTGGACGACATTGTGCAGGCGGTCGAAAAATCAAACCGGCAGGCCGTGGATACCTCGGGCGCCACGGAGCAGACCAGCGCCAATATCCAGGCCGTGGCTGTCGGCACCGATCAGCTGGACGGCTCCATCCGCTCCATCGCACAGAACATGAACCAGTCGCGCGAGGCGGCGGAGAAAGTATTCTCCCAGGTCGATGCGGTCGGACAGGCCATGGCCCGGCTTTTGAGTGGCACCAACGCCATGAATGGCATCGTCAGTCTGATCCAGGAAATTGCCGGGCAGATCAACCTGCTGGCGCTGAACGCCACCATCGAAAGTGCGCGCGCCGGGGAAGCCGGAAAGGGCTTCGCGGTTGTGGCAACGGAGGTGAAGAGCCTGGCGCGGCAGGCGTCGGAGGCGACACAGCGTATCGCCGAAGAGATCGGGACCGTGCAACATGTCGCTGACGATGTGGCGGCTCAGGTCCATGACATCCATGATGCCGTGGCCTCGGTCCGCACGCTTGTGCTGAGTACGGCGGGTGCCATCGACCAGCAGAGCAGCGTGGCCCGGCTGATGACTCGCAACATGCAGGAAAGCTCACTGGCAGTGCAGCGGATCGCCGACAATGTCGGCGATATTTCGCGTTCCACCTCTCTGGCCAATGATCAGGTTGTGCGCGTGCGGGACGCGTTGAAGGCCATCGCCTGACCGGGCGGTGATTACGGGGGCCTGCCATTCACTGCCCCGGCTTGCCGCGTGCTTTATCGGCATGATATCGATTTCGATACCGGCTTTCGGTCGGTTTCGGCCTGACCCGTTGCGCACGGCCGGCATAGCCCCCTGCCTTGCGGATCATGACCCCTTCCCGCCCCCGTTCCGGTTTGCCGGCCGCCCTGATCGCCATGGCGTTCCTGGCCTTCATCAGTCTGGGCCTGCCTGACGGGTTGCCCGGTGTCACATGGCCTTTCATCCGGGAAACCTTTGATCGGCCCTTGGGCAATCTGGGCATCCTGTTGATCTGCGGTACGGGTGGTTATCTGTTCTCCGGCCTGGCCGGCGGCAGCATCGTGCGCCGCACGGGCCTGGGTGTTGTGCTGACGGTCAGCAGTGCTGCCATGGTGGCCAGCTTGGCTACCTATGCCCTGACCCCCTCCTTCTATCTGCTGATCCCCGCCGCCATTCTGGGCGGTCTGGCCAGCGGGGCCATCGATACGGGCATCAATCTCTATGGTGCCCGCCGCTTTCCCCCCGTGTCATGAACTGGCTGCACGGGTCCTGGGGCCTGGGGGCCACGGCCGGGCCGCTCTTGATGACGGCTTCCATCACGACCGGGGCCGGTTGGCGCTGGGGTTACGCTCTGATCGCCCTGATCCTGGCGGGCATGGCGGTGATGTTCCTGGTCACCATGCGGCGGTGGGAGGAAGGCAAGGCCGGAGAGAGCGGCAGCGGTGATGGCCCTGCGGCGGTCGCCCCCTTCACTGACGCCCTGCGCCACCCTGTGATCTGGCTGAATGTCGGCCTGTTCATGGTCTATTGCGGGATGGAGATGGCGGCGGGGCAGTGGCTGTTCACGCTGCTGACGCGCCAGCACGGCATTGATGTTGGCACCGCCGGCACCATTGCCGGCCTGTACTGGGGGGCTCTGACCTTCGGGCGGCTGGTGTTCGGGCAGGTGACGGCGCGGGTGCGACCGCTGAACGCGTTACGCGCCGGGCTGGCCATCGCGATGGTCTCTGCTCTGCTTTTCGCCTGGTTCCCCACGCCAGCGGTGGGCATGGCCGCCGCTCTGGGCCTGGGTTTTGGGCTGGCCCCGACCTTCCCCACCCTGGTCTCCCTGACGCCCATCCGTGTGGGTGATGCCATCGCCCCGCATGCGGTGGGGTTCCAGATGACGGCAGCGGGTGCGGGTGCCACTCTGATCCCGGGGGCGCTGGGCTGGCTGGCGCAGCATCTGGGGCTGGTGGTGCTGCCGGTCTGGCTGCTGCTGGGCATGGTGCTGCTGATCGGCCTGTCGGAATTCGCCGAACGGCTGGTCCGCCGCCGCGCCGCCCTGGCTCGCGCGGCTTGAACCGCTCCTTGAACGGCTCCCCGGCGGGGGCATATACGGGTTGCAGGAATGTTGGGTGCGGTTTGGCGGTCGCATTCATATTATTCTGTCCATCAGCGATCCGTTTTTGAAATCTTTGAACAAGCCTGAAGGAATTGTCCCGTGCCGCAGCTTCGTTCCCGCAAAAGCACCCATGGCCGCAACATGGCCGGCGCCCGTGGCCTGTGGCGCGCCACCGGCATGAAGGACGAGGATTTCGGCAAGCCCATCGTGGCCATCGCCAATTCCTTCACGCAGTTCGTGCCGGGCCATGTGCATCTGAAGGACCTGGGGCAGCTGGTGGCGCGTGAAGTGGAGTCGGTCGGCGGCGTCGCCAAGGAATTCAACACCATCGCGGTGGATGACGGCATCGCCATGGGCCATGACGGCATGCTCTATTCCCTGCCCTCGCGCGAGGTGATCGCCGACGCGGTGGAATATATGGTCAATGCCCATTGCGCCGACGCCCTGGTCTGCATCTCCAATTGCGACAAGATCACGCCGGGCATGCTGATGGCGGCGCTGCGCCTGAACATCCCCACGATCTTTGTGTCGGGTGGCCCGATGGAGGCCGGCAAGGCGCAGGTCAAGGGCAAGGAAATTGCCATCGACCTGATCGACGCCATGGTCGCCGCCGCTGACGACAAGTACAGCGACGAGGAAGTGAAGGTCATCGAACGGTCGGCCTGCCCGACCTGCGGCTCCTGCTCCGGCATGTTCACGGCCAATTCCATGAACTGCCTGACGGAGGCGCTGGGCCTGTCGCTGCCCGGCAACGGCACCACGCTGGCCACCCATGCCGACCGTCGCCGCCTGTTCGAAGAGGCAGGCCGCCGGATCGTCGGTCTCGCCAAGCGTTACTATGAACAGGATGATGAAGGCGTGCTGCCGCGCTCCATCGCCACGTTCGAGGCGTTCGAGAACGCCATCGCGCTCGACATCGCTATGGGCGGGTCCACCAATACGGTGCTGCACCTGCTGGCCGCCGCGCATGAGGGCGAGGTGAATTTCACCATGGCGGATATCGACCGCCTGTCCCGCCGCGTGCCCAATATCTGCAAGGTGGCCCCTGCCGTTGCCGATGTGCATATCGAGGATGTGCACCGGGCCGGCGGCATCATGGCCATTTTGGGCGAACTGGCCCGTGGCGGCCTGTTGCACACCGATGTGAAGCGCATTGACGCTGACAGTCTGGCCGAGGCGCTGGCCCGTTGGGATGTGGCACAGACCAACAATCCGGAAGTGGCGCACTTCTATAAGGCCGCGCCGGGGGGTGTCCGCACCACGGTGGCCTTCAGCCAAGCCAGCCGTTATCAGGAACTGGACCTGGACCGTGCCAAGGGTGTGATCCGCTCCGTCGACAATGCCTTCTCCAAGGATGGCGGTCTGGCGGTGCTGTTCGGCAATCTGGCCGAAGATGGCTGCATCGTGAAGACGGCGGGTGTGGATGCCTCCGCCCTGGTCTTCGCCGGTCCGGCCCGCGTGTTTGAAAGCCAGGATGCCGCCGTCAGCGCCATTCTGGGCAACCGCATCCACGCCGGCGATGTCGTCCTGATCCGGTATGAGGGGCCGAAGGGTGGGCCGGGCATGCAGGAAATGCTGTACCCGACCAGCTATCTGAAGTCGAAGGGCCTGGGCAAGGTCTGCGCCCTGATCACCGATGGCCGCTTCTCCGGCGGCACCTCGGGCCTGTCCATCGGCCATGCCAGCCCCGAAGCCGCCGAGGGCGGCACCATCGGTCTGGTGGAGGAAGGTGACCGGATCGAGATCGACATCCCCAACCGCCGCATCCATCTGGCCGTGTCGGATGAGGAACTGGCCCGCCGCCGCGCGGATGAGGATGCAAAGGGAGTGGCTGCGTGGCAGCCCGCCGCGCCACGTGAACGTGTCGTTTCACAGGCGCTGAAGGCCTATGCCGCCCTGACCACGTCCGCCGCCAAGGGTGCGGTGCGCGACGTCGGGCAGCTGACGCGGCGGAAGTAAGGTAGAGGTGGGGGGCCGTGAAGAACGGTGGCCATGGCCCCCTTCTCCTGACCGATCAGGGTCAGTTGAGAATTACCCGGGCGGATTGAAGGATTTCAGAGGAATAGTAAACAACGGCCTCTGCATCTCGACAGACCCTTGATGTCTGGCGCTTTCGGCCCGCAGGCGGAAACTCACCGCGATGCCATCAGCGTGCGCTCCAGCATTTCTGCCTTGACGGTGCCGGTATCGACGCGGGCTGTCTGATCCTCCCGGCCGGCATTGCCGGCGGCGACGCCCGCCATGACCAGCAGCAAGGCCGTGGTCAACACCAAACCCATGGCCGACAGTTTCTGACGGTCAACGCGGGAAAGGCGGCGATCCAGGGTGCGGCTGGTCATGGCGGTCATCCTCCAACAGGAAGTCACCAGACCGGTTCGGGGCGGGAAGCCGGCAACTGGCGACCCCTGCAGAACAACAGCCGCTCTGGGCGTGTTCGGGACGGGATTGGGGCCATTTGGCGGCAGGCTTGGCAAGAAAATCGGGCAGGCCAGCCTCGCCCGATATGATGCCGATTGAGCTGGACGCCCCTAACCCCCTATCGCGCTCCCTAGGGGCGCCGTATGGGTGGAGATCTGAGGAGCTTAAAACAGGTGCCCTGATTTCTCGGCCTTGGTGCGCAGGTAGGCCTCGTTATGGCCGTTGGCGGGGAAGATGTGGGGGACGCGTTCCACCACCTCCACGCCACTGGCGGCCAGCTGCGCCATCTTGTCGGGATTGTTGGTCATCAGCCGGACCTGGGTGAAGCCCAGCTGGCGCAGCATGCTGGCGGCCGGCAGATAGACGCGTTCATCGGCGTCAAAGCCCAGCACGGTGTTGGCATCCACCGTGTCCAGCCCGCCATCCTGCAAACGGTAGGCGCGCAGCTTGTTCATCAGGCCGATGCCGCGCCCTTCCTGCGCCAGATAGAGCACGATGCCCTGTCCGGCCTCGGCGATTTCCTTGATGGCCCCGCGCAGCTGTGGGCCACAGTCGCAGCGCAGCGATCCCAGCAGGTCGCCCGTGAAACATTCCGAATGCAGGCGTGCCAGCACGGGCTGCCCCGGCGCGGGGTCGCCGATGATGATGGCCAGATGTTCGGGCCCGCCATCGGTGGGGCGGAAGGCCACGATGCGGGTGCGTTCGGCATCCTCCAGCGGCACGGCGGCCTCTGCCACGCGGGCCAGGCTGCGGGCGGAACGGCGGCGATAGTCAACAATGTCGGCGGCCCGGACCAGCAACAGGTCGTGGCGGCGGGCGAAGCCGACCGCGTCCACCATGCCACCGCGCCCGGCGGGCAGATCGGCCACGATGGCGGCGGGCAGCAGGCGGGCGATCTTGGCCAGGATGGTGGCCGCACCCTCGGCCCCGCCCTCCGGGCTGATGGCACCCGTGGGCTTGGCCGTGCGGGCGGGCCGGGTCGGGTCGGACAGGTCGCGCACCAGATCGGCTGTCAGGCCGGCGGGCGGGGACAGGCGCACGGGGCGATCCAGCGGCACCTCCAGGCCCAGTGCTGCCGCGCGATGGCCCGTCAGCACCAGGGCGGGGGCCGTGCCGGCCAGTTGGGCCAGATGGTTCAGGGCCTGGGTCGTCACCGCCTCTGCCGCCAGCGCCAGAAGGGCGGCACCGGCATCGGTGGTGATCAACACCGCCTCCCCCCGCCGCAATTCGGACAGGGCACGGTCCACCGACCGCTGGGCCGCATGGTCCGGCGGGGTGGCGTGATCGGCGGAGGCGTATTCCAGAACCATGCTATTCATTGTTCATTCCACCACCATCGTGACGGTGGCCGTACAGCCAAACCGTATCGACGGTAAAAGAGAAAAGCAAAAGCCCAAGGGCTGCGCCCACCGCAAAGCCGGTCAGCGGCGGCCCCAGGAGCGGCGTGGCACAGAGCGCCAGCACCCCCACCTGCACCATGCAGATGATGCGGCGGCGCTGGCTGAAGGGCAGGGGATTGTCCAGCCAGGGCCAGACCCGTCCCGCCGCCACAAACAAAGGCCGCAGCATTCCCGTCAGCAGCCCCCACTCCCCTATCTCGCCGGCACGCCAGAGCAGCAGGCAGAGATAAAGGATGGCGACCGTATCCATCTCCATGTCGAACCGGGCGCCATAGGGGCTGGACAGCCCCTGTCGGCGCGCCAGCCAACCATCCACCCCATCCAGCAGCAGTGCCGTGACGGCAATCACGGCCAGCGCCCAGGCGGGGCCTGCATCCAGGTCATGGGCGAAAGGTAGCGCCCCGCCCACCAGGGCCAGCAGCAGCGAACGCAGCAGCGTCACGCGGTTGGCATGGCCCCAATCCCGGCCCCGATGCAGATCCAGCCGCGTCAGCGCGAACCAACCAGCCGGCACAAAGGCCAACAGGCAGAACAGCGCATAGGTTCCCGGCAAAAGCAGCAACGGCCCCACCCCCGCCGCCAGAGCCAACAGCAGCAGGGCACCGGCGGCCAGATGCGCCAGCACGGGGCGGACGCGCATCAGCGGGGGTGGGGAAGGGGCGGCCGTCAATTCCATGCACAATAGTTTGGTGGAATGACGGGATTGGCAAGGGGACTATTCCCCGCGCCCGACACAGCCATCACCATTGCGAGAACAAGCCACCCTGGATAGGATAGATTGGGTAGTCAGACTTTCTTTCCCGTACCGATACGCGAAGGTCCAATGTCGAAAGGTGCCACAGCCCCGGAAGAGCGATGTTCCGCACGAACAGCGAACGGCCCATGCCAGGAACTCGTGTCCGAGGACAAGCATCTTTGCAAGTACGGTCACCGCTGCGGAACCTTGAATGTCAGGGCTGCACGCCTCCCCGAGGAGGTTGAGGCGCTGGACCAACGTTATCAGGATGCAAAGGCCAGTCTTGCGGGGCTGAATCTGCAAGATCTGGGATCGCAGTTCGAGCACGCGGTGCAGCAGCGGGCCATCGCGGTGATCAATACGCATTATGGTTTTATTAAAAACATGGTGGTGGGTGGAGAGAAATATCTAAATTATTACGAAAGAAAACAGGCAAAAATTGACGATCCACCCTCAATAATAGCCAATCAGAATCGCCAAATGGTGGACGGCTATGCCTATGCGGAATATGGGCGTAAGTTGCGTTTCGCGGCGATGGCCTTGGATGCACGGGGTCTGCCATCCTACGGCCCTGTCACAATGGTTCTGAAGTCCGAACTGGTCGAGTCACGTGGCTCTCTGCTTGAACGTAATTCCTATCATTTCGTGACGGAACATTGCTGCAAAGCTGCGGATGACTCGCCCTTTCCGTTTCAGCAGGCACCGAGGGGATATCGGGCGGATTGGGCCAACCGGCATCGGCTGGCCCTGGCCAAGCATGCAACGGATTTGGCGCCGGGAATGAACAGCGGTGATTTCGACGCGTTGATCCTTTCTCCCGGTGAGGGCGAGGGGATCAAGGCGCGCAAACTCGACAGGTTTGTCGAGATCGGCATCTATGATTCATTTGGAATAGAGTTTGTTCGGGAGATACATGCGCCGTCAAAAGCCTCCAATGATGAGAATGACGATGTCCTGGCCGATGCCATTGAAAAAATGAAAGAAAATAAAGTTGAATGGTGCTGGTACGATGAAAATTGAATCAGCAGAGATATTTGAGGATATAGGCATCGCCGTCTTCCATCTCGGCGATGAGTGCTATGTATTGCCGGAACATAGTCCGCAGCAGCCGGTCAGCGTCGACCCGCATCACCTGCTGGTGTCCGGTGAAGAAGGGGCGCTGGGCTTTGTTCAACGTGATACCGACGTGGACAGCCTGGGAAGACTGGTGTGCCAGCTTTATCGCGCCCATAATGCCTGGCACTTTCTGCGAGTCGCGGTGGATCCGCAGGCGTCGGAATCCCGGCGGGCGCGCGCCATCGCCGGGGTGGAGCGGCGGTTGGTCGATACGCATCCGGCCCGGTATGTGCGCCTGCGCCTGATGCTGGTGCCGTTGCCGGACGATAGCGATCTGTCGGGCACCCTGGCCCAGGCGCGCGGGCGCGATTGCACAGCCATGGCGACCCTGTTGGGCCAGATTCGTGAACGGCGGGATATTGTCGCCCGCATGCGGACCGTGGTGCGGCAGCGGCTGGCCCCCCTTTATGCCACCGAACCGGTGGAGAGCGTGCTGGATGCCGGCCAGGTGCTGTTCGATCACTGCACGGATGACGGCGATCCAGGGTACGGTGCCTATAAGCTGGCCGATTCTCCCGGTGGGCAGGGCCGGCACCTGCCACAGACCCTCAAGGACGTGATCTACGCCGCCTTTGACTGTCTTGAACCGGCATCGGCAGGGGATGACGATGCGATGCGGGATGATGGCGAGGCCGACCGCTACCGCAAGCCGAAACCAGCGAAGCCGCGTAAAGGCCATCAGTCAAAGCCGACGCTGGACGCGGACGAGGATATTGACGAGACGAGACCTGCGGCCCCAGCCGCCGAAGCATGGCGCGAGTTGCTGCGGGACTGGCCGGTGCCGAGCCGTCCGGCGGATATCAAGCGCATCGACCGCCAGATCGCCGCCGCTCTCGACCAATTGACACGTGGCCGCATCGACCAGTTCTGGACCTTCCTGACCGATCTGATCCGCGACCAGCGCAACACCAGCCGTGAGGAACATATCGCCAAAAGCCTGTGCCGCGTGGTGAGCGGTGCCTTGGACCTGTCGCAGGTGGCGGTCGCGGATATGCTGTCGGAAGCGGTGGTCGAGCTGCTGCCCGTCGATGCGCATGTGTTTAGCATCCGGGCCGAGGTTTTGCGACGGATCGGGCACCTTGATCTGGCGGAGGAGATCTACCGTCGCTCGATTGATCTTTTCCCGCAGAATGCTGTTCCCTGGAATGGCCTTGCGGAGACGTTGCGTCAGCAGGGTCGCTTGCGGGAAGCGGAGGATATCTACCGTCGCTCGATTGATCTTTTCCCGCAGAATGCCTTTCCCCTGACTGGCCTTGCGGAGACGCTGCGTCAGCAGGGGCGCTTGCGGGAAGCGGAGGATATCTACCGTCGCTCGATTGATCTTTTCCCGCAGAATGCTGTTCCCTTGAATGGCCTTGCGGAGACGCTGCGTCAGCAGGGCCGCTTGCGGGAAGCGGAGGATATCTACCGTCGCTCGATTGATCTTTTCCCGCATGATGCTGTTCCCCTGACTGGCCTTGCGGAGACGCTGCGTCAGCAGGGCCGCTTGCGGGAAGCGGAGGATATCTACCGTCGCTCGATTGATCTTTTCCCGCAGAATGCCTTTCCCCTGACTGGCCTTGCGGAGACGCTGCGTCAGCAGGGGCGCTTGCGGGAAGCGGAGGATATCTACCGTCGCTCGATTGATCTTTTCCCGCATGATGCTTTTCCCCTGACTGGCCTTGCGGAGACGCTGCGTCAGCAGGGCCGCTTGCGGGAAGCGGAGGATATCTACCGTCGCTCGATTGATCTTTTCCCGCATGATGCTGTTCCCCTGACTGGCCTTGCGGAGACGCTGCGTCAGCAGGGCCGCTTGCGAGAAGCGGAGGATATCTACCGTCGCTCGATTGATCTTTTCCTGCATGATGCTGTTCCCTTGAATGGCCTTGCGGAGACGCTGCGTCAGCAGGGCCGCTTGCGGGAAGCGGAGGATATCTACCGTCGCTCGATTGATCTTTTCCCGCATGATGCTTTTCCCCTGACTGGCCTTGCGGAGACGCTGCGTCAGCAGGGCCGCTTGCGGGAAGCGGAGGATATCTACCGTCGCTCGATTGATCTTTTCCCGCATGATGCTTTTCCCCTGACTGGCCTTGCGGAGACGCTGCGTCAGCAGGGTCGCTTGCGGGAAGCGGAGGATATCTACCGTCGCTCGATTGATCTTTTCCCGCAGAATGCTGTTCCCTTGAATGGCCTTGCGGAGACGCTGCGTCAGCAGGGCCGCTTGCGGGAAGCGGAGGATATCTACCGTCGCTCGATTGATCTTTTCCCGCAGAATGCTGTTCCCTTGAATGGCCTTGCGGAGACGCTGCGTCAGCAGGGGCGAATGAATGCAGCGGAAGAGACATATCGGCAGGTGATGGAACGGTTTCCGCAGGATGGCTATGCCCGCGCCGGATTGGCCACGACGCTGATGGCGCGGCGGGCCTTTGCCGAGGTTCACGCCTTGCTGACGAAGCCGGCCTATGTAACCGAACAAGATTGGGTCGATTATCACATCCTGGCCATGAGTTACCTGCGCGACGGGCAGGTGGCGCGGGCGCGGACCATGCTGGCGCAGGGGTTGGAGCAGTGCCCGTTCGCCTCGCGCCCTTTCTATCAAACCGCGCTTGTCGTTGCCGATCTCGCGCTGGGCGCGCATCAGGCGGCGCTGGACAATGTCGTGATCGCGGATTTCAGGGGCGGGGCGGGGCGGGCTGTCGGCGGTCTGTTGCGGTTGCATGCCCTGGCGGGGCTGAACCAGGTGGGGGATGCGCGGGCCCAGCGTCAGGCCCTGGAACTGACCGACGACGGGCAACGCCGCCTGCTGGCCAAGCTGGACCGCCGCTATGGGCTTGCCGGTGGTACGCCGCCGGCTGCGGAGGTGGATCGCCGCGAGCTGGATGCCCGTATCATCGATGCAGAGGCGGATATTCTGATGGACCTGCTTCGCGCCGCGTGAGCGGCACGGATCAGGAGATCGGCGGCGTCACACCCTTGGGCAGCAGCAGCCAGTAACGGCCGGGGCTTTTCATCAGGCCGGCGCGCTGTTCGGCGTCGGCCCCATGGCCCCAGAACACGTCGCCGCGCACAGGCCCGCGAATGGCGCCGCCCGTATCCTGTGCCACCATCAGGCGGCGGATGCGGGTTTTGGCGTCCAGCGGGTCCTGCGCGTCCAGCCACAGGGGCACGCCATAGGCGATGAAGGTCCGGTCCACGGCCAGCGAGCGGCCCGGCGTCAGGGCCACACCCTGCGCGCCCAGCGGCCCCTCCCCCTCCAGCCGACGGAAGAACACATAGGATGGGTTGGTGTTCATGACGGCCGCCGCCTGGGCCGGGTTCGCCTCCAGCCAGGCGCGGATCGACTGCATCGACACGTCTTCCTTGGCGAGCGCACCGCGCGCCACCAGCTCCCGCCCGATGGCGAAATAGGGCTGGCCATTCTGCCCGTCATAGCCGATGCGGATCTGGCTGCCATCGGGCAGGGTCACACGGCCCGATCCCTGGATCTGCAAAAAGAAGGCATCAACCGGGTCATCGACATACAGCAGTTCCAGACCCTTGCCGTTCAGGGCACCGGCCTCGATCGCCTTGCGGTCGGCATAGGGTTTCAGCTGACCATCGACCACGCGGCCCGCAATGCGCTCCCCCTTCAGGTTGGGGCGGAATTCGCCAAGCTCCACCATCACCAGATCGGCGGGACGCTTGTAGAGCGGGGTCTGGTACTTGCCCTGACGCTTGAACGATCCGCGCAGCGCGCTTTCGTAATAGCCGGTGAACAGGCCCTCGGCGTCGCCATTGTCAGTGGCGACCCAGGGCTGGAACAGGCTTTCGATGGTGCGCCGCAGGGCAACATGGTCACCCGCCGGCAGTTTGGCGATGGCGGCGCAGGGGCCGGTCCAGTCGCTGATCCGGCCCATCATGCCGTCAGGCCCCAGGGCGCGGTCGCCCGGCTGCTTCACCAGCCTGTCACAGCTTTTCAACAGGGCCGGCAGCGCATCGGCGGTGCGGTCCACGGACCAGCCGGGCAGGTCGCTGAAACTGGCGGGACGCAGGGTCAGGCGCGCGGCGGGCTTCTCAGCCTCCGCCGGGGTGGATGGCGTGGCGGGCGGCTTGGCCGGTTGCGAGGCGCAGCCGGCCAGCAGGCCAAGGGCGAACAGGGCGGCAAGGGAATGACGGCGCATTGGGCAATCCATGGGGCGGACATGGAAAGGGCGCCCGGCAAGGGGCGCCCCGGAAGGACGGGCGGCAGGGCGGTATCAACCGCCGCTGCGGGTTTCAGACAAGTGCCAGTTCGGATCGCTGGCGCGGGTATTGCGGCTGAAGGTCCAGATATCGACCACTTCTTCGGGCCGGCTCTCATCTCCATCGACCACCGCACCGGCGGCGTCGCGTGTGACATGGGTCTGGCGGGTCGTGAAGGTGACGGTGCAGCGGGCCGTGCGGCCATCCAGCTGTGCGGCCGACAGGTCCACGGCTTCGAAGGAATGGATGCGGCTATCCAGCGTCTCACCCGCCGCCTGCCGGTCGCGGATGGCGGCGGCGAACCGGTCGTAGACATCATCGGCCAGCAGCGGGCGCAGGGTGGGTGTGTCACCCTCGGCATAGGCCTTCACGATCATTTCGAACGCGGCCTTGGCACCCTGCAGGAAGGTCCGCTCGTTGAAGTTGGGATCGGCGGCGCGGATCAGGCGCAGGCCATCTTCCAGCGAGACGGGGCCGGACGGGTCCGGCAGGTCGGACAGATCGGGGGCGGGGCCGCGACCGGGCAGCGGAATGACATTGTCGCCCTCCACCGTGGGGCCGGTGGCACCATTATTGTCGCGCGGGGTGAAGGGATTGGGACGCTCCCGCTCCTCCCCATGCTTGCGGCCAAGCACATTGCGCAGGCGATAGATGAAGAACGCCGCCACCATCGCGAAAATCAGAATTTCCAGCCAGACGGAGCCGCCGCCCATCGCATCACCCATTTCTGCCCTTGCGCCCGGCCGGGTATCTACACCATCTGATGCGGGTGGCATCCTCTCGCCATCCGCCCGCCGGGGCGTTAATTTATGAAAGCCTGTCCGTTAGATAGGCTCTCAATCGTCAAAGAGCAAGGACAGCCATGCGTTTCCTCCTTCCGTTGCTGCTGCTTCCGCTGCTGGAAATCGCGGGTTTCGCCTGGGTCGGGTCCCAACTGGGGGCCATCAGCACGGTTTTGCTGGTGGTGCTGTCGGGGGTTATCGGCGTCCTGCTGCTGCAACGGACGGGCCTGGAAAGCGTGCGCCGGGCCCAGATGGGGCTGCGCACCGGCGAGACGGAGCCGATGCGCCAGATGTTTGGCGGGCTCTGTACGGCCTTCTCCGCCATTTTGTTCCTGATCCCCGGCTTTATCACCGATATCCTGGCCCTGATCCTGTTCCTACCCCCGGTGCGCAATGCCCTGCTGGCCCGCATGACCATCTTCATGCAGGTCAACGGCCAGACGGTCCGGTCGCGCCCGTCGCCGCGCGGCGGCAATCCCGTGATCGATGTCGAGTATGAGGATGTGTCGCGCCCCGGCAGCGGCGATCAGGCGGGCGACCTGCCCCTGCCCGACAGCAAGTGGCGCCCGCCGGGCGACAATGCCTGATCGACAGGCGGCAGGCAGCCCAGGCCCATCAACGTGTCCGCGACGGCCCGGTCGAGCGGCGTGTGCGGCACGCGGCCCAAAAAGGTCGTGAGTTTATCGCCCGGCATGCGCAGCGGTTGTTCCCAGAGATAGCGCATGCCGGCAATTTCCCGGATCATCGGCATGAACAGCCCGGCCAGCCGGACCAGGGGCCAGTTCAGCCGGTTCACGGGCAGGTCGGGCGTTCCCGTCACGCGGCGGATGGCATCGGCCATTGCCATCCCGTCCGCATCCCAATGGCCTGCGAAATGGAACCGGGCGAAGGCCGGCAGGTCGCCCTCCCGGTCCAGCAATGCCAGCATTGTGTCGGCCAGATCAGGCAGATAGGCCCATTGATGGCCGATGCCGGGACGGCCCGGCAGGGTGACGGCTTTGACCGGCTGCCCCGCCTTGACCATGCCTTGCGCAAACCAGCTGTTGCCCGCACGCGGCCCGAAGAAATCACCGGCCCGCAGGATCAGCGCACGGCCCCCGTCATCGGCCAGACGCCTTATCCGATGCTCTAGCGCCACGCGGATGCGGCCTTTCTCGGTCACCGGATTCTGCGGTGCATCTTCCGTCAGCGAGGTGCCGGCGTCGGGCCCGAAATTATAGATGGTGCCGGGCAGGACCAGCCGTGCGCCTGTGGCCCGCGCCGCCGCGACAGACGCGTCGATCATCGGCAGGACCAGTTCGGCCCAGCGGCGGTATCCGGGCGGGTTCACAGCGTGCAGAATGACATCCACCCCTTGGGCAGCCCCCACCACGCTGCCGGCATCCATGGCGTCACCCTGCCGCCATTCCAGGCCCGGCATCAGACCTGCCACCTTGTGCGGATCACGGTGCAGGGCGCGCACCTGCCAACCGCGCGACAGCATCCGCTGCGCCACTTCTCCACCCACACCGCCCGTGGCCCCCAGGATCAGGGCTGCTCCGTTCGTCCGCATCATGACCTCCATCACGTTGATGGGGAGACTTTGGACCGCGCCCGTGTTAAACGGAATTCGACAAATACTTGGTCATACCATACGAAAATAGATGAATAATCGCTCCGATCCCGAATGGGACCTCTACCGCAGTTTCGCCTCTGTGCTGCGTGAAGGCTCGTTGTCGGCGGCGGCCCGTGCATTGGGCCTGACGCAGCCGACCCTGACCCGCCATATCGATGCCCTGGAACAGGGGCTGGGCCTGACCCTGTTCACCCGCTCGCAACGCGGGCTGCTGCCCACGCCGGCGGCGTTTGAAATCGCACCCTATGCCGATCATCTGGCGGCCACGGTTGCGGCCCTGCGCCGCGCGGCGGGCGGTCAGGGAGGGGCGGTACGCGGCACCGTGCGCGTGACCGCCAGCGAGGCGGTGGGGGCCGAGGTGCTGCCCCCCATTCTGGCGGAGCTGCGGCAACGGCACCCCGATCTGGTGGTGGAGTTACAGCTATCCAACCGGGTGCAGGATCTGTTGCGCCGCGACGCCGATATCGCGGTGCGAATGGTGGAGCCGGCACAGGATGTGCTGCTGGTGCGCCGCCTGGGTGCCATCCGCCTGGGCCTGTTCGCCCATCGCCGCTATGCCGCGCGCTGGGGGTTGCCGGAAGACGCAGCGGCGCTTCACGGCCACGCCCTGATCGGCCCCGACCAGGATGCACCCTTCGTGCGGGTAGCCAAACAGGCGTTGCCGCTGTTGGCCGATCTTCGCTTTACCTTGAAAACCGACAGTGATCTGGCTGCCCTGGCCGCCATCCGCGCCGGCTACGGTATCGGCATCTGCCAGACGGGCATTGCCGCGCGCGATCCCGACCTGCTGCCGGTCCTGTCCGGCCTGTTAGACCCGCTGTCCCTGCCGGTTTTTATGGTGATGCACGAAGATTTGAAGGCCACACCCCGATGCCGTGTTGTGTTTGACCTGCTGGCATCGGGGTTGGCCGATTATATCAGCACCTGCTGATCACTTGGTCCCGAACAGACGGTCGCCGGCATCGCCCAGGCCGGGCACAATATAGGCGTTTTCGTTCAGGTGGCTGTCGAGGGCCGCCGTATAGACCGGCACATCGGGATGGGCGGCGTGGAAGGTGCGCACGCCCTCCGGGGCGGATACCAGGGCCATGAAGCGGATCTGGCTGTCGGGCACGCCATGGCGGTTCAACACATCGACGGCATGCACCGCCGAATGGCCCGTGGCCAGCATCGGATCGACCAGGATAAACAGGCGGCCCTCCGGGTCCGGCAGCTTCACCAGATATTCCACGGGCCGCTTGGTTTCATGATCGCGGTAGAGGCCGATATGCCCCTCGCGTGCGGCGGGGACCAGTTCCATCAAGCCTTCCGCCATCACCAGACCGGCGCGCAGGATGGGCACCACCGCCAGCTTCTTGCCCTCAATCACGGGCGCGTCCATGGGGCAGAGCGGGGTTTCGATCGCCTGCGTGGTCAGCGGCAGATCGCGCGTGATCTCGTACCCCATCAGCAGCGCAATCTCGCGCAGCAATTGCCGGAACCCCATGGTCGACCGCGTCTTGTCCCGCATGCAGGACAGCTTGTGCTGGATCAGCGGGTGATCGAAGACGAACAGGTTGGGAAAATCGCTGCGCATGGCGGGGTCCGGGGCTGGGAAAGGGTCCGGGGTGCAGAATAGCCAAGGCGCGCGGTCAAATACCAGCCATGCCAAAGCCCCGCGCTGTCATTTGCCGGCTTCCCTCCATATGATCGCTTCCCGCCTTGCCCCCATCCCCGGATCATCATGCGCCGTCACGACCGCCCCAATGGCAGCCACGAGCCTTCACAGCGATCCAAGCGCCTGAGCGATGGGCAGGTGCTGCGAGCGCTGCTGCCCTATCTCTGGCCGGTCGGGCAGACGGGGATCAAGGTGCGGGTGGTCGCGGCGCTTCTGTTCCTGGCGGCGGCCAAGGCGGCCAATGTCTCCGTTCCCATCTGGTACAAGGGCGCGGTCGATGCCCTGACGGCGGGCGGCAATCTGGCGGCCAGCCCAGCGGTGGCGATCCCGGTCGGTTTCATCCTGGCCTATGGCTTGGCACGGGTGTTGAGCCTGGCGTTCGGCGAACTGCGCGACGCGATTTTTGAACGGGTCAGCCAGCGGGCCATGCGGGTGGCGGCCCTGAATGTCTTCCGGCATCTGCATTCGCTGTCCCTGCGCTTTCATCTGGAGCGGCAGACGGGGGGCCTCAGCCGCGTGGTGGAACGCGGGACCAAGGCCATCGACAGTCTGCTGGGCACGTCCTTGTTCAATGTGCTGCCCACCTTGCTGGAAATCCTGCTGGTGACGGGCATCCTCTGGCATCTGTTCGATATCCGCTTCGCCGCCGTCACCTTTGCGACCGTCGCCGGCTATATCTGGTACACGATTGCCGTCACCAACTGGCGCACCCGTATCCGCCGCGACATGCTGGACGCCGATACGCGGGCCAGCGCCAAGGCCATCGACAGTCTGCTGAATTACGAGACGGTCAAATATTTCGGCAATGAGGGGTTCGAGGCGACGCGGTACGACAAGGCGCTGCGCGCCTATGAGGATGCGGCAGTGCGCACGCAATCCTCGCTGTCGCTGCTGAATGTCGGGCAGGGGATCATCATTGCGGGCGGTGTGGTCAGCGTCATGTGGATGGCGGCGGGCGGCATCATCCGGGGCGAGCTGACCATCGGCGATTTCGTGCTGGTGAACACCTATCTGCTGCAACTCTACCAGCCGCTGAATATTTTCGGCTTCGTCTATCGCGGCATCAAGGAATCGCTGAACGAGATGGAGCGGATGTTCGAGCTGCTATCCGTGAACCGGGAAGTGGAGGATGCTGCCGATGCCCGACCGCTGTCGGCTCAGGGCGGGGAAATCCGGTTCGAGGGGGTGGAGTTCGCCTATGATGCCCGCCGTCCCATCCTGAAAGGCCTGGATTTCACGGTGCCGGCGGGGCACACGGTGGCCGTGGTCGGGCCCACGGGGGCCGGGAAATCTACCCTGTCGCGGCTGCTCTACCGGTTTTATGACGTGACGGGCGGGCGGGTGCTGGTCGATGGGCAGGATGTGCGGGACGTGACGCAGGACAGCCTGCGCGCCGCCATCGGCATCGTCCCGCAGGATACGGTGCTGTTCAACGACACGATCCGTTACAACATCGCCTATGGTCGCCCCGGTGCGGCCCAGGCTGATCTGGAACGGGTGGCTGAGGCCGCGCAGATTGGTGATTTCATCAATGGTCTGCCCGATGGCTGGGACACGATGGTGGGCGAACGCGGGTTGAAACTGTCGGGCGGGGAAAAGCAGCGCGTGGCCATTGCCCGCACCCTGCTGAAGGACCCGCCCATCTTGATCCTGGACGAAGCGACATCGGCGCTGGACACCCATACGGAGCGGGAGATCCAGGCGGCGCTGGGCCTCGCCGCCCGTGGTCGCACCACCCTGGTCATCGCGCATCGCCTGTCCACGGTCGTGGACGCGGACGAGATCATCGTGCTGGAAGCCGGGCGTATCGCCGAGCGCGGCAGCCACGCGGCGCTGCTGTCCCAGGGCGGGGCCTATGCGGCGCTGTGGGCGAAGCAGCAGGAGACGGCGGCTTAATCCGCACGGCCCTCCAACCACCCGCCCAACCGTTCCCGCTCCGCCCCCGACAGGTCGTAGAAGGCCACGCCCAGGCCGCCATGGCGGCGCCAGGCGACGACGGCGTCGCCGGCAATGTCGAAATCGCCCAGGGTCAGGACGAAGCTGAACCGGTCCTGCGGGTTCAGCAGGCCGCGATAGCCCACCACGCACATGCCGGCACTGTTGACCTCTGTCACGGCCAGGACCTGTTCATTCACCATTGCCGACACGCCGGCCAGCGGCGGGTAGGTCTGCGGACGGCGGCGGAACAGCCGGGTCAGCCAGCGGCGCAGCGGCGGCAGGGCCGCGATGGGGCGGGCCGGGCTGTGGCTGGTCTGGACGGTGGCGGTCATGGGCGCAGTCCTGGGGATAAATCTGGGGGCAGGCCGGTGGATTTCGTGGGGGCCGATTGTGGGTGGAGCGGTGGATAAATCCAGAATCACATGGATTCCCGCCGCTTGCAAAGCGCTGCCGATGGTCACACACAAAAGGCGTAGAAACCACGCCCACCCCCTGGCGATTTGACTAGACCGCCCGCCTGTTCCACAGTGCCGGCCCCGTTGCCGCCTGGAGCCCCTGCCCATGCCCATCGCCGACCTTGCCGAGCGTATCCGCCGCGGTGACCGTCGCGCCCTGGCACAGGCCATCACGCTGGTGGAAAGCACCCGGCCCGATCATCGCGAACAGGCCGAGGCCCTGCTGGCCGCCCTGCTGCCATACACAGGCAAGGGCGTGCGCATCGGCATTTCCGGGGTGCCCGGTGTCGGCAAATCCACCTTCATTGAGGCGTTCGGCCTGCATGTCATCGGCCAGGGACACAAGGTCGCCGTGCTGGCCATCGACCCGACCAGCCAACGCACAGGCGGGTCCATCCTGGGCGACAAGACGCGCATGGAGATGCTGTCGCGCGATATCAGCGCTTTCATCCGCCCCTCGCCCGCCGGGGCCACGCTGGGTGGGGTAGCGCGGCGCACGCGGGAGGCCATGCTGCTGGTGGAAGCCGCCGGTTTCGACGTGGTGATCGTGGAGACGGTGGGGGTGGGGCAGTCGGAAACGGCGGTGGCCGATATGGTCGACCTGTTCCTGTTGCTGCTGCCGCCGGCGGGCGGGGATGAATTGCAGGGCATCAAGAAGGGCATTGTCGAACTGGCCGACATGATTGTGGTCAACAAGGTCGATGGCGATCTGGCCAATGCCGCCCGCCATGCCGTGGCCGAGTATCGCCACGCCCTGTCGCTGCTGCGGCCCGCCAATGCCAACTGGCGGGTGCCGATCCTGTCCTGTTCGGCGCTGAACAATCTGGGCATCGACAAGGTCTGGGACGGGATCGGCGAATACCGCCGCATCCTGGGCGATGACGGGTCCATCGCGCGGCGGCGGGCCGAACAGGCCCAGGCCTGGATGTGGAACGAAATCCGCGAAAGCCTGATCAGCGCCTTTCAGGCCGATCCGGCGGTGCGGGCCGAACTGGCTGGTCTGGAACGCGCCGCCGCCGACAGCAGCGTCACGCCGGGGGCGGCGGCCCGCCGCCTGCTGGAGCTGTTCCGGCGGGCAGGTCCCTGATCTCGATCCGGATATCCACCCTGTCGGCGATAAACAGGCTGGCCAGGCCCGGCCGCATGCCGAAATCGCTACGTCTGATGCTGGTAGACGCCGTTGCGCCGTGATCGGCCAGGGTGACGTCCAGATCGATGGGCCGCGTGATGCCGCGCAGGGTGAGATCACCCGTCACCCGCCCGCTATGGGGGCCGGTGCGGGTGGCAGTGCGGCCGATGAAGCGCATGGTCGGATAGCGGGCCGTGGCGAAGAAATCATCGCCTTGCAGGTCGCGGTCGCGGCGTGGGCTGCCGGTATCGACGCTGCCGGTGCCGATGGTGACATCGATGGCCCCCACCTCGTCCGTGGCGGGATCAAAGCTGAAACTGCCCGCGATATCCGTAAACCGGCCCGTCGCCCGCGCCACCAGCAGATAGCGGATGGAAAACCCGACCTGCGCGTTGGCGGCGCTGACCTGATAGGGTTCCGGTGCCGCCCCGGCGGGCAGGGGCAACAGCAGACAGGCGACAAGCAGCAGGCGGCGGATCATGGAATACTCCGGTCAGGTCCGAAGTGATGACGTCGCCAGCATGGCATGGCCGCAGGTGGGTATGAAAGGGGCGGGGATTATGACGAGTGCTGCCGACCGCGGTGACCCCACCCCTTTCAGTCCTCTTCTCCAAACCATACGAACATTACGCTGTCACCTGCACGGACCGCGACCCATTCGGCTTGCATCTCTGCGATTACCGGTGTCACGACCGGCCCATCGTCCAGGACAAGGGGCGTGTATCCATCCATGAACGTCTCCTGATATGAAACGGCTGCGTGAGGTCAGACATGACAACGCACCGCCCACCCCTGTCGCGGAGGCGGAACGGTGCGTTGTCATCCTGGGATTGGAGACCGGGATCCGGGTGCGGGCCGGACCTAGCCTTTGTTTCGTCGTGTGATTGACGGTCCTGATGAAAGCATCGGGACCGTCAATCACACTTTGAGGCGTTGGGAGAGAGCGCCCACCATCGCCTAGTTCGTCAGTCTGAAAGGGCCCCGGGTCCGGTACGATCCGGCGGGGTCGGCGATCCATCGCGCCGTCCGTCGGCTTTCCGCCGCCCCCTCCCATCCAGCGCGGAGGGAGGCGGAAAGGTTCCAGCCTGGGGGGCCAAGAGCCTGGGGGAAGGATGCAGCCCCTTCCTCCGGCAGACCCGCCACCCTGTTCAGGAAGGGCAGCGGATCAATTTGAGAAACTGGGAACCGATCAATGGAACTGGTCGGTCTCGGTGCTGTCCTTCATGGCGGTGGTCGAAGACGTACCGCCCGAGATGGCGACGGCCACAGCGTCGAAATAGCCGGTGCCCACTTCGCGCTGGTGCTTCACGGCGGTGAAGCCCTGGTCAGCGGCGGCGAATTCACGCTGCTGCATCTCGGAATAGGCGGCCATGCCGCGTTCCTTGTAGCCCTTGGCCAGTTCGAAGGTGGCCAGGTTCAGGCTGTGGAAGCCCGCCAGGGTCACGAACTGATACTTGTAGCCCATGGCACCCAGCTCGGCCTGATACTTGGCGATGGTCGCATCGTCCAGGTTGGCCTTCCAGTTGAAGGAGGGCGAGCAATTATAGGCCAGCATCTTACCGGGGAACTTCTTGTGCACGGCCTCGGCGAAGCGGCGGGCATCGTCCAGGTTCGGCTTGGAGGTTTCCCACCACATCAGATCGGAATAGGGGGCGTATTCCAGAGCGCGGGCGATGCAGTAATCGACGCCGACACCCTTCTTGATGCGGAAGAAGCCTTCCGGCGTGCGGTCGTTGCGGTCGATGAAGGGATGGTCGCGCTCATCCACATCGCTGGTGATCAGCTGGGCCGACTCGGCATCGGTGCGGGCGACCACCAGGGTGGAGGTGCCGCAGACATCGGCGGCCAGACGGCCAGCGTTCAGGGTACGGATGAACTGTTGGATCGGGATCAGCACCTTGCCGCCCAGATGCCCGCACTTCTTTTCAGACGCCAGCTGGTCCTCGAAATGGACGGCGGCGGCACCGGCCTCAATCATGCCCTTCATCAGTTCAAACGCGTTCAGCGGACCACCAAAGCCAGCCTCGGCGTCGGCGATGATCGGCGCGAACCAGTAGGTGTCGCCCTTGCCTTCCGCCGTCTGGATCTGATCGGCGCGCTGGAAGGCATTGTTGATGCGCTTCACAACGGCGGGGACGGAGTTGGCGGGGTACAGTGACTGGTCGGGGTACATCTGCCCAGCCAGATTGGCATCAGCCGCGACCTGCCAGCCCGACAGGTAGATGGCTTCCAGGCCGGCCTTGACATGCTGCAAAGCCTGATTGCCCGTGAAGGCGCCCAGCGTGTGGACATAGGGGCGGGTGTGCAGCAGTTCCCACAGGCGGCGGGCACCCATTTCGGCCAGCGTGTACTCGATCTTCACCGACCCGGACAGGCGGCGCACATCCTCAGCCGTGAAGTCGCGCTTGATACCGTCATAGCGCTTGGCGTGGATGGCGGCGAGATCGATGCTCTGGGTCTGGTCCAACGGGGACATGTCTCAACTCCTGGCCTGGTGTGGCTCACTGGTGTCTCGTGCGGGCCGCTTTTTGTTCCGCACCATTTGGTGTGCAGTGCAGCGCCGTTGAGATGAACATGAACCCGAGACATAAAATGATCAATAGAGTGAATTTCGTAAAATAGTATTGCTGTCACAGCTTGTAATGATGATTGCTGTGATATTGTAAAGTCTGTAAATTGATGGGGTGAGGCAGCGGGGACCCTGGCCATGAAAAGCATCGCGGAGAAGCTGGGTTTCAAGCCGGGCAGGTGTGCATGGATGCTTGATGCTCCTGGAAATATTCAGAAAATCATCGGTTTGCCAGCCGAACAGCCTGATGGCGATGTCGACCTGCTGCTGGGCTTTGCCGTGGATGTCGCGGCCCTTGATCCCCTCGCCGACCGCATGCTGCGAATTTACAAACGCGGCGGGACCTTCTGGGTGGCGCATCCCAAGAAGAGTGGCTCGATCAAAAGCGATCTCTCCCGCGATGCGGGATGGGACCGGCTGACCCGCGAAGGCATGATCCCGGTGACCCAGATCGCCATTGATGATGACTGGTCCGCCCTTCGGTTCCGCTATCGGGACGAGGTGAAGGTGATTACGCGCAAGGAAGGCTGACCCATGTCCGACAAGAAGGCCATGCTGGGCCACAAGGTCCGCCGCCTGCGCCGCGACCTGAAGATGACACAGGCGCAGATGGCGGAGGAAATTGGCGTATCCCCCTCCTATCTGAACCTGATCGAGGCCAACCAGCGCCCGCTGACGGTGCCGCTGCTGCTGAAAATCGCGTCGGTCTATGGCATCGACATGGCCAGCTTTGCCGAGGATGATGAGACGCGGCTGGTTGCAAGCCTGCGGGAGGTGTTTGCCGATCCCCTGTTCGAGGCAGGCGATATCAAGGCCCAGGATATGAAGGAGGTGGCGGCGGCGGCCCCCAATCTGGGCCATGCCATCGTGTCGATGTACCGCGCCTATCGCGAGGCGCGGGAGGATCTGGGTGCGCTGGCGGAGAAGGTGGCCGACCGCGACAAGTTGCAGGTCATAGGCGCACATGCCTTCCCGCAGGAGGAAGTGTCGGAATTTTTCCAGGCCGAGCAGAACCATTTCCCCGATCTGGAGATCGCGGCGGAGAGCCTGTGGATCGATGGCGATCTGGACAGCGGCAATCTCTATGGCACCCTCTCGGCGCATCTTCAGAAGAAGCATGGGGTGCGGGTGCGCCTGATGCCCATTGATGTGATGGGCGGTGCCATCTGTCGCTATGACCGGCATTCCAAGCGCGTGCTGATCTCCGAAATGCTGGACCCGGCGGGCCGTACCTTCCAACTGGCCAGTCAGGCGGCCCTGCTGGGTCAGGCGGCATTGCTGGATGCCGCCGTGTCACGCGGGTCTTTCAGCCATGAGGAATCCCGCCGGCTGGCGCGGGTGGGACTGGCCAATTATTTTGCATCGGCCCTGATGATGCCCTATGGGCGCTTCCTGACGGCGGCGAAGGAGGTGCGGTACGATATCGAAATCCTGTCCCGGCGCTTTGTCGCCAGTTACGAGCAGGTCTGCCACCGGCTGACGGCGCTGCAACGGCCCGGTGCCAAGGGGGTGCCTTTCTTCTTCGCGCGAGTCGATCCCGCCGGCAATATGTCGAAACGGTTCAGCGCCACCCCCGGCTTCCATTTTGCGCGTTTTGGCGGGGCTTGCCCGCGCTGGCATCTGCATGATGCCTTCCGCCGACCGGGGGAGATCCAGACACAACTGGCCCGGATGCCGGACGGGACCACCTTCTTCTCTGTCGTGCGGACGGTGGAGAAGCCCGGCGGCGGCTGGAAACAGCCGGCGCGGCAGTTTGCGGTGGCCATTGGCTGCGATCTGGCCCATGCGGCACAGCTGACCTATGCCGATGGCCTGGACCTGTCGAACGTGGAGGCGGCCACGCCCATCGGGGTGAATTGCCGCGTCTGCCCGCGCCTGGACTGCACCCAGCGCGCCTTCCCCCCGCTCTCCCATCGTCTGGCGGTGGATGAACATATCAGGGGTGTGTCCAGCTATGTCAGCGTCGGGGCGGTGTAGTCACCGACCCGCATAGGCCCGGACGGCATCGCCAAAGGCCGACAGCAGGGCCGCATAGGGCGGGTTCTCCCAGAAGCGCCATTCCGGGTGCCATTGCACGCCCATGGCAAAGCCGGGACCACCCGTATAGCGCACGCCCTCGATCTGGCCATCGGGGGCCACGGCCTCAATCGCCAAACCATCGGCGATCCGGTCAATCCCCTGCTGATGCAGGGAATTCACCATCATCTCTGACAGGCCGGTAATGCGCGCGAACGCACCGCCTGGCGTCAGGGCCACGGGATGGACGGGCGCGTACTGTACCTCAACCGGTGCGTCCTTCGGCTCCCGATGGTCCATGCGGCCCGGCACCTCCTGGATACGCGGGTGAAGGGTGCCGCCCAGCGCCACGTTCAGTTCCTGGAACCCCCGGCAGACGGCGAAGACCGGGATACCGCGCGTCAGGGCCGCCTTCAGCAGTGGCAGGCTGGTGGCATCGCGGTGCGGGTCCAGTGGCGGGGTCAGCATCGCGTCGGGCAGGCCATAGAGCCCTGTATGCAGGTTGCTGGGGCTGCCCGTCAGGAACAGCCCGTCCAGCCGGTCCAGCAACCCCTCCACTTCCCACCAGTCACCCAGGGCCGGGATCAGCATCGGCTGGCATTCCGCCCCGTGGCTGACGGCGCGGATATATTTATCGCCCACGACATGGAACGGATGCGGACCCAGTTCACGCGCGTCGCAAGGCAGACCAACCAGCGGTTTGGCGGAACGGGTCATCAGGCAAGCTCCGTAGCTTAATCACGTTCCCGGCGACGGCCGGATTCGCGGAAATAGAACTGATCCTTGTCCAGGCTGACGCCGAATTGCGGGTTCTGCAAGGCTACTTCTGTCGTCCGCCCCTGGGCATCCAGCACCCGCCATTTGCGCAGGCTGAACGGCTTTTCCTCAAAGACCAGTGTCAGGCTGCCCTGGCCGGGTTCCTTAGTTTGGACCAGGGTCACCTCCAGCACGCCGTCATCCTGACCCAGGCGGGTCACGGTGACGTCGCCGGACAGGCGGATATTGTCGCGTAGCAGGAAATCGGCCAGCGTGCTGCCGATGGGGGCGTTCTGCTGCTCCTTGACCTCCGCGTCCCAGAAATAGACGAAGCGGCCATCGGCCACGATGTAATTGCCGTTTTCGGCATAGTCGATGCGCATGCGGCCTGGGCGCAGCAGCTGGAACGTGCCCGTCGCCATGGCGGCACCATCATCGCTGGACTGGATGAACTGCGATTTCAGGCTGCGGATATCGTTAAGATAGGCCTCAACCGCCGGCAGGCGTGCCTTTTCCTCCGCCGACAGGGCGGGCGGCGGCGGGGCCTTGCCCTTGGTGGGGGCGGCAATGGCGGGAAACGACAGGGCGGCAGCGGCCAGAAGGCCCAGGATGATCTTGCGCATGGACATGTTCTAGCCGCCGATCATGGCCGGATTATGTATGGGCCACGGTTCCATCCGCCTGTCCTTCGACGGCGGCGGCAGCGGTGGCGGACAGGGCTGAATGGGTGGAATGGAAGCGCGGGCGGGGCGGGGATACCGGCTGGAACTGCCCGGTGGCATTGTCCAGCACATGCAGTTCGGCATCGGCCACGTCGAACAGCATGCCGCACAACATCAGCTTGCCTTCCTTTTCGGCTTCCGCGATCCAGGGGAAGGTGCGCAGATTGTCCAGCGACAGCCGGACCACGGCGCGTTCCAGTTCCGGCAGGTCGGTTTCGGCCCCGGCCGGCTGCCCTTCGCGGAGCTTGGTCAGGGCGGGTTCGGCGATCGACATCCAATGATCGACAAAGTCCGACTTCTGGTCGCTGCGGTCCTTGGGCAGGGCTGCGACACCGCCGCATTGGCTGTGGCCCATCACCACCAGCAGCTGCACGCCCAGCTCGCGCACTGCGAATTCCAGGGCGGCGGAGGTGCCGTGGTAATCTTGGTTCGGCTTATAGGGCGGGACCAGATTGGCGACGTTTCGAACAACGAAAAGGTCACCCGGCTGGGCCGCGAAGATCAGGGTCGGGTCGACGCGGCTGTCGCAGCACGTGATCAGCGCGGCCTTCGGCTTCTGGCCGGCCCAGGCCAGCGTGCGGAACAGGCCCCGCTGCTGCTTGAAATTCGTGCGCCGGAATTCCCGGAACCCTTCGATCAGGTCCTTCAGCATGGTGCGCCCCGCATGTACGGAAGGTCGGTAGACCGCAATGTGCGCCCGCAACATGACGGTACGGAAGGTCGCTGTCCAGACCAGTGTGACGCTTCCATGTCATGGGGGGGCTGCGATGGTGTCGTTTGGGTTCCTCCATCATCGGCGCTGTTTTCGATTATCGAAACAGCGCTGACAACCCGCCATTCAAGCCGGTGGCGTGCCAGCAGCGACCATCACCTTATCACGGCCCGCATGTTTGGCAGCGTAGAGCGCCTGATCGGCGCGGTGTATCAGGGCATCCAGGCTTTCCGTCGGCCCACGCCAAGCTGCCACCCCCAGGCTGGCTGTCACCCGCACGTCGCTGCCATCCAGGCTGGTGGTGGCAGCGGCGAAGGCCTGTCGTAGGCGTTCGGCCATGCCCGCCGCCCCCGCCAGATCGGTTTCCGGCAGCAGCAGCACCAGTTCCTCCCCCCCGAAGCGGGCGGCAAGGTCGGAGCCCCGGATGGCACCCGACAGGATTGCGGCGGCGGTGCGCAGGACGGCATCCCCCATACGGTGCCCATACTGATCATTCACGCGCTTGAAATGGTCCAGATCGATCAGCAGCAGCGACAGTGGCCGCTGATGCCGCCCGGCACGGAGCTGTTCGGCGGCGGCCAGCTCCATGAAGCGGCGGCGGTTCAGAAGGCCGGTCAGCGGATCGGTGCTGGCCAGCATGTCCAGCCTGGCATTCGCCGCCACCAGATCACGGGTCCGGTCGGCGATTTCCGCCTCCAGCCGCGCACGCTGCCGGCGCAGGGCACCGGTGCGGGCCTGGACAATGCCGATCACTGCGGTCAAGGCCAGCAAGGCCATGCCCAGGCGCGCCCACAGCGTCTCATACCAGTGCGGGGCGATGGTGATGGGCAGGATCAGCGTGGCCAGCGGCGTATCCTGTCCGGCCTGGGAGGCTTCGACCCGCAGGGTATAGTCGCCCGCCGGCAGGTTGGTGTAGCTGGCCTCCGGCGCGCGGGTGCCGCTATCAAGCCAATCCTGATCAAATCCATCCAGCCGGTGGCGATAGCGCAGGTCGCCCGGCGCGCGGTAGTCCAGCAGGGAAAAGGCCAGTGACAGGTTGCGCTGATCGGCGTCCAGCAGCAGGCGGCGGCCCGTTTCCGGCAGCCGTGCGGGGGGCAGCGCCTGATGGTTGACCTTCATCGCGGTCACCCGTAGCAGCGCCGGAGGCGCATGACCGGCGTGATCCTCGGGGTCCAGGATGGCAAGCCCGCCTAACCCGCCGATCAGCATGTGACCGCCTGGTCCCGCCGCCATGTCGCGGATGACGTAGAATTTCAGATTGGCCCCGTCGCGCTCCCCGAACAGGGTAAAGCGGCCCGTCTGCGGGTCCAGCATACCCACCCGTGATGGGGTGGTGAACCAGACCCGGCCCTTGGCATCCACGGCGAGACCGCCGATATTGTCATGCGGCAGACCGTTGCGACGCCGGACGGACCGGAACCGGGGCGCGGCCCCCAGATCCTCCACATCCGCCACCACCAGCCCGCCACCGGCCGTGGATACCCACAGGCGACCATGCCGGTCCTCCGCCAGACCGGTGACATAGGCATGGGACAGGCTGTCGGGATTGGCCGGATCGGGGCGGTGATTGCGGAATCCCCCTTGCCCGTCGGCCACGGCCAGCCCGCCCGCCGTGCCCACCACCAGCCGCCCATCCGTCAGGAAGGCCAGGGATCGGACATTATCGTTGGGCAGGCTTTTGGGGTCGCCGGCATTATGCCGGAACCGCTGACATGTCCCGCGGACGCTGTCGAACCGGGTCAGGCCGTCGAAACTGCCGGCAATCACCTCCCGCCCGTGGCTGATCATCACATTGATGATCTGCCCTTCCAGGCAGGGGATCGCCGATGGCGTGATTGCCATGGTGAGCGGGTCGATGGCGGCCACAC
The DNA here is from genome assembly GCF_059489915.1 of Niveispirillum sp. CC-CTL257. NCBI lineage: Bacteria > Pseudomonadati > Pseudomonadota > Alphaproteobacteria > Rhodospirillales > Azospirillaceae > Niveispirillum > Niveispirillum sp. CC-CTL257. Next base: position 3,042,509 of record NZ_JCAJXE010000001.1, read on the forward strand.
CGCGCGCGGCGGCCAGCAGCCGTCCGTCGGGCAGCGGCACCAGGGCGCGCACGTCGCGGCCATTATTGGGTGGCGGCAGGTGCAGACGTTCGATCCGACCACCACCCAGGTCCAGCACATCGACATCGCCATTGGCCAGACCCAGCCAGACCCGTGATCGCGCGTCAGTATGGGCGACATAGACCTCCGGGTTGGACAGGGCCATGGGCGACAGCGGCGTGGCCGGCACGACGCGTAGCCGGTCGGCATGCGGGTCGTAACGTTCAACCCCCTGATCCGTGGACAGCCAGACATTGCCCGTGCGGTCCAGCATGATATGGCGCAGCCGGTCGCCATTCAGGCTGCCCGGCAGCACGGGGTCATGCCGGACCTGCCGAAGCCGGCCCGTCGCTGGGTCCAGGATGATCAGGCCGGCCCCATCTGTGGCGATCCATAGGCCCCTGCCGGGCACATCCACGATGGACCGGATGGTCCGCCGCCCGGCCAGCCCGTCCGGCCCTGTCAGGCCCGCCACGGCATGGGCGCTGCCGTCCGGCATCAGATAGGCCGCACCCGTATCGCCCGAGCCGACCCACAGCCGCCCGTCGCGATCGCGGTGGATGGCCCAGACCTCCAGATTGATCGTGTCGGCGGCGGGGCCATCGGCCCTGACCGGGGTGAAATGCGTCTCCCCGGCGCGGCGGCGCATCAGGCCGCCCATGCCACCGACCCACAGGTCGCCATTGGGTTCCTGCAGGACCGCGAACAGCTTGGCGTTCAGAGCCTTGCCGTCTGCATCCAGCATCGGCACGGGGCGCAGGCTGTCGTCCGATGCCCGCCACAGGAACAGCCCGTCATCCGCGGCGATCCAGGCCGCGTCGCGTCCGCCATCCAGGGCCGGCATGACGGCATAGATGCGCGCCCCCGGCCCGTCCTGCGCGCTGACCCGCCGGAACCGGTCGGTCGCGGGATCATAGCGGACCAGACCGGCGGCCCCCATGCCGATCAGCATCCCCCCGTCCGACAGGGGCAGCAGGGCGCGGACATAAATTTCCGGCAGACGGTCGGGATCGTCGGCGGCACTTTCCCATTGATGCAGGCGATACCCGTCATAGCGGGCCAGACCCGCAAAAGTGCCGATCCAGATCAGCCCTGCCTTATCCTGGGCCACCGCGCTGATCGTGTCGTTGGGCAGGCCATCGATCGTCGTCAGGTCGTTGAAGGTAATGGCCGGAAAATCACCCCATGGGTCCGCGTCCGCCCCGGCGGTGGGCATTGACCCGACCAGGAACGTGGACAACAGACCGGCTAGGAACAACCCGGCACGCAACGAGGGACAGTGACGCATAGGTCAGTTCGATACCGCAATAACGCGCCACTATGCCGTGTGGCGTGCCGGCTGGAAAGGGGGGCAACCTGACCGAAGGATCAGGTTGGTCTTTTCAGGCGTCGGGAGCGCTCCCCAAACGCGTCCGTGCAACCAAGTGAAACAGAAAATCACAGGGTGTTTCACCGTTGCACACCTGTCCCGCCTGTAAAGCCAATGGCTTCGAAGCGGGCAGGCGCAGAACGGGTGGTAAGGGGATTGATGATAGCAGGAACGGGCCGGAAAGTCAGCAATCCCGACCCTGCATATGGTTACAGCGATGCCATGGCCAGCAGCAGGCCGGCACCGATCAGCAGGATGCCCGTCATCCGGTTCAGCCAAGCCTGCGCCACCGGGCCCGTCAGGCGCAGGGCCAAACCCTTGCCGCCGACAGCATAGGTCATGATCCAGCCGAATTCGATGATCAGCATGCCGATGACCAGGATGGTCAGCTGTGGTGCCATCGGTCGTTCTGGATCGATGAATTGCGGGAAGAAGGCGGCCATGAAGACCAGGGCCTTGGGGTTGGACAGGGTGATGAACAGGCCCTGGCCCAGCAGGCCCAGATGTCCGCGCCGATCAGGCCCGGCCTTGGCGGCGGCATCGACATCCGCCGTTTCATCCCGGATGGGTGCCCGCCAAGCCTGAACCCCCAGCCAGGTAAGATAGGCAACCCCCACCCATTTGAAGAGGGTGAAGGCCACGGGCGAGGTTTTCAACAGCACCCCCGCTCCCAGCGCCGACAGGCCGGCCAGCAGGCCCAACGACAGGCACATGCCGATCCCGCCCCAGGCCGCCCCCACCAGCCCATGGCGCATGCCCATGGACAGGGCAGAGAGCATGTTGGGGCCGGGCGTGGCCGACAGGAAGAAGCAGGTGGTCAGGAAAAGGGCCAGGGTCTGGGTGGAGATCATCATGCATCCGTGCGTGAGGCACCATCCATGCCAGCCGTGAAGGGATTGGCGACGGCGCTTGAACCGGAACTGATATGCAACACCTGCTGCGGGAAGGGAATGGTGATGCCCTCGGCGTCGAACCGCTTCTTCATGCGGCGGTTGAACTCACGGCCCACGGCCCATTGCTGACCCGCGCGTGTCCGGATGCGGCCCTTGACCAGGACGGCGCTGTCCTGGAACGCATCGACGCCCGCGATTTCGACCGGCCCCAGGATATTGCCGCCATAGTCCGGCTCCGCCTGCATCTGCGCCCCGATATCCCTCAGCACGGCCACCACCTTGTCCGTATCCACCGCATAATCGACGGTGACGTTCAGGACATAGAAGCTGAAATCCTTGGTGGAGTTGGTGATGGTAGTCACCGAACTGAATGGGATGGTGTGGACAGCCCCATCATAGCCGCGCAGGCGGATGGACCGGATGGACATGGCCTCCACCCCACCAGACAAGCCGCCGACAGTGACGGTGTCTCCAACACTGATCGTATCCTCGATCAGGATGAACAGGCCGGTGATCACATCCTTGACCAGGGTCTGCGCCCCGAAGCCGACAGCCAGACCGATGACGCCGGCACCCGCCAGCAGCGGTGCGATATTCACCCCCATCTCTGACAGCACGATCAGCCCGGCCATGGTGAGCAGGAAGATGGTCAGGGCATTGCGCAGCAGTGGCAGCAGGGTACGCATCCGGGCGCTGCGCACCAGCCGCACGCCCTGGTCGTCGGTGGCGTTCAGGTAGCGCAGGATGGCGCCATTGACCATTTCCCAGATCACCAGGGCCAGGGTCAGTACCACCAGAATGGTGATGGCGCTGGAGGCCACCCGCTGCCCCAGGTCGGAGCCCAGCCAGGACAGGGCATCGGCCCCCCAGGCCTGCAACAGCAGCAGCAGGGTGAACAGGGCCAGCACCACCTGCGCTACCCGGCGCAGGAAGGGCAGGTACCGGTTGGCCCGTTCCTCCAGGCCCGGATAGGCGGTGCGCACATCGTCGGGTACCTTCAGCCCCTGATCCACCAGCCGGTCCAGCCCTTCGGAAAGCAGACGCGACACGATCAGGACGGCACCCGTGACCAGGGTGGCACGCAGCACGAAATCAAACCCGCCGGCAATTTCCAGCGCCCAGATCAGATAGACGGCCCCCAGATAGAGGATGGCCAGGATATGCCAGACATCGGCCAGCCTTTGGCGGACCAGCGACAGGGCGGCCAGACGGCGGGCCTGTGCCGGGCTTGGGCCAAGCAAGGGCTCGTCCCCCGACGCTTCACCGGCCAGGACATCGCGTAACGCCTTGTCGCGGTTATCAGGATCGGATGAAGGCTGGCCGCGCAGGGTCTGGGCCACTGCGTCGCGGTTTTGCAGGATCAGGACGATCAGCATAGCGGTGACCAGCAAGCCGACCAGCTTCAACCATGCGGCATGCGGCGTGGCGGGCAGGCCCAGCACGCGCATCGCCTCACCCACGAAATAGCCGTAGACACCGATGATGGTGATGCGGCGAATCCAGATCATCAGATAAGCTGCCGTCTCATCCGTGACGCGGGCCAGTCGCAGGTTGGAACAGGCCGGTGACAGCAGTACCCGGCTTGCCACCAGCACGCCCTGTACGATCAGGCTGGCATTCAGGATGATCAGTGAGGCCAGCCGCACGGCACGCGGTGCCTCTGTCGCCGACAGCAGGCCGAACCCGGCCAGAGCAAAGGCCGCCATAGGCAGCAGATCGATGACCAGCCGGGCCAGCAGCAGCAGAAGCTTGGCCAGAAGTCCGCCGGGCAGGCGCGCACCCAAGGCCGCCCGTGGCCGGGCCAGCAGCCAGATCATGACAAAGCGCGCGGCATAGCCGCCGCCGATGATGCCGGCCAGATGCAGGGCCAGCAGGATCCAGGCGTCACGCTTGGCAGGGTCCACCATCTGCTGGTTCAGCCAGCGGATGGCGTGTGGCGCGTCGATGACGGCGCGGCTGGCGGCGGCCACCTGCTGGCTGAACAGGTCGATCCGGTCAGACAGGGTGTTCAACACGCGGCTGCCCATGGTTTCCGGCGCCGCCGCTGGCTTATCCACCGCCTTCAACGCCTTTAACTGCGCCAGCAGCGCCTCGCGCTTGGCTGGGTCCTCCAGTGTGGTGATCAGCCGGTCAACCTCGGCGGCGCTGGGCTTCTCCGTGGCGGGGGCCGCATCCTGCGCAGGGGTGGGAGAGGCCGCCAGCACGGCCAGCGCCATCAGCAGGCAGGAGAGGAGAAGACGGATCGGGCGGGTCTGCATGGGCAGGTCGGGCCTTTTGTTCCGAAAACCGAACGGGTTGCGACACCCAACATAGCAATCCTGGCCCGATGTTCCATGGGGAATGGCCATGTGCGCAACACCCCTCGTCCCCGCCCGCCGGTCGCGCTATGTATCTGGCAAAGCAATCCAACCAAGTCACGGACCATCCATGCCCCCCGCCGACACGCCCGAAAGCCCGCCCAACGCCAAGCTGGTTGATGCCAAGCAGAAATGGGCCGAGGAAGGCCGCCTGATGACGGGTACGGCCGCCCCCCGCGCCGACCGTTTGCCCCCCGGCCAGCGGGAGGTGAAGAACTGGCCCGTGCTGGATCTGGGCATTCAGCCGGAGATCGCACTGGATCAGTGGGAACTGACCATTGACGGGCTGGTGGCCCATCCCACGAGCTGGGGCTGGGCGCAGTTCAAAAGCCAGCCACCCTTTACGGACGTGTCGGACATCCACTGCGTCACGGCCTGGTCACGCTATGACAATCACTGGGAGGGCGTATCGGCCAAGCATATCCTGGAGACGGTCAAGCCGCTGCCGGAAGCAAAGCACATCGTCTTCCATTCCTATGATGGCTACACGACCAATGTGGCGCTGTCCGTGTTCGATGATGCAGACGTGCTGCTGGCCCATAGCTGGGAAGGTAAGCCGATCACGACCGAACATGGCGGGCCGGTGCGGGTGATCATCCCGAAATTCTATTTCTGGAAGTCGGCCAAGTGGGTGAACCGTATCGAATTCGTGGCCGAAGACCGGCCCGGCTTCTGGGAAGAACGCGGCTACCACAATGAGGGTGATCCCTGGACCGAACAGCGCTATAGCTGAGGCGGGGTAAGCGATTCGGTCCGTTGTCAGATGGCGGCGGCGGGCTTATATTCAGGAAGGTTGCTAGGACAGGGCCAACTGTCCCGGCTTCCCCTTAGAACCGGATCACAAGGCGCAGGCTGATGCCGAAGCCTTTGAACACCAGTTCTATGGAACGGGGTTGCTTAGTTTCGGTAAGCATCCTTCTCGCTCCTGTGTGGCGGGGGGGCCAATCCGCCCCCTGTTACACCACGAGGAATAGAATAGGCGAACGCTGATTCCTCTTGAAGGAACCTATCGGCGTCTCGCCTATTTTTTTGCCTTCAGCCCATCTTGTACACGCGGACATCATCCCCTTGAAAAATCCCAAGAAAGAAGCCCCCTTCCCCACCAAGGAGCAGGTCCTGGAATTCATCCGGGAAAGCCCCTATCCGGTGGGCAAGCGGGAAATCGCGCGCGCCTTTCACATCAATGGCGATGACCGTGTCGCGCTGAAGGAGTTGCTGCGCGACCTGGAAGGGGATGGAACCATTGAGAAGGGCGGGCGCCGCCGTCTGGCCCCGCCGGCCAGCCTGCCGCCCGTGGGCGTGGTGATTGTGACGGGCTTGGATGGCGATGGGGAGCTGATCGCCCGGCCCCTGAACTGGTCCGATCCCGACCGGGAACCGCCGCGCATCATCATGAAGCCGGAACGCCGTGGCAGCCCGAGCCTGGGCGAGGGGGACCGCGCCCTGGCCCGGCTGGCCCGCATCCGTGATGACCTGTATGAGGGGCGGACCATCAAGAAGCTGGGCGGGGATCAGACCGCGCAGATGGTGGGCGTCTATGAGCTGGGCCCCGATGGCGGCCGCCTGCGCCCCGCCGACCGGCGGGCCAAGGCGGAATTCGTGATCCTGCCCCAGAATGCCATGGATGCCGCCCCTGGCGATCTGGTGGTGGCGGAGGTTCTGCCCTCCTCCCGCCATGGCCTGAAGCAGGCGCGGGTGGTGGAGGTGCTGGGCGGGATTGACCAGCCCAAGGCCATCAGCCTGATCGCCATCCATCAGTACGGCATCCCGGTGCATTTCCCGCCCGCCGCCATTGAACAGGCGGAGGCCGCGACGGAACCCACCCTGTCGGGCCGCACCGACCTGCGCGATATCCCGCTGGTCACCATCGATGGGGCCGATGCGCGCGATTTCGACGATGCCGTGTTCGCGGAAAAGGATACGGACCCCAATAATGCGGGCGGCTGGCACCTGCTGGTCGCCATTGCCGACGTGTCCGCCTATGTCACACCGGGCAGTCCGCTGGACAAATCGGCGCTGGAGCGGGGCAATAGCTGCTACTTCCCCGACCGCGTCGTACCCATGCTGCCAGAGGCGCTGTCGAACGAGCTGTGCAGCCTGAAGCCCGGCGTCAACCGCGCCTGTCTGGCCGTCCATATCTGGATCGACGCGTCAGGCCGGATTAAGCGGCACCGGTTCGTGCGTGGCCTGATGCGCTCTGCCGCAAGGCTGACCTATGAACAGGTGCAGGAAGCGTTCGACGGCGCGCCCGATGATCTGACGGGTCCGCTGCTGGACCCGGTCATCCGCCCGCTCTATGGCGCCTATGAAGTGCTGGCGCAGGCGCGGGCCAAGCGCGGGACGCTGGAACTGGATCTGCCCGAACGCAAGGTGCGGATTGGGGAGGATGGCAAGGTGGCGGAAATCGGGGTGCGTGCCCGGTTCGACAGCCACCGCCTGATCGAGGAATTCATGATCGCCGCCAATGTCGCGGCGGCAGAGGCGCTGGAGGTGCGAGACACTCCCCTGCTCTATCGTGTCCATGCCGAACCGGCGCTGGACAAGCTGGAACCGCTGCGCGAGTTCCTGAAGACGCTGGGCTATAACCTGGCGAAGGGCACGGTGATGCGGCCTGCCGCCTTCACCAACATCCTGGACAAGGCCAAGGATACGCCGGAGTCAGAGATGATCAGCACGGTCATCCTGCGGTCCCAGGCGCAGGCCGTGTACCAGCCCGACAATATCGGCCATTTCGGTCTGGCGCTTGAACGCTACGCCCATTTCACCAGCCCGATCCGCCGCTATGCCGACCTGATCGTGCATCGGGCCTTGGTCCGCGCCTATCATCTGGGGGATGGCGGCCTCAGCGATGAGGAGATGGGCAAGCTGGACAAGATCGGGGAGCAGATATCCGGCACCGAACGGCGCGCGGCGGATGCGGAACGGGACGCCCTGGACCGCTATGTCGCTTCATATCTGGCCGATCGGGTGGGGGCGACCTTCAGCGGCAAGATCAGCGGTGTCTCCAATTTCGGGCTGTTTGTCAGCCTGGATGAAACGGGCGCGGATGGGATTGTGCCGGTTTCCACCCTGCCCGATGATTTCTATGACCATGACGAGGTGCATCACTGCCTGCTGGGCCGCCGGCACCGCCGTGTGTTCAAGCTGGGTGAGCGAGTGAAAATCCGCCTGATGGAGGCGGACGCCATCACCGGGTCGATGGTTTTCCGCCTGCTGAACCCGGACGGGACGGAGATGCCGGGCGGGCGCGGGTCGGGCACGGGAGCGTCGCGCCGGGGCCGCCCCGAACGAAGGCGGGAACGGGCAGAGGCCGAACCGTCGGGCATGGATATGCCGAAGCCGCCAAGGCGGCGGCGGTAAATGGCGGTGGTGACGGGTTAAACCGTCGCCGCCGCGACCTCGGCGGCCTTTGCTTCGACCAGCTTCACCAGATGGTCGACAATGGCCTCGTCCTTCAGGCGGTGGGCCGGGACGCCGCCCAGATAGACCTGATGCGTGCCCTTGCCGCCGCCGGTGAAGCCGATATCGGTCATGGTCGCCTCCCCCGGCCCATTCACGACACAGCCGATGACAGAGACGGTCAGCGGGGTGGTGATATGAGCGAGACGCTCTTCCAGCACCTCCACCGTCTTGATCACGTCGAACTGCTGGCGCGCGCAGGAGGGGCAGGAGATGACGGTGACGCCCCGGCGGCGCAGGCCCAGACTTTTCAGCATCTCATACCCGACCTTCACCTCTTCCACCGGATCGGCGGAAAGGGAGACGCGGATCGTATCGCCGATGCCCGACCAGAGCAGCATGCCCAGCCCGATGGAGGATTTGACGGTGCCGGCCCGCAGGCCCCCCGCCTCCGTGATGCCGATATGCAGCGGGTAGTCGCAGGCCTCCGCCAGCCCCTGATAAGCGGCGACAGCCAGGAAGACGTCGGATGCCTTCACCGAGATCTTGAACTCCCGAAAGTCATGATCTTCCAGGATCTTGGCGTGGGTCAAAGCGCTTTCGACCAGCGCTTCCGGGCAGGGTTCGCCATAGCGTTCCAGCAGTTCGCGTTCCAGGCTGCCGGCATTGACGCCGATGCGCATGGAGCAGCCATGGTCCTTGGCGGCCTGCACCACCTCCCGTACCCGTTCCGCCGAACCGATATTGCCGGGATTGATTCGCAGGCAGGCGGCACCCGCCTTCGCCGCCTCAATCGCGCGGCGATAATGGAAATGGATGTCGGCCACGATGGGCACCTGTGCGGCGCGCACAATCTCGCCCAGGGCCGCCGTGCTGTCCTCATCCGGGCAGGAGACGCGGACAATATCGGCCCCCGCCTCTTCCGCCCGCCGGACCTGTTCGATGGTGGCCTTGGCATCCGCCGTGGACGTGTTGGTCATGGTCTGGACGGTAATCGGTGCATCGCCGCCCACCAGCACCGACCCGACCCGGATCTGTCGCGACTTGCGGCGCTGAATCTGACGCCAGGGGCGGTGGGCGGCGGGGTCGTGGTTGGGGCTCATGAGTGAACCTTCGAGGACAGATGTGTGTTTCGTTGGTCGGGATTACCGCCCCGCCAGCGCTTCCGGTGCCAGGGGGACGCTGCGCAATACCTGGGACTTCGCACCCAGCGGAGCAAGGTCGCGACCATCGAGGGACACGACAAGGCCGCCGGCATTGCCGGTGTTCAGCACCATGCCGGGCACGTCGGGGGCGCGGAACAGATCGCCCCGGCGCAGCACGCGCGAGGCCCAGAGCGTGCCCTTGCCGTCGCGTACCTCAATCCAGCTGTCTTCCACGGCGCGGATGGTGACGCGGACCTTGCCTTCCGCCAGACCGAAGACGCGGCCTGTGGGCACCACCTGTTCGGTGGTGGCGGGCGGGGCGTTGGCGGCGGGGGCGGCGGGCGTGCCCGATACCTCTCCGGCGGCCACCGGCTCCACGTCCGGCGTGGCGGGTTCGGGGGCGGTGGTCGGGGCGGGGGCCTGGCCCAGGTCGGGCAGCTGTGGCACCTCGCTATCCTCTTCCGTCGCCGGGCCCTGGGCCACGGGTGTGGTGTCGGTGGCGGGCAAGGGGGTGCCAGCGTCGGTAGCAGCAGGGGCGGGCTGGGCAGCGGGCAGGCCGGTTGTGGTGGCCGACCCGACCTCCGGTGCTGATGGCGGGGCGGCATCGACAAGCGCTTCCACCTGCCCCTGGTTCAGGACGGGTGTCGGCGTGGGTGGTGGCTCCACAACAGTGCCATCGCCATAGATCAGCTTGGACAGGCGTTCCGGCAGGGCCGGGACCAGATCGCCCACCGAGCGATCCGCCGCCGACAGCACATACCAGCCGCCATAGACACCCAGCGCCAGCAGGGCGGAGATCAGCAGCACGGCCCCGCCGGGCACGCGGCTTTCATTCACGGGTTCGGGGAAGTAAAGTTCCGGCGCCGGTTCATGCCCCGCCGCATCCTGCCGGAACCGCAGCAGAACAGCACCGGGGTCCAGCCCCACGATCTGCGCGTAGGAACGCAGGAAGCCCGTGGAATAGGCATGGCCGGGCAGGTCGCCCCAGCGCCCCTCCTCAATCGCTTCCAGGAAGTTCAGGCGAATGCGCAGATTGGCGGCCAGATCGGGCAGGCTGTAGCCCAGCGCCTCGCGCCGGGCCTTCAGCGCCTCACCGACATGACGGGGGCCGGGCGGATGGGCGGGGTGTGCGTCGGTCTCCGCTGCCGCCGAACCGGCACCGCCCTGGCGCATGTCACGCATATCCTGCTGTCGTCCGTACTGGTCGCCCATGGTTCCCCGCCGGCTTTGACCCTGTTCTTTACGCTATTTCTCTTAGCAACCGGGGATGGGTTTGCGCAACCCACCCGCCCGGGGTTTGGCCCTACCCCAAGCGGACACCATGATCGGCGGCATAGGCCTTCAGATAGGGCCGCAGGGTGCGGACCGGCAGGTGGTAGAGCTGATCCATATAGGCGGCCAGATCACCGACATGCAGCGAGCGCAGCATGCTTTTCACCTCGAAAAAGGCGGGGGCCGACATGGAAAGATGGCGCATGCCGACACCCAGCAGGGCCATGGCGTCCAGGGGCTTGCTGGCCATTTCCCCGCACAGTGATAGGGTAACCCCCGCCTCCCCGCATTTTTCGACCAGCATCTTCAGCACGCGCAGCAGGGCCGGCGACAGCAGGTCGTAGCGGTTATTCATCATGGGATTGCCGCGGTCGCTGGCGAACAGGTACTGCAACATGTCATTCGACCCGACCGACATGAAATCGACCAGGGGCAGCAGGGCGTCCAGCTGGAACAGCAGGGCCGGCACCTCCATCATCACCCCAACTTTCAGGTCGGTTGGACCTGGATGTCCGCCATCCTTCAGACGCTTGACCTCCAGGTCCAGGATGCGGCGAGCCTGGATGAATTCGGCGACAGTGGCGACCATGGGGAACATGATCCGCACATCGCGGCCCGCCCCCGCCATCAGCATGGCGCGCAGCTGCTTGCGCAGCATCGACGGCCGGTCCAGACCGATGCGGATGGCGCGCCAGCCAAGGGCCGGGTTCTCTTCCCCCAGTTCCGGGAAATAGGGCAGGGTCTTGTCGCCGCCCACATCCAGGGTGCGGAAATTGACGGGCAGGCCGCCCGCTTCCTCCAGCACCTTGCTGTAATTCTCGAACTGCGTCGCCACGTCCGGATAGGAGGGGCGGACCATGAAGGGGATTTCGGTGCGGTACAGGCCGACCCCGTCCGCCCCCGTCGTCTTCAGATGCGGCAGGTCGATCAGCAGCCCGCAATTCAGCATCAGCTTCACGTCCTGCCCGTCACGTGTGACGGCGGGCAGTTCGCGCAGCCTTGCATATTCGGCCTGCCGGCGCTGACGGGCGGCGAGGCTGGCGGCGAAGACGGCCTGGATATCATCGGCGGGGCGCACGAAGACCTGACCATTGTCGCCATCGACGATCAGGAAATCCAGCGGCTCCACCCGGCGCAGGATGTCGGCGGCCTGACCCACGACGGGAATATCCAGCGCACGGGCCACGATGGCGACATGGGAGTAGGCCGACCCTTCCTCCAACACCAGGCCACGCAGGCGGCGGCGGTCATAATCCAGCAGTTCGGCCGGACCCAGATTGCGGGCCACCAGGATGAATTCATCCGGCAGGGTGCCGCCCGTCGCCACGGCAGGCTTTCCGGCCAGATGCTGCAACAGCCGGTTGGTGATGTCGTTCAGGTCCAGCAGACGGTCGCGGATATAGGGATCGGCCACCTGCGCCATGCGGGCGGAATTGTCATCCTGCACACGCTGCACGGCCGCTTCCGCCGTCAGGCCCGACCGGATCGCCTCCCGGATGCGGTTCAGCCAGCCACGGTCGGCGGCGACCATGCGGTAGGTCTGCATGATCTCCGCATGTTCGCTGTCGCTTTCGCCCACCGCAATCAGCATCTGATCGATGGCCGAATGCATGCTGGTCACGGCCTCTTTCAGGCGTGCCAGCTCCGCCTCTGGGTCATCGGCCACCATCTGGCGGATGGTCAGCTGTGGCCGGTGCAGGACGGCCACGCCCATGCCGACGCCCCGGTTCAGGCTGGTGCCTTCCACGCGCGACGGCAGCAGGACCAGATCATTGACCACCGACAATTCGCGGCTATCGACCAGTTCGCCCACGACCACCAGCTCCGCCACGATCATGGCGATGGTCTGCAGCGTCTCCACTTCCTGTTCGTCATAATCCCGGCGGTCCTTGTGCTGGATGGCCAGCACGCCGCGCACGCGGCCCCCGCGCAGGATGGGAACGGCCAGGAAGCCGTTGAACGGGTCTTCCCCCGTCTCTGGGCGATAGGCGAAATTGGGATGGCTGGGCGCATTGGCCAGTGCGATGGGGCGGGAATGCGCCGCCACATCGCCGATCAGACCCTCGCCCACCCGCATGCGGGTCTTGTGGACAGCGTCCGGGTTCAGACCGATGGTGGCGAACAGTTCCAAAACTTCGCCCGCCCGCATGACGTAGCAGGAGCACACGTCCGCCGTCATTTCATGGGCGATGGTCATCACGATCTTGTCGAGCCGGTCCTGCGCGGACCCGCTGCCCGCCATGACATCGCGCAACCGCGCCAGCAGGCGCCGCGCGCCGGCTGCGGGATCGGGGCTGCGCCCCACCTCCGGCACGATGGCCGGGGTGCCGCTCATCATCGTCATGGCCTGACCAGTTCCATTCCGCATGCACCAGGCCCGGCCCCCAGGAATGGGCAGCCGGTCGCCGTATCCCTACCACATGAAGCGCGCCACCACACGGTCCGAATGGCGGTCACCAGTGCAAACTTTTGAGTTCCTCAATCGCCGGCGCTGCATTCGCAGCTTGGCTTGCGCGGCACGTGCCGCGCGGCAGCAGTCGCTGCCGACGCTGTTTTCGGTCACCCGAAAACAGCTTCAAATGGGGTAGGGCGCAATCACAGATCAGGCAGTTGCAGCGGCAGGTCGGCGCGGCAATCGCCGGCGGCCAGGGCGTCGCGCAGGCCCTGGAACAGCACCGACAGGGCCAGGTCGCGGTTGGGCAGGCGGATCAGGTCGCCATCGGCGTCCAGTTTCAGGCCCTGGCGCGCGGCCTGGGCCTGCAACGCCTTGGCGATGGGTTCCTGGCCGGAATGGCTGGCCCCGCACTGCACCAGGGCCAGACGTGGGGCATCCGTGCCCTGGCGCATCAGGGCGAAGAAGGCAAAGAGGTACCGTTCCTCGGCATTGCCCACCCCTTCCGTCAGGGTGCGGGCCAGATCCTTGGCGTGGCGGGTGCCGTGCAGCAGCCGTTCCAGCCCCGCCTGGGTCACGCGGCCCTGGGCCAGGAAGACAGCGCGCGCCTCCCCGCCCGGCACCATGATCCGGGTCAGTGGAATGTCGGGCACGGGTTCAAACGCGATGGAGCCGACGCGACCGCCCGGCGCGCTGACCAGATAGCGCAGGCCCACCCGCATCTTTTCCTCGGTGACGGTCAACGTATCACCGGTGCCGGTGGGCAGGTCGCGGGGGACCGCGCCGGCGGGCAGCGCATCACCGGTGGGCAGGATGGGCACGCGCGACGTGAGGACCGGTTTGCACCCGGTCAGCGGCAGCAAAATGGCAAGCGCAAGCAGCCAGCGCCTCATCGCGTTTTCCAGGTGCGGTTGGGCCCCGTATCAATATGGGTATGGCCGGTCGAAGGATAATAGGCGGCCCCGCCCCGCTGCATGGTTTTCGCAATTTCGGCCAGGGCCGGGCCGGGCAGCAGCGGCACCTTGAAATCCATGGCGCGGCCTTGCAGGTGATAGCTTTCGCGCGCCGCGTTGGGATTGTTGCGGACAAGATCCTCATTGGTGCCCTGAGACCGGAACCCGTCCGTCACCTGCACCTCTGTCGACGGCGGCAGGCCCGTGCGCTGCAACAGGTCGAACATGAAATCCATCAGCAGCGGGTCGATGCGCCCCACCTGCCCTGTCCGCCGGTCGCGCAACAGCAGTTCCACCTTCTGCATGGCGCGCGGGTCATAGGCATTGTTGAAGAAATAGACCACATCGGCCCGTTCCCCGCTTTTGGCATGGAATAGCACGATGCGCCGCACCGCTGGCAGGGGTGGCAGGTCAGGCGGCAAGCCTTCCTCATCCTCCGGTCGGGGACCCGATGAACAGGCGGCAAGGGGCGACAGGGCCAGAAGGGCCAGCAGGGCGCGGCGGGAAGGAAGCGTCATGCCGGCACAGGCTCCAGCGTCAGGCGGTAACCGCCATCCACCCGCAACAGCAGGGGATCGCGGCCCGGACCCGCCCCGATCTTGCGGCGCAGGCGGTAGATATGGGTTTCCAGCGTATGGGTATCGATCCCGGTGCCATAGCCCCAGACGGCATCCAGCAGATCCTGCCGCGCCGCCATGCCGCCGCGCCGACAGAGATGATCCAGGATCTGGGTTTCCTTTTCCGTCAGACGGATGGCGGTGCCGTTGCCCATTTCCAGCCGCTTGGCCGTGGGCAGGAACCGGTAGGGGCCGATATGCACGGCGGACGCCGTGGCCGCCTGTACGGCATCGGCCTGACGCAGCAGCGCCTTCAGCCGGGCCAGAAGGGTGCCAAGGCGGATGGGCTTATCCAGATGATCATCCGCGCCCGCCGGCACGCCCATGCCCGGCGGCAGCAGCAGGATCAATGGCCCGGTCAGGCCGCCCGCGCGCAGGGCCGGGATCAGACCGTCGCCGGCCAGCGCGCCATCCAGCAGGGCGGCATCGGCGCCGTCACCGGCCAGGATGGCAAGGGCCGCCTCCGCCGATGGGGCGGGTAGGGCGCCCAGGCCCGCCTGCTGCGCCAGCTGTTCGGCCAGACTCTGGCATAAGGTGGGATCGGGATCGATCAGCAGGATGCGTTTGGACGCATTATGCATGGCGTCCCCGGTCATTCACCGGGGCCGGGGCCCAGCGGTTCACGCCCGCGCGTGGCCTGAGGCATCAGCTCCACGATGGTCAGGCCCAGACGGCCATCGACCACCACCAGTTCCCCCCGCGCCACCATGCGGTCATTGACATAGACATCGACCGGGTCGCCCACCACGCGTTCCAGATCCACCACATCGCCCGCCCCCATGCGCAGCAGCTGACTGATGCGAAGTCGGCGGCGGCCCAGGCGGACCGACACCTGCACCGGGACGGACAGGATGGAGGAACGGTCGAGATCGTCGCCGGACATCGGGTCGGGCATGGGCAGCGGTTCTTTCCACGGACGGTGGGAAAAGGCATTACAGCGACTATAGGCCAATTCCGCAATGCGGGGAAAGCCTTGCCCGCCGTCAGGGTACGGAAAGCGCCTTGATAGCCGCATCCAGCCCCAGGGGCCAGATGGCAAGATTGCCGGCCTGGGCCGTAATGCCGACATTCACGCCGCCGACCCGCCACTGCCCGTCAATCCGCACCAGCAGCGGCCCGCCGCTGGTCCCCCGGCTGGCCGAACAGGAATGGAAGATCAGAAGGCCTTCCGGCCCCGACAGCCGCGCCTGCGCCGTTACGGCACAATCACGGTCAGCCATCAGCAGATGCACGCGGTCCTGGCTGAACCCCGCCAGGGCCACACTGTCGCCCGGTGCGGCGGCGCGGGGCGCGGGCGGCAGGGCGGGGACGTCGGCCGGGCCGGACAGGCGCAGCAGGGCCCAGTCATGACGCACGCTGTCGCCTGGCCTTGCCCCGTCATAGGCGGGGGGCACATGCAGGGCGTCGACCGTAAGGTGGGTTTTATATTCCCCCCGCTCATACCCCAGCAGGATGTGCAGAGACCCCGCCTCCAGCAGGCGGCGGGTGCGGGGATTGTACAGGCAATGGGCGGCGGTCAGCACCAGACGGGCACCGATCACGGTGCCGGTGCATTTGCCGCCGATATTGGTCTGTACCCGCGCGATGCTGTTCCAGGGCGCGGTGGCGATGTCCATGATCTGGCGGCTGTCATCCGCCGCGACGCCTGGCGCGCGCGCCTCCTGCGCCAGACCCGGTGAGACCAGGGCGGCAAAAGACACGATCAGGGCCATCAGCCGGCGCATCAATTGGATCAGAAGGGGCTGCTGTCGCCGCCGCCGGCATCGCCGCCGGTCAGGAACATCCAGATGGCGTAATAAAAGACGCCGGCAAAGGGCAGGCCAACCAGCATGCCCAGAAGCATATAAACAACATACATGACGCACCTGTAACGAAAGCGGCTGCGCGGGGAAGGGAATGGCCGCCCATCCAGCGGCACGGCCATTCCCCGTTGCTACGCCCCGTACCAAACGCTGTCACGGGACAAAAGGACGCGGGTGTCGAATGTCAGCCCAGCCAGTCCAGGGCGGAATTGGCGATCTGGGCCAGTCGTCCCTCCGTCGAACCCACGGTCAGGAAATGCAGCAGGGGGTTGAGGCCGCCGGCCTGCACATCCTCATTCGCGGCCAGATAGGCCTTGGTGTTGAACAGGGCCGACGGGTCGCGCCCTTCCTTCCAGCCATATTGGTTGAAATGGGCCCAGGCCGTGGTCTCGCCACGGGCCACGTTGGCGGCAACGTCCTTGTACTGCGCCAGATAGTAATCGACATCAAACAGGGCGTTGGGATCACGCCCTTCCTTTTCACCATAGCGCTGGAAATGCTCCCAGCCGCTGGCGAAGGCGCCGCTGCGCACGGCCACCGCGACATCGCCATAGCGGGACAGGTACAAAGCCTCGTCAAAGCCGGCGGGGCCGGTGCCGGGGGTGATCGGGGTCAGCAGTTTCACATCAAGGCCGAATACCGCCACCTCCACACCGCGAATATCGGCGCTTTCCTGGAACTGCGGCAGCTTGGTGTTGACGACCATGTACTGGCCCTGGCTGCTGCTGGCCGAGGTGAACTGATAGGAACTGGCCGGGCTGTCGAAATAGGCGATGTCCAGACCGTCACCACCGATCAACCGATCCTCGCCCGTGCCGGCGATCAGGATATCGTCACCGAAACTGCCATTCAGCACGTCATTTCCGGCCTCACCCATCAGGGTGTCATTACCGCTTTCACCCAGCAGCATATCGTGACCGGTGCCGCCCAGGACCAGATCATGGCCGCCGCCGGCCTTCACGACATCGTCACCGCCCAGGCCGCGCAGGGTGTTGTTCAGCGCATTGCCCTGGATCGCGTTATCCAGCGCATTGCCGATGCCCACCAGTGGGCCGCGGGTGGCCGGGTTTGGAACATGGCCGCGATCAGCATACTCCAGGCTGAGATCCTCCACGAAATCGGGCAGCACGAAATCGATATGGGCAATGACCAGATCATGCCCGCCGCCCGTTTCCTCACGGATAACGGTGCCGTAATGCAGGATGTCATAGGTGTCGTCGCCGGCACCGCCGGTCAGCGTATCCTTGGGTGATTCAGAATAGAGATAGTCGTCATTGGGCGTTCCCGCCCGCGTGGTCGCAGACATGATGTGTCAATTCTCAAGAAATGGCGGACGGGGCCGTTCCATGCGACCGGTCGCCGTGGCACCCCTCTGCCCGGCACCCGTCCTGGAAAGGCCGATCATGCCAATCATCACCCCTGTAAAGCGAATGTTGCACATTTTTGCAAATGATCAACAGCTTTTTACAAATGGAAATAATAGAAACATGACTTATTTATTTCAGGAATCTCTATGGTTCTGACGGTCTTTTTGTATCATTATTGAAAAAATTGCAAAATTGATATCTACATTTCCGATCAGGCACCCTGGCTCCCGTTTGAAAACGGAAGCCAGGGCACTCGGATCAACCGATCCAGTCCAGCGTGCTGTTCGACAGCTGGGCCAGCCGGCCATCGGCGGCACCGATATGCAGGAAATGCAGCAGCGGGTTCATGCCGCTGGCCCCGACATCGTCATTGGCCTCCAGATAGGCGCGGGTATTGAAATAGGCCGACGGATCGCGCCCTTCCTTCCAGCCATAATTGCTGTAATGCGACCAGGCCGTGATCTGCCCGCGTGCAACGGCGGCGGCCACATCCTTGTTGTTGGCCAGATAGTAATCCGTGTCGAACAGGGCGTTGGGGTCCCGTCCTTCCCGTTCCCCGAACTGGCGGAAATGCTCCAGGCCGCTGGCGATGTTGCCACTACGGACGGCGGCAGCCACATCGCCGTTCATCGACAGATACAGCTTCTCGTCAAAGCCGTTACGGGCCGTGCCGGGCGTGGGCAGGCTGTTGACCAGCACGTCCAGGCCGAACACGACCAGTTCGATGCCGGTCAATGTGTCGGTGCCGTCGCCATTGACGCTGGTGATGGTGATGCCGCCATTGCCGTCGCGGACAAAACCATGGTCACCGCCGACAAAACCCACACGTCCCTCATAGCGGACGACGTCCAGACCGTCATTGCCGAAGATACGGTCGTCACCGGGGCCGCCGAAGAAGACATCATCACCGGGGCCGCCCGCCAGATCATCATTGCCGGCCCCGCCATAGAGCGTGTCATTGCCGGCCCCGCCCGTCAGCAGGTCGTTGCCGTCGCCGCCATCCAGGCTGTCGTCGCCACCATTGCCCAGCAGCGTGTCATTGCCGGCCATGCCCTTGATGATATTGTTCAGGGAATTGCCGCCAATGGTATTGTCCAGCCGGTTCCCGATGCCGATGATGGCACCGGCGCTGGCCGGATTAGGAATATGCCCGCGCGCGGCATAATCCATGGCCAGATCCTCCACGAAATCGGGGAGGACATAATCGATATGGGCGACCACGACATCATAGCCGCCATTGGCCTCTTCCCGCACCTTAGTGCCGTAATGCAGGATGTCATAGATATCGTCACCAGCTCCGCCGGCCAGCGTGTCGCCCGGCGACTGTGAAAGCAGTGTATCGTCATTGGGCGTACCCGCCCGCAAGCTACCAGACATTTTATTTCGATCCATAAAGGATGGTTGCCGCCCCTGTCTCGTGGATTTACGCGCCTGATCATGGCTTCACCGTGACCGGCCTGGGGCCGATCCGTGAATTCATATTCGTTTTGGCTAATCCATTCGGCAGGGGGATTTCGACAGCCAAGTAACGCCCCTGGCCGGTACTTATAGGGGTAGGAATGTAACGGTTCAAATGCCGCCCATGCTCAGTGGCATGGGGCCACTTATGCGCAAACCAGGATTTTTACTTGCGATAATGCAACGGACAGGTGCTGTCTGGGGAGCATCTGGAGCCGCCGGCAAGGGGGCAACCCCGTGAGCAGGGCCGGTGGCCCCGTCCCCTTGCCGGCAACCGGACCGGTCATCTGAATCTGGCCGGAAACGACAAAGGCCCCGCCGTTTCCAGCGAGGCCTTTTCGATTTGGTGGAGCCAAGCGGGATCGAACCGCTGACCTCTACAATGCCATTGTAGCGCTCTCCCAGCTGAGCTATGGCCCCGAAACCTGTACGCGGCGTCTGGGTGACCGTCGCGGTGGCCGGCTTTATGGACAAAAGCGGCGGCGGATGCAAGCCCCTTGATCAGCGATCCAGGCAAAGCAGGCATGTGAAGGACATCAGCGCTCACCACCGTCGGGTCCCCAGAAAATGGCCCAGCAGGTGAAATCATCGCTGAAGCCGGTGAACCGATGCTCCGCCCTGGCTTCCACAAAGATCAGATCGCCAGGGCCGAAGGTCTGTGCCTGCCCCGCCTTCTCAAAGGTACCGGTGCCGGTCAGAACCACATATAGCTCGTCCTGTTTGTGCGGCCCCTGTTCATCCCGGCCCTGTGGTGCATAAAGTCCGGCCTTCATGCTGCCATGGCGGATCATATATTCAAACCGCTGAATTCCCGTCCGGCCCGCGATGGCGGCCATGGCACTGGCGGGGGTGAACAGGAAGGGTTGGGTCATTCGGGCGCGCTCCGGCAGGCGATAACCCGTTTAGCGAACAACATAGCAATGGCACCCGCCAAGTCTCTGAATTGTCCTCGCCACATGAAAAACCCCGCCGGCGGCACCGGCGGGGTTCTCATTTCTCAACAGAAGCGGAAGGCGGGATCAGCCCACCACTTCCTCTTCCTCAACCTCGGCCACCGGGGCGGCGGCAACCTGAACCGGGGCCGGCTGCGGGGCGGGGGCGGCGGGCTTGGGTGCCGCCGCTTCCGCGCTCAGGACCTGGATGGTGCCTGACAGCTGCCCGCCATTTTCCACTTCCAGCGTGCCGTAGCGGATATTGCCCGTGATGCGGCCCGTGGTGCGGACCTTCAGGGTGCCGCGGACAGTGATGTCGCCTTCGAAGCGGCCGCCGATATCGGCCTCATCGATCTCGACAGAGCCCTTGAACAGGCCGGTATCGGTGATCTCCACGACATGGCCGTCGCGCAGCTTGGCCTCCACCGTGCCTTCGACGACCAGCACGTCGCAGGCGGCGATCTCACCCGACAGGCTGATATCGCGGCCCACGATCAGCTTGCGCATCTCTGCGGTGGAGGGGCTGTTCCCCTCTACACCGGTGGGGGCCACGCGCTTGGGCGGGCTGTTGGGGATATCGACGACGCGGCGCGGGATCTCCGTCTTCAACGACGGGGCAGCAGAAGAAAGCGGGCCGCCGGGCGGGGTGGAGAAAGGCGTATTCATCGTCGTCCTCGGGCTGGTTTCAGAACCGGTATCGGTGCTGGGGTCAATCGTGGCGGAAGGGTTGGCAGCCGCCGCCGGTTCCGCCGGGCGGAACCCGGCGGCGTTCCCGCCCGCGTCGGACGGCGGTGCGGGCGGCACCGGCGGTTCGGGCGGGGTGGGCGTGGCTGGGGCCACGGGCGGTCTTTGGCGTCGGAACATATCGTCTTGCCCCCTGTATCTCATCGGCTAAAGGCGGGGTTCACACAGATGCAGCGACCGGAAGATCACGCCGCATCTCTTCAACAAGATGGGCCATGAACGCCGCCGCCAGCACGGGCACCAGCAGATTGACGAGTGGCAGCGACGAAAGAAAGGCGATAATGACGCCCGCCACAAAAAGTCCCATCCGCTGCTCGCTGCGCAGAAATTTCACCCCCATCGGGTTAAGCCGACGGACGGCCACCAGTTCGAAATATTCCCGTCCGATCAGGTAACCATTCACCAGAAACCAGACGAACAGGTTGACCACGGGCACGAAATAGAAGGGCAAGGCCAGCAGATTGGCCAGCACCACCAGCCCCAGAAATTTCAACCCCTCCAGCACAGAGCGCCATACGGGGATACGGCGTGGCGGGGGCAGGTGCGGGTAATGGTGGCGTTCCACGGCATCGACGATGCCATCCAGCATGGTGGAGGAAACGGCGACCATCACGGCGGGAAACATCAGCCAGGCCAGCGCCAGTGCCGCCACCCCGCCCAGCAGGTCGATGCCCGTTTCCACCCAGCCGATATCGAACAGGGATGTATGGGTCAAAAGCCAGCCGAACCCCGTCAACAGGGCCACGAACAGCAGGACGGCACCCAGCGCCGAGAAGATCAGCACACGGGTGAACGCGGGGTCGGGCAGTTGCCCAACGGCGCGTGATAACTCGCGGATCAATGCGTTGGCCCCCTGCCCGGATCGGCACCCATGCACCAGCGCTACCCATATGGGGATGCATGGGCACTTGCCGCAAGACGCGGTCTGCCTATACTCCCCGCCAATTCTGATTGTTTTGTGGAGGCCATTCGTGGCGGCTTTGTATGATGTGGTGGGTCTGGGTAACGCGATCGTCGACGTGATCGCCAAGGCCGACGAAGAGTTTCTGACCGCCAATGGCCTGGTGAAGAACGCCATGCGCCTGATCAGCGCCGAAGAGGCCGACGCGCTGTATGCCAAGATGGGGCCAGGCCTGGAAATGTCGGGCGGGTCTGCTGGCAATACCATGGCGGCCCTGGCGTCGCTGGGCGGCAAGGGCGTTTTCGTGGGCAAGGTCGCCCATGATCAGCTGGGCAAGGTCTATCGCCATGATATTCGCGCCGCCGGCGTCGTGTTCGACACGCCTGACCTGACCGATGGCAAGCCCACCGGGTCCTGCCTGATCCTGGTGACGCCGGACGGCCACCGGACCATGAACACTTTCCTGGGTGCCTGCCTGGACCTGACGCCCGATGATATCGATCCGGCGGTGATCAAGGCATCCAAGGTCACCTACATGGAAGGTTACCTGTGGGACCCGCCGGCCGCCAAGCAGGCCTTCCTGAAGGCAGCCGCCCTGGCGCATGAGGCCGGGCAGAAGGTGGCCCTGTCGCTGTCCGACCCGTTCTGTGTGAACCGCCACCTGGACAGTTTCCGCGATCTGGTGAAGAACCATGTCGATATCCTGTTCGCCAATGAGAGCGAGATCGTCGCCCTGTTCGGCGGTGATTTCGACAGTGCCGCCGCCGAGGCGCGTAAACATGTGGAAGTCGCCGTCCTGACGCGGGGCGAGCAGGGGGCAACCGTCCTGGTGGGCGGGGAGACCTATTCGGTTCCCGCCGAGAAAGTGTCCCGGGTCGTGGACACCACGGGGGCGGGCGATCTGTTCGCCGCCGGCTTCCTCTATGGCTATACCCAGGGGCGCAGCCCGTCCGATTGCGCCCGCCTGGGCGCCATCTGTGCTGGTGAGATCATCACCCATTATGGCGCGCGGTCAGAGGTCAATCTGGCCGAACTGGTGAAGTCCAAGGGGCTGTAAAGGGACGAGGTGCAGATACCAACCGGCACCTGTGCCGGTTGGCTGGCGCGTTGAGCGCGAGCACCCCCATGGGCGCGCAAGCCAAGCCGCCGGATGGTGCGCCCGGCGTGAGGGTGCATGCAAAATGGCGGTGACCGTCAGGTCACCGCCTTAACCCCCGACAAAGCTCCAGATATTCCGGGTGGTCGGGGGTCAGCCAGCCATGGCGGATCAGAAAATCGATCACCGTCAGGTTAACATTGAATTTCCAGTCATCGCTGTCCCGTACGCTTTGCGCCACGCGGGCGATGGGCCACAGCTCGAACCGCTCCACCTCGCCATCGGTATTGCGGGGTACGAAGTCGGACGGCAGTTCCAGGTCATAAAGGAACAGCACATCGGGCTTCAGTCCCTTTTCCTGTTCCATCAGGTAGGTGATGGCCCCCACGGGCACGGCGCGCAGCGCCATGTCCGCCGGCAAGCCTGCCTCTTCCCAGGCTTCCTTGACCAGATTATCGGCAAGGCTGAGGCCTGCCGGCTGTCCGCCGGCCACCAGATTATCGTACTGGCCCGGAGCCACGCCCCGGTCCATGGCGCGCTTGCCCACCCAGAGATGGATACCGTCTTCGCGCCGCACGAAGCCGTTGACGTGCAGGCCATAGGCCGTGATCCCGAAGAAGGGGATGGCCGCGCGGTCCAGCTCCATCAGGGTGGGGCGGTCCCAGCCGTCGGACACCGCATACATTTCCCGGCGTAACTTCGGGATCGTCCTATCCGCCACCAGCCGGTCCAGCGCCGCCGCTACGGCGCGGGTGCGGGACGGGGCGTCGGTCAGGCTGGGATGCAGGGACAGGCCGCCGGCATCCGGGATGAAGGGCGGCCCCAAGGCCAGCAACCGTTCCATGAAGCCGATCCGCACCTGCCCCACTGTCACGCCAGCGATGGAGAAGGGCCGGAAGCCCGACAGATCATGACGGTTGCAGGCCCGGACATGGCGCAGGAAACCGGTTGCCGGAAATTCATCGACCATCATACCGCCTCCGTCACCGGTTCAGCCTTTCTGGGGGCCGGCACCCGCCGCATCGCCCAAGCGGCGACCAGACCGGCCAAGGCCAGCATGGCCGCCCCGAAATAGAAGGGCATGCCAGGGATCGGGATCGTCGCCCCCTCCGCCGTGAAATGCTCGAACAGTTCCGCCCCGATCAGCGGGGCCAGAATAAAGGTCAGGCTCTGCATGCTGGCAAAGGCCCCTTGCACCGAACCCTGTTCATCGGCGCCCACACTGCGCGCCACGATGCTCTGTATGGCCGGCGAACTGATCCCGCTCATGGAATGGATGGGGATGAAAGCGGAAAAGACGGTAGCGCTTGTTGCCGCGCCATAGCCGGCATAGGCGGTGGATTCCAGACCGATACCCAGCAGGGCCGTGCGCGGTTCCCCCAACTTCTTGACGATCCGGTCGATCAGCACCCCTTGGACCAGCACCGTGGTCAGGCCGACAGCGGCCAGGGACAGGCCGTTATCCAGCTCGCTCCACCCAAAGCGCTTGGTGGTGTACAGAACCCAGACCATCTGCATCACGCCCATGGCCAGCACCATGCAGGTGCGGCTGGCTGCCAGACCCAGAACGGCGGGATGCATGGCCAGCGCCCGCAGCGACCCGACCGGATTGGCCCGCGCCCAGCTGAAGCGGCTGCGGTTGGACGGGTGCAGCGACTCGGGCAGGACCAGCAGTCCGTATAGGAAATTCAGCGCCGCCAGCCCCGCCGCCACCATGAAGGGCAGGCGGAGGTCAATCTCCCCCAGCACCCCGCCCAGGGCCGGGCCGGTGATGAAGCCGACGCCGAAGGCAGCGCCCATCATGCCGAAATTCCGGGCCCGGTCCGCCGGTCCGCTGACATCGGCGATATAGGCATTGGCCGCCGTGACATTGGCCGCTGTCAGCCCCGCCACCAGACGGCCCACCAGCAACCAGACCAGACCGGGGGCAAAGGCCATGAACAACTGGTCGATGGCCATGCCTGCAATGGAGGCCAGGATCACCTTACGCCGCCCGAACCGGTCCGACAGGGCACCCAGGATGGGGGCGAAGACGAACTGCATGACGGAGAAGGCGGCGATCATCGCCCCCATCCACCAGGCGGCGGATGCCTCACTGACCGCGAACTGCCGGATCAGGGATGGAAAGACTGGAATCGTCAGGCTGAAGGTCAAGACGTCCAGCAGGACCGTGACCAGGATGAAGGGGATGCCAGCCTGGCGGGGGGAGGATAAGGACATAAGCTCTTCCGGCTGCGGTGCCGTGGCCTCTCATATCAGAAACCCGCGGGGGAGTCCCGGACTGCTGCGATTTGTCCCGGATTGCCCCTGGGCGGCAGGGCCGTCCCGCGCTATATGGTGGGGCATGAGCGGATTCATGATCTTCCTCATGGTTCTGGCCATGATCGCCACGCTGGCTGTGCTGGTGATCGGGCTGTTTGCCATGGCGCGCGGCGGCGATTTCAACGCCAAGTACGGCAACAAGCTGATGTGGTGGCGCATCCGGCTGCAGGTGGCGGCTGTCGTGCTGTTCGCCCTGGCCTTCATGGCCTCCTGATCCATCAACACAGCAGGTAGCGCCATGGTCCGCCTCACCCGCATCTATACCCGTGGCGGCGACAAGGGACAGACGTCCCTGGGCGATGGCAGCCGCGTGCCCAAACATGCCCTGCGCGTTGCCGCCTATGGCACCGTGGACGAGGCGAACGCCATTCTGGGGCTGGCCCGACTGCATACGGGTGCCGCCAAGGACGACCCGATCCTGGCGGAGGCGGATGCCATGCTGGGCCGCATTCAGAATGATCTGTTCGATCTGGGGGCTGATCTCTGCACGCCGGAGATGGAGAACCCGCCCTATCCGCCTTTGCGCATCGTCGATATCCAGGTCGACCGGCTGGAGGCCGAGATCGACCGGATGAATGACGAGCTGGCACCGCTGAACAGCTTCATCCTACCCGGCGGTCGCCCCGCCGCCGCCTACCTGCATCAGGCCCGCACCGTGGCGCGGCGCGCAGAGCGGGAGATGACCGAATTGGCCCTGACCGAGGTGGTTGGTGCGCCGGCCCTGAAATATATCAATCGCCTGTCGGATCACCTGTTCGTCCTGGGCCGCTGGGTCAATGACAAGGGGGCATCGGACGTGCTGTGGGTGCCGGGCATGACGCGGGGCGAAACGCCGGGCTGAGCCCGCGAAACCTGCGCAGAACCCCCTTGAAATCTGTCGTATCATTGGTATCTTCCCATTACGTAAAGGGAAGATGATTGATCGGTCGATGGCGCGCAACCAGTAACGAAATTACGTTTAAACGTTACCGGACGCACACTATTGACATGTGCGGTGCAGCAATTCTAAGGTCCGCCCCCATTAACGGGGCTGGACGGCAGGCGTTGATTGCCCAATCTTAAGGCCCAGGTTCTAACGAATGGCTGAAAGCCAGGGTGAACAGGCGGGGACCATCCACCGCCGGCTATCATGCGAGGGGATCGCCAATGAAAGTCCTAGTCGCCGTTAAGCGTGTTGTTGACTACAACGTCAAGATCCGCGTTAAGCCCGACGAGAGCGGTGTCGAGCTTGCGAATGTGAAGATGTCGATGAACCCGTTTGACGAGATCGCGGTTGAGGAAGCCGTGCGGTTGAAGGAAGCGGGTAAGGCGACGGAGATCGTGGTCGTGTCGATCGGCCCGACGGCGGCGCAGGAGACGATCCGTACCGCACTGGCCATGGGTGGCGACCGCGGCGTTCTGGTGCAGACCGATGCCGAGGTGCAGCCGCTGGCCGTGGCCAAGCTGCTGAAGGCCGTGGTGGCCAAGGAAGCGCCGGATCTGGTGATCCTGGGTAAGCAGGCCATCGATGATGACAGCAACCAGACGGGTCAGGCGCTGGCAGCATTGCTGGGCTGGGGCCAGGGCACGTTTGCGTCCAAGGTCGTGCCGGGCGACGGTGCCGTGGCCGTGACGCGGGAGATTGATGGCGGGCTGGAGACTTTGTCGCTGAAGCTGCCGGCGGTGGTGACCACCGACCTGCGCCTGAACGAGCCGCGCTATGCCTCGCTGCCCAACATCATGAAGGCCAAGAAGAAGCCGATCGAGGTGGTGGCACCGGACGCGCTGGGCGTGGATATCACCCCGCGCCTGACCACGCTGAAGGTGACGGAGCCGGCCAAGCGCAAGGGCGGCGTCAAGGTCGCCTCTGTGGCTGAGCTGGTCGCCAAGCTGCGCGACGAAGCGCGCGTCATCTGATCTGCAACGCATTCCAAGGATACGCAACATGAGCATTCTGGTTGTTGCCGAGCCCTCCACGGGTGCGGTGAAGAAGCCGACGCTGACCACGCTGGGCGCGGCCGCCAAGATCGGTGGGCAGACGCATGTGCTGGTCGCCGGTTCGGGCGTGGGCGAGGCCGCGAAGGCGGCCGCCTCTGCCGCCGGCGTGGCCAAGGCGCTGGTGGCCGAAGGTGCCGAATATGCCAACCCGCTGGCCGAGAATTTCGCGCCGCTGGTGGTGGCGGCCGTGAAGGCCGGTGGGTACAGCCATGTGCTGTTCACCGCCACGACCTTTGGCAAGAACCTGGCCCCGCGCGTGGCGGCCCTGCTGGATGTGCAGCAGATCAGCGAGATCAGCGGCGTGGTCGATGCCGACACGTTCGAACGCCCGATCTATGCCGGCAATGCCATCGCCACGGTGAAGTCGTCGGACGCCATCAAGGTGATTACCGTGCGCGGCACGGCGTTTGAGGCGGCGGGCGAGACCGGTGGGGCCGGTGTGGTCGAGACGCTGAGCGCCACGGGTGAGGCGGGTCTGTCCAGCTTTGTCAGCGCTGAGCTGACCAAGTCGGAGCGCCCGGAGCTGACCTCTGCCCGCGTCATCGTCTCGGGCGGGCGCGGCATGCAGTCGGGCGACAATTTCCCGATGCTGGACAAGCTGGCGGACAAGCTGGGGGCGGCGGTGGGGGCATCCCGCGCGGCGGTCGATGCCGGGTTCGTGCCCAACGATTATCAGGTCGGCCAGACCGGCAAGATCGTGGCCCCGGAACTGTACATCGCCGTCGGCATCTCGGGCGCTATCCAGCATCTGGCCGGCATGAAGGACAGCAAGGTCATCGTCGCCATCAACAAGGACGAAGAGGCCCCCATGTTCCAGGTGGCCGATTACGGCATCGTCGGCGACCTGTTCAAGATCGTCCCGGAACTGACTGAGGCCCTGGGGTGATTTGTGACAACGCGCCGGGGTGCCCCGGCGCGTTTTTTCCAACCCGGTATTGGACAAATGTCGCCGGGACGAAGGCGGTGCCTTCATGCAAGAGTGGGTGATACTGACTGTCAGTCAGTACGGCGGCGACCGCCGCCGCGCGCCACATGGCGGGTAGCCAAGCCCACGGATGTGGGTGCCGGCGAATGAGGGGCATGAAAGATTGACCAACGGTTAAAGATTTCATGCCGTTGGCATATGTTGGGATTCCAACCCTGAATGGGGACTGTGATGATCGAGAAGGTTGGCGTTATCGGGGCGGGTCAGATGGGCAGTGGCATCGCGCAGGTCTGCGCGGCGGCGGGCCTGTCGGTGGTGATCTCGGACATCAATGCCGAACAGCTGACCAAGTCTGTGGCTGGTATCGCCAAGAATTACGACCGTCAGATCGCCAAGGGCAAGATGAGTGTTGCCGAAAAGGACGCGGCCCTGGCCCGGATCGCCACCTCCACCGAACTGTCCATCTTCAAGGACAGCGATCTGGTGATTGAGGCAGCGACCGAGTCGGAGGATGTCAAGCGCCTGATCCTGAAGGCCCTGGTCCCCAACCTGTCGCCCACCACCATGGTGGCGACCAATACCAGCTCCATCTCCATCACCCGTCTGGCCGCCGCCACCGACCGGCCCGAAAAATTCATCGGCATGCATTTCATGAACCCGGTGCCGGTGATGCAGCTGGTGGAGATCATCCGGGGCATCGCGACCGACGACCATACGTTCCAAGCCATCAAGGCCCTGACGGTCCGGCTGGGCAAGACAGCGGCCATTGCCGAGGATTTCCCCGCCTTCATCGTCAACCGCATCCTGCTGCCCATGATCAATGAGGCGGTCTATACGCTGTATGAGGGCGTGGGCGGGGTGGAGGCC
The DNA here is from genome assembly GCF_059489915.1 of Niveispirillum sp. CC-CTL257. Classification (NCBI taxonomy): domain Bacteria; kingdom Pseudomonadati; phylum Pseudomonadota; class Alphaproteobacteria; order Rhodospirillales; family Azospirillaceae; genus Niveispirillum; species Niveispirillum sp. CC-CTL257. Next base: position 3,071,336 of record NZ_JCAJXE010000001.1, read on the forward strand.
ATCGACACGGCCATGAAGCTGGGTGCCAACCACCCGATGGGTCCGCTGGAGCTGGCGGATTTCATCGGCCTGGATACCTGCCTGTCGATCATGCAGGTCCTCTATGAAGGGCTGGCCGACAGCAAGTACCGCCCCTGCCCCCTGATGGTGAAATATGTTGAGGCAGGGTGGCTGGGCCGCAAGGTCGGTCGCGGCTTCTACGACTATTCCGGCCCCACCCCGCGCCCGACGCGGTAAGCGGGAAAAACAAACCCTCTTTCGACATTCCCAGTGTATCTATGTGATGCACGGGGGATGTATGGGGCCATGAGGGTTGTCATTGATACATCAGTGATAGTGGCAGGACTGCGCAGCAATCTTGGGGCTGCGCATCACGTCTTGCGTATGGTGTATGATGGCGATCTCCTGCCGCTCGCATCCACCGCACTCTTCCTGGAATATGAAGATGTGCTGACCCGGCCAACATTCCTAACGGCCGCAGGGTTGGATTTCGACGAGATAGGCACCTTCCTTGCGGGCTTCGCGGCACTGATTTCGCCGGTGACTATCGATGTCTCTTGGCGTCCTGTTTCAAATGACCCAGATGATGACAGGGTGTTGGATTGCGCTATAAATGGTGGGGCGTTGGCCATCATTACGCATAATGTCCGCGACCTGGACATCGCCCGCCGGTTTGGTATTTCGGTTCTGCGTCCGGGTAATTTGATTTGGAGGCTTCGCAGATGACACAGCTTTCACTGCAACTCCCCGATGATCTGACGGCTGCGGCTGCCGATCTGGCAGAACGGTCAGGTATCAGCCTGAATGCCTATATTACGGCGGCACTGGCAAGCCGGGTCGCCGCCCAATCCCAAACGGAAGCATTCTTTAAGCAGAGAGCGGCAGGGGCGAGCCGTGAAGATTTCCTTGCCATTCTTAACAAGGCAGGCCGGGGAAATCCGCCTATGCTAGGTGATGAGCTTCCAGTGGTCGAACAATGACAGGACCCAAGTATCCAAACCGCTTTGCCTGAAGGAGGGGTTCGTATTCCCCTTGCCCGATGTTACGCTGCCTCCATCCGGCGTGGTGTAGCGGAGATGATGGTGGGTTCAGTTCTGTTGCGTGGTCTGTATATGGGGCTTCTGACCGGGTTCCTGGCCCTGTCCGCTGCCGCGAAGGCGGCCCCCGATTTCGCCACCGCCCTACAGCACCGACTGACCAGCGGCATCGGCACGCCGGAAACCGACCGGGACAGTCAGGATTTGCTGACCCTGGGGCGGTTTTATGAGAAGCGGCACTATGCGCCGGCCTGGATTGAGCAGGGCAAGCCGTCTGACCGCGCCCGATTGCTGCTGCTAGCCCTGCAGAAGGCGGCGTCGCAGGGGTTGAACCCCGCCGATTATGGCGTTGCGCGCATCGCCACCCTGCTGGAGCGCGGCGACAGCCCGGATGCGCTGGCGGAGCTGGAGGTGATGCTGTCGCATGGCGCGCTGGACTATGGGCGTGATCTGGCCACGGGTCGGCTGGCCCCCATGACCATCGACAGCGAGCTTTACGTCGAAAAGCGCGAGATTGATGTCCTGACCCTGCTGGGCCGGTTGGCCACCCTGCCCGACCCCGGCACCGAACTGGCCGAGCTGCCCCCCGCCGCGCGGAATATCAGCGCCTGATCGGTGCCTTGCAGCATTATCGCGAACTGGCGGCAGCGGGCGGGTGGAAGCCGGTCCCGGTCACCGATGTCTCCCTGAAACCCGGCGGCAATGACGAACGGCTGCCGGCCCTGCGCGCCCGGTTGAAGGTGACGGGAGAACTGGCCGCCGATGCGCCGGTGCCCGACGACCCGACCCTGTTTGATGATGCAACCATCGAGGCGCTGAAGAAGTTCCAGTCCCGCCATGGGCTGGAGCCGGACGGGGTTCTGGGCAAGCAGACCTTGTTGGCGCTGAATATCAGTGCTGAACAGCGCGTGGCCCAGATCGCCATGAATATGGAGCGCTGGCGCTGGATGCCCATCGATATGGGGCCATCCTATATCCTGGTCAATCTGGCAGCCTTTCACCTGTCGATCTTCGATCAAGGTAATGTGGTGCATGAGGCGCGCGTGGTGGTGGGGACCAGTTCCACGCGCACCCCCGTCTTTTCCCGCAAAATGTCCTATCTGGAGATCAACCCCTATTGGCATGTGCCGGCCAAGATCGTGCGGGATGAGATTTTCCCCAAGGCCAAGAAGGACCCCACCTATCTAGCCAAGCAGGGCTATGAGCTGCTGTCCGACTGGTCGGAAAGTGCCGTACCGGTTGATCCCAAAACCCTGGATTGGGCGCATATGACGCGCCTGCCCTATCGCGTGCGCCAGGTGCCGGGGGATAAGAACAGTCTGGGCCGCATCAAGATGATGTTCCCCAACGAGTTCGACGTCTATCTGCACGACACGCCGTCCAAGAACCTGTTCAACCGTGCCAATCGCAGCTTCAGCCATGGCTGTATCCGGGTGGAGCATCCGTTCGACGTGGCCGACACCATCCTGCGCCTGACCGGTACCACTGACTGGCCGCGCACACGCGTGGATGAAGTGCTGGCCGGCGGGCAGCGCACCGTGGTGCGGCTGAAAAAGCCCATTCCTATCCATATTTCCTATGTCACGGTCTTCGTGGCCGATGATGGATCGGTGAATTTCCGGTCCGACATCTATGGCCGCGACCGCAAGCTGGCCACGGCCCTGCGCGCCTCGCGCGTTAAATGGGACGCGGTCGAGGCCGAGGCGCGGCTGGCCCCCGGCGGGGCCGCAGCGGGCAAGGCCACGGACAGCAGCAATCGCTGAGCCCCGATCACGGAAGAGATAGGCGGGAAATAGGCCGGAAGGGTGGATTTCTGCTTGCACCGCCTATGCCGTTCTGCCAGAAGTGCAAATGTGTCCTGCTTATGGCGCGGGGCATTTGGCGAAATCAGGGAAGAGAGTGTCCCCGGCGCAACGGACGCGGGGGGTGCCTGACGGGGCTGAAGGGGGATTTGGGCATGGTGGCACGGCCGAACACGACCGACCTGACCATTGGAATGACGCCCGACATCCCTCCTGAATCCGCCCTTGTCCCCTGTGCCCCCCTTGATACCGCTGTTGAAACCGGTCGCCGTGGCTTCCTGCGCGGGCTTGGTGGCTTGTTCCTGGGTGCCGGTGCGGCGATTGCCGCCCCCACCATCATCAGCAATCCAGCCGAGGCTGCCGCCGTCGCCGCACCGCGCCGGCAGCTCTCCTTCGTTTCGCTGCATACAAGCGAGAAGCTGAAAGTCACCTACTACAATAACGGCTCTTACGACCGGTCGGCGCTGAAGGATGTGAACCACATGCTGCGCGACTGGCGCACGGGCGAGGTGGGAAGCATGGATCCCAAGCTGCTGGACCTACTGTTCCAGCTGCGTCAGCGCCTGCGCACCGATGAGCCGTTCCAGGTGATTTCCGGCTATCGCTGCCCCAAGACCAACGCCATGCTGGCGTCAAAGTCGGAAGGGGTGGCGACCAAGAGCCTGCATATGGAAGGCAAGGCCATCGACATCACCATGGCGGGCCGGCAGTTGAGCCGCATCCGCCAGGAGGCGCTGAACCTGCGCATGGGCGGTGTGGGTATCTACAGCAAGACCGGCTTCGTGCATGTCGATACGGGCCGCGTGCGGCAATGGGGCGTCTGACGTACCGGTCAGTGCCCGTCCTTCTGGCCCTGCTGCTGGGCACCGCGCCCGCCCTGGCCGCTGACAGCCATCAGCATGGCAATGCCCCTGCGCCCCACAATCTGCGCCAACCGGCCAAGGGCGCGCCGGAACCCATCGGTGGATATGCCAATGGCTGTGTGCGCGGGGCAGAGGCCCTGCCCGCCGATGGTCACGGCTATCAGGTGCTGAACCTGTCCCGTCACCGCAATTACGGCCATCCCCAGCTGATTGCTTATCTGAAGGCGCTGGCGGGGGAGGTGGATCGGGAAGGGTTGGGCATCCTGTCCATCGGCGACATGTCCATGCCGCGCGGCGGGCGCATGAAGACGGGCCATGCCAGTCACCAGATGGGGCTGGATGTGGACATCTGGTTCGCCCTGGACTTGGGTCACCTGCCGGTGCCCGCGCGGGAGCGGGAAGATTTCGCCAGCATGGTGGATACCAAGGCCCAGCGCGTGAACAGCAATTTCGGCCCGGCTCAGGCGCGTCTGGTGAAACTGGCGGCAGCCGCCCCCAATGTGACCCGTATCTTCGTGAACCCGGCCATCAAGCTGGCTTTGTGCGAGGGGGAGAGTGGGGACAAGGGCTGGCTGCGCAAGGTGCGGCCCTGGTTCGGCCATGCCGCCCACCTGCATGTGCGCCTCGCCTGTCCTGCCGGTGCCAGCCAGTGCGAGGTGCAGGAACCGCCGCCCGAGGGTGATGGCTGTGGTGAGGAACTGCTGAGCTGGTTCAAGCCACCCCCGCCGGTGACCGGGCCACCGGCCCCGCCGAAACCTCCGCCGCCCCCGCCCGCCGCCTGTCTGGCGCTGTATGCCGAGCCGGATTGAGGGGGATCTTTACATCCGAGATCGGATGGGTTAAGGTCCGCGCCGTTGCAAGCCGGAGCCTGACGCCCATGGATATGAACCCGCACATCTGACCGCCGCCCCCTCCGGGGCCGTCTTATGTCTGAGCTGGGTTTCATCCATGCCATATTGGCTTGTGGTCGAGGGGCTGTGCTTCGCGCACGCTGCCGATCGGTCATTGATCGACAAACTTTCCCTTTCCATCGCTGATGAACGGGTCGCCCTGGTGGGTGGCAACGGGGTTGGCAAAACGACATTGCTGCGCCTGCTGACGGGGGCGTTGTCGTCGTCGCGCGGGCATGTGACGCGGCGGGGCCGGCATTTCTACTGGCCGCAGATGCCGGAGCCGGGGCAGCGGGTGGGCGATGTGTTGCCCGGCGATGACCCCGCCCGCCCCGGTGTGCTGTCGCGCCTGGGCCTGCCGGCGGACCTCCCCGACAACCTGCCCTTGGACAGATTGTCGGGCGGGCAGGTGGCGCGGCTGCGGCTGGCCGCCATCCGGTTGGTCGGTCCCGACCTTCTGATCCTGGATGAACCAGGTAATGATCTGGATGCGGATGGGCGTGGCCTGCTGGCCGACCTGATCCGGCGTTGGCGTGGCGGGTTGCTGCTGGTCAGTCATGAGGTTGGGCTGCTGTCGCTGGCCGACCGTATCCTGGACCTGTCGCCGCTGGGCCTGCGCAGCCATGGCGGCGGCTATCCGGGCTGGCTGGCGGCCAAGGCGGCTGAACGGCAGGCGGCGGAGCGCGCCCTGGCCGATGCCGGCAAACAGGCGCGTCTGGCCCAGGCGAGTACGCAGGAGGAAGCGGCCAGGGCCGCCCGCCGGGCAAGGACCGGCAAACAGGAAAAGGCGCGCGGGTCGAATGCGCCCATCCTGATGGGCATGCGGCGCGATAATGCCGAACGGGCGGCATCGGCCCGCCGCATCAAGGGGGAGCGGCAGCGGGAAGCGGCGGACCACGCGCTGAATGAGGCGCGCCGCCGCCTGCCCCCACCCCTGCCGCCGCTGGACATGGCCATCGGTTCCGCGCGGGTGCCCGGCGGCAAGGTTCTGCTGCGCGTGGCCGGGCTGTGCCTGTCGCGTGGCGGACGGCCCCTTTGGCGGGACCTGTCGTTTGACATTGCGGGACCGGCGCGCATCGCCCTGACGGGACCCAACGGGGTGGGGAAAAGCAGTCTGCTGGATTGTCTGACCGGGGTGCTGACCCCTGATGCGGGGACGATCATGCAGGCGCCGGGCCTGCGTCTGGCCCGGCTGGATCAGCGGCTGGCCGCCGCATCGGATGACACGCCACTGTCACTGGTCCGCGCGGCGCAGGCGGGGCAGGGGGAAGGGGCGATCCGGGCGGCCCTGGCCCGGTTCGGCTTTCGCGCCGACGCCGCCCTGGTGCCGCTGCGCCAGCTGTCGGGCGGTATGCGGGTGCGGGCATATCTCTGCGCGGCCCTGGGCGGGACGGCCCCGCCACAGCTGTTGCTGCTGGATGAACCGGCCAACCATCTGGATATGGAAGGGCGTGCCTGCCTGCTGGAGGCTTTGCGCGCCTTTGACGGGGCGCTGATCCTGGTCAGCCATGATGCTGACTTCCGCAACGCGGTGGGGGTGACGGCGACCATGCGGCTGGGGGAATCCTCATAAACGGATTTTAATGTCTGCGCCTGGCTTCCCGTCTCGAACCTTTATGCGCCGTCATGGCCCTTTATCCAGCATGGCCGCGCCCGTTCGGGGCCGGCATGCTGGAGTGGGAACCATGCAAGACATCATCCTGACGCTGCTGCTTGTGGGGCTGTTCGCCCTGGGCCTGGGCTTTGCCCATGCCTGTGAGGGGCTGTGACCATGATCGACATGATCCTGGGGCTGGTCACGGCGGTTTCGCTGGGCCTGTACCTGTTTCACGTCCTGTGCCGGCCTGAGCGCTACTGAGCGGAGCCAAGCCTTGACCCTTATCGGTTGGATGCAGATCGCGCTGTTCTGCGCGGTCATTCTGGCGTTGACGCGGCCGCTGGGCGGCTACATGACGCGCCTTTTCGCGGGCGAGCGGACATTTCTGTCGCCCATCCTGGGGCCGGTCGAGACCGGCTTTTACCGGCTGGCGGGGGTGGATGCCCGCAGCGGGCAGCATTGGCTGTCCTATGTCACGGCCATGCTGGTCTTCAATGCCGCTGGCGCCCTGCTGCTCTATGCGCTGCAGCGCGGGCAGGGCGCCTTGCCCCTGAACCCGCAGGGCCTGCCCGGCGTGGGGCCGGAACTGGCCTTCAACACGGCCATCAGCTTTGTCACCAACACCAACTGGCAGTCCTATGCCGGTGAAAGCACCATGTCCTACCTGACCCAGATGGCCGGGCTGGCGGTGCAGAATTTCCTGTCGGCGGCGACGGGCATCGCCCTGGCCCTGGCGCTGGTGCGCGGCTTTGCGGCGCGGTCGGCCAAACAGATCGGCAATTTCTGGGCCGACATGACCCGGGCCACGCTGTATCTGCTGCTGCCGCTGAGCATCGTCGCGGCCCTGTTCTTCGTCTGGCAGGGCGTGCCGCAGAATTTTGACGCTTATACCGTGGCGACGACTTTGGAGGGGGCGCAGCAGACCATCGCCCAGGGCCCGGTGGCCAGCCAGCTGGCCATCAAGATGCTGGGCACCAATGGCGGCGGCTTCTTCAATGCCAATTCGGCCCATCCGTTCGAAAACCCGACGGCCCTGTCCAACTTTGTGCAGATGCTGCTGATCTTCGCCATTGGTGCCGGCCTGACCAACCTGTTCGGGCGGATGGTGGGGGATGAGCGTCAGGGCTGGTCCCTGCTGGGTGCCATGGGCGTGCTGTTCATCGCGGGTGTGGCCCTGGCTTACTGGGCCGAAGCCGGCGGCAATCCGCTGCTGACCGGGTTCCATGTCGATCAGACGCTGGGCAATATGGAGGGCAAGGAGGTGCGGTTCGGCACCGCCATGTCCGCCCTGTTCGCCACTATCACCACCGCCGCCTCCTGCGGGGCCGTCAATGCCATGCATGACAGTTTCATGGCCCTGGGCGGTCTGGTGCCGATGATCAACATGGTGCTGGGCGAGATCATTGTAGGCGGCGTGGGGGCCGGACTGTACGGCATGCTGCTGATGGCCATTATCACCCTGTTCGTGGCGGGCCTGATGGTGGGGCGGTCGCCCGAATATGTCGGCAAGAAGCTGGAAGCACGCGAGATCAAGCTGACCGTGCTGTCGATCCTGGCCATGCCGTCCATGATCCTGATTTTCAACGCCATCGCCCTGGTGTTGCCCGCCGGCCTGTCGGGTATTCAGGATGCCGGGCCGCATGGCTTCTCAGAGGTGTTCTACGCCTACACCTCAGCCGCGGCCAATAATGGCAGCGCCTTTGCCGGGCTGACGGCGTCCAACGGCTGGTACACGGTGACGCTGGGCATCGCTATGTTCGTGGGCCGGTTCTTCATCATCGTGCCCATGCTGGCCATTGCCGGATCGCTGGCCGCGAAGAAGGCCGCTCCGCCCTCGGCGGGCACCTTCCCCACCACGGGCGGATTGTTTGTCGGCCTGCTGGTCGCCGTCATCCTGATCGTGGGTGGCCTCACCTATTTCCCCGCTTTGTCGCTGGGTCCCGTGGTCGAGCATCTGATGCTGACCAATGCTGTGACGTCCTGAGCGACCGGAGAGTAACCATGCGACATCAAGACATGGCGACGGGCCAGGGCAATAAACGCCTGGCCACCGCATCTTTCCTTGACCCTGACATTCTGTGGCCGGCGGTCCGGGCCAGCTATGCCAAGCTGAACCCCGCCCTGCTGATCCGTAACCCCGTCATCTTTCTGGTGGCCGTGGTGGCGATGCTGGCCAGTGTGCTGCTGCTGCGTGATCTGGTCAGCGGCGGGGCGCAGACGGGTTTCTCGGTTCAGATCGTGCTGTGGCTGTGGTTCACGGTGCTGTTCGCCAACTTTGCCGAGGCGGTGGCGGAGGGGCGCGGCAAGGCTCAGGCAGCCAGCCTGCGCCGGGCCCGCACCGAAACCGTGGCCCGCAAGCTGCCCGGCCCTGATCCTGACGCCGATACGGTAACGGTTCCCGCTGCCAGCCTTGTCATCGGCGACCATGTGCTGGTCGCGGCGGGTGACCTGATCCCCGGTGACGGGGAGGTGGTGGTGGGCATCGCCACTGTTGATGAAAGCGCCATCACGGGCGAAAGCGCGCCGGTGATCCGCGAAAGCGGTGGCGACCGGTCCGCTGTGACGGGCGGCACCCGGGTCCTGTCGGACCAGATTGTGGTGCGCATCACGGCGGCGCAGGGGTCCACCTTTCTGGACCGCATGATTGCCCTGGTCGAAGGGGCGGAACGGCAGAAGACGCCCAATGAGATCGCGCTGAACCTGCTGCTGGTCGGCCTGTCGCTGATCTTCCTGCTGGTGGTCGCCACCATTCCGGGCATGGCCGCCTATGCCGGTGGGTCGGTGCCGGTCATCGTGCTGGTGGCCCTGTTCGTCACCCTGATCCCCACCACCATCGGGGCCTTGCTGTCGGCCATCGGTATTGCCGGCATGGACCGGCTGGTGCGGTTCAATGTGCTGGCAACCTCGGGCCGGGCGGTGGAGGCGGCGGGTGATGTCGATACGCTGCTGCTGGACAAGACGGGGACGATCACCCTGGGCAACCGACACGCCACCGAATTCCTGTCCCTGACCGGGGTGACGGAGCGGGAACTGGCGGCGGCAGCGCAATTGTCCAGCCTGTCGGACGAAACGCCGGAAGGCCGGTCCATCGTCGTCCTGGCCAAGGACCGCCATGGCCTGCGCCAGACGGAGGTGACGGGTCAGCAGGTGCGGTTCGTGCCTTTTGCGGCCCAGACGCGGATGAGTGGTGTCGATATTGACGGTGTGCAGATCCGCAAGGGGGCCGTGGATGCCGTCCTGCGCCATGTCGCGGCCCTGCGCGGCACGGGGTCGGTGAAGATGCCGGAACTGGACGCGCTGGCCGAACGTATTGCCAAGGCCGGCGGCACGCCGCTGGCCGTGGCGCGCGGTGACCGGGTGCTGGGCATCGTGCATCTGAAGGACATCATCAAGGGCGGTATCCGCGACCGGTTCGCTGAACTGCGCCGCATGGGCATCCGGACCGTGATGATCACCGGCGACAATCCCCTGACGGCGGCGGCCATCGCGGCGGAAGCCGGCGTGGATGATTTCCTGGCCCAGGCCACGCCGGAGGATAAGTTGAACCTGATCCGCCGCGAACAGGCCGATGGGCGTCTGGTCGCCATGTGTGGTGACGGCACCAACGACGCGCCGGCCCTGGCCCAGGCCGATGTTGGTGTCGCCATGAATACCGGGACCCAGGCCGCGCGTGAGGCCGGGAACATGGTGGATCTGGACAGTGATCCGACCAAGCTGATCGAGATTGTGTCCATCGGCAAACAGCTGCTGATGACACGCGGCAGCCTGACCACCTTCTCCATCGCCAATGATGTGGCGAAATATTTCGCCATCATCCCGGCGATGTTTGCGGGGCTTTATCCGGCGCTGGGTGCCCTGAATGTCATGGGGCTGGCGACGCCGCAATCGGCCATCCTGTCGGCCATCATCTTCAACGCGCTGATCATCATCGCCCTGATCCCGCTGGCCCTGAAGGGGGTGGCCTATCGTCCGCGCCCTGCGGCGGGTCAGCTGTCACGCAATCTGCTGATCTATGGGTTGGGCGGGCTGCTGGTGCCGTTTGCCGGCATCAAGCTGATCGATATGGGCGTCACGGCCCTTGGTCTGGCGTAAGGAGTTCTCATCATGCTGAAACAACTGCGTCCAGCCCTGGTACTGCTGGTTTTGTTCACCCTGGTCTGCGGGGTTGGCTATCCGCTGCTGGTCACCGGTGCCGGTCAGGCCCTGTTCCCGCATCAGGCAGAGGGAAGCCTGATCCGCCGGCCCGACGGATCGGTCCTGGGGTCCGACCTGATCGGTCAGGCCTTTACGGGGGAGCGGTATTTTCATCCCCGCCCGTCGGCGGCGGGGGCCGGGTATGACGCTGCCGCGTCGGGCGGGTCCAACCTGGGCCCCACCGCTGCCGCCCTGTCGGAAAGGGTGAAGGCCGATGCCGCCCGCCTGGGTGCCACCGCCACCGCCCCGGTTCCCGGCGATCTGGTGACAGCGTCAGGCAGCGGCCTGGACCCGCATATCAGCCCGGCGGCCGCCCGTTTCCAGGTGGCTCGCGTGGCGGCGGCCCGCGGTCTTGACCCCGCCCGTCTGCAGGCCCTGGTGGATCAGCAGACGGAAGGACGCCTGCTGGGCCTGATCGGGGAACCGCGCGTCAATGTTCTGCGCCTGAACCTGGCACTGGACGCCATGATGCCGTGATGGCTGTCGGGGCGGCGGCTGATCCGGTGCTGCCGCCCCGGTAACCTTTGGTCATCCAAAGGCAGCATCACTACAGCGAATATATAAATATTCAAAATATGCACTATGCAATGTTAACGAGTAAATCATTTGCCGGTCATACGACCTGTCATTAGTCTCTCTCCATTCTTGCAAGCGCATGGCGGCCAACCCGGTCCACCCTGCGCCCACCAGCCGGAGCGGAGGGGATGGGAATGAGCGATATCCTGGATATAGCGATTGTCGGTGGCGGCGTGACCGGCACCTATTGCGCCTGGCGCCTGACGGGGGATCAGGGGATTACGGGGGCCAAGGTGGCGATGTTTGAATATAGCGACCGGATCGGTGGTCGGCTTTACACCAAGACCATCCCCGGCATGCCCAACATCGCCGCCGAACTGGGTGGCATGCGCTATATCCCGCCCAGCGAAGATGACGATGCCTCTAACCAGCCGATGGTCAGCAACCTGATCGACGCGCTGGGCCTGCCCTCGCATGTCTTCCTGATGGGCAATCCCAAGCCGGGTCCCGATGGGCAGCCCATCGGCGAAAAGGACAATATCTTCTTCCTGCGCGGCAAGCACCTGAAGATGAAGGAGCAGTCGGACCCGGACAAGGTGCCCTACAACCTGTCCTGGAACGAACGCGGCAAGAGTGTGAATGACCTGCAGGTCTTCGCCTTCGATCTGCTGGTGCCCAAGAACAAGCGCAATTCGCTGGATGCGCTGATGGAAACTACGGTGTTCGGGCATCCGCTCTACACCTACGGTTTCTGGAACCTGATGAGCCAGACCCTGTCGTCGGAAGCCTATCAGTTCATGAAGGATGCCGGCGGCTATGACGCGAATGTCGCCAATGCCAATGCCGTGGCCCAGCTGCCGGCCACCGAATATGCCAATACCAGTGGCTTCAAGGCCATTACCGGCGGGTACCAGCGTCTGCCCCTGACTTTGGCCGAACAGGCGGGCAAGCAGGGCACCGACATCCGCATGAACAGCCGGATTTCGCGTATCGAACGGGGCGAGGACGGCGTTTACAGCCTGACCGTGGTCGAAACGGAAACCCAGCTTGTCTATGCCGACCTCGGCGGCCTGCGCGAGGTGACGCGCGACAAGGAAGGGGTAGAACCCACCATCGTGAAGGCCAAGGATATCATCCTGGCCCTGCCGCGCCGGTCGCTGGAACTGATCGAATGGGTGGAATGGAAGAAGCCCGACGTTAAGGCCATGGTCGATTCGGTGCTGATCCAGGACGCGTTCAAGCTGCTGCTGGCCTATGATTATCCCTGGTGGGAGGCGCAGGGCCTGGTGGCGGGCCGTTCCATCACCGACCTGCCCGTGCGCCAGATTTATTATTTCGGGACGGAAGAGGATCAGCCGCATGGGGAAAAGGGCAATACCCGCTCCCTGCTGATGGCCTCCTATAACGACATCACCACCGTTCCCTTCTGGAAGGGTCTGGAAAAGGGCGCCCCCTTCCTGGGCCGCCTGCCCGAGGGGGTGAAGGGTGTGGATAAGGAAAGGTCCGGGTCGGGTGAGGAAGGCACGCCCATCCCGCTGGCCGAATGCATCGCCACCGACGCCATGGTCTCCAGCGCGCATTCGCAGATCCTGGCGGTCCATGGTCTGGTCGATGTCGATCAGCCCTATTCGGCCATCTATCACGATTGGTCGGGCGACCCGTATGGCGGCGGCTGGCACGAATGGAAGGCGGGTTTCCGCTACGACAAGCTGATGCCCGCCATCCGTCAGCCGGTGCTGAAAGACCGCGTCTTCATCTGTGGTGAGGCCTATTCCAACAATCAGGGCTGGGTCGAGGGCTGTTTGCAGACCGCCGAACATGTGCTGCTGGAGAAGTTCGACCTGCCCTGGCCCACCTATCTGGCGCACCTGAAGGATCAGAAGGCCGCCGTCCTGGGGCCGTAAGCCGCCTTGCAGAACAGGGGTGCCCGGCTCTGCGGGCACCCCCCCTGACCCGATCCGACCCTAAGGTTTTCCCAAGGGAGATGGCACCCATGTCCGCACTTCCCATTGAATTCACCGTTTCCGACTATCTGATCCAGCGCCTGCATGAGGCCGGCCTGCGCGATGTCTTCACGGTACCGGGCGATTATGTCGCCCGCTGGTTCGACTATATCGATGACAAGGCCCGCAATGTCGGGTCACAGCTGAACCGCCTGGGCTGCCGGTCAGAGCTGGAGGCGGGATATGCCGCCGATGCCTATGGCCGCATCAACGGCATCTCCTGCGCTGCCGTCACCTATGGCGTGGGCGCCTTCTCCCTGATCAATCCGGTGGCCGGTTCCTATGTGGAGCGTGTGCCGACGGTCGCCATTTCCGGCAGCCCCGGCACCGGCAGCGCCGACCGGCCCTTCGCCCGCAGCTACAAGATCCTGCTGCATCATGCGACGGGCAATTATGAGGCCGACCGCAACGCGTATGAGGACATCACGGCCGAAGCCATCATCATCAGTGACGCCGCGGAGGCCCCTTCCATGATCGATGGCGCGCTGGGGGCCGCCCTGTCGGAAAAGCGCCCCGTCTATATCGAAATCTGGCGGCAGCTGTGGGATGCGCCCTGCGCGAAGCCAGAAAAGCCGCTGATCATCCCGCCCCTGCCCGTTGATCAGGATGCCGTGGACGCCGCCGCTGCGCATGTGGCCAGCCTGATCAAGGCCGCCGCCAAGCCCCTGTTCTGGGGCGGGATCGAGGTGCAGCGCTACGGCCTGCAAAGCGGGTTCGCGGGTCTGGTCGATCAGACGGGCATCCCCTATGTCACCAGTCTGCTGGCCAAAAGCGTGCTGGCCGAAACCCATCCGGGCTTCATCGGCACCTATACGGGGCCGTCATCGGATTATTCCACCTATAACACCGTCGATCTGTCCGATCTGGTGGTGGTGACGGGCGACCTGCTGACCGATGATTATGAAGGCTTCGTGGGCAAGGATTTCCGCCAGATGGTGGTGGCCTATGACAGCACGGTGCGGGTGGGCGAGGCCTATTATTTCCAGGTGCCGCTGACGGCCTTCATTGAGGCCCTGTCCATCGCGCTGAAGGGCGCGGGCAAGCGCGAACCCTGGGCCGTGAAGGGTCTCGCCGTCATTGATCCGGATTTCAAGCCCTTCCCGCCGGATGTCATCACTTATGCCCGCTTCTTCCAGCGCATGCTGACCTGGGTCGAAGCCGACATGACCCTGGTGCCCGATGAAAGCAGCAGCATGTATGTCAGTTGCAACATCCCCGTGAACCGCGCCAATGGCTTTGTGTCAGAGGCGGCCTGGGGCAGCATCGGCTATGCCTCGGCGGCGGCCCTGGGCCTGTCGGTGGCGGCACCCGATGCGCGGCCCGTGGTCTTTGCCGGCGATGGCGGGTTCCAGATGGTGGCGCAGACGGTCAGCACCATGGCCGTCTATAAGCGCAATCCCATCATCTTTGTCATGGCCAACACCATCTATGGCATCGAACAGGCCCTGACCAACGACAAGGCCTATACCGAGGGCCAGCCCTTCAATCCGTTCAATGTCATTCCCCGCTGGGATTATGCCGGGCTGGCGGTGGCGCTGGGGGCCAAGGGCGTGGCGGTGACGACCCTGACGGAGCTGGAGAGCGCCTTGTCGACAGTGAAGGCCGATCTGGATTCCGTCTGGCTGGTGCAGGTCAACCTGCCCGCCGACGACATCCCGCAGGAGATCCTGCGCTTGGCCACCAATGTTGGCCCGACACCGCCGTAAGGTGTTGGGGGGGCGGTGCCACCACCCGCCCCCTTTCACACAAACAGCATCTGATCGCCGGGCCGCACCTGACCCAGCAGGGTGACCATGCCCGTCGTTTCCACATTCAGGTCAGGACGCAGCACCGGCTCGCGGATGCCCAGCGCGCGCCAGCCCATTTCACAGGCCAGGAACGCCACACCCAGCTCGGCACAGGCGGTCAGCAATTCGTCGAACGTGCCCACGCCGCGATGGGCCAGCGTATCGTCACGCGCCTCCGGGCTGGTGCCATCGTCAGAGAAATCCAGGCGTTTCCACCCCTCCCGCGCCATCAGGGCCGGCAGGGCGCGGCCTGTGAAGAACAGTGTCACGGGCCTGCCCGTGGCCACGGCGGCGGCGGCGGTGACCAAGGCGTAATGCACACGGTCATAGCCACCGGACTGGATCACCAGCACCAGACCCCATTTACCGTCGGACATTCAGACGCTCCCGCCGTGGTTTCACTGATGATGAGACAGGTCGATGTAGGTCGGATGCGTGCCGCAGACCGGGCAATCCGGGTCGCGGCGGATTTTCACGGTGCGGAACCCCGTCTCCAGCGCCGAATACATCAGCAGGCGGCCCGAGAGGCTATCGCCGATGCCCAGCAATTCCTTCAACACCTCAACGGCCTGAAGGCTCCCCATTGTTCCCGCCAGGGCACCCAGAACCCCGCCTTCGGAGCAGGAGGGGATCATGCCGGGCGGTGGTGGTTCACGGAAGATACAGCGGTAACAGGGGTGCGGGTCACCGCAATGCCCCTTGAAGGTGGAAAGCTGCCCGTCAAAACGCAGCATGGCCGCACTGACCAGTGTTTTGCCGGCCAGATAGCAGGCATCGTTCAACAGAAAACGGGTCGCGAAATTGTCGGTCCCGTCGGCTACGACATCGTAACCGGCGATGATGTCCAGCACGTTGGACCGGTTCAGGCGGGTCTTATGGATCTCCACCTTCACATCCGGGTTGATGGCGGCGATGCGGGCCGCCGCACTGTCCACCTTGGGCATGCCGATGCCGGCGGTATCGTGGATCACCTGACGCTGCAGGTTCGACAGATCGACGACATCATCATCGACAATCCCGATGCGCCCCACCCCGGCGGCGGCCAGATACAGCAGCATCGGCGCGCCTAAACCGCCCGCGCCAACGATCAGTGCGGAGGATGACAGAAGCTTCGACTGCCCCTCCCCGCCCACCTCGCGCAGCATGATGTGGCGGGCGTAGCGGTCGATCTGACTGTCGGTCAGGTCCAGCATGAAGGGCTTCCTCAGGCGGCAAACAGGTCGCGGAGCAGAAGATACAGAGGGTGGTTGGGCTGCGCCACCAATCGGATGGTCATACCCAGACAGACAATGACCAGCAATGGACGCACCAGTTTTGCCCCAAAGCGCATGGCGGCGTGGCTGCCGGCCCAGGCGCCGATCACCTGTGCCACCGCCATGATCAGGCCCGCCTTCCAGACGATCTGCCCGCCCAGCGCGAAGACGCCCAGGCTGACGACGTTGCTGGTGAAATTCAGCAACTTGGTATTGGCCGTGGCGCGGCGCATGTTCATGCCCAGCAGCGCTACACAGCCCAGCGCGAAAAAGCTGCCCGTGCCCGGCCCGAAGAACCCGTCATAGAAGCCGACCGCGAAGCCGATGGTCAGGCTGAAGGCTGGCAGGGTCATGCGGGCCTTGGCCTCCATATCGCCCACCCGCGGGCTGAGAAGGAAATATACGGCGATGGCGACCAGCAGGACGGGGATCACCGCTGTCATGAAGCCGGTTCCCGTCATCCGCACCACCATGGTGCCCGTGGCCGACCCGGCAAAGACACAGGCCACAGTGAAGGCCATGGATTTCAGTTCGATCTGTCCCGCCCGCCAGAAGGTGATCGTGGCCATGGCGGTACCAAAACTGCCCTGCAATTTGTTGGTGGCCAGTGCCGCCGCCGGCGGAATGCCCGTGGACAGCAGGGCCGGAATGGTGATCAACCCACCCCCACCGGCAATGGCATCGACAAAGCCGGCCAGCAACGCGGCACAGGCCAGGAAGACCAGAAGGTCGGTGGTCAGCAGTTCGGTCAAGATCAGGCCCGCAAGCGTGGGGAAGATGCGCCGATACTGATACGGGGTGCGGGCGGCGGGGGGAAGGGCGAAGGGGCCAGTCTGCCCCGACAGGGTTGACCAGCACATCGAATGGGCCCAACCTTTACTGACTGAAAGGGCAGTGCCCTACGGAGTACCGGCCATGCGTGAAATTCAGTCCACCGACGCTACATCCCAGCTTCCCGCGATTCTGGACGCGGTTGAGCGTGGCGAAACCGTCGCCATCACACGGCATGGTCGGCGCATCGCCCGTCTGGTTCCTGAACCGGCCCATCGCCAGGAACGCGCCGCCAGGGCGGTTGAGGCACTACGGGCTTTTGGGCAGCGCCATGGCCCGGTGCCAGTCGACGAACTTGTTTCGGACCGACGCGAAGGACAGCGCGGCTGATGCCGTTCGTGCTTGATGCCTCCATGGCAGCCAGTTGGGCCTTCACGGATGAAAGCACTGCGGTGGCGCAGCAGGTGCTGGGCCGTTTGACGCGGGATTATGCCGTCGTTCCCACCCTATGGTGGTTCGAGATACTGAACATCATCGCAATGAACGAGCGCCGTGGGCGACTGTCCGCCGACGCATCCGCCGAGTTTCTGGCCCTGCTTCATGGACTTGATATCGAGGTTGATCAAAGCCCGGATCAAGCTGCGATTTTGTCATTGGTCCGAGAGCACAGGTTGACAGCATATGACGCCGCCTATCTGGAGTTGGCGGTGCGGGAACGCCTACCGCTGGCCACATTCGACCGAGAACTGGCAAAGGCGGCGCAGCAGGCCGGTGTGGCGGTGCTGACCGTCTGACCACCGATTACCCTCGCTCCCCGCTCCCGCGTTTGCTAAGAAGGTTGCTCCAGTCGAAATCGGGCGGGATGGCCGGGATGGCGGAACATGGCGTGGATGGGTGGCGGGATGTTGCCCGCACGGACGTCTGATCCCATGTGTTGGTGATCATGGTCCAGATACATGCAAGCTGTGTCGCCATTGACGGAACGGCCCTGCTGCTGCGGGGGCCGTCGGGGGCGGGCAAGTCCGATCTGGCCCTGCGTCTGGTCGATGAAGGTGCGCGGCTGGTGGCTGATGACCGGGTCGACCTGTTGTCTGACAGCAAGGGCGGGCTGATCGCCCGTTGCCCACAGCCCATCGCGGGGCTGATGGAGGTACGGGGCCTGGGCGTGCTGCCGGTGCCCGCCATTGAGGCCGCACCCGTGGCCCTGATCGTGGATTTGAGCGCGGACGAGGAACGGTTGCCCGATCCGGGGTTTGAGATCATTGCCGGCGTCGCCCTGCCCCGCATCCGCCTGAACCCGTTTCATGTCTCCGCCCCGGCCAAGCTGCGCCTGGCCATGGCGGCCCTGGCGCGCGGCTGGCCGCTGGTGCCGGGGGAAAGCGCCTGGCGCGGGCTGGCGGCTGCTGCCGCCCAAAGCGCGCAAGGGGGCCGGGCATGAGCGAGACCAGCGCTTTTGGCCCTGATGGCCGCCTGCCCATCGTGGTTGCCACCGGCATGTCAGGCGGCGGTCTGTCCACGGCCATGAAATGCCTGGAAGATCTGGGCTATGAGGCGGTGGATAATCTGCGCCTGTCGCTGTTACAGCCGCTGGTCAGCCAGCCGCATGACCGGCCCCTGGTGATCGGTATCGACAGCCGCACCCGCGATTTCAACGCCCAGACCCTGCTGGCCCAGATATCGGAACTGCGCGCCCGACCCGACCTGCGTATGCGGCTGCTGTTCATGGATGCCCATGCCGATGCCCTGCAGCGGCGCTATACCGAAACACGCCGGCCCCACCCGATGGCGGCCGACCGGCCCGTTCTGGACGGGATTGCTACTGAACGCGTCCTGATGCAGCCGCTGCGCGAGGCGGCGGACGAGGTGGTGGACACCACCAATTTCTCCGTCCATGACACGCGCCGGCATCTGACGGGCCTGTTCCGGCTGGATGGCGGGCCGGGTCTGTCGATCTTCGTCACCAGCTTTGCCTATCGCCATGGCGTCCCGCGTGAGGCCGATCTGGTCTTCGACGTGCGGTTCCTGGATAATCCGCATTGGGACCCGGTCACCCGCCCCCTGACAGGGCTGGACCAGCCGGTGGCCGATTACATCACCCGCGATCCCGACTGGCCGGAATTCTTCGGCAATCTGACGCGGCTTCTGGAACCCTTGCTGCCCCGCTATGTGCGGGAGGGCAAGCATTACCTGACCATCGCGGTCGGCTGCACCGGCGGCCGTCACCGGTCGGTCTTCACCACCCATCTCCTGGCCAACTGGCTGAAGGAGCGGGGATACAAGGTGGGCGAGGCGCATCGCGATCTCGACCGCAAGGAGCAGGCACCGCCCGTCCCCGAAGATCGGGCGGCCGCCGGCACAAACCTGAGGGAAAGCGCATGATTGGCTTGGTCCTTGTTACCCATGGCAACCTTGCCGTGGAGTTCATTGCCGCCATGGAGCATGTGGTCGGCCCGCAGAAACAGGTCTGCGCCGTCTGCATCGGGCCGGAAGACGACATGGAACAGCGCCGCAACGACATTCTTGCCGATGTCGCCAAATGCGATGCCGGTGATGGCGTCGTGGTGTTGACCGACATGTTCGGCGGCACGCCGTCCAATCTGGCCATCTCCATCATGGACCGCGCCAGGGTGGAGGTGATCGCCGGCATGAACCTGCCCATGCTGATCAAGCTGGCCTCCATCCGCAAGACGGGTGCCGACCTGAAAAGTGCCGTCGCCGCCGCCCAGGAGGCGGGCCGCAAATATATCAACGTCGCCTCCGCCCTGCTGTCGGACGGCTGAACTTTTCACCTCGGAACCAGACCCCTGATGAGCGAAAGCCTTTTACCGCCCGACGCGCTGTCCCGCACCGTCACCATCCGCAACCGCCGCGGCCTGCATGCCCGCGCCGCTGCCAAGTTCGTGAAGCTGGCCGGTGATTTCGACGCGATGGTGGAGGTGGAGCGCGCCGACAATATCGTGTCGGGCGTGTCGATCATGGGCCTGATGATGCTGGCCGCCAGCATCGACACCACCATCGATATCCGCACCGCCGGCCCGCAGGCGCGCGAGGTGATGGACGCGCTGACCAAGCTGGTGGACGATAAGTTCGGCGAAGAGTGAAAAAGAACAAAGTTCGGGGAGTAGCCGCCCATGACCACGCGACAGCAGCCGGGCCTGACAGGCGCGGAAGCCGGACCCACGGCTGAACGGACCTTGCGCGGCCTGGGCGTATCGCCCGGCATCGCCATCGGTCCCGCCCATGTCATGGAGGCGGGTGCCATCCAGGTGCCCGAATATAATGTCGCCGAAACAGCGGTGGCGGACGAGGTGGCCCGATTCCACACCGCCGCCGAGAAGGCGCGCCGGCAGTTGGGCAAGCTTAAATCCAAGGCCGGAACCCTGCCCGCCGATGCCGCCGCTGATGTGGCCATCCTGCTGGACGCGCATCAGGCCATGCTGACGGGGTCACGCCTGATCCGGGGCGTGGAACGCCGGATCAGGGCCGAACGTCTGAATGCCGAATCGGCAGTCCAGCAGGAGATCGCGGTCCTGGCGCAAAGCTTTGCCGCCATGGATGACGCCTATCTGGCCGCCCGTGTGGCCGATGTGCGGGAGGTGGGACGCCGCCTGATCCGCAATCTGATGGAAACGCCCTATCAGGCCTTCTCCCGCCTGCCCGACGGTGCCATCATCCTGGCCGAGGAATTGTCGCCCGCCGACACGGCCCTTCTGGACCCGCGCCGCATCGGCGGCTTTGCCACCGTCCTGGGTGGAGCGGAAGGGCATACGGCCATCATGGCCCGCTCGCTCTCGCTGCCCGCTGTGCTGGGCGCTGCTGGCCTGTTGCAGGGGGTGGAGACGGGCGATCTGGTGGTGGTGGATGGGCGCGCGGGTCGCGTGCTGATCAACCCGTCAGAAGATGTGCTGGCCGATTACCGGCAGCGTCAGGCCCTGTGGAAGGCCGAACGCGAACAGTTGAAGGCGCTGGCCGGTCTGCCCGCCATCACCCGCGACGGCACCGAACTGACCCTGAACGCCAATCTGGAACTGCCGCGCGAGATGGAGAGCGCGCGGGATGCCGGGGCGGCGGGGGTTGGCCTGCTGCGGACCGAATTCATGTATATGAACCGCGACGATCTGCCGGGCGAGGAGGAGCAGTATCAGGAGCTGCGCGACCTGATCATCGCCATGGAAGGCCGGCCCGTCACCGCCCGCACCCTGGATGTGGGCGGGGAAAAGCTGGCGGGGGCGCTGGCGGACCGGTTTGCGACTCCGGCTAACCCGGCCCTGGGCCTGCGCGCCATCCGCCTGGGTCTGAAGGAACCAAAGCTGCTGGAGACACAGCTGGCCGCCATGCTGCGGGCCGGGGCCCATGGGCCCATCCGCATTCTGGTGCCGATGATCAGCAACCCATCGGAAATGCGCAAGGTGCGGGAACTGATGCGCGCCGTGGCCCGCCGCCTGCTGCGCCGGGGTCATGCCATCGCCGACCCGTTGCCGCCCCTGGGTGCCATGATCGAGATACCGGGGGCAGCACTCGCCGCCGACAGTCTGGCCAGCGTTTCCGACTTCTTCGCCATCGGCACCAACGATCTGATCCAGTACACCCTGGCCATCGACCGTGGCGATGAACAGGTGGCCTATCTCTATGACCCGCTGCACCCGGCCGTGCTGCGTCTGGTGCAGTTCACGGTGCAGGCGGCGGCGCGGGCCGGCATTCCCGTTTCCGTCTGTGGCGAAATGGCGGGCGACCCGCGCTATGCCGCCTTGTTGCTGGGGCTGGGTGTGCGGGAACTGTCGATGGCGCCGGGTAACCTGCCGCTGGTGAAGCGGCGGGTACGCGGGCTGGACCTGCGGGAGGCGACGCGGCGGGCCGGCATGATCATGGGCCAGACCGATGGTGGTCGAATTGCGGCGCTGCTGGATGATTTCAACGAGGCGTTGGGGTAAAAGAGATAGATATCCCTTCCCGCCCCCACTGATGCGAGGGCCGCCAATGACGCCATGGACCCGTAGAGCGCTCGCCCTGGCCACCCTTTTGGCCCTGGCAGGACCCGCATCCGCGCAAGCCGACCTGACCATCCGCGAGGAACGCAAGGTCGCCGTCGATGGCGGGCAGGAGGTCTGGCAACTGGCCTGGGTCGGTCCCGTGCGTGATTATTGCGAGGCGGTGAGCCCGGAAGTGGCCATGACCCCGGCCTGCGCCGCCTTCGCCCGTGGTCAGGCGGGCCGCCTGCTGCTGCGCCGGTTGCGCGATGGGGCCGTGGTGGATCAGTTTGATCCGGCCCCGGCCTTCAAGGGCATGGGCGATGGCTGGACCGATGGCTGGTCCCTTCTGCCCCGCCATGCGGCGCGCGACGATGATTATGAACGCTGGCTGGAGGATGAGGGTGCCTTTCTGCGCGCCGTCAAGGAACGTCCGCCCGCCACCGTTCTGGACCTGGATGATTATGATCGCGACGGCAAGCCCCAGGAATTCCTGATCCGTACCGAAACGGGGCCATCGGGTCGGGGGCTGTATGCTGCTGTCGGCCTGGTGGGGGGAAGCTGGGCTTTCTGCGCTCCACCGGGCGGCCCGACCGGGTGCTGGTGCTGCCGCGCGACATCTGGGTGGCGTTGCGTGAACGCGGCGGACCGGTAACGCGCATCCAGTCCGCCTGCGGTGACAAGGGTGCGGTTCTGCGCACCGAACAGGTCGTGACCGCCGCCGGTGGCAGGATCGTCGTGAAAACACGCGACTTCGACTGCGCCCCGGCTACCCCGTCCGCGCTGAAGGCGGAATATGACGGATAGGCATGACCAACCGGCCTTATACCACCGCCCCATCCATCCTATGCTGCGCCATCCCGTTCATGGAGCGTGAAAGCACATGACGCAATTGCCCGACCGCGCCACCGCCTTCTGGACGCTGGCCCCCGGCAAGGGGGCACTGTGCCAGCAGGAACTGCCCGAGCCCATGGCCGGTGACGTCCTGGTCCGCGCGCTGGTCAGCGGCATCAGCCGGGGGACGGAGGGGCTGGTCTTCCGGGGCGGGGTGCCGGAGGAATTGCATCCCGTGATGCGCTGTCCGTTCCAGGAGGGGGATTTTCCGGGGCCGGTGAAATATGGCTATGCCCTGGTCGGGATTGCGGAGTATGGGCCGGCTAACCTGAAGGGACGGCGGGTTTTCTCCCTGCACCCGCATCAGGATGTGTCGGTGATCCCGGTGGAGGGGTGCAGGCCGGTGCCCGACGCGGTGCCCACCGACCGCGCCATCCTGGCCGCCAATATGGAGACAGCACTGAACATCCTGTGGGATGGCGGGGCGGCCCCCGGACAGCGCATCGCTGTGGTCGGTGGGGGCATTGTCGGCGGTCTGGTAACCTATCTGGCGGCGCGCATGCCGGGGGCGGAGGTGACCCTGATTGATATCGACCCGGCCCGCGCCGAACTGGCCCGCGCCTTCGGGGCGGGCTTCGCGACGCCGGATCAGGCCGATGGCGGGGATTGCGATCTGATCATCCATGCCAGCGCCACGGAAAGCGGCCTTGCTACCGCCCTGCGCCTGGCCGGGATGGAGGCCACCATTGTGGAGGCGTCCTGGTATGGCGACCGGCCCGTGACGGTGGCGCTGGGCGGCGGGTTCCATGCCGGACGGCACCGCATCATCTCCTCCCAGGTGGGTAAGGTGTCGCCGGGCTTTCGCCCGCGCTGGACCCTGTCGCGGCGGCTGGACAAGGCCCTGTCGCTGCTGACCGATCCCGTCCTGGACCTTCTGGTCGGGCCGCGCGTTGACTTCACGGACCTGCCCTCGGCCATGGCGGACCTGACCGCCCTGCCCTTCGGGTGCCCTGTTGTTGTGTATAAGTACCCCGTTCCCTGAAAGGACTGGCATGTATTCCGTGACGGTACGCGACCACATCATGATCGCCCATTCCTTTGTCGGGGCGATCTTCGGCCCCGCCCAGGCCCTGCATGGTGCCACCTTTGTCGTGGATGCGGAGTTTCGCCGCCGGCAACTGTCACCGGAGGGGCTGGTGGTGGATATCGGGGCCGCGTCCGTCCTGCTGAAACAGGTGCTGGCCCCCCTGAATTACCAGAACCTGGACGAGATGCCGGAATATCGCGGGCGCAACACCACTACCGAGTATCTGGCGGGCGACATCCACCGCAAGATCGCAGCCGGCATCCGCGCGGGTGCGCTGGGTGCCGACGGGCCGGCGCTGGATGGGCTGCGGGTGGTCCTGTCGGAAAGCCACACCGCCTGGGGTTCCTATGAGGGCCCGCTGAACGGGGATGCCGCACGATGATCGGCCAGCCTCTGCATATTCTCTGCCCCGGCGATATCAATCAGCTGACGGGCGGTTATGGCTATCTGCGCCGGTTGGTAGCGGGGCTGCGGGCGGTCGGGGAAACGGTCATCGTGCATGAACTGCCAGGCCCGCATCCCTTTGTCGATGATCCGTCGCGTGATGCGGCGGACGCCATCATGGCTTCCATCCCCGATGGTGCGCCGGTCCTTATTGATGGTCTGGCCCTGCCGGTGGCGGCACACGCCATCTGGGTGGATCGCTACCGGCTGCGCTTTGCGGCCCTGGTGCATCATCCGCTGCATCTGGAAAACGGCTTGACGCCGGAACAGGCCGATACGCTGTTTCGCATCGAACGGGACGCGCTGGCCCATATGCGCCATGTCATCGTGCCCTCGCGCACCAGCATGCGGGGTGTGGTGGATCTGTCGGTTCCGGCGGACCGCATCAGCATCGCCAATCCCGGCACCGATCCTGCGGAACCCGCCACGGGTAGCGCCGGGGTTCCCACCATCCTGTGCGTGGCGACCCTGACCCCGCGCAAAGGGCATCTGGTGTTGATCGAGGCACTGGCCCGCGTCAGGCATCTGCCCTGGCGGCTGGTCCTGGTGGGCAGTGATGCCCGCCATCCCGGACAGGCAGCCGCCATTGCCCTGTCCATTGCCGGGTATGGTCTGGCCGACCGGGTGCGGCTGGCCGGGGAACTGTCGGGACCGGCGCTGGATGCCGAATGGCGGGCCGCCGATCTGTTCACCCTGGTCAGCTTCCACGAAGGCTATGGCATGGTGGCCGCCGACGCATTGAAACGTGGCCTGCCCTGTATCGTCACCGATGCCGGCGGTCTGGCGGAGGTGGTACCGCCCGACGCCGGGGCCGTCGTCCCGCCGGGTGATGTGGCGGCGCTGGCGGCGGCCTTTGAACGGCTGCTGTCCGATCCGGCGGCGCTTGCCGCCGCCCGGACCGCAGCAACTCGGGCCGGTGAAGCGTTGCCCAGCTGGCAATATTCTGTGTCGTTGATCGGGAACGCCCTCTCCGGCATCCTGGTTTCCAGGGAAAGTGATCGGACACCGGCATGAACCTTGATTTCGAACCCGAATGGCTGCGCCTGCGCGAACCGCTGGACGAGGCGGCGCGCGCCGTGGGGCTGGCCTGGGCCTTCGGTCGCGTGCTGCCCACCCATCCCATGATCATCGATCTGGGGGCCGGCACCGGCAGCAATGTGCGCCAACTGGCCATGAAGCTGGGCCGGGGCGAGCAGGATTGGACCCTGATCGAGAAGGACCGCAAGCTTCTGGCGAAGGCGCCGGGGGAGATCGGGCGCTGGGCCGACCGCAATGGCTGGGACCATAAGGAACAGCGCCGCGCCTATATGATCACCTGCGACGATATGGCGGTGCGGGTGGAAATGCGCAGTTTCGATCTGGCGCAGGACCCGGCCGATCTGGGCCTGAACCAGTATGACGGCATCACCGCCAAGGCCCTGTTCGATCTGGTGTCGCAGCCCTGGCTGGACCGGTTCGTGAAGGAACTGGCCAGTTGCGGCTTCCCGCCGCTGCTGTTCACGCTGACGGTCGATGGGCGGGTCGAGTTTTCCATCCCGGATGAGGAGGACGGGTTCGTCCTGGACCTGTTCCATGCCCATATGGGCCGCGCCAAGGGGCTGGGCGGGCCTGCCCTGGGCACGGCAGCGCCGCAGGCCCTGGCCGCCGCCCTGACCGGGGCGGGGTACAAGGTGGAAACGGGCCAGGCCGACTGGAAGATCGGGCCGAAGCAGATCGCGGCCCATCTGGCCATGATCGCCGGCTATGAGAAGGCGGCCAGCGAACAGGACCCCGGCAGTGCCGCGCGCATCCGCGCCTGGGCCGACCGCCGCCGCCATCTGGCCAGCGAACAGGGTGCCCGCCTGATGGTCGGGCATCAGGACCTATTGGCGCGGCGGTAGGTTTAGCAGGCACCAGGCCTCGCCTCATCCGTAGAATTTTACGTTGGCATTAAAGCACCCCCCGGACACAGGCCCGTTGGGGGCGCTTTGGCATGCATTCAAGATGGGGGTGCGGATGGCGGCCAT
Source organism: Niveispirillum sp. CC-CTL257 (assembly GCF_059489915.1). NCBI lineage: Bacteria > Pseudomonadati > Pseudomonadota > Alphaproteobacteria > Rhodospirillales > Azospirillaceae > Niveispirillum > Niveispirillum sp. CC-CTL257. The sequence goes on from NZ_JCAJXE010000001.1 coordinate 3,097,387, forward strand.
AAAACAACCGCATGGCTTCTGTGATGAAACGCACATCGAACATCGTTCAAATTCCGCTACACAGTCCTCACCGCGATGATGCATGACGGTTTCAAACAAGAAATCGCCACAATCGCAATAACGAGTGAGCTGAATGGTCCACAGGGTAACGCCAAAGATTGGCTCCACAGATCAACTGTGCCTTGTGGTACCACATATGGAGAAAAAGATGTCGCGTATTGCTTCTGCCCTGCTTGGTGGTGTTGCTCTGGTCGCCGTTGGCGCCGCTCCGTCCCTGGCGCAGTCGCCCTTCGACGGTGCCTATGTCGGTGCCTTCACCGGTTACACGGACAACAATGCTTCCGCCGCTTCCGGTACCGCCAGCGCCAATATCGACAGCGATGGCTGGCTGTATGGCGCCTATGTTGGCTACGGCAAGACCTTCGACCAGTTCTATTTCGGCGCCGAAGCGGAACTGGGTTCGGCCAGCCTGTCGGACAAGGCCGGTACAGTCGCCAATCTGCCGGCCAAGCTGGATGCCAATGAAAGCTGGGGCCTGTCGGCCCGCGCCGGTTACCTGGTCAGCGACAATGCCCTGCTCTATGCCCGCGCCGGCTGGCAGCGCACCAACTATGACGTGACCGTCGGCACCGGTGCGACGCAGGTGAAGGCCAGCGACAATCTGGACGGCTATCGTCTGGGCGGCGGTCTGGAATATGCCGTGACCGACAATGTCCTGGTCCGTACCGAATACAACTACGTCAACTATGACGACACCAACTTCCGTGAGAACCAGGTGCGCGTGGGCGTTGCCTATCGCTTCTAAGGTTTTAAGGAAGCAGGTTCCCATCCCGGCCCGCAGCCCCACAGCGGCCGGGATGGTGGCGGGCCTAATCCGCCCTCATGACAGGCCCGCCCCGCCACCCCCGGCACCGTTCCCACGGTGCCGGGGGTTTCGCGTTTTGGGGCCGGTGCATTTTATTGAGCATGTGACGATTGTCACTTGAACGTAGTTCAATAACGTGCGAACACTGTTCACGCATCTGTATCCCGGCTGGCGGCCCCACGACAGCCGGGATGGTGACGGGCCTTTCGCCCCTCATGACGGGTCCGTCTGTCCCCCCGGCATTGTCCCCACAATGCCGGGGGTTCCTTTTTCAGCGTCTGCCCGACACGGCGCGGTCGCCGACATAGGGGTTGCTCTGCCGTTCCTGACCGAAGGTGGACAGGCCACCATGGCCCGGCAGGAAAGTAATGTCATCGCCCAGCGGGAACAGCTTTTCCCGGCAGGAGCGGACCAGATCGTCCAGATTGCCGCCGGGGAAGTCGGTTCGCCCGATGGAGCCCTGGAAAATCACATCGCCGACAATGGCGAATCGCGACGGTTCGTGGAAAAACACGACATGGCCCGGTGTATGGCCGGGGCAATGCAGCACCTGCAAGGTCAGGTCGCCCACCGTGACCGTATCGCCATCGACCAGCCAGCGGTCGGGTGTGAAGGGCCGGGAATAGGGCATCCCGTAACCGGCCCCATGTTCCCTCAGCGCGATGATCCAGTAATTATCCTCAATGGCGGGCCCTTCGACCGGGACCTTCAGCAGGTCCTTCAGGTCGGCCACGGCGGCGGCATGGTCGACATGGCCATGGGTGACCAGGATACGTTCCACCGTCAGCCCGTTCTGCGCCACGGCCTTGCGGATTTCTTCTACCCCGCCGCCGGGATCGATCACGGCGGCGCGCAGGGTTTTCGTGCACCAGATGATGGAGCAATTCTGCTGGAACGGCGTGACCGGGATGATCACAGCCTTCATGGGGGGTGTCGCACTCATCCCTGTCTCACGCCTTCCGTCGCACGAATTTCAATGCCGTATGCGTGGGTGACACCGCGCACACCTTGTTGTCAACCAGCCCGGCACCGCGTCCGGCGGCAAATACATCCTCCTGGGTAATGTCGCGCCGTCCCTTGGGATAGATAATCCACAGGCCGGATTTGGGCCCCAGGCTGGCGGCCAGACCGGCCACCGCGTTGAGATCGCCAACGGCATCAGCCACCAGCAGGATCAGGTCGGCGTCATCACCGGCATCGCCTGTGACCCCGCCACGCGACAGCTCAGCGGCCAGAACGGGGTCGGGTGTCTGTCCGCGCAGGGCCACACGCTGCCCCGGCTTGAACCCCAGCTTGTCCAGAACGGTCTTCGGGTTCTGGATGCGGTGCAGCCAGTCGGCGGCTTTGGCCGCACCCAACGCCAGGGACAGGGTGCCATCAGGCGTGATCAGGACCAGACCATCGCCGGCGACCTTGGCCCCCGTCAGGTCGGCCAGCATCAGCTTTACCCGGACATCACCGCGCAGCAACAGGTGGTCACCCTCCAGCATGGCCTTGCCATGGCTGGTGGTGCCGTTCCAGGTGGTGGTGACGGTGGCTTCCTGTCCCATGGCTTTACACCCTCGCTGCCAGTTCGCCCAACCCCCGGTCGCGGATGCCCAGTTCGGCCAGATGATCGATCAGGCTGGTCAGGTAATCGACATTGCGTCCCGACTGTCCCTCCCCCTGGCGGATCAGGGCAGCGGTGCCGTCCAGGCCCAGGCGGCCACAATATTGCGGGTGGTCGGGGTCGGCGGTGAAGGTCAGGGCCTGCACATCGCCATCCGCCGTCTTCACCCGCAGCCGGCGGGGGATATAGACGCGGTAGGCCATTTCCCGCTTCCACAGGTAATCCAGCACGCCAGACACCCTATCAGCGGCCACGCGATAGGCGCGGCCCCGGCAGGACCCGCCCCGGTCCAGGCCCAGCACGGCGCCCGGCCGTTCCGGCGTGCCGCGATGCTGATGGCTGTAGATGCAGAAGCCACGATGGTAGCCGCGCAGCAGCGCCGCGCGCTGTTCCACGAAGTCAAAACCCGGATTCCACATCAGGGAGCCATAGGCAAAGACCCAGAGGTCGCTGCCGGGCGGGTGGTCGAAATCGGGGACGGGGGCGCTGTCGTTCATTCCTGGTTGCCGGTTTCATCTCGCAATCGCAAAATGGTAACGCAAGCCCGCCCCCCGTGCCAACGCGGATATCCCCATGCTGCATCGTTACCGCGCCCTGTTCCTGGCCCTGTCCGTCGCCATCCTGCTGCTGCTGGCCTATACGGCCTGGTGGTCGACGCTGGCCTGGCGGGTACGCACGGCCCTGGCCGACGCCCCGGCCAAGGCGATGGCGGAAAAGGGGGTGATGCTGGACCTGCGGGATGCGGTGGTGGGAGGCTTCCCGCTGACGGTCACCGTGGAGCTGTCCGGTGCGCGGGCGCAATGGCCCAGCGGGACTGTGCTGGAAGCCGGGGCGGTGACAGCCAGCGCCTTTGCCTGGGCGCCTATGGATATCACCCTGGCCTCCACCGCGCCGCTACGTCTGGATTTGGCGGGGTCGGCCCGGCATGACCCGATGACCGGCAGCGCCGGCAGCATGGTGGTGGAGGCCAGCCTGGGCCTGAATGGCAAGCCCAAGCAGGTGAAGGCGACATTTCTGTCCTTGGTGGCCGGACTGGAAGGCGGGAACGGTCCCTTGAAGGCCAATGAGCTGACCCTGACCTGGACTGCCCCGTCTCAGCCGCCCACCGGCCCCACCGACAGCCAGGGGCAGACCAGTCTGGTCATCACCGGCCTGGACCTGCCCGGCGCGGTGCCAGCGCCTTTGCAGCAGCGTATTGATCAGGTGGCCCTGTCTTATGAACCGCGCGGACCCCTGCCCGCCAAACCCAGTGTGGAGGGGATGACGGCCTGGCGCGATGGCGGCGGCACCCTGGATATCCGGTCCTTCCGCGTGCTGTGGAGCGGCATGGATTTGCGCGCCAACGCCACCCTGGCGCTGGACCGTGACATGCAACCGGAAGGGGCGGGCACAGTGGAACTGTCGGGGGCGGATGCCCTGATCGACGTCATGGGTGCGCGCGGCAACGTTCCGGCGGATCGGGTGGCCGTGATGAAACAGGGGCTGAAAGGCCTGACAAAACGCAGCGATGATGGGCGCGACGTCCTGTCGGTGCCCATCACCCTGCAGAACCGGCGGCTTTCCGTTGGCCCCATCGTGGTGGGGGAGTTGCCGGCGGTGCAGTGGAATTGAGGGGACCGATCTGCATCGTCGCACCGCGGATTACGGCTGACGCCTAATCCGTGGGAACGGCGTGACAGATGCTTACCCCCGCACCAGTTCCGCCGGGCTGCGGAACAGCAGGTCGCGGGGGCTGACGCGGGCGATGAAGGCGGCGAAGTCGCGGTCTTCACCATGCACCGCATCGTGATAGGCGTCGAACAGGTCTTCGTAGAGCTGCAGCTCTTTCAGCAGGGCCGTCTTCTGCTGCAAGGAGGCCTGTTCCATCAGGTCGGTATGCAGCATGGCCAGCCCCGCGACACGCCAATCGGCACCGGTGAAGAAGGGGATCAGCACCAGATTCTCATCGGCCTTGTTGCCGGCGGAGAAGATGATGCGGCCCAGGCGCAGGGCGCGGCGCTTGCTGCCCGTGGCGGCGCGCCCCCCATCATAGCCCGATGCCTTGCCTGCCGACACGCCGATGCGGGCGGTGGCGGCCAGGACCGGCACCCCATCCTTGCCCTCCCCCTTCAGCCCGTAAAGGATACCGCCGGCGACATTGGTCAGGACCGACGAGAAGGCGATCAGGGTCTGGCGATCCGCCTCGGCCAACGCCTCATGCGAGACGCCCAGGGAGGTCAGCGCCGACAGGATAGTAGGTGCCACCTCGCGCGCCGGGCGGGAAATGCCGACGGTCACCGTCTTGGCCTGATGGCGGATGGTGTCGACGGGGCGGCTGGTTTCTTCAAACAGCTTGCGCATCAGTTCCACCCCGCCTGACAGCAGGGCGGCACGACTGGCCGCATCGGCGGTGGCGAGTGATGAGGCGAGGGCGGCAAGCTGTGCCACGGCGCGTGGCGGCAGGGCCGCGTCCTGTTCGCCATCGGCCACCCGGCGCAGCTCCACGGCGATGGCGTCGATGATGGGGACCAGCGGTCGGTCGCTTTCCACCAACGCCTGTTCGATAGCCACGCCCAGGGCGCGGAAGCCTTGCGAGCGACGGTCGATGGCGCGGGCCGCGTGGAAGCCCCAGAGATGGCCGACGACGGTCGCCAGCACGAAATCCAGGCCAGCGCCCGCCGACGGTACGCGGATCACCGCCTCGGCATAGGTATCGAAACAGGTTTCACCCTTGGCGGCGATGACCAGCGGCTTGCCGGCATGGGCCTTGAAGATCGCCACTTCCTTGGCCGTATCCTGGGCCAGCAGGGGCGGCAGATCATTGGCGATGACCAGGGTCAACGGCTCCGTCGATAGGTCGATATGCTTCTTGTCTTCGGTGAAATCGACGGGGATCGACTTGTAGCAAAGCTCCGACAGCTTGATGCGGATTTCCTCCGCGGCAATCTTGTTGGGGCCATTGCCGACCACCGCCCAATAGCGGTTCTGCGGCGCGTAGCGTTCTGCACAGGCGGCGATCAGGTCCTCTTCATCCAGCACTTCCTGGATACGGGCCGGCAGCCCTTCCAGTGCCACCAGCTCATCATGGACCTGGGTGGCGGACAGGGTGCCCAGCGTATCGGCGATACACAGCGCCGTCAGCTTGCCGGCGGCCACCTGGCTGTAAAAGGCCTTGGTGCTGGCGACCGCCATTTCGATATCGCGCCCGTCGCTGGTGAACAGATGGCTGTCGGACTTGCGGACCAGCGGGCTGTTGCGACGGTTGACGATGGCGTGAATCCAGGCGCCGGACGCGCGGGCCAGATCAACGGTGCGGTTGGTATCGGTGGTGGTGCCGGACTGGCTGATGGCGATGACGATGGCGTCATCCAGGCGCACACCGTCCAGATCGGATGACAGTTCCGACGCCTTCGCCGCCTCCACATGGATGGACGTACCGGGCAGGGCCTGGCGCAGCAGATGGGCGACACCCATGCCGGCAATGGCGGCGGTGCCCTGACCGGTCACGAAAATGCGGCGGATGGCAGGTTTGGCCGGGTCGGCCAGACGGCGGCGCAATCCGGCCCAGATGCCGTCGGGACCCAAGTCAAAGCTGGCGGTGCGGCCCTGGCGGGTATAGCGGCCCACCAGCGTCTTGCGCACCGAGGTGGCGCTTTCATGCACTTCCTTTTCGAAGAAATGCGCGAAATCGCCCCGGAAAATGTCGCGGCTGAAAATCTCGATGGTTTCGGGCTTCAACTCTGTATCGGCACCATCATCAATGGTGCGGGCCATGATGGCGGGTTCCCCGTCCAGGGTGGACAGGGTCACCTGCAACCCGCCCTTTTCCACCTTGGCCATGGCGATGGAGGCGCGCGCACGCGGGGCCAAGCCGTAATTCTCCGACGCGATGATCAGACCGTCGCGGACCTGCGCCAGGAACAGCGACTGGCCGCTGCCCTTCTGCCCGAAATAAAGCCGCTGCGGTTCCGTCGGGTGCAGCAGGCCGATGGCGACGGAGCCTTCAAACTGCCTGAGCGCCGACAGGAAACGGTCGGACGTGGTGGCGCCCGGCGTCAGGCGAAAGGCGACGGGGATGATCTTGGCGTCGGTCGTCACCTGGGCCGGCACCTCATGCCCGGCGGCGCGCACCAGCCCATCCTTCAGACCCCGGTAATTGTCGATATCGCCGTTCAGCACGCACATCGTATCGGCATCGGGTACAAGGGTCGGGGCATTGTCCCCGGCCAGCCAGCCCGATTGCGGGTGACAATTGGGCAGGTTGATGGCCCCGTGCGAGGCCCAGCGCGTATGGGCCAGGATGCCCACCTGATCCGCCTGAAGCGCGATGGACCAGAGCATTGCATCGGCACGCACCTTGGCCCGCAGGGTGGCACCATTGTCGCCCAATTGCCCGATCAGCTGCGCCACCTTATAGGTGAAGCGCGCGGTGGCCCCGCCATCGGGCAGGGCATGAAGGGTGACGGCCCCATCGGCGTCGAACGCGTCACGACCGGCGGACGCGGCCTGCCGCCGCCAATCCGCGATCTGCCCGTCCGACACGGGGCCGGGCAGGCGCAGCTGTACCGCCACGCCGGCACTGTCGCGCCCGCGCACCTCCAGCCGGTCCAGGTTCTCCAGCACCTGCTCGATGGACCAGGCGGTGAAATGCTGGGCGCGGGCCGGGGTCGGAACCCCGCCGATCAGCGACAGGGTGCGGTCGATATTGGCCAGCACTTCGTTGCGCAGCTGCCAGCCATAATCGCGCAGGCGCTCGGCGGTGCGTTCAGCGGCGGGGTCGCGGGCAATGGCGCTGGCCTTCAGCTCTGCCTCCAGCCCTTCGATCCGGGTGGCGGCCTGGGTCAGCCGGTCGCGCAGGTCGGCTCGTTCCACCAGGGCCAGATGCGTGGCAAAGGCCATCAGATCGTCAAAGCGGGCATGCAGCTGGTCCAGCATGGTATCAATACCGGCCAGATGGGCAATCCCGACATCGCGCAGACCATCGGCCAGCAGGGCGATCCAGGAAACATCATGATCCCGGTGCCAGGTCAGGTTCGACAGAAAACCCGCAATGCCGCACATGTCCAAAATCCCTTTGTAAAGATACGCCGCCTTGATACCCCGAGGCCCCCGCCCGGTGCAAATCATACCAATCTCGCCTGATCGTGACCGATCAAGCGAGATTGCATGTTCCCTCAGTCGCCGGGCGGCGGCATCCGCCGCCTTGGCTACGCCGCATGGGCGGCGGGCTGTCGGTCGCCAGCCTCCGTTCTGCCCAGGGCCAAGCCCTCGGCAGAACGGTATAATGTGCATGAACTTTGAAAGGGGCGGAATTGCGGTGATGGTGATAACAGGGAACGGAAAGCGGATAGGACGTGCGGGGTTACCGCAGCTGCAACAGGTCCCACTTGTTCCCATACAGGTCCTGGAAGACGGCGACGCTGCCATAGGCTTCGTGCCGGGGTTCTTCCAGGAACTGTACGCCCGCCGCCATCATCACTTCATGGTCGCGAGCGAAATCGTCGGTATGCAGGAACAGGAAGACGCGACCGCCGGCCTGATGGCCGATCTGCGCTTCCTGCTCCGGCCCCACCGCCTGTGCCAGCAGCAGGCGTGTTTCCGTGGCCCCCCTGGGTGCCATCAAAACCCAGCGTTTGCCGCCACCCAGGTCGGTGTCGCTGACCAAGGTGAAACCCGCCCGGTCACGATACCAGGCGATAGCTTCATCATAGTCCCGCACCAGCAGGGTCAGCGCACCGATGGATGGCATGGGATCAGTCGCGCAGCAGGTCGTTGATGGAGGTCTTGGACCGGGTCTGCGCATCCACGCGCTTCACGATGACGGCGCAGGACAGGGACGGGCCGGGGCTGCCATCGGGCAGGGCCTTGCCGGGCAGGCTGCCGGGGACGACGACGGAATAGGCCGGCACGCGGCCCACGAAGACCTCACCCGTGGTGCGGTCGATGATCTTGGTCGTGGCGCTGATGAACACGCCCATGGACAGGACGGCACCCTGTTCCACGATCACGCCCTCAACCACTTCCGACCGCGCGCCGATGAAGCAATCATCCTCGATAATCACGGGGCCGGCCTGCAACGGCTCCAGCACGCCGCCGATGCCCACACCGCCCGACAGATGCACATTCTTGCCGATCTGGGCGCAGGACCCGACCGTGGCCCAGGTATCGACCATGGTGCCCTTGTCCACAAAGGCCCCGACATTGACAAAGCTGGGCATCAGCACGACGCCGGGGGCGATATAGGCGCTGCGGCGCACCACGCTGCCCGGCACAGCGCGGAAACCGGCCTGACGCCAGCCGGCCTCGTCCCAACCATCAAACTTCGACGGCACCTTGTCCCACCAGCTGGCCCCACCCGGCGCGCCGGCGATCATGGCATTGTCATTCAGACGGAAGGACAGCAGCACGGCCTTCTTCAGCCACTGGTTCACCACCCAGGACCCGTCCACCTTCTCCGCCACCCGCGCCTCGCCGGCATCCAGCAGCGACAGGGCCTTGTTTACGGCATCGCGCACGTCGCCGGTGGTGGAGAAGCCCAGGTTGGCGCGGTCTTCCCAGGCCTGGTCGATGGTGCGGGCGAGATCGGCGAAGCTGCTCATCGGGGGTGGTCCTGATGTTCGGTTTAGGAAGGAACGGCGGCGACTTTGGCTGCCGCCCGCCGGACCTGTCAACGAAGCCTCAAGCAGACCGCCCATGCCCGCACGGTCGTTCGGAAAACAGATTACCGCAGGTGCGCCGTGATCTCTGCCAGCCAAACCTCCACATCCGCAATCACGTGATGCACATGCTCGCCGGGATGGGCATGGGCCGTGGGATCGGGGTGGGAGAACTCGCTGTCGGTGCGGACCCAGACCGTGGTCATGCCGGCGGCTGCGGCCGGCAGCAGATTGCGGTGCAGATCCTCCACCATGGCGGCGCGGGCGGGATTGATCCCGAAACGGCGGATCATGGTGGCATAGGGGGCGGGATCGGGCTTGGGCACGTAATCGGCGGCCACGATGTCGAAAATGCCGTCGAAATGATCGGCCACACCAAGGCGGGCCATCACATTTTCGGCATGGCGGACGGAGCCATTGGTGAAGATCACCTTGCGCCCCGGCAGCGCCTTCAACGCGTCGGCCAGCAAGGGCGATGGGGCCACAGGCGTCACGTCAATATCATGCACATAGGTCAGGAAGGGGGCCGGGTCCATGCCATGATCCATCATCATCCCGCGCAGGGATGTACCGTGCAGCCGGTAATATTCCTTCTGCTTCAGGCGGGCCGCCTCCCTCTCCAGCCCCAGCGCATTGGCGATGTAGTCGGTGATGCGCACATCGACCTGGGCGAACAGGTTGCAATGGGCCGGGTACAGCGTGTTGTCCAGGTCGAAGACCCAATGGTCGACATGGGCAAAACGGTCGGCAAGGGGGGCGGCCAGCGGGGTGGTGGCGGTCTGATAAGCGTTTGTCATGATTGTAACATGATCAACCGCCGATGTGACCGCAAGGGCGATGGACCGCAAGGCTCCGGTGCGTTACCACTGGGTCAGAGAGAATTGGTTACCACGGGAGCGCCCCGGCCTTGTCATCCACCCCCGGCCCCGCCGACGCCATCAATATTGTGGCCCTGCCTGCCCTGCTGGAGGGCTGGCCCGGTCCTGGCCTGACGCTGGACGGGCAGGGGCGTCCCCTGGTTTTGAACGCCGGGGCGCGGCAACTGGCCGACCGGCATGATGGCTGGCTGACGGAACTGGGCCGCTGGGCGGCCTCCGGCGGGCCTTTGTCGGAACCCCACCGGTCGGTGCCGGTGGAAACGGGAAGCGGGCCGGGCGTGGTGGAATTCACCACTGTTCTGTTGAGCGATGGCGGCGTGCTGTGCCTGGGGCGCGAGGTCACGCTGGAACGCCGCCTGCGCCACGCCCTGACCGAAAGCCGGCAGCGATATAAGGATCTGGTCGATATCTCGTCCGATTTCGCCTGGGAAGTGGGGCCGGACGGGCGCTTCGTGTTCGTGTCGGCGGCAGGCGCCATCGGGTACCATCCCGATGATCTGATCGGCCGGCACCCATCGGAATTTGTGCTGGCCGATTTCGCCGATCAGCCGCTGCCCTTCGACACCGGTGTTGGCATTGAGCGGACCGAGGTCTGGCTGCGCGCCAAGGATGGCGAGGCCGCCTGCCTGATCTCCTCTGCCGTGCCCCTGGTTGGGCCGCAGGGCGACTGGATCGGGGCGCGCGGTGCTTGCCGCGACATTACCGAGGCGCGGGTGAAGGGCATGGAACTGGCCCAGGTTCGCCTGCGTGAGAAATATCTGGGCTATATCGTCTCCTCGACCCGCGACGACGTGGACCCGGCCAAGACGCTGGAGATCGCGGTGGGCGTGGCGGTCAACGCCACCGGTGCTGCCGGTGCCCGGCTTTATGCCCGTACCGGCGACGCCTTTACCGAAGCGGCGGCGCAACTGCCCATGGCAGCGGATATTGTGGGGGGCATCCCCCTGTTCCTGGAAAAGGTGGCCGAACAGGCCGACCCGACCACGACCTTGGTCAATGGCTATGGCTTGCTGGCCACCCGCACCCTGTTCCGGCATGAGGTGAACGGGGCCATCCTGGTCTGGCGCAGCGATGGGCTGGACTGGAGCGAGGACGATTTCTCGATGATCCAAGCCATCGCCGATCAGGTGGGCGTGGCCGTGGCCCAGGCCCGTTACCAGGAACGGTTGAAGACGCTGTCGGAACGTGACGGGCTGACCGGCCTTTACAATCGCCGGACTTTCATGGAGCTGCTGGAAGGCCGTCTGGACAAGCAAACGGGCGGCGGGTCTGCCCTGCTGTACTTCGATCTCGACAATTTCAAGGCCGTGAACGACAAGCTGGGCCATGGGGCGGGCGATGATGTGCTGCGCGCCGTGGGCGAATTGCTGGGCACCTTGGCCCGGCCCAGCGACCTTTGCGGTCGCTTGGGCGGGGACGAGTTCGTGCTGTGGATCGACCGTGTGGACGAGGCACAGTCCGTCGCCGTGGCCGACCGCCTGCTGCGCGAGGCTGCGGAGTTCCTGCGGCCCTTGTCGGCCTCTCCGGAAAAGCCGCTGGGCGTTTCCGTGGGGGTCGCGGTCTATCGCGGTGGGTCGGGCGAGCTGGCACAGGGCCTTGTCGACCGGGGTGACCAGGGTATGTATGCTGCCAAACGCATGGGCAAGGGCCACCGCGCGCTTGCCCCGGCCTTCACGGCTGAATGAGAACGGGATACGGTTCTTAAATGAAAGGTTCCACTCCTACCACGGCGCTGGATTACGATACGGCCAAGAAGCTGGCGGCCAGTGATGACGCCGGACAGCGCCGTATGGTGGCGTCGCGCGCCGATACCAAGCCGGAGCTGCTTTTCTATCTCGCCAATGACGAAAGTGCCGAGGTGCGGCGTGAGATCGCGCGCAACAATGCCACGCCGCGTCAGGCCGACCTGCTGCTGTGCGGCGACCCGGACGAGGAGGTGCGGTCGGGTCTGGCGCGCAAGATCGCGATGCTGGTGCCGACCCTGCCCGCCGACCGGGTGGGGCAGCTGGAACGTATGACCATGGACATTGTGGAGGCGCTGGCCAAGGACCAGGCCTCTGCCGTGCGCCGCGTCGTGGCCGAGACCCTGAAGGACCAGCCGGGTGCCCCGCCGCACCTGATCCAGCAGCTGGCCCGCGACCTGGAACTGTCGGTATCGGGTCCGGTCCTGCGCTTCTCGCCGCTGCTGACCGATGATGACCTGCTGTCGATCATCGGCAGCCAGCCGATGGATGGCAAGCTGGTGGCGATTGCCCAGCGTGCCGGCCTGTCGGGTGGCGTGTCGGAGGCCGTGGCCCGCACGCAGTCCGAGGCGGCGGTGGCGGCGTTGCTGGGCAATGAATCGGCGCAGATTCGAGAAGAGACGCTGGACCGTATCATTGATATGGCCCCCCGGTTCGAGCCCTGGCACGGCCCCCTGGTCCGCCGTCCGGCCCTGCCACCCAAGGCAGCGGCCCGTATCGTGGGCTTTGTCAGCGAACAGCTGATGCGCGTGCTGGAAAACCGCACCGACCTGCCGCCTGATGTGCGGGCGGCGGTGCGCAGTGCCGTGCAGGAACGCGCCCGCAACGCCAACAAGGGTGGCGGGGCGGAACCGCTGGGCATTGGCGATGACGAGCCGGAGGAAGCGCCGAAGGAGCGGCCCATGGACCGGGCGCGCAAGGCGCACGCCGCCGGCAAGCTGGACGAGGATATGGTGGCCGCCGCATTGACCCAGGGCGACCGCGCCTTTGTCCTGGCCTCTCTCTCCGTGCGGGGCAATGTGCCCATCGACGCGGTGGACAAGATCATCGGCGGGCAGAGTGCGCGCGGGGTGACGGCCCTGTGCTGGCGGGCCAAGCTGTCCATGCGCCTGTGTCGGCAAATACAGCTGCGGGTCGCGAACATTCCGCCGACATCGGTGCTGAATGCACGGGATGGAACCCATTACCCGATGTCGGACAGCGAGATGAACTGGCAGCTTGAATTCTTCGGATTGAAGGCGTGAGGCCATGAGCGGCGCCGCCGACCCGGATACGGCCCTGCCGACACATCCCGGCCCGGTCGGCCTGATGTCGGGCACGGCGGCGCGCCGGGTCATGCAGTCGTTGATGCGGACGGGTCAGGAGGCGCGGTTCATCGGCGGCTGCGTGCGCGACGCCTTTCTGGGCATCCAGGCCAGCGATATCGACATCGCCACGCCGCTGCTGCCCGAGGAGGTGACGCGCCGCCTGCGCCAGGATGGTATCCGCGTCATCCCCACAGGCATTGAGCATGGCACCGTCACCGCCCTGACCGAGGGGGCGTCGTTCGAGATCACCACGCTACGCCGTGATGTCGAAACCGATGGTCGCCGTGCGGTTGTCGCCTTCACCGATAACTGGCTGGAAGATGCCAGCCGCCGCGATTTCACCTTCAACGCCATGTCCCTGACCCCGGAAGGGGAGCTTTACGATCCGTTTGACGGGGTGCGCGACCTGAAAGGGGGCCGCGTGCGCTTCATCGGGCAGGCGCGGGAACGAATCGCGGAGGATGTGCTGCGCATCCTGCGCTTTTTCCGCTTCTATGCGCGGTTCGGGCAGGGGCGGCCCGATCCCGACGCGCTGGCTGCCTGTGCGTCCATGGCACCGCTGCTGCCATCCTTGTCGGGTGAGAGGGTGCAGCAGGAGGTGATGCGCATCCTGGCCCAGGACCGGATGGTGGAGGTCTGGCGTCTGATGATTGAATGCGGGGTGGTGGCGCAGACCCTGCCGCAGGCCACCAATGTCGCACGTCTGGCTGCGCTTGACCGTCTGGAATGGCTGGTGGGGGAGGCGCATCCCATGGCGCATCTGGCCGCCCTGTTGCCGTCGGGCCTGTCGGCGGCGGCGGATACGGCGGAGCGGCTGCGTCTGTCGAACGCCAATCGCGACTATCTTCTGTCGCTGTGCGCCCCGCCGGTCGATGTGCATCCCGACCTGACGGTGACCAGCCGCCGGCATGCGCTGCAGAAACTGGGTCCCGAAACCTATCGTGATCTGCTGCTGCTGGCCGCTGCATCGCGCGGAACGCCCGCCGTGGAACTGTTGGAGGCGCTGGCGGAGGCTGCGACCTGGGTCGTGGTGCCCTTCCCCCTGAAAGGCCGTGACCTGCTGGAGATGGGATTGTCGGCAGGGCCGGAGGTGGGGGTGATGCTGGCGGCCCTGGAGGGATGGTGGGCCGCGCGCGATTACCGGCCCACGCGCGAGGATTGTCTGGTCGAACTGTCCCGGCGCATCGTGGACCGCCGCCGGGAATAAAATGAGCCGTTCACCCCGAAAGGGCCGTCGCGCCGCCGCTATGGGTCATTTGGCGCGCGGAAAGCTGCCGGTTCAGCCGCTCTCTCTTGAAATCGGCTCGCAAACCCTGGACATGGGCGCAGAAGGACTGCATCTCTTGTTCACGATCCAGGGCGACGAGCAGGCCGCCCTGACCCAGGCGCTGCGCCGTCTGGGGGCTGCGGCGTGACGGGAGGGGCCGATGCGGGCCAGTGACATCGACGGCGTGCTGGCTTTCTGGTTCCAGGAGGCGGGACCCGCCAAATGGTTCGGCGGCGGGCCGGAATTTGATGTGCAGGTGACGCACCGGCTTCTGCCCGCCCATCTGGCTGCCAGCAATGGTGATCTGACCGACTGGACGGAAAGCCCGGAAGGGGTGCTGGCGCTCTGTATCCTGTTGGATCAGGCACCGCGCAACATGTTCCGGGGCACGCCCCGCGCGTTCGCCACCGACCATGTGGCGCTGGCCATCGCCACCGACGCCATCGCCCGTGAACAGGATCTGATGCTTCCCAACGAACAGCGCCTGTTCATCTATCTGCCGTTCGAACATTCAGAACAGATCGAGGATCAGCGTCTGGCCGTGCGTCTGTTCGCCAACCGCACCCGTGACCCGACTTTGCTGGATTATGCCTGCCGCCATCTGGCGGTCATCGCCCAATATGGCCGGTTCCCCCACCGCAATGCCATTCTGGGCCGGGAAAGCACCCCGGAGGAACTGGCCTATCTCGCCATGCCGGGGTCGGGATTCTGACTCGGACCGGGGATTAGAGCCACCCGCGTTTGCGGAAGTACCAGAGTGGCAGGACAGCCGACAGCACCATCAGGCCCAGCGCCAGCGGATAGCCGAAGCTCCAGTCCAGTTCCGGCATATGTTCGAAATTCATGCCGTAAATGCTGGCCACCAGGGTCGGCGGCAGGAAGGCCACGGACGCGACCGAGAAAATCTTGATGATGTTGGTCTGCTGGATATTGATCACGCCCAGCGTGGCATCCAGCAGGAAGTTGGTCTGCATGGCCTGAAAGGCAGCATGTTCGACCAGCGAATGCACGTCGCGGCCAATGGTCTTCAGCCGCGATTTCTGTTCCTTGTTCATGCGCGGCCCGGCCACGGTGGTGGCGAAGGCCACCAGCCGTTCCAGCCCGGCCAGGCTGTCGCGTACCTTCTGTGTCAGGTCGCCGGCCCGGCCCACGGCGGTGATGACGGCGCGCATGGAGACGGTTGTGGGCGGGCGGCGGCGGACATGGCTGCGGTCCACCACCTGATGGCGCGGTGCCTTGGCCCCGTCCCGCGTGGCCAGCGCTTCCACCGTCCGGTCCTCATGATCGGCGAAGACGCGGTGCGACAGCCGGTCCAGATCCGCCGTGACCCGTTCCAGAACGTCGGCGGCCCGATCCACCACAGCCTCCAGCAGACCCAGGAATGCCTCCATCGCGCAGGTCACCAGTTCCGGCTGTTTCAGGGCGCGGGCCGCGAAGATGGCGAACCATAATGGCTCGGTAAATCGGATGGTGACCAGCCGGTCGGGCGCCAGCACGAAGGTCAGCAGACCGCGTTCCAGCGGGCCGGTGGCGGAGCGCACGATCACGGGCGTGGTCATGAACGCCACCTCCCCCTCGGTATAGAGGCGGGAGGAGGTTTCGATCTCGTTGATGTCTTCCAGCGTCGGCAGATCCACCGACAGCAGGGTGGAAACGGTCAGCCGTTCCATCTCGTCCGGGTGCAGCAGGTCCAGCCAGACCGTGCCCGGGGGAATGGCATCCCCCGGACCCACGGCCTGAGCCGTCAGGCCGCCAGCGTCCCGGACGTAAGCCGTAATCAAAGGCCGATCCCGGCGGGCAGGGGCACGTCGGCGCTGCGGCAAGCGGCGGTGACGGTATTGGCCAGCAGGCAGGCGATGGTCATCGGCCCCACTCCACCCGGCACCGGCGTGATGGCACCGGCCACCGACGCCGCCTCGGCGTAGCAGACATCGCCGACGATGCGGGTCTTGCCGGTGGCGGCAGCGGCGGGATCGCGGGCCGGGACGCGGTTAATGCCGACATCGATGACCACTGCCCCTTCCTTGATCCAGTCGCCCTTCACCATTTCCGGGCGGCCCACGGCGGCGACCAGGATATCGGCCTCCCGGCAGATGCCGGCCAGATCACGGGTGCGGGAATGGGCGACGGTCACGGTGCAATCGGCCTGCAACAGCAGCTGTGCCATGGGCTTGCCCACGATGTTGGATCGCCCCACGACAACGGCATGCATGCCGCGCAGGTCCTTGACCGTATCCTTCAGCAGCATCATGCAGCCCAGCGGCGTGCAGGGCACCAGGGAAGGCAGCCCGACCGACAGGCGACCGGCATTGACGACATGGAACCCGTCCACATCCTTGGCCGGATCAATGGCCGACAGCACGGCCTGGGCATCGATATGGCCGGGCAGGGGGAGCTGCACCAGGATGCCGTGGATCGATGGATCATTATTCAGCTGGTTGACCAGACGCAGCAGGTCGTCCTGGCTGGTGGCGGCGTCCAGCCGGTGGGTGACGGAATGCATGCCGGCTTCGCGGGTCTGTTCGCCCTTGTTGCGAACATAAATGGCGCTGGCCGGGTCCTCGCCCACCAGTACGACCGCCAGACCGGGGACCAGGGCATGGGTGGTGCGCAGCTGTTCCACGGCCTGCCCGATGCGTGCGCGCAAGCCGGCGGCGAAGCCCTTGCCATCGATGATGCGTGCCTCGGCCATATCCGGTCTCCCCGTTCGATCAACAAAAGTGGCTACAGCCCGCCCAGCCAGTCATTCAGCCGGGGCATCAGGGCCTCTGTCTCGCCGGCAACGAATAATATCTTTGACCGGTCCGTGCCACCCGCGACGACGCCGATGCTGCTTTTCGGAATTCGCCACGCTTTGGCCAGCAGTTCGATGATGGCGGCATTGGCCTTGCCATCCTCCGGCACGGCGGTGACCGCGATCTTCACCTGTTGCCGTCCGTCCGCCCCTTCCGCGACACCCTGCACCGCATTGCGGCTGGCACGGGGTGTGGCGCGCACGAATAAACGCACGCCGCCCTGGGCCGGTTCCAGCGGCGGCTTAACGTTCATCAAATGATCCCGTAATTCAGGATCAGCCGCTGAACGAACATCACGATCAGGATCAGCACCACCGGCGACAGATCAACGCCCCCCAGATTGGGCAGGACATTGCGGATGGGCCGCAGCGCCGGTTCCGTCAGCCGGTACAGCACGTCGGAGATCATATAGACGGCGCGGTTGCGGGTGTTCACCACATTGAAGGCGATCAGCCAGGACAGGATGGCCGAAATGATCAGCACCCAGACGTAAAGGTCCAGCGCCACATAAAGGATTTCGGCGATGGTGCGCAGCAGCGGGTCCATGTTCATCCCATGTCCGGTGGGCGGGCGGCGGATACCGGCCCGCATCTGTTTCAGGAACGTAATGTCGCGACCCCGCCCTGTCCACCCCTGCGCAGGTCCGCCGTGCGATGGGACCATGGGGCCATGCGCCGAAAGTCAGGCCTGCCTGTGATGGGAAGCTTGACAGGGCGGGGTGGGATCAGCATTATCCGCGCCACTTCGGGGGCCTGCCGGTCTGGCGGGTTCGATGGTGCGGGGCCGTAGCTCAGCTGGGAGAGCGTCGCGTTCGCAATGCGAAGGTCGGGAGTTCGATCCTCCTCGGCTCCACCATTCCTCCGGGTTTCCGATCAGACTTGATTTTCGGGTTCGGCAGATGCAGCGCTGTTCCGGCATAGCCGACCTGATATGCTGGCGTTCACGCCATGGGGCGGGAAGGCAACAGCATGCCCACTGAAATCCGGCACATCATCTTCACCAATGAAGAGGTGATCCGCGCGGTCGTGGAATATCACCGCCGTTCGGGTAACCCCCTGCCGTCGGGCAGCATCATCCGCCTGGAAGTGCAGACGGAGCCGCAGGTGCGCTGCGCCCTGCATATCGGGCTGGATGACGGGGCGCGGCAGCTGCATTGGGTGGACAATCCCACGCTGGCGGCCTGCCTGATCTTCTACTGCATCAATCAGCGCATCCCGCTGCCCACCAAATCGGCCAAGCAGCTGCATATGATGAACGACAAGGTCACCCTGGTCGTTCACAAGAATGCCCAGACCGACCGGGGCGGCGCGCGGGTGGCCTGATTTTGCGCCCTCAGTCGCCGGGCGGGCGCATCCGCGCCCTTGGCTTGCGCGCCTGTTCTGTTGCAGTGCGGTGAATATAGACAGGGCGCAGTGACGGGCGCACCATGCCTGCCACCCTTCACCATGGCGGTTCCAACCCCATGATTTCAGGCACGGCAAACCGGTCCGGCGATCCCATGTCTCCGCCCGCGGACACCGCACCCGCCCTGTTGCAACCCCTGCTGCCCTGGTGGCGCGCCCTGCCCCGGCAGGACGGGGCGATGCCCCTGTGGACCGGCGAGCTGGTCTTTGATCTGAAGCCCTGGCTGGGCCATCTGCTGATGGCGCGGTTCCCGCGTGACGGGTCGGGCGCGCACTACACGCTGTACGGGTCTGGGCTGGTGGAATTCACAGGCCGCGACCTGACGGGACGGGGCCTGCGCGATGCCAGCAAATCGCCGGGCTTCAAGCTGACCGCCGACAGCTATGTCACAACGCGGCAGACCGGCCGCGCGCATTGGAGCCGGGTGCGTGTCGACCTGCCGGGCGGGGACAAGGTG
Organism: Niveispirillum sp. CC-CTL257; assembly: GCF_059489915.1. NCBI lineage: Bacteria > Pseudomonadati > Pseudomonadota > Alphaproteobacteria > Rhodospirillales > Azospirillaceae > Niveispirillum > Niveispirillum sp. CC-CTL257. Next base: position 3,116,346 of record NZ_JCAJXE010000001.1, read on the forward strand.
CGCTATGACCGGCTGCTGCTGCCCTTTGCCTGCGCCGATGGCGATGCCCGCGTGTTGGGTGCCATCCGCTTTGACCGCCGCCTGCCCCGGCATTGGGATGCCGACGATATGCAGTTGACGATCGAGCAGGAGGCGCTGCTGGCGTGACGGTCACAAATAATGACCCAACGACAGGAAATTTTCCTTTGTCGTGGCATCCACGGGCAGTTCCCGTTCAAGCACAAGTTCCGCCACACGGGCCGCGATGGCGTCGAAACCGGTGAGCTGGCTTTCGATGCTGTGGCGATGGCGGCCCGCCTGGATGGTCAGCTGCATCCAGCCACCGGACTTGTCTTTCTTCGTGGAATAATAGCGCAGCTTGACGCCCGTGATCTGGTCCCAGCGCAGGATGGCAGCCACGAAATTCGTCTGAAAGCCAAGCCCGTCAGATCGCAGGCTGTACTGCGCCTGCTGCCGGCCCAATGTCCGCAACCCCAGCCAGCCGAACAGAGCCGCCCCCGCCAGCAGCGGCACTGCCACGATCGGGTGGGCATCGAATCCGACCAGGGCGAGGGGGCCCAGCGTTACCGTCAAGCCCCCCGCCGCCCGCAAGCCATCGGCTTTCAGCGCATCTGCCGGATAGCGGCCGAACCCCGGTTCCGTCACTTTGACATCCCATGGGCGCGCAGGATGAAGGCCTGGGACAGGGCCACTTCCTTCAGCTTGTCAAAGCGACCGGTGGAGCCGCCATGGCCGGCACTCATCTCCGTCTTCAGCATCAGGACATTGTCGTCGGTCTTGTAGACGCGCAGCTTGGCCGCCCACTTGGCCGGTTCCCAATAGGTGACGCGGTAATCATTCAGCCCCGCCGTGATCAGGATCGGCGGATAGGGCCGCTTGGTCACATTGTCATAGGGGCTGTAGGTCTTCATGACATCGTAGATTTCCTTGATGTTGGGATTGCCCCATTCCGGGTAATCGCCCGTGGTCAAGGGCAGTGTGTCGTCGAACAGCGTGTTCAGCACATCGACGAAGGGCACATGCGCCACGGCCCCGGCGAACATGCCATCGGATGCCATGTTCAACACAGCGCCCATCAGGGTGCCGCCGGCGGACCCGCCCTCGATGCTGATCTGGCCGGGGCTGGTGTAACCCTGGGCCACCAGGAACTGCGCCACATCCAGGAAATCGTTGAAGGTGTTGGGTTTGTTGGTGAGGCGACCGGCATCATGCCAGGGACGACCCATCTCCTCGCCCCCGCGTATATGGGCGATGGCATAGACGAAGCCGCGATCCAGCAGGCCGATTCGGTTCGTGGAGAAGCCGGGTTCCATGGCGATGGAGTAGGAGCCATAGCCATAGAGATGCATCGGGGCCTTGCCATCCTTCTTCACATCCTTGCGATAGACGATGGAGACGGGGATCGGCGTGCCATCGCGCGCTGGGGCCATCAGCCGCTCGGACGTGTAAAGCGAGGGGTCATAACCGCTGGGGATCTCCTGCACCTTGCGCGTGGTCAGGGTGCGGGCCGTAAGGTCATAGTCGAACACGGTCGGCGGCGTCACCAAGGAGTGGTAACGCACGCGCAGGGTCCCCGTCTCATATTCCTCATTGTTCAGGCCGGAAACGGCGAAGGCGGCGTCGGGGAAGGCGATGGTGTGCGAGCCACCCTTGTTGTCCAGCACCCAGACCTGCTGCGTGCCGTCCTGCCGGCCAAACACCACCAGCCAATCCTTCAGCGCCAGCAGACCGGTCAGATATTGCCGGTCGCTGCCTGCCATCACCTCCGTCCAGGATTTCTCCGACCAGTCATTGATCGGGGTCTTCACCAGACGGAAATTCAGATGCTTGTCGTTGGACAGAATCCACAGGCTGTCGCCCTGGTCGGCCACGGAATAGAGATGGTTCTCACGACGCGGGATCACCGGCTTGGGCTGGGCTGTCGGGTTGTCGGACGGGATCAGCAGGGTTTCGGAGGAGACCAGCGTGCCCGACCCGATTTCAATAAAGCGGCCCGACTGGCTCTCCCCGATGCCGACCCACCAGGACGGGTCCTTTTCCTCATAGACCAGGGTGCCGGCATCGGCCTTAGCGCCAAGGGTGGTGCGCATCACTTGCTTGGGCCGCTGGCTTTCATCTTTGAGCACATAGAACAGGGTTTTGTTGTCGGCAGCCCAGACGACGGAACCCGAGGTGCCCGGGATCGGCTCGCCCACGAACTCCCCGGTCGTCAGGTCCTTCACGACGATGGTGAAGTTTTCCGAGCCATTGTCGTCGAAGCTGTAAGCGAGATAGCGACCGTCGGGGCTGGGCTCCAGCGCCTCGACATCATAGAAATCTTTGCCCTTGGCCAGCTCGTTCACATCCAGGATGGTCTTTTCAGATCCTTCCGCTTCACCCTTGGCGCGGCGCACGAAGGTGGGATGGTCCTGCCCGGCGGCAAAGCGGGACTGGTAGACATAGCCGCCCCTGGGATAGGGAACGCCCGTATCATCTTCCTTCACGCGGCCCTTCAGCTCGGCAAACAGGCTGGCGCGCAGGCCGTCTTCTTCCTTGCCCAGGACCGTGTCGGTATAGGCATTCTCCGCCTTCAGGTAATCCAGCACCTCGGCGTCGTCGACTTTGGGATAATCCTTGTCGCGCAGCCAGTCATAGGGGTCGATCCAGGTTTCGCCATGGCGCACATGCTCCACGGGCACCTGTTTGGCTACGGGCGGTGCGGGGAACAGGCTTTGGCGCAGTGGGGGCAGGGCGGCGGCGGTCACGGCGGGCATTTCGGCATGGTTCCTTGGCAAGGTCACATAGGCCAGGGTGGTGGCCCCGACCAGGGCGGCAAACAGGATCAGGATACCCGGCCGGCGTGGACCGCCCCCGGAATGATGGCCCGATGACATGTGCAAGACCCCGATTTGGTTGGCAATTGGGCGCAGGATAGGGCGAGGACCCGACAGCGCCAATGCTGAAATCCAGATGGACCCATCATTTAGGGCAGGCATCGGCCCCGGAAACGATTTATAGTGGTACCTAATATAGATCGCTGCCCGGTCCGGTCGCCGTTACAAGAACGGTCACCGGCTGGAGCGGCGTACACTTGTTTCAGACTGGTGTTCCACCAGCTTTATCCAGGAAGGTCTGCCCAACGGGGGGTGGACCGGTCGCGATGCGGCGGACGGAAAGCGGGGTCAGACCGTGGTTGATGACGATTTCCTGTTCGCGGAGGATGGCACCCTGAAGGGTGCGCCTGCTGCGCTGCCGGAAAGCCGTCAGCCGGACGGCCCACCCTGGCGCATCCTGATCGTTGATGATGATGAGGAGGTGCATTCCGTCACCCGTTATGCCCTGCGCAAGGTGCGGTTCCGCGACCGCCCCCTGGAAATGCTGTCCGCCTATTCGGCGGCACAGGCGCTGACCATGCTGGCGGCGGAGGCCAATGTCGCCCTGGTCCTGCTGGACGTGGTGATGGAGACGGATGATGCCGGTCTGCGCCTGGTCCGCGCCATCCGGGAGGATCTGGCCGATACGGCGGTCCGCATCATTCTGCGCACCGGGCAGCCGGGACAGGCGCCGGAAGAACGCGTGATCGTCGATTACGACGTCAATGATTACAAAGCCAAGACTGAGCTGACCTCGCAGAAGCTGTTCACGACGGTGATCGCGGCGCTGCGCGCTTATGACAGCATCACGACCATTGAGGCGAACCGCCGCGGCCTGCGCCGAATGATCGCGCTGGATGACCGGCTGCGCCCCGATATGGGGATCGAGGCCTATGCCCAGACGGTGCTGGAACAGGCTGGTCCCATCCTGGGTGCCAATGCCTGCGGTTTGGCCTGCGTCGTGGAAGGGGTGGAGGGCTGGTCCATCGGCGGCACCCGGTTCCGGCCCCTGGCCGCCACCGGTGCCTTTGCCGATATGCGTGACGTCCCCGCCAGCGGGGTGTTGCATGACCGGCTGTCCATGGCGCTGGCCGCAAAGCGGACGGGGGTGGAGGGGCGGACGGCCACGCTCTACATGCCCGGCCCGGATGGTGGTGCCTTCCTGGCCATTCTGGATTGCGACCGCCCGCTGTTGCCAGCGGATGCAGAGATGCTGGGCGTTCTGACGGCCAAGTTCGCGGGCGGGCTGGTCAATCTGGTCCTTTATGAACAGCTGAGTCAGGCCAATACCGACCTGCGCGCCTTGACCCAGACACTGGAACACCGGGTGGCCGAACGCACACGGGAACTGTCGGAGGCGAATGCCAAGCTGGAGACGCTGGCCAGCATCGACAGCCTGACGGGCATCCTGAACCGCCGCCGTTTCATGGAACTGGCAGAGGCGGAATGGGACCGGTGTACCCGTTATGCCCGGCCCTTCTCCCTGCTGCTGCTGGATCTGGATCAGTTCAAGCGCATTAATGACAGCCACGGCCATGCCGCCGGCGACACCGCCATCCGTGTGGCCGCCGAACGGGCGGGCAGCAGCCTGCGCACCACCGATTGTCTGGCCCGCTTCGGGGGCGAGGAATTGGTGGTGATGTTGCCGGAAACCGAGCTGCCGGCGGCCCTGCTGGCGGCGGAACGTATCCGCAGCGCCATCGGCACCCACCCCGTCCTGCATGAGGACAAGGCCATCCCGCTGACCACCAGCATCGGCGTTGCCTCCTGGCGCGGGGATACGGAAACGCTGGCCCAATTGCTGGACCGCGCCGATCAGGCGCTGTATCAGGCCAAGCAGATGGGCCGCAACCGGGTGGAAGCGTCCCGCGTCACCGTTTCCTGAAGGCGTTCATCGACCATGCCCCTGATCGCACCGGCCTTTCCACGGCCCCTGCACGCTGTTGTCTTCGACATGGACGGGTTGCTGATCGACACGGAACGCCATGTGCGTGAGGCGACGCTGGGTGCGGCACTGGATATCGGTCGGCCCATGGGCGATGATTTCTATGCTGGCATCATCGGCACGCCTTGGCCCGAGACTTTGGCCATGCTGAAGGATTATTTCGGCGGGCAGGACGGGTTCGACCGGTTCCGCGCCCATTTCGTTCCCCGGATGGAGGCGCTGCGCCAGGGGGTGGAGATGATGGTGGGCGTGGTGGAACTGCTGGACCATCTGGAGGCGCAGGGCATACCCAAGGCGGTGGCGACTTCCACGGGCCGGGAAAAGGCCGATGAACATCTGCGCCATGTCGGCATTCATCACCGGTTCGACGCCATCGTCACCCGCGACGATGTCACGCGCGGCAAGCCGCATCCCGAACCCTATCTGACGGCAGCAGCACTGCTGGGCGTTGATCCCACCCATTGCCTTGCGCTGGAGGACAGCCATAACGGCATCCGCTCCGCCCATGGGGCCGGCATGATGGCGGTGATGGTGCCCGACCTGCTACCCGCCACCGACGAGATGCGGGCGCTGGCCCTGCATGTGGCAGAAAGCCTGCATCAGGTACGTGGCATGCTGGTCGGGTGATGGTCACATCACCTCTCGCCGCTCCTCCGGCGGGGGGATGGGGCGGCCCAGGCGGGCCCAGACGGCGCGGCGTTCATCAGGCGTCATCACACCCCAGCGCATGATCTCTTCCAGCAGTCGCTTGCAGCCCAGACAGGCCTGTCGCTTGCGGTCCAGGTCGCAGCGGCGGATGCAGGGGCTGGGCACGTAATCATCGGGATCGGGCACCTGTACCTGGATCACCACCCTGCCCCTCCCATTGTTGCCGCCAGCCGTGCCCCGCTGACAAAGGCGGCCTCGGCCCGCGCCTCCAGGCACCAGTCACCGCAGGCCCCGATGCCCAGCGAGGCGTCCCAGAGGAACCCATCGGGCAGTGGCCTTGTCGGCAGGGCATAGCGCCAGCGATGGGCGCTGATCAAGGTGAGATCGCGGCTGATGCCCGTGGCGGCGCGGAAAGCCGGAAGCAGGGCGGCCGCCACGGCATCGGCCGCATCCTCCAGATGCCGGATGGACCAGTCGGGTGCGGCATGGGCGACAAAGCTGGCCCCACCGGCCCGCCCCGGCTTGGCCCCGTCATGGGCGATCCAGGACAGGGGCCGCCCCTCGCCCCCCGCCCCGGCGATGAAGGCGGCGTCCCAGCCCGGCAGGGCAGCTTGGTCAAAGCCCAGCATCAAGGCCCAGCAGGGGGCCATCACCGCCTCACCGGCGCGGGCGGCGAGGGCGGGGGCGACAGGCGACAGCAGATCCACGGCCTGGGGCGACGGTACCGCGATGACGATGCCGGCGAACGGTCCCTCCACCGCCCCATCCTCCATCCGCAGGGACCAATCGCCTGGACCACCCGTGATGGACAGGGCACGGCGGTTGAAGCGGGGGCGGGCCGCGTCGGGCAGGCGGGCGATCAAGCCCTGGATGATGCCGTTCATGCCGGGCAGACCCACGAACCGTTGCACCGGATGCGGTTCCACCCCGCCTTCCACCGTCAGGCGGACCACGTGCCCGTCCCAGATCGCGGCATAGCCATCGGCGATCAACCCGTCCATGACACGGCGCAGGCCCGCGTCGCGCACCGTCAGATACTGCCCGCCATGGTCAAAGCGCCAGCCATCAGCCCGGCGCGTGGACAGACGCCCACCCGGTCCCCGCCCCTTGTCGAACAGGGCGACGGGCACCCCCCGTTCCGTCAGCGACAGAGCCGCCGACAGGCCGGCAAGGCCGGCACCGATGATGGCAATGGGAAGGGCTGGAACGGCGTTCTGCATGATGGTTCCGGTCTGCGGGTCAGGCTGCGGTGCCAGATGGGGTGACGTCGCCGCCTGTCCAGTGCGGGGCGGCGAGATTCTGTGCATCTATTGCCCATACTATGCTTGTGCGTCATGGCACCAGGGAGCACGGAATGGTAACAATAATCCATTCCTTGAGGCCGCGAGCAGGCGATGGACGTCACGACCGGCGCAGAACGGCCCCCTACCCCACCGGACCGCCTTCGGGCGCGCTATCCGGTCCTGTCCCCCTGGCTGGCCTTGCCGCTAGCCCTGGCGGGGATTATTGCGCTTGCCATCACGCTGCTGCGGCCGGAAGCGGCCCTGCCGGCGGGCGTCAGCCCGTGGCAGCCGGTGGCCCTGGCCTGTGCGGGACTGGCGGTCCTGCTGCTGCTGGCCGTCATCATTCATGCCGCCTGTCAGCAGCGATCCCACGCCATCCGCGAACGTCAGGAACTGCGTGACGCCAATGCGGCCCTGGTGGCCCAGGTGACCCGTCAGCAGGCGGTGCTGGATCGGCTGGACCTGTCGGAACGTAAATATCGCGAGATTTACGAGACGGCGATGGAGGGCATGTTCACCATCGACATTGCCGGTCGTTTCCTGTCTGCCAATCCCGCCCTGCTGACCATGCTGCGCTATGACAGCCTGGAACAGCTGCAGGCGGAGGTGCAGGACGCCACCGTCAGTTTCTACATGGATCAGCAGAACCGGGAGGCCATCACCCAGGCGCTGCTGGCGCAGGAGGAGGTGGGCAGCGTGCCCGTCGAACTGCGCCGCCGTGACGGGGAAGGATTCTGGGTCGCCATATCTGCTCGCATTATCCGCAATGCCGATGGCAAGGCCGTGGCCTTCCAGGGTAGCGTGCGGGACATCACGCAGTGGCGTCGCGACCGCAAGGCTCTGGAAGCTGCATTGGACGCCGCCGAAATGGCCAACCGCGCCAAGTCGGAATTCCTGGCCAATATGACGCATGAACTGCGCACGCCGCTGAACGCCATCATCGGCTTTTCAGAGATCATCGCGACCGAGGCCATGGGGCCGATGGGCCAGCCCGCCTATCGCGAATATGCCCATGATGTGCATGACAGCGGCCAGATGCTGCTGTCGCTGATCAACGACATCCTGGACCTGTCGAAAATCCAGGCCGGTAAGAAGGAATTGTCGGAGAAGCTGGTGGATATCCCCCGTCTGATCCGGTCCAGCATGCGCCTTGTCGCCGAACGCGCCGACAAGGGCGGGGTGCTGTTGGAGACCGAGATGGAGGCGGAATTGCCGCCCGTGCGCGCCGACGAGGTGGCGTTGAAGCAGATCCTGTCTAACCTTCTGTCCAATGCTGTGAAATTTACGCCCAGCGGCGGCAAGGTCATCTGCGGCGCGCGGGTGGAGACGGATGGCGGCATGTCGCTCTATGTCCGCGACAATGGCATCGGCATGCGGGAGGAAGATATCGCCACCGCCATGGAGCCGTTCCGCCAGATTGAGGGCAGCCATTCCCGCTCCGCCGGTGGTGTCGGCCTGGGCCTGCCGCTGGTCCTGGCGCTGGCCCGCCTGCATGGCGGCGACGCTCGGCTGGAAAGCACCATTGATGTTGGCACCACCGTTACCGTCACCCTGCCGCCCGCGCGCGTGCAGGCCATGCCGCTGGCCTTCCTGCGCTCCGTCATTCCGGCTTGATGCTGTGCCCTTTGATCCCATGACAGGGCCATGAGAAGGGGGCGGGCAATGCCGCGTCGGAAAGGCGCATCTGCGTCGTCAGCCATTGCGAGCGTTTCGCAGGGGTGGGACAACAGGGGATGACACAGCACGCCCTGACCGATCCCGTCCGCCCGTTGCCCGCCCTGGCCGCCGCCTGGCGCCGCTACCTGCCCAGCGGCTGGACCCTGGTGGTCCTGGCCATCGCACTGGGTGTGGCGCTGCCGGTGCTGATCGTGGGGAGCCGGGTCTTCGTCTCCTCCAACGGGGTCTGGACGCATCTGGCGAATACGGTTCTGTGGACCTATGTCAGCAACACCTTGATGCTGGCCGGCGGAGTGGCGGTGGGCGTGTCCATCATCGGGGTGGGTACGGCCTGGCTGGTCACCATGTGCCGGTTTCCGGGGCAGCGCTGGCTGGAATGGGCGCTGCTGCTGCCCATGGCGGTGCCGGCCTATGTGATGGCCTATACCTATACCGACCTGTTGCAGTTCGTGGGGCCGGTACAGACGGCGCTGCGCGACCTGTTCGGCTGGCGACGGGCCGATTACTGGTTCCCGGATATTCGCTCCCTGGGTGGAGCCATCGCGGTCCTGTCCTTTGTCCTGTACCCCTATGTCTATCTGCTGGCCCGCGCCGCCTTTCTGGAACAGTCGGTCTGTGTGCTGGAGGTGGCACGCACGCTGGGGGCAGGGGCTTGGCGCAGCTTTGCACGCGTGGCCCTGCCGCTGGCCCGTCCTGCCATCGCCGCCGGTCTGGCGCTATCGATGATGGAGGTGCTGGCCGATTTCGGGACCGTGCAATATTTCGCCGTCGATACCTTTACCACCGGCATTTACCGCACCTGGTTCGCCATGGGGGAACCGGTGGCGGCGGCACAGCTGGCCTCTGTCCTGATGCTGTTCGTCATGGCGCTGGTGGTGATGGAACGGACCAGCCGGGGACGGGCGCGATATTTCCATTCCACGGGCCGGTACCGGGTGCTCCCATCCTACCGGCTGCGGGGCGTGCGGGCGGGGGCGGCGCTGGCCGCCTGCCTGACGCCGCTGCTGCTGGGTTTTGTCGTGCCGGTGGTCCTGCTGGCCCACATGGCCGTGACGGCGGGGGACAGTTTGTTCGCGACCAGTTTCCGGCAACTGGCGGGCAATTCCTTTATCCTGGCCGGCATCACGTCGGTTCTGGCCGTGGCGCTGGCCGCCCTGGTCGCCTATGGGCTGCGGCTACGGCCCACACCGGTGCTGAAGGGGGCGGCACGGGTGGCGGCCATGGGCTATGCCGTGCCGGGCAGCGTCATCGCCGTCGGTATCCTGATCCCCGCCGCCCATGTCGATAATGCCCTGGACGGGTTCATGCGCGGCCAATTCGGCCTATCGACGGGGTTGATCCTGTCGGGCACCATCGTGGCCATCATCTATGCCTATCTGGTGCGGTTCCTGGCCGTGTCCTTCAACACGGTTGAGGCCAGCCTGTCCAAGATCCGCCCCACCCTGGATCAGGCGGCCCGCATCCTGGGGCAGACGCCGGGCAAGACCCTGCTGAAGGTCCACACGCCCATCATGCGCGGCAGCCTGCTGACAGCGGCCCTGCTGGTCTTTGTCGATGTCATGAAGGAACTGCCGGCCACGATGATCGTGCGGCCTTTCAATTTCGACACGCTGGCGGTGCGCGTTTATACGCTGGCCAGCGATGAGCGGCTGGCAGAGGCCAGCACGCCGGCACTTGCCATTGTCGCCGTCGGTATCATCCCGGTGATCCTGCTGTCCCGCGCCATCGCGGAAAGCCGACCAGGGAACGAGGGCTGAAACAAAAAACCCCACCGCAGGGCGGTGGGGTTTTTGCGGGGACAGGTTCCGATTACTTGCCCGTGAGAATGCGGTCCACCAGTTCCTTCACCGTGGGTACAAAGCCATTGGCGTACCAGGGGTCCTGGGCGAAGCGATAGGCATTGTGGCCGGCGAACATCAGCTGATGCTCGCAATCATCCGAATGGCTGATGTTCTGCAAGGTCTTCTGGATGCAGAAGGAACGCGGATCGGCGCGGCGGCCCGTGGTGCCTTCCTCATTCTGTGACCAGTTGGAGAAGGCGCAGGCCGACAGGCAGCCCATGCAATCCACCTGATCCTTCAGGATGGTGCGGGCATTGTCGGGCGTCACGAAGACCAGGGTCGTGTCCGGGGTCTTCAGCGCCTGGGTATAGCCCTCTGCCACCCAGCCTTCGGCATGCGCCTTGTCGGCGGCGGTCAGATAGACGGGGCGACCACGCGGGCCGATGGCGAATTCCACCGTCAGCTCGCCCACCGGCTCCGTTGCAAAGGCCACCTGCCGTTCGGACCGCAGGCGCAGATCCTCCAGGAACGGGTTGCGCACGGCGGACGAGTAAAATCCCGTGGGGGAGAATTTGTTCAGATAAACATCACCCGCCTTCAGGGTGAGAAGCTTCTGCTTCCAGGCGTCCGAAATCGGGCTTTCCTTGGTCAGCAGCGGGCGCGTGCCGAACTGGAACGCGATCGGGCCGATTTCGGGATTGTCCAGCCAGTGATCCCATTCCTCCAGCCACCAGACACCGCCCGCCATGACGATGGGAGTCTCGGTCAGGCCGAAACTGTTCATCATCTGGCGCAGGGCCGCGACGCGGGGATAGGGATCTTCCGGCTTCTGCGGGTCCTCGCTGTTGGACAGGCCGTTATGGCCACCGGCCAGCCACGGGTCCTCATAGACCACGCCGCCCAGATTGCTGGGGAACTTGTTATAGGCGCGCAGCCACAGGGCGCGGAAGGCGCGGGCCGAGCTGACGATGGGATAGTAATGCACGCCGTGGCGCACGGCGATTTCCGCCACGCGATAAGGCATGCCCGCCCCGCAGGTCACGCCATGGACCAGACCCTTGGCCCCTTCCAGGATGCCTTCCAGAATCTCCTCAGCCCCGCCCATTTCCCACAGCACATTCACATGCAGACGGCCATTGCCGTTCGATATTTCATGCGCGATACGGGCCTGGGTGACGCCGCCCTTGATGCCATAGGCGATCAGTTCATGGTGGCGTTCGCGGCGGGTGCGGGTGTGATAGACCTGCGTGACCGGGTTGCCATCTTCGTCATAGGTATCGGCATTGACGCCGGAGAAGGTGCCGATGCCGCCGGCGGCGGCCCAGGCCCCCGCACTTTGCCCATTCGATACGGCGATGCCTTTCCCACCTTCGACCAGGGGCAGCACTTCCTTACCGGACATGAACAGGGGCTTCAGCGCCTTCACCGTACTTCCTCCGAAAAACCAAGCTTCACCCAGCCCCGCCACCATGCAGGCTGCGGAATCACAACGGGTGCATATAGGAAAAGATATCGGAGCGAAAGAGGGGGGTGGCAAGCGGGGGCAGATTATGTTGACGTAACGGAAGGTCATAAGGATAGCAGCGGGGGCAAAGCCATGTCGGAACAGGACCGTAACGGGCAGGTCACGCCCTGTCTGCGCTATCGCGACGCGCCCGCCGCCATCGCCTGGCTGGTCCGGGTTCTGGGCTTTGCTGAACAGCTTGTGGTGCCGGGCGAGGATGGCGGCATCACCCATGCCCAGCTGGTGCTGGGCCAGGGCATGGTGATGCTGGGCAGCGACCGGGAGGATATTTACGGGTTCCGCGCCCCCGGCCCCGACGGGGCGGGCGCTGCGCTGAACTGTTTCATCATCACCGATATCGATGCCGCCTATGCCCGTGCCGGGGCGGCGGGGGAAAAGGCGCTGGAAGGCGGGATCATTGACACGCCCTACGGGTCGCGCGCCTTCACCCTGCGCGACCCGGAAGGCCATCTCTGGCACCTGGGAACCTACGATCCCTGGAAAAGCTAGCTTTTCAGTTCCTCAAGCGCCGGTGCTGTTTCCGGCCAACCGGAAACTGCTCAAATTACCCGCCATAGGCGCGACGGAAGCCCTCGGTCACCTTGGCGATGAAGCTGGGGTCGCGGTCGCGCCAGTAGCGGGGGTCGGCGATCATGCGGTTCAGGTCGCCCGGCCCGTCGCCACCGCCCTCGCCCGCGCCGGGGCGCAGCACCTTGGGCTCCCCGCCGCCATCGGCCATCAGCCGGTGCAGCGCCATCACCCCATCCGCCGTGCCCGACAGGGCTGACAGAAGCGGAGCCGGCAGGTTGCGCTGTCCCCAGGCCAGCATCTGGCCCGACAGGTCGCGCCATTTCTCCTCGCCCCCGAAATGGCCAATCAGCTTTTCCAACTCCGCCTCCGCCTGATAGCCCTCCGCCATCTCCTGCAACAGCGGCAACAGCTTTTCGGCGGCCAGATCATAGAGAAGCTGTGCCTGTTCGGGCGTGTAACCGGCGCCATGCAGGCGGGCATTGATCGCCGTATCCGGTTCGAACAGGCCATGGTCACAGCGGATGCAATATTCATCGGCACTGGCCGGCACGCCCAGCAGCGACAGGGCCTTGGCCTTCTCCGCCGCCGGGTCGGGCGGGCTGGACAATTTGTGCTCCAGTTCCTGATAGGATTTCAGCAGGGCATCGACGCGGATGGCGCCCGCGTCCGGGTCCCAGAATTTCACGGGCACATGGTCAGGACGGGCGGGAGTTTCGGTGGTCTGGGTTATGTCCATGATGGGTTCCTTATAGGTGGGTCAGGCGAGTGCGGGCAGTGGGGACAGGCCGCCGCGCGCGGCAAGGGTGCGCAGGGTGAGGACAAGGGCCCGCTGACCCTCCAGATAGCGCAGACGCGCCTCCGTCACGTCGGGGCCAGGGCTGGTGGTCAGGGTGGTGCGGGTCAGGTGCGACAGCAGCAGATGCCCGTCGGCACTGGCGAACAGCCGGGCGCAGGCGGCGGCCAGCCGATCCTCCGTCTCCGGCGCGGGATCAGGATCAATGCCTGTCCAGGGCCAGCCGGGATCAGCCATCCGTCGCCTCCACTACCGGCAGCGACCGGATCAGCACGGGCGGCACCCCCGCCGCATCGGCCAGGAACCGGGCGCAGGCTGGCAGGTCGACGACCGACAGGGCATCCGGACCCAGGCTGGATACGGTTTCCAGCCAGCGCAAGGTCGCCTCGGCATCGCGCTGCGCCTGGGCGCGGGCCAGCGGCGACAGGATGTGGATCTGCACCTGCCGCCCGTCGGCGGCGATATCGGGCACCAGACCCCGGCGGCGCAGGATGGACAGACAGCGCCGGACCAGCGGCACCAGCAGTTCCGATTGCAGCCGCCCGAAAGTGGCACCCAACAGCCGTGCCACCTCCGCCCCCCGTTCCAGCACCTCCGTCGCCGTCATGCGCGGGCCTGTGACAGGGGCCAGACGGTCGGCCAGCAGGGCATGGCGGATGCGGGCCCGCAGATCATCCAGCACCAACTGGCTGACATCGAATCGGCCCGGGCTGGCCAGAGGCGTCAGCCCTGCCGATCCCACCGCCTTGGGAATGATGGTGCCGGGCACCAGCCGGATGGCACCGGGGTTCAACACCCCGTCATCATCCGCCTGCCAGATGCTAGAGACAATTTGGCATTGCCCTTGCTTTCCATGTGGTTAGGCGACAGCGACACCGCCGCGTAAGCACCATGTAAGCACCGGACAGACCGAAGCCGGACAAAGTAGGCCCCATCCAACGCCAGTAAATACCAGACAATTCAAGGAAAATTGGTTTCGGCCTGAAGCATGTGCGCTGTTGAAGTTCTTATTTCGTTCTGAACAGTCTGATCCGTTATTCCCGTGAGGGCAAGCGGATGCTGGGTAGGATCAAGGCGCTATTGGCGTCGGAACGGAAGAGCGGTGATGGATACGAGGTGCTGACCGGCAATCCGTTGCCGACTGCCGCCGGTGTGTCCGTATCTGCTGAATCCGCCATGCGATGCAGCACCGTCTATGGCTGCGTGAAGGCCATTGCCGAAACCGTCCAGCAAATCCCGTGGCACCTGTACCGGCGGCAAGGTGATGACCGCATTCGGGCAACCGACCATCCCGCCTATCCGCTGGTCACCAAGGCTGCCAACGATTGGATACCGGCCAGTGAGTTCCGTCTGATCCTGGCCACGCATTTGGCCACCCATGGCAACGCCTACGCTTTCGCCAACCGCAACCGCGCTGGCCAGGTGGTGGAGCTGATCCCCCTGGACCCGAGACGTGTTTCAGTCCGCCAGCACCCCACGACGCTCGCCCCCATCTATGCCGTCACCACCGGCGACGGCACCCGCGACTATGGGCGTGATGAGATTCTGCATATCCGGGGCATCGGGTTGGACGTCACCCACGGCGACAGCCCCGTGACGCTGGCCAGGGAGGCAATCGGGCTTGCGCTGACCCTGGAGTCGCATTGCGCGGGCTTGTTCGGTCGGGGTGCAAAGCCCAGCGGCTTGCTGAAGCACACAAAGAAGGTCGGTGACGACGTTCTTGCACGTCTACGCAACAGCTTCAGCGCTTGGTACACGGGCACGGCCAATTCCGGTCGGACGATGATTTTGGAAGATGGCATGGAGTTCGAGCAACTCCAGCTTTCTTCCACCGACAGCCAGACGCTGGAAATGCGGCGGATGCAGGTGGCGGAAGTTTCCCGCTACTGGCGGGTGCCGCTATCGCTGCTGAACGACTTGGAACGGGTCACGCACGCCAACGCGGAGACGCTTGGCCAGCAGTTCCTAACCTACTGCATGATGCCCATCCTGCGGGCCTTCTGCGATGCCGCCGCCATCACGCTGCTGACCCCGGAAGAGCGGGACGAATACTATTTCGAGTTCCTGATCGATGACCTGACCCGCGCCGAAATCGCCAAGCGGTTCGAGGCTTATAGCCGGGCCATCAATGCCGGTGTGCTGAACCCGAACGAAGCCCGCGCCATGGAGAACCGCCCCGCCTATGCCGGCGGTGAAACCTTCATGCGCCCGGTCAATACCGCACCGGCCCCGGCCGCCGCCAACACCACCGATGGGAGCGGCACCGATGGAACGGCTTGAACTGAAGTTCGCCCATGATGCTGGTGAGGCTGGGCTGATTGAGGGCATCGCGTCGCCTATCGGCGGCACCCCGGATCGGGTGCGCGATATCGTGGCACCGGGAGCCTTTGCCCGCACCCTGGCCGAACACAAGGCAGCCGATGCCATGCCGGCCATGCTGGTCAATCACGATCCCAAGGCTGTGGCCGGCACATGGCTGCAGATGACTGAAACGTCGGAAGGCTTGCGCGTCTCTGGCCGGCTGGCCCTGGGAACGGCAGACGGCGACCGCGCCTATGCGCTGGCCAAATCCAAAGCCATCACGGGCCTGTCCATCGGCTATCGCGCCATCCGCGCCACGGCAATGCCCGGCGGTATCCGCCGCCTGGAGGAAATCGACCTGCTGGAAATCAGTCTGGTCAGCGTGCCCGCCGCACCGGGTGCCCGAATCACCAGCGTCAAGAGCTTCCCCGCCGCCGCTGCGGCATCATCGAGAGAGAGCGCACCCATGGAAGAGAATGAAGCCGGCGGCGGCACCCCGACCGTCGAAGAGCGTGTCGGCAAGCTGGAAACCGGTATCGCCGATCTGGACAAGCGCCTGAAGGTGGTGGAGGGCAACAGTGCCGCCGCCGCCAAGGGCGTGGACCGCATCGAAACCATGCTTCGCCGGCCAGGTGCTGCGGCACCGGAGACCAAGGCGGCCGATGGGGTGGAGGCCAAGGCCTTCGAGAATTATCTCCGGTTCGGCCCCACCGGCATGGAGTTTACCGAGGTCAAGACGCTGCGCACGGCTGAAGACCCTTCGGCTGGCTATCTGGCACCGGCTGAGTTCATCGCCGAAATCGACAAGAACGTCGTGCTGTTCTCCCCCATCCGCCAGTACGCCACGGTGCGCAGCACGGCGCGCGGCGCGGTGGAACTGCCCAAGCGGATCGGCCGCCCCACCGCAACCTGGGTGGAGGAGTTGGAGGACCGCGACGATACCGACACGGGCAGCCGCTACGGCAAGTCGACCTATGACGTGAAGGAACTGACGGCCTATGTGGATGTCAGCTTCTCCACGCTGGAGGATGCGGCCGTCAACATCTTCGCCGAACTGTCCGCCGATCTGGCAGAAGAGTTCGGCTATGCCGAGGGTCAGGCCTTTGTGAACGGCAACGGCGTGAAGCGCCCCATGGGCTTTATGTCGGATACCAGCATCCCCACCGTGATCAGCGGCCATGCCTCGCTGATTACCGCTGACAGCCTGATTGATGCCTATCACGCCCTGCCCACGCCCTACCGGGCAAACGCGGTCTGGGGGATGAACAGCACGACACTGGGGGCCTGTCGCAAGCTGAAGACCACGACGGGCGAATATCTGCTGTCCATGACCGGTATCGCTGGCTCCCCGACCACCACCATCCTGGGTCGCCCCGTCATCGAACTGCCGGACCTGCCCGACGTGGCCGGTGGTGCCGTTCCCATCGTCTTCGGTGACTTCCGCCAGGGCTTCCGCGTCTTCGACCGGGTGGGCTTCTCCATCCTCCGTGATGACCTGACCCAGCGGACCAAGGGTAAGGCCCGGTTCCATGCCCGCCGCCGGGTGGCCGCCGGGGTGCGGAAGTCCGAGGCCATCCGCAAGCTGATCGTGTCCGCGAGCTAAGGAAGCATCCCATGCGCGACCTGATGAACAATATCCATCCCGTCCGGGCCATTTCCCCGGCGGCGGCCGTCACCGACAACACGCCGTTCGTGTCGCAGGTGATCGATACGCTTGGCTTCAACAGCCTGACCTTCGTGATCCTCACCGGGGCGCTGGCCGATGCCGACGCCACCTTCACCACCCTGCTGGAGCATGGCAATGCGTCGGACATGTCCGATGCGGGGGCGGTCCCGGATGACCTGCTGATCGGCACCGAGGCGCTGGCAAGCTTCACGTTCGCCGATGACAACGAAACCCGGAAGCTGGGCTATGCCGGTGGCAAGCGTTACGTGCGCCTCACCGTCACGCCGGCCGGCAACAGCGGCAATGCCTTCGTGGCGGCCGTCGCCTTGCTGGGCCATCCCAACAGCGCCCCCACAGCCAACCCGCCCACCTGATCGGAAGGTCGGAATGCTGACCATCATCACCCCGGCGGAAAGCCAGCGACTGACCACCTTGGCGGCAATCAAGAATGAACTGGGCCTGACCACCGGGGCCGATGATGCGTTCCTTCTGACGCTGATTGACCAAGCCAGCGGCGCGGTGCGTCGCTGGTGCAACCGCGTGTTCGCCACCGAAACCATTCGGGAGACGTTCCGCCTGTCCACCGCCACCGACAGCCTGTTGCTGTCGCGCTGGCCGGTGGGTGCTTTGCTTTCCATTGTCCAGGCAGGTTCAACGCTGGCGACGTCCGATTACGAGGCGGAGAACGGGGCGGGCCTGCTGTATCGCCTCACCGCTTCGGATATCCGGTGCCCATGGCCACCCGGTAAGATCGTGGTGGAGTATGAGGCCGGTTATGTGCTGCCAGGGCAACCCGGCCGGACCCTTCCTGATGACGTGGAACGGGCAACCATCCTGCTGGTGAAAGCGGGATGGTTCAGCCGCGCGCGTGACCCTCTGGTCAGGGCCGAAACCGTGGATGGCATCGGCTCTACCACCTACTGGGTTGGTGGCTTCAGCGAGGGCACATCCCTGCCACTGGACGTGCAGGGGATGCTGTCCGCTTACCGCCAACCCTCCTTCGGATAGACAACATGCTGAACCCTGGCACCTACGCCCTTGCTGATCGGGCGATTACTACGGCGGTCAACGAGACACAGGCCCCGATATCAGACCTGGCCGGCATGTCGGCTGTGACCATCCAAGCGAGGTTCGCTTATGGATCAGGCGGGACCACGGCCAAGGTATATATCGCCACCTCGTTGGACAATGGCGCCACCTGGGTGGATATCGCCTGCCTCGCCTTCACCACAACCGGCGGCGTGAAGGTGGTGAACGTCTCCGGCTTGACGCCAAGGTCGGCCCCCATCATCCCCAGCGACGGCACCCTTGCCGATGACACCATCATTGACGGCGTGCTTGGGGATCGGCTCCGCGCCCGGATCGTGACGACTGGCACCTATGCCAACAGCCTGTTGACCGTTCGGGTTGCCGTGCGATGACGCCAGAGGTTGCCACCTTGGACCGCGCCCTTGCCCTGACTGGGGAGAAGGTGGTTTTGCGCCGACAGTATGGTTCCTCCCCCAACTCATGGGCGGAAGTGGAGTGTCTGGCCTTCGTGCGCGGATACGTGGCCGACCAATTGGTAACAGGCATCTACCAAACCGAAATGCTGGCCATCATCTCGCCAACGAATATTGAGCGGGCCAAATGGCCGGGCGGTTCGGGTCTGGCGGCATCTGGTGATCCGCGCCTACCCAAGATCGGCGACAAGCTGTTGGTGCGTGGCAGTCAACGCAACGTCGAAGCGGTCGGCCCCATCTATGTCAGGGGTGAGCTGGTGCGGATCGAAATGCGGGTGAAGGGATAGCAACATGCCCATGGCACCCCCCAAGCACTGCCCCCGAGGGCACCCGGCCTACACCGGCCCCCGTTGCCCAGTCTGTGCCGATGCCTGGAGGCGAGAGGCGGACCTGAAGCGCCCGAATGCCCGTGCCAGGGGCTATGACAATGACTGGCGTCGCTTCCGTGCTGCCTTCCTGAAGGCAAACCCGGTCTGCTGCATCCCCGGATGCGGCCAGCCGGCCACCGACGTGGACCATATCAAGTCGCTTCGAGAGGGCGGGCGTCGGTTGGACCCCAGCAACTGCCGCCCGATGTGCCACCCCCATCACTCCGCCCGGACCATGCGCGATCAGGTGCCGCGAGGGGGTAGGGGGTGAAGAGTTTTGCCCGCCAAGGGGTGGGACCGTATGGGTAATCTTGCGCGCACTCACGTCGAAATTGGGGTTTTTCAGGGGGTTACGATGAAAGGCCGCAAACCGAAGCTGGAAGTGATCGAAGGCGGAGCCGCACAGGGCCGATGCCCGATGGCACCCGACTGGATGCCGGTTCACGCCCAACGGGAATGGAACCGGGTGGCCCCCGAACTGCACTCCCGGAACCTGCTGGCACCCGACACCATGGCCACCTTGGAAAGCTATTGCCTCGCCTTCAGCGTGGTGCGGGAGCTTCAGGAAGTCACCGTCAAGGCCCGTGATATGTTCGGCACCCTGACCAAGGAAGGGATGCAGGCATCGAAGATGATGTTCGCCGCCATGCGGGAATCCCGCCTGTTGGCTGCGGAGCTAGGCTTGACGCCCCATCGTCGGGGCACCCCTGACAAGCCCAAGAGCAAGGAAAATGGCGATGGCTGGGATTCCGACCTTCTCGCCTGATCCGGCATTGTATGAAGACCCGACCGGCCGTGCCGACCGGGTGTGCCGTTTCGTCAACAGGCTGCGTCTCTGGGAAGGCCGCTTCGCTGGCCGCCCTTTCCATCTCCACGATTTCCAACGGGCCTTGGTCCGCCGCATCTATGGCCCTGCCACGGATGATGGCCGCCGGCTGGTGCGTATGGCCTGCATCTGGATTCCCCGTGGCAACGCTAAGACGACGCTGGCGTCGGCCCTTGCGCTTGCCCATTTCATGGGTCCAGAGGCGGAAGCGGGTGGCCAGGTGATCCAGGCAGCGGCCGACCGGGAAAACGCCGGCATCGCCTTCAAGCATTCATGGGAGATGGTGAAGCAGGATGACGCCTTGTTGCAGCGCGTCTCCCCCATCGAAAGCCGGAAGGTTCTGAACCACACGAAAACCAGCTCCATCCTGAAGGCCATATCGTCCGAGGCCTACTCCAAGCACGGCATGAACGCCTCCTTCTTCCTGGCCGATGAAGTGCATTCCTGGCCGCTGTTGGAGGGTCGGAAGCTGTTCAAGGTGGTGACCGACAGCATGGTGAAGCGGGAACAACCGCTCACCATCGTCATTTCCACGGCTGGCGAGGGACAGGGCGGGCTTGCCTTCGACCTCTGGTCCTATTCCCTGGCCGTGGCACGCGGTGAGGTGAACGATCCCAGCTTTGCCCCCATCATCTTCGCCGCCGATCCAGAGGCGAACTGGCGGGACGAAACCGCCTGGCACGCGGCAAACCCGGCCATCGCCGCCGGCTTTTGCAGCCTGGAGGAATTGCGGATCAAGGCCCGCCGCATCGAGCATTTCCCGGCGGAGATTGCCGACTTCCGCCGCTTCCACCTGAACCAATGGCAGGAAGGCGCATCCAACCCATGGATGGACCTGACCACCTATGACCAAGCCGCCGAGATGACAGATCCTGAAGACCTGATCGGCCTTCCCTGCTGGGTCGGGGTGGACCTTTCCAGCGTGGAGGATCTGACGGCCGTGGCCGCTGTTTTCCCCTCTGGCGATGGCGACACCCGCACCTATGACGTGATTGCCACCTTCTTCCTGCCTGAAGCGGCCTTGGCGCGGAAGGCGGATCGTGACCAAGCGGATTATCTGCGCTGGCGGGATGCCGGCTTTCTGAAGGTCACAGACGGCAACCGGATCGATTACGACGCGGTGATTGCCCATATCGTGGAGCTGGCGGAACGCTACGCCGTTCAGGAAGTCGCCATCGACCGTTGGAACAGCACAGCCGTCACCACGGCGTTGCAGCGGGAGGAAATCCCCGTGGCCACCTTCGGCCAGGGCTTTGCCAGCATGGCCGCCCCCGTGCGGGAGCTGAAGCGGGCCATCCTTGGCGGGGAGTTCCGCCACGGCGATAACCCGATCCTGCGTATGTGCTTCGGCAACGTGGTGGCGGAGAAGGACGCGGCAGAGAACGAGAAGTTCACCAAGGAAAAGGCCCGCGGTCGCATTGATGGCGCGGTGGCCGCCGCCATGGCCGTGGGGCGCATCCTGGCCACTGAGGATACCGGTTCGGTCTATGAGGCTGCCCGGCCCGAGGGCTTCCTATTCGTCTAGGGCAGCCCTTCAGGCTGCCACCAAGTCCCGGAAGAACGGGCCCGGCCCCTCGATGCGGAAAGCGGGCAAATCAGGCCCGCCAACATCGGCCACGGGTGTGAACCGGCTGAGCTTCATTTCCAGCCACCGGCAAGGGCTGTCGGCCTCCCCCCTGATAAAATAGAGCTGGTCGGCGTTCCGGCTAAGCCCGGTGCGGCTGACGGCTGTGGCTTCGCCGTCATCGGCAAGCTGTGCCAGAACCAGCACCCAGATGCCCAGCCGCTTGGCCGCCGCCGCCAGCCATTCCGCGACGCGGCGAAGATGCTCTTCCTCTGACATTGCCCGATCCCGGCCACCGATCAGTTGCCAGTAATCCACGATGACACCGGTGCAGCGGTGACGATGCCGTGCCGCCATCACTTCGGCGCGGAGCTGCTGCACCGTGCCGCCCGGCATGTCGATATAGATCATGTTGTCGGGGGCCTCTGCGGCATAGGTGCCAACCCTGCCCAGCAGCGCGGTGCCCACCTGCCCGCGCAGGGCAAGGCTGTTTGTACCCAGGTCATGGGCGATCTTCCGCGTCTCAATCTCCGCCGCCCCCATCTCCAGGGCAGCATAGGCGTGCTTCACACCACGCCGGTTCAGGTTGTGACTGATCGTTCCCGCCAGCATGGATTTGCCAGCCTTGCCCCGGCCGGCGATGGCATAGACGCGCCCAACCTCCAGCCCCCCACCCATGGCCCTATCCAGCGACGGCAGACCGGTGGAGAAGATGGCGCCCGGCCGCTCCAGGCTGCCGACCACTTGGCGCAGCACGTCCGAACGGTTCCGGGCCTTGCCATCGCTCACCAGACGTTCGACTTCGGCGATGGTGGCGGACACCACGTCGTCGATATTCTCCGCCCGGTCTGCGAGCTGTATCGCCGTCAACCCCACCTCCATCAGCCGACGCCGGCGGGCAAGGGTGCGCAGCTCTTCAGCATAGCCGGGGATATTGGCGGGCAGCACCAGCGTGGCCGACAGATGCGCCAACAGCACCCGTGCCCCCGTCTGGCCTTCCGCCTCCATCCTCTCCGCCATCTCCCGCAACAGCGCCCCGTCAACGGCCCTTCCTTGGGTCCGGCGGTCGGCAATCTCTGTGAACAACGCCGCGTGGGTGCCGTCGAAGAAGTCGTTCGCGTCACAACGGCCGACCGTAAGTGCGTACCCTTGGGGCAGGTTCAGCGCGGCCGCCAAAACCAGCTCTTCGGTTTCCCGGCTGCTGTTCCTGGCCGCCAGTGCCTGGACGGCGGGGAGGGTGAACAGGTCGGTGGGTGTGGGGTTCATCAGGTAACGACCTCCGGTATCAGGTCATGGGCTTGCGGCCGCTGGGATTGCCGTTTGGGTGACGGGCTATCAACCCGACGAAGGGGCTTCGCGGCCCTGTCTTCCTTGATTTCCATGGCCGTTCGGACCCAGTTCCGCCAAGCCGCTGACCAGTCGGCATGACGGCTCCCCTTGGCCGCATGGTAATCGCCGAACTTCTCGGCCTCCGTTTCCAGCTCTGGCGGCGACAGGCCTGTCCGTGCCTGCCAATTTCGAAACCGGGTTTCGGCGTACTGACGATCAGTCGGTGACAGAACCCAGCCATCAGGGATCGGGGTTGCGCGCTTTCGCGCTTTACCAACCTTATTTTCTTTCACTGTAGGTTCGGGTGACCCACAGGTCAGGGGGGTGGTGACCTGGGTGTCAGGGGGTGAGGGGTAGGGGGTGACCTGTGTGTCAGGGGTAGGGGTGACACCCAGGTCAGGGGTGACACCCAGGTCAGGTGACCTACAGGTCAGGGCTTGCGCGTCCGTTGGGGTGACCTGTGTGTCAGGGGTGCCCAGGATCAACCGGTACTTCGTGACACCGGCCCGTTCCGTGCCCGCCTGCACAATCTCCCCCATGCTTTGCAGCTCACGCAAACAGCGGGTGACGCTGCGGCCATGGTCAAGCCCGGCCTTCATGCGAAGCGTTTCGATGCTTGGCCACGCTTCCATCCGTTCATTGGCATGGTAGGCAAGTGCCAGCAGCACCAGCCGGGCACCGTTCCGGGACCGGGAATGACTGTAGACCAGTCCCAACGCCTGATGGCTCACGATGAAACACCCCACTGGTCACGCCACATGCCGGTCAAAATCTCCGCCTGGAAACGGGACAACGGCACGGGTGGCTGTTGCAGCAACTGTTCTTCAACTTCGGCCAGTAGGCGCCGTTCGTGGGCGGTCCATTTCGTCCCCTGCTTCATGGTGAGGATACGAAAATAGACCCCCTCCAGCTCCAGGTGAGCGAAGCTGAAGGCGGTTGAGCGGCGCTCGCGGTTGCTGGGAACCGGCTTGGCCGGCGGCATCGGCGACAGTAGGGCGGCAACGTCATGCCAGGATGCACCGGCACCGGCCAGCACCCGGCCAATGGCGGCGGCGGTGGCCACGACCTCCCCATCCTGATCCGACGCCAGCAGGGGCAGCATCTTGGCCAGCTTGGTGGTGACGGTGGAGGACAGGGCACCCATCGCGTCCCGCCTCTTACCCTTCGTCGCTGGTCGAGCGGCGCGGCTTGCCCAACCGGGCCAAGGCCCAAGCGTCCAACTCGTCCCGCGCATAGAGCGGGGTGTTGTTGGCTTTTTGATAGATCGGCCCACCCCCTATGCTGGCCATCTTCGCCAGCGTGGCGGGGGCATAGCTGATCCCGTGGGTGAGGGCCAGATACTCGCTGGCTTCCCACCTGCGCAAGCGCGGCTTCCGTAGCTCTGGCCGTAAACTCTTCAGCTTCTCATCATCATTCATGAGCATCTTAAGTCTCTCCTTTAGACAAAGCTCAGGTGTGGCGAGAAAATCTCGCAACTATTGCGGTGACTTGTGGATTTTTACAGTGCGTTCTGTTGGTTCATTCTACCTCCAGAAACTCCAGGCACTTTTCTTGCCGTCGTTTTTCGGCTTCCGGCTGTCTTCTTCGGCAGTCCTCTTCTTGAAATCTTCTCCTATCAACCGGCGGCGCTCGTTCTCATGTTTCTCGTTCAATTCAAGATACCGGTCACGGGCAGCATCCTTTTCGCCCAAGTCTTCCCAAATCATGTAATTTGCAATATTATCTGCGAAGTCCTTTATGAAATAATCTTGATATTCTTCCGTTTCATTCTTGGTCAGACCAACAAGTATGAAGTTGCCATTGCTGTCTTTATTCCATCGCCTCATGTCATCATTTTCTTTATTCTCATCTGCCTTATTACTTATCTTCCTGGCAACTGCGAGCGCATGTTTCCTGTCCAGCGGGCGGCATTCGGCATGGAAGGCATTTTCCTCTGCTTCGTCAGAGAACTGGTGCCTATTCTCCAACAGCTCGCGCATATTGACGTATCGAACGCTTTCGGATTGTGTCAGGCCAGCAAGCACAACATTGCCCTCATCGTCGTAGTCAAACTCCCGAGGCAGGGGCTGGCGTGCGGTCGGCGGTGATTTCGACTTGGTTCCCGCTTTGACGTGCTGCATCTGCTCGACCATGCGGTCGATGAAGCGGTCAATGCCGAACATCAACTGCAATGTCGGAACGGCGGGGTCGGCCAGTGCCGAGAAGTTCACACCCTCCGACTCATCGAAGGCATTCATATGCAAGTCACCCGAAACCGGGTGCAGGAAGAACAGCACTGAAATCGGCCCCGGATCAAAAACGATCGTGCCCGACTTCCTTGCTATGATGCGCCCGTTGATCACATCCCAGATGAAACGAAACTTCGCGATAAACTGCCCATGGGGAATCAGGACATACCGCGCGGCGACCTGGATGACATCCGCCCCCGTATGCTGCACACGCTTGCCCGGCCCCATCTCATCGGTTGTCGTCAGCAGGAGTTCGCCCCGCTTGTTCCACTGCTTATACGTTTCAGGGTTCAGTCCTGGAACGCATTCCAGCATCTCCTTCGTCGTGAACTGCGGCTGGTCGAAGTCGAATGGCAACATGGCTTGTCCTCTGGTCATAGCCATTAAGGTACGCTTGTACCAATTCGGTCGCAAGGGCCAAAAGGTTACGAGCGTACCTTATCTTTTCCACCCTTTTCCCGCGCTTACCCGCGCTTGCCGATTAACATGCACAAAGATGCGGCTGACGCCCCAGCCACGTCCCGAATTATGCTCCCCAACA
Organism: Niveispirillum sp. CC-CTL257; assembly: GCF_059489915.1. Classification (NCBI taxonomy): domain Bacteria; kingdom Pseudomonadati; phylum Pseudomonadota; class Alphaproteobacteria; order Rhodospirillales; family Azospirillaceae; genus Niveispirillum; species Niveispirillum sp. CC-CTL257. The sequence goes on from NZ_JCAJXE010000001.1 coordinate 3,141,685, forward strand.
GGCGGGTATCCGAAAAGCTGGAGGTAAGCATTTGGTCCGGAGAATCGCCACCGTGACACCACGCAAGCGCCCGCGCTTTGATGTGCAACCCCTCCAGGGTAAGGGCCGGCATGACCGCGATACGATCCACAAGTTCGCTTGTGCGTTCGAATTGGGCTTCCGCTTGTTCACCAATGGGGGTGCCGGCGGGGTCTGGCCACGGGTGGAGCTTGGCTGCGGCCCATAGTTCCCGCTCTTTTGCCCACTCGGCTTCAAATAGGTTCCCGAGTTGTAACAGGGTGGCATCAGGGTGGGTGGTCGCTGATGCAGCCGGAGGCACCAGCGCGGCACTGGCCCCGGCAGCGGATGCCACCATAGCGGCGGTGGCGGTTAGGGCCGTGCGGCGGGTCAGCATGACACCACCTCACCCGTCCGGGTGACCATCACCCATTGGCCATTGCCTTCCGGCTGGTCCGGCCGTGCCAGGATGCGAATCGGTGGGCGATAGGTACGGGGCGTCAACCGGCCACCATGGTCACCCGCCGGGCACATGTCTTCGTTATCATCTTCGGTATCGTCGGCATCCCCCGGCCGCCCATCATCACCCAGCAGCCGGGAACGGGTGCTGCTGGTGCCGGTATCATCATGGGCATCACAGCAGTCCGTTTCTGGTTCAAGGTCCGGGTCACCGTCCAGACTGTCCAGGCGAGCGATAAGGGCTTCTATGGCCGCCTCGATATCCGCCCTGCTGGCCTGGTTCAGCAGGTGGACAATGGGCGATCCGGGCAAAGTCGTGCTATGGACGGCAGTAGCCATGCCGCGCCTCCTCGAAAGGTCGGTTGTGGTTAGGCCGGCGGGAGGGGTACGAGCCTCCCACCGGCCGCTTGCATCAAAGTCTGAGCGTTGCTACGATATTCAGGTTCAAACATCCCTGCAACAACAATCGTAGCAATGCTCCGAAATGACGCCTATTCAGCTAGATATGGCACTTGCAGCGGTCAGGTGGGGCGTTCGTGACCTCGTTGCCGCCGCTGGCGTCTCAATGGACACCATTGCCCGGTTTAAGCGTGGCGAACGGGTGAAAGAAAACACCGTGGCTGCAATGAAAACCGCCCTTGAAACGGCCGGCGTGATCTTCATCCAAGAGAACGGCGAAGGTCCAGGCGTCCGGCTGAAGAAAGGTTCCTGATCGTATTCGGTCCAACATGTCGAGAAAATGAGACGCCTAGCCGAAAGAGGAAGTAAATGAACAATCAGACCATTCTTGATCTGAAACAAATGCCTGCAAGCGGCACCGAATTTCTGTTTCATCTCCGTAGTCAATTCTTTTTGCCGATTAATCAAAATGTACTCAATGGAGAATTTCCGAAATTTCTTGTCGCCCCTTATGCCACAGCAGGTAATAATCCTCCGAACTTAATCAATATTTGGTGCTTCGAGAACGAAACTAAAAATGCATACATTGTTGGCGGAGTGAAGGGACCTACGGAGAATCCCTTTAGGGACTTCAAGATTTTCGAACAGCATCTGGAAACCATCAAGATGGGTGACCAGTATCAACGATTGCTTCAGATTATTGAGACTGCTCTCTCCAATTTTATAGCGGATAACTCCGCATTGTTTCGATAAGCAAAAGCCCGCCACGACAAGGCCGGGCGGGCTTCGTACACTTCTAGCGTTGACAAGAACAATGTTCTTGAATTGTTCCCGCTTTGTCAAGCTCCCTATGGGCATGCATTTGGTGCCAAGTTGGCGATTATCCACAGGATATAGCCCCGCTGTGTGCGTGTAGGTCACATGTCAAGACTTTTTTGTGGCAACCATTGACACCTTGCCTAACCTCATGCCATTTATCACGTGCGACGTCGGCTGAAGCCCGACGCGATGGGTTCTTGTCTTCGGACCAAGGGAGCAGGCAATGGAACAGCGTATCAGTTTGTTTCGCTGCGCCCCTCAAGATCGGAGGTCGTTTGCGACCTGATCTGGGGCGCGACGACTTATCAGAAAGCGTAACATAGGAGGGTCTGATGGCTACTGAAATGGAGCTCGCAAAGCACACGCTTTTCGACGCTTCTCGGCTGAATGTAAGCAACTTCAAGATGTTTCCCGGCACCAACAGGGACACTTCTCCGGAGCAAATGGCCGAGGAAATCAACAAATCTCTTGCGCAGATTGCAGCTGGGGATTATGAACTTTTGGATTCCTTCGAAGACTGAATCCAGAAGTGAGCTATGCCTTTTGTCGATCTGTATGATTTCTGCCAAGAGCTGCCTGTCCCGATCTCGCGTAACACCATCCGCGATAAGGTTCTTGAGCTAACAGGCCAAAGTGGCATCAGTGTGTGTAGGTCAGCCCTGGATACTAGTCGTGTCCGGGGCTATTTTTTGTCAGCTCAAAATACTGAACATCATTATGTTAAGCAGTTTGGTTGCAACGTCGTTGTTGTTGCAAGAGGCCTCAACTATTGTTGGGAGCGGATTGTAGTTGTCAAAGAGATGATGCATCTCTTTGACACCGATGAACAGAAGACATCTGCTGCAAGTATATTTGAGCAGCAACTTTTTGAGCTTCAGTTAAATGACCCGGACCCGCTCCCCCAGACGGTAGCTGAATATCTTACTGTGTGGATGGCGCTGTCGTGCTTGTGTCCCGAGATTTTAAGGCAAAAGCTCAAGGCAGAGCGCGATGCCGGCGAGACCAATGATTATGCAATTGCCCTACAGTTGAAGATTCCTAAGTTTTATGTCCCACTGTTGTTTGATGGGCGTTATGAAAAATTCCTGAGCGAAATTGTTAATCGCGCCAGACCTATCAGTTAATGGCGCCAATTGTCTGGACTTGTTAGTCTAGAAATTCAGGGTCTGCTAGTACCTAGAATTTTCCCTCTTTTATTGCGGATGTACCTTTAAGTGCCGCCGCAATATTACTTGCGATCCTGTTGGCCGCCGCCTTTAAGGGATCATCGGCTAGGTGCGCATAGCGCGCCGTCGTGCCCGTGTCCCGGTGGCCCAACAGCGCCCCGATCACGACCAAGCTGTCGCCACCCGCCGCGCCCACGCTGGCGAAGCTGTGGCGAAGATCATGGATGCGGACACCTGGCAGTTCCGCCCGCTCCCGAGCCTTCTCCCACGCCTGATAAACGGCCGTGGTGGTGCCATCCCGCCCACGTCCAGGGAACACAGGCCCGGCCGCCCGATCCGGCTTCATCTCTGCCAGCAACTCCAGCGCGGGCGCCCCCAAAGGCACCACCTTTGCCCCGGTCTTGGAGTCCGGGAAGCGGATGCAGGATCGATCCCAATCCACCCATTCCCACCGCAATCCCGTGATCTCACCGCGTCGGCATCCGGTGAGGATCAACAGCCTGATAACGCCCACCGGCGGCGCGTTGGCGCCGTCGTCCAGTAAGTCGGCCAGGGCCTTGCCCAGCCGCGCCATCTCCGCAGGTGACAGAAAGCGTTCCATCTTCTTGTCGGCATAGCGTTTCACCCCCCGCACCGGATTATCAGGGCGAAGCGAGCGGTTCACCGCAAACTGGAATATCCCTGACAACAGACCCAGGGTCCGGGTGGCCACGCCCCGGCCACCGGTGACGATGGAGCGGGACTTGAACCCGCCCTTGATGTCCGCCTTCGTCCGGCCGGCGGCAATGTCTGCCTGCATCCGTTCAATGTCCGCCCGCGTGATGGAGCGCAGTTGCCGTTTGCCCAGCAGCGGCTTGATATGTCGCTCGATCCGGCCCTTGTCTGTGGAAATGGTAGAAGGCTTCTTCGTGGTCATACCTTCGGCGACATACAGGTCACACAGTTCGGCAACCGTCAGGTCACGGCGTTGTTCTGCCCGCTTCTCCGCCGGGTCCAGGCCCCGCGCCACGTCGGCCAGGATGTTCCTGGCTTCCTTGCGGGCCTCTTCGGCGGTCATGACGCCATGCCGGGCAATGGTCATCCGCCGGGACCGGCCACCGGCCCGGTACTGAACCAGATAGGTCCGGGAACCGCCTGGAGTGACGCGCAGACCGAAGCCCGGTAATTCGCTGTCCCAGGCGAAAACGTCCCGCTCCCCCGGCTCCAGGGCATCAACCAGCTTCTTCGTGATCTTCGGCATTACACCCACCCTCATGGAAGCAGCCCGTAAGCACCACGTAAGCAGGAAGCGGATTATTCCGTCGTTTACCCACGTTGCCCACGGCCCAATTCTCGCGCCGAAAACCACGCTAATTCAATAGGATGGCTTCTTTCTGGAAAGAGCGCGAATATACCGGAAAATATAATTGGTCCGCCTGCCAGATGCCGGTGACGGCGATGGAGGCGTTCTTCAGGACGAGTTCGACCACCTTGTTGGCGGTCTTGATATCGGGCAGGGCCTTCATCACGGGGCTGCGGCCATAGGTTTCGCCCGGTGCCTTCAGCCAACGGAAGGCGATGAAGGGCATGTCCGCAAAGCGGCCATCGGCCAGCAGCACCGGATCGCCCTCCTCCAGCACGATGCGCCAACGCCAGCCGGCACCGTCGGCCATCACCGCCTCAATGATGGCAAAGCGGCGGGTAGGGTCGCCGGCCCCGTCGCGCTTGACCGCATCGGGGATGCGCTCCACGGCGACGCGGGCGGCCAGTTCGGTGAGCGTCAGGCGCTGGCGGCGGTAAAGCTGGTCCAGCCGTCCCTCCTCCCCCTCCTCCAACACGAGATCGGACAGAGGCACGGCGGTGAAGCGCAGGGCCGACGGGGCACCGGGGGCAGCCTCTTCCACCAGCAGACAGCCGGTGCCACCCGTCACGACGTCAAGAAATGCCTGATGCGCCTCCACGGTAAAGTTGGAGCGGTCGATCTGCGCATGAAACGCCTCTGACGCTTCCAGCAGCAAGGGGGCCAGGGCAGTGGCCAGATCGGTGCCCAGGGCCGGACCGGGGACCAGCCCCATCCAGCGCGACCAGGGTGGTGTCAACTGTGCCAGCAGCGAGGCCGCCAGCTGATCCACGGCATCGGCGGCGGTGGCGTCATAAAGACGGTCGCCGCGCCGCCCACCGGGGCTGGCCCCGCTGTCGAAACCTGCATGCTGCGGCAGGGCATGCTCATAACATTCCCGCCAGAGCGGTTCCCAGGCGGCACGGCGCGCGGCGGCACGGGCATGCCGGTCCAGCAGATGGGCCGCCTGTGGGTCGGCCTGGGGAGGGTTGGTGGTTTGGGGCAACGGACTGTCCATGGCTTATTCCCCCAGCAGGGTCTTGCGGGCGGGGGCCAGGGCACCGGGGGACAGCACGCCGCGCCAGCCCGTCAGGACGGTGCCGGCACGGCCCGTGGCCCGGCGCAGCAGGCTTTGTTCGCCCGGCGTGGGACCGTCTGCAGTGGCGGCGGTTGCAGTGACGGCGGCGGGACTGGCCGCAGCCGTCGCAGCTGCTGGCGTTGTGGCGGAGGCCGCGGCCGCGACGGCGCGCGGTTTGGGGGCGGAGACGAGACGGGCCAAGATCGAAGGCTCCTTCCTGGTTTTCCGGGGAATGGGGGGATCGCCGCCCAGATGGCGGTAAAGCTGCCAGGGCGTGACGACCAGCGGGGCGCGGATGCCCAACAGGCGCTTGGCCACCGACACGCAGGTCAGGGGCGTGAAGGGCCATTGCGTGGGCAGGGGGGGATGGCGGGGGCTTTCCAGGACGCGGTGCCCGCGTGTGCGGAACCAGGCCGCCAGATCGGTATCGGGCGGCAGCGGATGGTATTCCACCTCCAGCAGGGTCGATAGCGGATCGACGGTGATCCAGCCGCCGGGGGCTGGTAGCGCCACGAAGACATGCCGGAAGCCGGGCCGCAGCCAGCGCAGCCAGACGATCTCCGTCTCGTGGCAGAAAACCAGCAGGGCCGGCCCCTTCATGCCACGATGCCCTTGTCGCGCAGCACGGGGGCCAGGATGGCAAAGGCCTCGCACCAGACAGTGTGATCGCGCATTTCCCGCCGGCATTGCGGATCGGGCGCGAACTGTCGACGGCCATAATGGGCCAAGACCAGCAGATGGTCCCGCAGCAGCCGGCGCTTGCGGTACAGCAGATCCAGGATGCGCAGCATATCCAGCGGTTCGCACGGGCGGTTCACCAGCCCCTGACCGGCCCGCACCCGTGCGCCGGCCTGCCGCGCCTCATTGGCCTGGATGAACCAGAACCACGCGTCCTCCGCACTGTCGAATGCCACGGTGGGCAGGGGCGGGGGCATCCGGGCGGCGCGGGGACGGGGGCCGGGGCTGCGGGAAAGGGGCTGTGCCGTCATGTCGGGAACCTTCCAGGCTCATAAAGGAATATTTACCTTAAAACGACATGCGATAATTCCTATGTCAAGAGATAAGTGAAAATTATCCTAGGGACAGGGTTGGGCGTTTCTGGGATAAGACTCCCATGCTCAAGCATGCAGACATATGGCGGGCCATCGACCGGCTGGCGCAGCGACATGGCCTCTCCGCCTCCGGACTTGCCAAGCGCGGCGGTTTGGATCCGACCACCTTCAACAAATCCAAGCGCATGACGCCGGATGGCAAGCTGCGCTGGCCCTCCACGGAAAGCATCGCCAAGGTGCTGGAAGCCACGGCCAGCAGCTTCACCGATTTCGTGGGGCTGACGGGTGAGGGGGTGGGTCCCGGCGACGCGCCGGCGGCCAGTACTGCTGCTCTGCGCCGTGTGCCGGTCATCGGCTATGCCCAGGCGGGCAATGACGGCTATTTCGACGATGCCGGCTACCCCGCCGGCAATGGCTGGGACGAGCTGGAGTTTCCGCATGTCACCGACGACCATGCCTATGCGCTGGAAGTGTCGGGCGACAGCATGGAACCCGTCTATCGCGACGGCGATATCATCATCATCTCGCCCGCCGCTTCCGTCCGCCGGGGCGACCGGGTCGTGGTCCGCACCCGCGATGGCGAGGTGATGGCCAAGCAGCTGGCGCGGCAGACGGCCAACCGGCTTGAACTCATCTCGCTGAACCGCGCACATCCCGACCGGTCGCTGGCCATGGCGGACGTGTCCTGGATCGCCCGCATCATGTGGGCCAGCCAGTAGTAGGCGGCCCCTTTTCCACCCCCTAGCTCTTGTGGTGCATCCGATTCGTTTCCCGTGCTTCCGACTCGAGTCGCAGGGGCAGGGACGGAGTCTGATTCCGCGACTCTTCTGTCCTAGGAATAAAAGCATTGACGAACTGCGACAGGCGAGCATAGCCTGTCCTTCGCTGCTTTTTCTTGCCGGAGTCGCGCCCATGTCCCCCCCAAATCCTTGTAAACCTGCTGAATCGAATGATGCGCTGACGGTCTTGCAGGCGCGCTATGACGGAAGGCTGCCGCGATGGGCGCGGTTGTCGGCGCTGGCGGGTGGGGATGATATCCTATGTTCTTGGGCGGAACAGGCGCGGGACAATCGGCTGCTGGCGCAATGCGCGGGCGCGCGGCTGGCCCTGGCCCGGCGGCGGCGACAATTGTCGGCGGTACAGGCCCCCGACGACCCCTGGCTGCGCCGTCTGACAGGGGCCTTGCGCACTGCGCGCGACGGGGCGGTGGGGCACTTTTCTCAATGAAAATTCCGCCCTTCGCCGAAAATGTGGGCGGGTACGGCGTCTGGCAAAGCGGTGTCGTTGGCGGGGCCGTCATTCAACGCATGCAGATGCGGGGACAGGTCGAACAGCTTGTCGGCCACGACGTGGATGACCTCGCCATCCCGTTGTAACCGCCCGCGCACGCCCATCAGCGCCGCCGTCATCAGGGTACGGCGGAACCGTTCCAGGACGGAGGGCCAGACCACGAGATTGGCGATGCCCGTTTCATCCTCCAGCGTCACGAAGATGACGCCCGACGCCGTGCCGGGTCGTTGCCGCACCAGCACCAGGCCAGCGGTGCTGACGATGCTGCCCGGCTTGATATCGCCCAGCGCCTTGGTCGGCCCCATGCCCAGCCCCGTCATCGTGCCGCGCAGCAGGGCCAGAGGATGGGCGCGCAGGCTCAACCCCTTGGTCCGGTAATCGGCCCAGACCTGCTCGCCCTGGCTCATCTGCGGCAGGTCCGCCTCCGGCTCGTCGCCCATATCCACGGGCGGGCGGTTATCGCCGATGCGGCGGGTCTGATCGGCAATCTGGAACAGGGGCAGCGGTTTGCCGCCCAGCCGCTTCACCTCCCATAGGGCCTGACGTCGATCCTGCCCCAGACTGGCGAAGACATCGGCATCGGCCAGCCGGTCCAGGATGGCGACGGGCAGGCTGGTCCGCCGCCAGAGATCGCGGATCGTGTCATAGCCGCCGCCCCGTTCGCGCGCGATGGTGATGGCCGCTTCCTCCCGCATGCCCTTGACCTGCCGAAAGCCCAGGCGCAGGGCGGGGCCGCCGCGCCCTTCCTCCAGCGTGCAATCCCATTCTGACCGGTTGATATCGACAGGCCGCACCTCCACCCGGTGTTCCACCGCATCGCGGATGATCTGGGCCGGCTGATAGAAGCCCATGGGCTGGCTGTTCAGCAGGGCGCAGGCGAAGATGGCCGGGTGGTGGCATTTCAGCCAGGATGATTTATAGGCCAGCAGGGCGAAGCTGACGGCATGGCTTTCCGGGAAGCCATAGCTGCCGAAGCCCTGGATCTGCTTGAAACAGCGGGCGGCGTAGTCAGGGTCGTAGCCGCGCCGGATCATGCCATCAATGAATTCCTGTTCGAATGCCCCCACCCCGCCCGTCTTCTTGAAAGTGGCCATGGCGCGGCGCAGCTGATCGGCGCGTCCGGGGGAAAAGCCGGCGGCGACAATGGCCATGCGCATGGCCTGTTCCTGAAACAGGGGTACGCCCAGCGTGCGTTTCAGCACCTGTTCCAGTTCCGGCTTGGGAAAGGTCACCCGTTCCTCCCCCCGGCGGCGGCGCAGATAGGGATGGACCATGTCACCCTGGATGGGGCCGGGCCGCACGATCGCCACCTCGATCACCAGATCATAAAATTTCTTTGGGCCCAGGCGCGGCAGCATCGACATCTGCGCCCGGCTTTCGATCTGGAACACGCCGATCGTGTCGGCCCGGCAGATCATCTCATAGGTATCAGGATCATCATTGGGAATGTCGGTCAGGCCCATGGTCCGGCCCTGACGCTGGCCCAGCATTTCCAGCCCGCGCCGCATGCAGGACAGCATGCCCAGGGCCAGAATGTCGATCTTCAAGAGGCCCAAAGCCTCGACATCATCCTTGTCCCATTCGACGACGGTGCGGTCCTCCATGGCCGCATTCTCTATGGGCACAAGCTCATCCAGGCGGGAGCGGGAGATGACGAAGCCGCCCACATGCTGTGACAGATGCCGGGGAAAGCCGCGCAAATCATAGGCCAGCTCCATGCACAGCGCCAGGGTCGGGTCGGACGGGTCCAGCCCGGCTTCGCGCGCCGTGCCCTCATGTTCCACCCCATGCCGGTTCCAGCCCAGGCGGACCAGAGCGCCGACGACATCGTCGGACAGGCCCAGCACCTTGCCCACCTCCCGGATGGCCATGCGCGAGCGGTAGCAGATGACCGTCGCCACCAGACCGGCATGGTCACGGCCATATTTATTATAGATGTACTGCATCACCTCCTCGCGCCGCTCATGCTCGAAATCGACATCGATGTCGGGCGGCTCGTCCCGTTCGGCGGAGATGAAACGTTCGATCAGCAGTTCATGGTGGGCGGGATCGACGGCGGTGATGCCCAGGCAATAGCAGACGGCAGAATTGGCCGCCGATCCCCGCCCCTGGCACAGGATGTCGCGGGATCGGGCGAAGCGGACAATATCGTGTACCGTCAGGAAGTAAGGCGCGTATTTCAGCCCGGCGATCAGGTCGAATTCGTAGAGCAGCTGTTCGCGCACCTTTTCCGGCACACCTTGCGGATAAAGCCGTTTCGCCCCTTCCCAGGTCAGGCGCTCCAGTTCCTGCTGCGGGGTCAGGCCGCCGGGAATGTCATCAATGGGATAGTCATATTTCAGCTCCCCCATATTGAAGGTGCAGCGGTCGGCGATGAGGCGGCTGTTGGCCAGCGCGTCGGGACGGTCGGCGAACAGGGAGGCCATCTCCCCCGCCATCTTCGGATAATGGTCGGCATGGGGTGACAGGATGCGGCCGGCATTGGCCAGGGTTCGGCCATGACGGATGCAGGTCAGGATATCGAACAGGCGTTGCCGGTCCGGGTGATGATAGCGGACATCATGGGTGGCCAGCAGGCCGATGCCCAGCCGGTCGGCCAGTTCCCCCAGACGCAGCAGGCGGGCGCGGTCATAGCCCTGGTAAAGCGGAGCCACCGCCAGATACAGCCCCGCCGCTGCCAGCGTCCGGAACCGGTCCAACTGTGCCGACAGATCGGACAGGCGCGCCGGCGTGGCCCGCCCGTCGGGGGCCAGCACGGCCATGATCTGCCCCTCTGCCGCCCCCGCCAGATCGGCCAGGGTCAGGTGACATTCGCCCTTGGCCCCCCGCCTTTTGCCCAGAGTCAGCAGCCGGGTCAGCCGTCCATAGGCGGCACGGTCGGTGGGATAGCACAGGACCGGCGGCGCATCGGCCAAGGTCAGGCGGCACCCCACCACCAGCCGCATCCGGTGCTGCTTGCAGGCCGTATGCATACGCACGGCCCCGGCCAGACTGTCATGATCGGTAATGGCAATGGCGTCACGGCCCAGGGATGCGGCAGCCAGCACCAGTTCATGCGGGTGCGACCCGCCGCGCAGGAAACTGAAATTGCTGGTCACCTGCAGGTCGACATAGTCCCGGTCCATCATGCGCACAGCCCGTGCAGATACCAGGCCCCCCGGTCATCCGCCGTGCGGAACAGCCAGAAGCGCCGGCCATCGCTGAGTTGCGCGCGGTAATAGTCGCGCGTCGGACCCGTGCGTGCGCGCCACCAGTCGGGCCGGATGCGTTCCGGTCCTTCCAGCCAGTCTATGGCAAGATGCCGTCCGCGCCAGACCAGCCCGTCGCCCATCTGTACCGGTTCGGGCGGATGCAACAGCAGCAGGGGCCGCGCCCCCTCCATCCGCCAGGTGCGGGGACGGGTGGGGGCAGGGCGGTGGGGCTGCGGCTTGGGCCAGGGTTTCTGTGCATCCACCGCCGCTGCCGGCACCGGGGCGGGGGGCGGAACAGGGCGGTCGTCGGGCGGCAGCAGCGCCTGCCCCATCTCCCCCTCCATCTCGTCGGCCATCTCCATCACCTGTTCCGGGCGGTGGGTGTCGCGCGGCACGGGGCGGCCCACCTGATCCTCCCCCAACCGGTTGACCAGCCGGTCCAGAAGGCCGGAGAGCGCGAAAGCATCCAAGCCGCCCACGGCCAGCCCCGCCTGTTCAGCGGTGAACAGGTCGGTGCCCGTCGCTGTCAGTTCCATCATTTCGATACCGAAACAAGGATCAACCTGATCAAACCGTTCCCGAAACAATTTCAGCAATGCTTGCGGGTCGCGCAAGGGACGGGCCGTGCCGATGGACAGGTCCTGCACCGTGGCATCGGTGCGAAAACAGGTGAGGCACAGCCGCCGCGCGCCCCGCCCCGCCCCCTCCAGCCGGGCCGACAGGTCGCGCAGCAGGGCCAGTACCGCCATCTCAATGGCGTCGCGCGTGGCGATGGGTTCGGCGAAGGCCCGACGCACCTGCCATTGCGGGGCGGCGGTCTGTGGAGCGACAGGTTCGGCGGCAATGCCCATCATCCGGTCCAGGCGGCGTACCGGCCCCGTGCCATAACGCGCGACCAGCCCGGCGCGCGGCTGCCGCTGCACATCACCGACGCTGCGCAGGCCGACGCGCGCCAGATCGGCCTGCAGGCCCGCGTCCAAGCGCAAGGCGGCCAGCGGCAGGGACAGCAGCGATGGCCAGGCCCGCGTGCCCGTGGGCAGCAGGGGTCCGGCGCTGGCCGGGCGATGCCGGGCCCAGCCCCAGGCGGCGGCAGCCCCATCGCCCAGACCCAGCCGGTGGGTCAGGCCGGCGTGTCTCAACCGCTGCTCCAGGTCGGCCAGCAGCCCGTCCTCTCCGCCACACAGATGGGCACAGCCGGTTATGTCCAGGATCAGACCGTCCATCCCATCGGTGGCGGCCTGCGGCGTATAGCGCTGCGCCCACAATGCCAGCCGGGCAAGGGCGGCCTGATCGGCGGCAGGGTCCGCCGGCATGGCGGTCAGGGACGGGCACAGGGCGCGGGCATCGGCCAGCAGCATGCCAGGGCGCAGGCCATCGGCGGTGGCCAGCCTGTCCACGGCATGCAGGCGGATGCCTCCCTGTCCCGCCAGCGTCAGGGCCAGCGGGCCGGAGAGGGGGGCCACCTTATTCCGCCGCCGCCACTGGTCCGTTGGCCAGCGGCTGAGCCAGACGGAGACGAAACGCCGTGTCATCCCAGGTAACCTCCCACGGTCCCGAACCAGATCCCTCCCCACCGCCCCGCGCCCGCAGCAGCGATACCTGCCAGCGCGGCCTTCCCCCATCCTCCTGCGGTGGGCCATCGCGCAGCGAGGCAATCCGCCAGCGCGTCAGGGCGACGGATGGCGGTGGCCGGGCGAGCGGTGGCAGCAGCAGCAGCCCCAGACCGTCCCCATCCTCCGCCGCCAGTTGCAGGCGACGCAGGGCCACGGGACCGGGCAGCACCCCATCCCCCACGACAGCGGCTAGGGTGGGACAGCGCAACGCCTCCTCCAGCGTCCAGAGCGCGTCATCCAGGCAGCCGGGCCGCACCAGGATCAGGCGTGAGGCATCCAGGCCCAGGGCCGCCAGACCCGGCCCATAGGGCATGTCGGGCTGACCCAGCGGATCGCCCTTGTCCCGGTGCCGGCACCAGAGGATGGGGCCGGGCGGCAGACCCGACAGGATTGAAGCCATGAACCCAAGTGCCCCGGCATCGGCGGGGGTCGACAGAAATTCATGCACGCCGCCGCGTACCAGCCCGCCACCGGCCAGGGCTGTATCCAGACAGGACAGGCCCAGCGACAGGGCTGTCCGCCCCTTTGGCGGGCGCACCCGGTCCATGATGGACAGCCGTTCCCGAAGGGCGGCGATGGTGGGAATAGAGTCGGTCATGGGGTTATTGTTCTTGTTTTGTTCTGTTTGGCAAGTGCTGAATCCGCCGGGCTTTACCCCCTCTCGTCAATCGCCCCTTTGACGCTGAAAGCTCTGCATGGTCGCCGTCACCCATTCCACAAAGGCCTTCACGGGCGGGCGGCGGAAATGCGGGGCGGGGGCGACCAGATGATAGGCGTCATAGATGGCCTTTTGCGGATAGGGTCGCACCAGCCGGCCCGCCGCCACATCGTCGGCGGCCAGGATCGTATCGCCCAAGGCCAGACCCTGCCCCGCCAGAGCCGAGTCGATGGCATTGCCGGCATCATAAAACCGGGTGCCGCGCAGGGGTGCCGTCACGGCGACGCCGACGGATCGGAACCAGGCATGCCAGGGCATGTCCATCTCCTCCAGCAGCAGATCGCCCTCCAGCAGGCGGCTCGGGTCGGCGGGCATTCGGTCGGCCAGATGCGGGGCACAGACGGGGAAGTTCACGACGACCGACAGAAGCTGCGCCTGCAACCCCGGCCAGGGGCCGCTGCCATAGCGGATGCCCAGATCGGCCCCGCCCTTACGGAAATCGGCGGCCACGCGGGTGGCGTCCACCACGACCTCCACCTCCGGGTGGCGGGCGCGAAAATCACCCAGGCGCGGGATCAGCCAGCGCTGGGCAAAGGACGGCTCCACCGACAGGATCAGGCGCGACCGTCCGGCCACGGGCGGGGCCGCGCGCAACAGGCCTGTGGCCCCCTCGATCAGGTCGAAGGCCGCCACGGCGGCATCGCGATAGGCGCGCCCGGCATCGGTCAGTTTCAAGCCCCTGTTATGCCGGGTGAACAGCGTACAGCCCAGCCAAGCCTCCAGATCCTTGATCTGCCGCGACAGCGCGGGGTGGGCCACGTTCAACTCCTCCGCCGCCCGGCTCAGGCTTTCATGGCGGGCCGCCGCCTCGAAGGCGCGCAGCTGGGTCAGGGGGGGCAGGCGGCGCATGGAGTCTTCCGATGTAATCAAAAATTACAGCCACTGTATTTGATTGATATTCGACGTCAAGCAGACCTTCCGCGATGATGGCACCAACGATCCACCCCCGCCTGCCAGGGAGCAGAGACCATGTTACGCCGCGCCTTCACCCCTGAACCCGCCAGTTGGCCTTTCGCCACGCTGTTCAGCCTTCTTTTCTGCCGTTTTTCGCCTGTTTCCCCCTGCCAGCGGCATTGACAGGGGGGGTGGTTTGCGGCAGTTGAGAGGCACCCAAGTGCCGGGCGGACGGCCGCCCAATGCCTGATAGATTGCCGGGACCGATCAAGATGACCGACGTCGCCAACGCCGACGCTGAACAGATGCCGCTTCTGTACAACAACCCCGTCGCCGTGAGCGCGCAGCGCCATGGCGATGTGAAGGTGAAGCGCAACCGCACCTTCCGTTACGCCTCCAAGATCCATGCCGTCCCGGTGCTGGCCGAGGAGATGCCGCAGCTTCAGGCCCATTACCCCCTGGTGTTCGGCCCCGGCCCGTCGGCTGGCGTCATGGCGCTGCTGGGCCTGCGCGCGGGTGAGAACCTGTTCATCCGTGAGGATGGGACCTGGGCCTTCAATGTGCAGATCCCCGCTTATATCGGCCGCTATCCGTTCATCCTGGTCGAAATGCCGGAAGACAAGCGCCTGATCCTGATCATGGAAGAGGATGAGGAGATCCTGGTCCGTGGTGAGGGTTCCGAGGGCGACCTGCCGCTGTTCAAGGATGGCAAAGGCACCAAGGAAGGCGAAGACATCCTGAATTACTGCGTGGCCTTCAACCAGTCGGCCCGCCAGACGCAGCTGTTCTGCGAAGAGGTGGAGAAGCTGGGCCTGCTGGTCGATCAGCGCGCCGAGGTGGTGACCCCCGACGGCAAGCAGCTGTCGCTGTCCGGCTTCCGCATCATCGACGAGCAGAAGTTCAACGAACTGCCGGACGAGACCTTCCTGGAATGGCGCAAGCGCAACTGGATCGGCCTGGTTTATGCGCATTTCGTGTCGCTGGGCCGCTGGCAGAGCCTGATCGACCGCCTGCCCAAGGGCGCCTGATCATCCTGTCAGGATCATGTGTGAAAGGCCCCGGCGGTATCCTCTGCCGGGGCTTTTTTCTGTGCTGCATCGACTGTTTCCGCCGCGTCAATCACTGAAAACCCATACGGAAGAGAGATGCGGGGTTGGCGGCGGCGGGCTATACTGCCTTCATCAAACGTTCCGGCCATGTCCGGGCGCGTCAGGTCCGGGTCAACAGCGGCGGGTGGCCACCATGAATCTTGAACTTCGCACCTTCTCCATCCGGGATGCCGCCACCGAAGAGGATGAGCAGCAGATCGCGGGTTTCCTGCGGACCGTGGAGGTGGAGCGGATCGATACGGCCTATGCCGATGGTGGCTGGCGCGTTCTGGTCCATTACCGCGACCTGCGCCGCCGGGAAGAGCAGGCCCAGATCGAATCGGCCATCCAGGCGGCGCTGAACAGCTGGCGCGGCGATGTCGCCCGTTCGCAGGGCATCAGCCGTGACGAGGTGTTGAGCAACACGTTGCTGGCCGAAGTGGCGCGGTTCGCGCCGACAACAGAGGTGGAACTGTCGGTCATCGCCTCCAGCCTGGGGGAAAGCACCCACAAGCATGGGGCTGCCATCGTCGCGGTTGTCCGCCAGACCATGGAAGAGCTGACGGGGTGAGGGGTTTTCCCGACGCGGATTAGCGAAGGGCAATCCGCAGGCCGACGCGTAAACAAAAAGGCCGCCCAATCGGGCGGCCTTTTCTGTCGGAACCGATGGTCCGGTCAGACATCCAGCAGGATGCGTTCCGGATTCTCGATGCATTCCTTGACCCGCACCAGGAAGGTCACGGCCTCGCGGCCATCAATGATGCGGTGGTCGTAGGACAGCGCCAGATACATCATCGGGCGAACCTCGACCTTGCCGTTCACGACGACGGCGCGATCCATGGTCTTGTGCATGCCCAGGATGCCGGACTGCGGCGTGTTCAGGATGGGCGTGGACATCAGCGAGCCATAGACACCACCGTTGGAGATGGTGAAGGTGCCGCCCGACAGGTCTTCCATCGACAGCTTGCCGTCGCGGGCCTTCTTGCCCAGGTCAGCAATGGTCTTTTCCACACCAGCGAAGGACAGCTTGTCGGCGTCGCGGACCACGGGAACCACCAGACCCTGCGGCGTGCCAACGGCGACACCGATGTCGTAGTAGTTCTTATAGACCAGATCGGTGCCGTCGATCTCGGCATTGACGGCGGGCAGTTCCTTCAGGGCGACCAGGCAGGCCTTCACGAAGAAGGACATGAAGCCCAGCTTCACGCCGTGCTTCTTCTCGAACGCGTCCTTCAGCTGGTTGCGCATGGCGATCACGTTCGTCATGTCCACCTCGTTGAAGGTGGTCAGCATGGCGGCGGTGTTCTGCGCTTCCTTCAGACGCTCGGCAATGCGCTGACGCAGGCGGGTCATGCGGACCCGCTCCTCGCGGTCGGCCTTGGCGCGCGGACCCGAGGGGGCCGGGGCGGCCTTGGGCGCCGGGGCGGCGACGGGGGCCGGTGTGGCCTTTGCCGTCTCGATGGTGGCCAGGACGTCACCCTTGGTCACGCGGCCATCTTTGCCGGTGCCGGCAATGGCGCCAGTATCGACGCCATTATCAGCGGCGATCTTGGCGGCGGCCGGCATCACCGGGGCGGACACCACCGCAGCCGGGGCCGGAGCGGCAGCAGCCACCGGGGCCGGGGCGGCGGCGACCGGAGCCGGGGCAGCACCCGAGCCGGCACCGATGGTGCCCAGCAGCGCGCCGACGGCCACGTTGGCACCCTCAGCGGCCACGATCTCGGCCAGCGTACCGGCGGCCTGGGCGTTGACCTCCAGGGTGACCTTATCGGTTTCCAGCTCCACCAGCGGGTCATCGACATTGATGGCGTCGCCGACCTTCTTCAGCCAGCGCGCAACCGTTGCTTCCGTGACCGATTCGCCCAGCGTGGGCACCTTGATTTCCGTCGCCATGTTCTGTGGCCTTCGTGTTTGGATGGTCTTTGTCGAGGAGAGGGGATACAGCGGATCAGAGCGTCAGCGCTTCGTCCAGAAGCTTCGCCTGCTCCTGGTTATGGCGCTTCAGCATGCCCGTGGCCGGGGCCGCCGAATCCGGACGACCCGCATATTTCGGGCGACCCGCCTTGTGGCCGATGCTGGTCAGCACCTTCTCGATGCGGCGATCAACGAACAGCCAGCCACCCTGATTCTCAGATTCTTCCTGACACCAGACGATATCGGCATTCGGGTACTTGGCCAGTTCCAGGGCCAGCGCATCGCCGGGGAACGGATAAAGCTGTTCCAGGCGGACGATGGCGATGTCCTTGATGCCCCGGTTCTCCCGCTCCTGATACAGGTCGTAATAGACCTTGCCGGAGCAGATGACGACGCGGCGGATCTTGTCATTGGCGACCAGATCGACACCGGTTTCATACAGAACGCGGTGGAAGGTCTGGTCGGCGGAGAACATGTCCAGCGGCGACACGCACAGCTTGTGACGCAGCAGCGACTTCGGCGACATCACGATCAGCGGCTTGCGGAAGTCGCGGCGGATCTGACGGCGAAGCGCGTGGAAGTAATTGGCGGGCGTCGTGATGTTGCAGACCTGCCAGTTATCCTCGGCGGAATTCTGCAAGAACCGCTCCAGACGGGCCGAGCTGTGTTCCGGGCCCTGGCCTTCCATGCCGTGCGGCAGCAGCATGACCAGACCGGACATGCGCAGCCACTTCGATTCGGCGGAGCTGATGAACTGGTCGATGATGACCTGCGCACCGTTCACGAAATCGCCGAACTGCGCTTCCCAGATGGTCAGCGCATGCGGTTCGGTCAGCGAGAAGCCATATTCGAAGCCCAGAACGGCGGCTTCGGACAGCGGGCTGTCATGCACCTCGAAGTTGGCCTGACTGCCCGGACGGATATGGTTCAGGGGAACGAACTTGTTCTCATTGACCTGATCGACCAGCACGCAATGGCGGTGCGAGAAGGTGCCGCGGCCCACATCCTGACCCGACAGACGGACCGGATTGCCTTCGATCAGCAGGGTGCCGAAGGCCAGCGCCTCTGCCGTGGCCCAGTCAATCCCCTCACCGGACAGGATGGCTTCCTGCTTGGCCTTCAGCTGACGCGCAACCTTGGAATTGACATTGAAGTCACCGGGCGTCTTGCACAGCGCCAAGCCCACTTCCTTCAGCACGTCCAGGCCGACGGCGGTGGTGCCACGGGCCACATCGGCCGGGGCCGGTGTCAGGCCCGACCACTTGCCTTCCAGCCAGTCGGCCTTGTTGGGCTTATAGGAGGTGGCGGCCTGGAATTCCTGCTCCATCTGGGCCGTGAATTCGGCGACATAGGCGTCGCCCTCAGCCTGGGTGATCACGCCTTCATTCACCAGCTGCTGCGCATAGAGCGCGCGGGTGGTGGTCTGCTTGGCGATGGTCTTGTACATCAGCGGCTGGGTGAATGCCGGCTCGTCGCCTTCATTATGGCCCTGGCGGCGGTAGCAGACGATATCGACCACGACATCCTTCAGGAACTTCTGACGGAATTCGATGGCGATGCGGCTGACATGGATGACGGCTTCGGGATCGTCGCCATTGACGTGGAAGATCGGGGCCTGGATCGACTTGGCCACTTCCGTCGGATACGGGCCGGAACGGCTGTATTGCGGGGCGGTGGTAAAGCCGATCTGGTTGTTGATGATGAAATGGATGATACCGCCGGTGCGGTAGCCCTTCAGTTCCGACAGCAGCAGCGTTTCCGGCACCAGACCCTGGCCCGCGAAGGCCGCGTCGCCATGCAGCAGCACGCCCAGCACGTTGGAACGGCTTTCGTCCGACGGTGGCACCTGACCGGAGATCTGGCACTGCTTGGCGCGCACGCGGCCACAGACGACCGGGTTCACGACTTCCAGATGCGACGGGTTGGGCGACAGCGACAGGTGGATGGTGTTGCCATCAAAGTCACGGTCGCTGGACGTACCCATATGGTACTTCACATCGCCGGAACCCTGCACATCTTCGGGGTTGGCGGGGTTGCCCTGGAACTCGCTGAAGATGGCCTTGAAGGGCTTGCCCATGACATTGGCCAGCACGTTCAGGCGACCACGATGGGCCATGCCCAGCACGATCTCCTTCAGGCCCATCTGGCCGCCGCGCTTCATCACCTGCTCAATAGCGGGGACCAGCACTTCGCCGCCTTCCAGGCCGAAGCGCTTGGTGCCCGTCCATTTCACCTGACAGAAGCGCTCAAACCCTTCAGCTGCCGTCAGGCGCTGCAGGATGGCCTTCTTGCCATTGACGGTGAAGTCGGTCTGGTTGCGGATGCCCTCAATACGCTCCTGGATCCAGGCCTTCTGCTCCGGGTCCTGGATATGCATGAACTCCACGCCGATGGAGCCACAATAGGTGCGCTGCACCGCATCCACGATCTGGCGCAGGGTGGCGGTTTCCATCCCCAGCACATTGTTGATGAAGATCGGGCGGTCCAGATCGGCCTCGGTGAAGCCGTAATGGCGGTAATCCAGCTCCGCATGCTCGGCCCGCTTGTCCATGCCCAGCGGGTCCAGCTTGGCCAGCAGATGGCCGCGCACGCGGTAGTTCCGGATCAGCATCAGGGCGCGCAGGCTGTCCAGCTGTGCGGCGCGGACCTGTTCGGCGGTGAAGCCCTGTACGATCGGGGCGGCGGCAGCCGGGGTCGGGGCAGCCTTGTCGCCCTTGGCGGCCTTGGCCGGCGGCGGGGCGTCCGGGTCGGCGGCCCCGATCACCTTGGCGGTGGCCTTGGCCCACGACGCGCCGTTCAGTTCGGCCAGGATGGCGTGACCATCATCGCCCATTTCGGCGAAGAAGGACTGCCAGCTGGCATCGACCGAGTTCGGGTCCTGCCGGTAACGGGCGTAAAGTTCCGCGATGAAGGTGCCGTTGGCGCCGAAGAGGAAGGACAGGCGCTCGCTCGGGGCTTGATCGTAGGGGGCCATTTGGGGTTCCGGTCGGAAAGGCCGCGACGTTGGATCGCCGGGGCCGGGTGCAAAGGCTTGATAATCCGCGACGGTTTTACGTCAGTGCATCGGTGTCATCAACATGCAGGTCTGCTGTGGCAGCCTTTTGCCGTGAGCACGGGTAGCATGACCAGCCGGACAAAGGTCGATTGAAAACAGGACATTCGTGCTAAAGATAGTGTGAGCGCGTGCCAAATCCAGGGAAAGTCAGGGAAAAATCGCCCATGAGCCGTCAGCCCCGTGCCGAACTTGCCAAAGCCGTCCTGCATGAGGCGCGCAAGCTGGTTGCCGATCACGGGCTCTCCGCCCTGACCGCGCGCACCCTGGCACAGGCTGTGGGTTGCTCGGTTGGCACTTTGTACAACCTGTACCCCAATCTGGACACGGTCCGCCTGCATCTGAATGCAGAACTGCTGGACCGTTTGCAGGTGGTGATGGCGGCGGCGGACGAGGGGATACCCGGCGACGCGGCGGTGGAGACACGGCTGCTGGCGCTGGCGAAGGCCTATCTCAGCTTCGCGCGCTCCAACCTGAACCTGTTTCAGACCCTGATCGACAATCGCCCGCCGGTCCTGACCGAGCCGCTGCCCGACTGGCTGCTGGAACGGATCGTCCGCCTGCGCCGGGGGATCGAGATGGCCGTGGCCCCCCTGATCCCCAACGCCAGCCCCGACCGGTTGGAACGCGCCGCCGCCACCACCTGGGCCGCCGTCAACGGTCTGGTGGAGGGTATCGTGTCCGGCAATCTGGCCCCGGTCAGCAGTGCTGACCCCGAACTGATGATGGCCGAACTGGTGGAAACGCTGGCGGCGGGGCTGCGCGTGAGGGGGTGAGGGGGCGATGGTCCGTCTTATCAGCCTGTTGACGGTCCTTCTGCTGACCGGAACGGTGACGGCGGAACAGATTACTGTGCGTGAGCAGCGGCAAGTGACCGTGGCAAGCATGTCGGAAAGATGGCGACTGGCTTGGCATGGCCCGGTTCGCCCTGCTTGCGGGCCAGAGGACGTGGCGCTTGCCATCACAAATCCCTGCGCTGGCATCGCCTATGGGGAGCAAGGCAGGCTTTTCCTGGAACGGGTCAAGCCGGATGGCACGATCTTCGACCGGTTAGACTTATCGCCGACCTTCGACGACAGTGAGTTCGGCGACCGCGATTACGGCAATGCCGTTCTTCAGCGGTGGCCGATGCAGCTAGATGACATGAAGTACGAAGGTGCCGCGAAGGAAAACTACGCCACCTTCGTCGCGGCGGTGAGGGCACGCCCCGTCGTGACGGTCATGAAACTCGCGGACTATGATCGCGATGGAGTCGCCCTGGAGTTCCTGTTCCAGGCCGAGGTGGCAGCCGGGGGCAAGCGTTACTATGCGGCAGCCGGTCTTGATCCCATTGACAACCGCCTACGTCTGTTGCGTTCCAGCGGTCGCCCGGATCGTCCGCTGTTGCTGAACCAGGCGGCGTGGCAGGCACTGGCGGAAAGCGGCGCACCAACCGAAATCGCCATGTGGGCTTGCGACGATCATGGTTCAGAGGTGGCGCTTACCTATTTTCTCTCGGCCAGCGACGGGCGGATTTCGGTCAAGATGCGGGAATATGTTTGTCAATCCAGCGGTACAGCTGAATCGCCACCGAAGGAGCAGGAATGGTGACCCAGGCCCGCTGCACGACCCGTCCTTTGTTCGCCGCCCTGCTGTCATTGTTCTTGGTGATTCCGACCGTCCGGGCGGATGCCACATCGAATAATACCGGCGCTGCCTCCGCCCTTCTGGAAAGTCGGCTGTGCGGGTCATTGACGGTGGCCATCGATGCGGTACCCGGCAAGGGGCCGGCGTTTCTGCGCAGCTTCGACCATCCGTCAGGCGCGGGGGCACCGGCGGAGGATGCGCTGAAGAATGCGGCCTTCACCTATGACAATGCCCTAGCCGCCATCGCCCTGGTCGCCTGTGGGCGTGCGACAAAGGCGCGGCGCATCGGCGATGCGCTGCTGTCGGCGGTGGAGAATGACCGGGCGGGGCCGCAGGGCCGGCTGCGCACCACCTATCGCGCCGGGCCGCAGCAGGAATTTCCCATCCCGCCCAATGGCTGGTGGAACCCAAAGGCCGGACGGTGGGAGGAAGATGCCTATCAGGTGGGGACCGCCACCGGCAATGTCGCCTGGGCCGGGCTGGCGCTGCTGACCCTGGCCGATGCGCTGAATGAACCGAAATATCGGGCGGGTGCGGCTAAACTGGGTGCCTGGGCCCTGGCCCATACGCGCGATGCGAAGGGACCGGGCGGCTTCACCGGCGGGGTGCATGGCGATGGGGTTGGCACACAGGCCCTGACCTGGAAGTCGGTGGAGCATAATACCGATCTTGTCGCCCTGTTCGGCTGGCTGGAGCGGGCGGGCGTGCCCGGCGGCGACTGGGCGGCGGGCA
Source organism: Niveispirillum sp. CC-CTL257 (assembly GCF_059489915.1). Taxonomy (NCBI): domain Bacteria; kingdom Pseudomonadati; phylum Pseudomonadota; class Alphaproteobacteria; order Rhodospirillales; family Azospirillaceae; genus Niveispirillum; species Niveispirillum sp. CC-CTL257. The sequence goes on from NZ_JCAJXE010000001.1 coordinate 3,164,091, forward strand.
AGGCGGCGGCGCTGGGCTTTCTGAACGCGATGTGGCGAGCGGATGCGGGCTATTTCCCCACCGGGACCCTGCCCGATGGCATCACCGTCAATGACGGCAATTCCGGCCTGGACGCGCTGCTCTGGCCGCTGCTGTTGCCCGAGTCGCCGCGCGACTGGGGCCGGGCGCTGGACCGCGCGGATCAGGTGCATGGCGTGGCCGGCGGTTATGATTTCAATGGCGACCGCGACGGCGTCTGGGTGGAGGGCACGGCACAGGCGGCCCTGTCCTGGGCGTCCGTGGGTGAGCGGGAGCGGGCGGAAAAGCTGCTGGCCGGTCTGGTGGGTGACATCAGCCCCGGCGGCTATCTCTGGGCCACGCGTGGCGACAAGGTTTCCACCGGTTTCGCTATTGGACCCGACAGCAAGGGGGCGGACTTCTTCTACTACCGACAGCCGCATCTGGGGGCCACTTCCTGGGCGGTGCTGGCGGCGCGAGGTTGGAATCCGTTTACGGGAAAGGTTGCCAGCGCCCCTTGATGGGGCCCGGGGCTTCTGGGATGCTGCCGCCCCCGGCAATCCATAAAGAAGAAGCCCCATGCGCCTGACCCTGCTTGCCACCGCCGCCCTTCTGGCCCTTTCCGTGCCTGCCGCAGCCCAGGACGCGCCCAAGCGCGCCACCCCGGCAGAGGTGCTGGCGGCGTCGCCCGCCGGTGACTGGCGTAAGCCGGTACCGGAGAACACCTTCTATATGGACCTGCCCGGCGGGCGTGTGGTGATTGAGCTGGCCCCCGCCTTCGCCCCGGTGCATGTGGAAAATATGCGCAAGCTGGCGCGGGAAAACTGGTACGAGGGGACGTTCATCGTCCGCGTGCAGGACAACTACGTCACCCAATGGGGCATGCCAGACGAAACGCCCAAGCCCATGAAGACGGCCCTGGATAAGCTGGCACCCGAATTCACCATTAAGGACGGGGCCAGGACCCTGCCCTTTGCCAAGCTGCCGGACCCCGATGCCTATGCGCCGGAGGTCGGCATTTCCGACATCTTCCCCGCCGCCCGCGATCCCAAGACGGGGGAGGCCTGGATGACCCATTGTTATGGCATTGTCGGCGTCGGGCGCGGGATGCCGCTGGATAGCGGCAGCGGGGCGGAGCTTTACACCGTTATCGGCCATTCACCGCGACCGCTGGACAAGGTCATAACCCTGGTGGGCCGCGTCCTGAAGGGCATGGAGCTGCTCACCGCCCTGCCGCGTGGCACGGGCACGCTGGGCTTTTATGAAAAGGTCGAACAGCGCGTGCCCATCAGTGCGGTACGTCTGGCCGCCGATGTGCCGGAGGCGGAGCGGGAAAAGATCGAGGTCCTGTCGGGCCAGAGCGAGACCTACACGAAATGGCGCGACGCTCGCCGTTTCCGCCAGGATGATTTCTTCATCCGGGCGTCCGGCCATATCGATGTCTGCAACGCCATGCCGCCGGTGCGGGCCGTGAAGGGGTAAGGGCTCTATCAGTCCCCCTCAGGTGCCGGGCGGCGGCATCCGCCGGCCTCCAAGCTGCCGAAGGTCAGGCCTTCGACAGCTTGGCATTACAGCCGCTTCGGCAGTGTCAGGCCGCGTTCGCGCGCGGCACTGGCGAAACTGTCCCAGGCCTTGTCGGACACACCCTCCGCCCAGGCCTGACCCAGGGCCATGCTCTGCTGGATGATGGTGGGGGACATCGCCACCAGCTTGCGGCCCACGGGCGATTTATAGAACCCGATCATCTGATCCAGCTCTGCCGCCGTGAAATGGGCGGCATACAGACCGGTGATGCCCCGTGACAGTTCCGGCAGGGCGGCGCGCGCCTTGGGCAGGAAATGATCGCGCACCAGGGCCGTCACTTCTGCTTCCCGCCCTGGATTCTCATGGGCCAGCAGTTCCTCTGCCTGGCGCGTCACACTGACCAAGGCCTGATCGGCCAGGCCGGCGGCCCCGGCCAGTTCCATCAGGGTACGGGCCTTCTCCATGCGGGCCGCATCCTCCCCCTTGGCGACGACTCCAGCCGGGGTCAGCAGGGCAAACAGCAGCAGAGCAAGCAACAGGACACGCACGGTAGGGCACCTTTGGCGGCGGGTTTCTGAGTCCAAGCCTACCTGCCTGTGGTCAAACCGTCAGCACCGATCCGACGCGCAGGTCATAGCGTCCCCGGTGCTGCCGCAGCCGGTTGAAATCGATACGGGTCCAGCCATCTCCCCCGAAACGTGCCAGATAGGGATCGACCTTATCGCGAGCCAAGGGGGCAAGGGCGAGATACTGCTCCGCCCCGCCGGCGCTGGCGAAATCCAGCCCTTCCGCATGGTCACGCAGCCAGGCCAGCGCCCAAGCACCCAACAAAAAATGCCCACCCATGGACAGGACCAGCCGACCCGCCGCCACCTCATGCAGGGCGTCTTCCTGCCAGTTCAGACCAATGATGGACAGGTCCTGTCCCGGCACCCGCCCCATGGCGATGGCAGCATCCATGGCACCCAAGGCCATATCATCATTGGCGCACCAGATGCCCTGGGTCTGTGGCTGACGGCGCAGCAGGGACAGGGTGCGGTCGCGCGCCTCCTCCCGGCTCCAGTTCACGGCAACCTGATCCAGCAGTTGGGCATGACCATCCGCCGCCAGGGCCTGATGCAGCCCATCCAGCCTTTCCTGTGCCGCCGGCGTCGCGGTAATGCCGCTCAATGCCAGCAAGGGCACCGGTCCTGTTCCGCCCACCCGGCGGCGGCAATCGGCCAGCAGGGCCCGCGCCATGACGGCTCCTGCCCCGGCATTGTCGGCCAGCAGACTGCCCAGGAACAGGGGGCTGCGTTCACGGGGCCGGCCCAGCAAGGCGACATCGTCCGCCGCCAACCCGCTGAAGGCCAGAAGGACCGGCACTCCTGCCGCCTCTGCCGCCTGCATCAGCGGGACGGCGGTGCGATGTTCATTGACGATGATCATATAGTCCGGCTTCTGCGCCAGAATCTCTTGCCCCAGGGACAGGATACGCTGCCGGTCACGCTCCGCGAAGCCGGTCAGCACCTCGATCTGGAAAGGTTTGGCGGCGGCCCGCATGGCCCTGTCCGACATCTGCCAGAACCGGTCGCTGGCCCGACCGGGATTGACGAAGCCGACCCGCAGGTGGGGCATACCGTGATGCGCGCGCGCCGGCAGCGCCAGCCCCGACAGGGCGGCGGCAAGCAACAGACGTCGTGACGGATGGGTGGTCACGGAGGTCATGGGTTCACGGTCGGGGTGCAGGACAGGACAGAACTATAGCTTATCTGGTGCCACCGCACACAGGGGAATGTCATTCCCGGAAAACCTATCCTTCCGCATACGAAGTCATGTTGCGGGGGGTGATCACGACCACCCCTAATGACAGGGACGGGTTAATCCCGCAGCCCTGGGAGGGGGGAATCACATGGATATGCGTGCTGACCGGCGGTTTGATCGGCCGGAGTTGGATGTTTTGCGCTTTCTGGCCTTCATCGGCGTTCTCGGCTTTCATTACATCGATTACGCGCCGTTTGATCGTGATGCACATCCGATCTTCATGGCTTTCTGCACCATCGGTGCCTTTGGTGTGTCGATCTTCTTTCTGTTGTCGGCCTATCTGATCACGGAACTTCTGTACCGGGAACGGGCGGTGGCGGGCCGCATCGATGTGAAGCGTTTCTTCATCCGCCGTATCCTGCGTATCTGGCCGCTCTACTTCACCATGCTGTTCGGCCTGCTGGCGCTGGGCCAGATTGTGCCCAAGGTGGCACCGGATAACTGGCTGGCCGTGCTGTCCTTCATCACCTTCACCGGCAACTGGTACGTGATGGATCAGGGCTGGATCGCGGGTCCCTTTGATCCGCTCTGGAGCATTTCGGTGGAGGAGCAGTTCTATCTGCTGATCCCGTTTGCCATCGCTTCCCTGCTGCCGGGGCGGATCGTGGCTCTCTGTCTGGGCGTCGTCGCCGTCTCCTATGCCAGCATCTGGCATTACGCCACGCATCCGGTGACGGGCGACAATGGCATGTGGACCAACAGCCTGGTGCAGTTTCAGTTCTTCGCTGCCGGCACCCTGCTGTCCATCTTCCTGCGTGGTCGGGCACCGGCCTGGGGCATGGCGTTACGTCTTGTCGTCTTTGCCGGCGGTCTGGGCTGCTGGTTCTGGGCCCTGTTCGGTTTCGGGGTGAAAAGCTGGGATGCGCACCCCACGCCGGTGGGCGCCCTGGTCGGCTGGGGGCTGGTGCTGCTGGGAGCGGTCCTGTGCTTTCTGGCACTGCTGGGCATGGACCGGCGCTGGGCACCCCGCTGGATCACCTATTGGGGCAAGGTTTCCTACGGGCTGTACCTGTTCCACTCCCTGGTTCTCTACCTCACCTTCGGTCTGCTGATGGGCTGGTTCGGTGGGCCGCAGTTCCTGCCGCGCGATCCGGGCGGGCCGGCGCTGTGGGTTGGGACCGTTCTGTCGCTGCTGGCGCTGTTCGGTCTGGCGCATCTGTCTTACCGCTGGTTGGAAATGCCGTTCCTGCGACTGAAGGACCGTTATGCCCTGGTGGGAAGATAGGGTAGGGGCACCCGGCAAAAAGCGCCGGGTTCCTTGCAGGGGGCAAGGGGTTGTTGCGGAATGCAAGGCATTGCTTTTCCTTAAGCCCTTGGAATCATTGAATTCATCTGAACTGGCCCAGGCTTTGCTTCTTTCCCGTCGTCACCAATCGACGGGGACCATCATGGACGGCGGCGCGCATCTTCACCTTATCCCTTCCCAGGACAGCCAGACGGAGGCGGAGGGCAGTTTTGCCCAGCTTTACCGTCAGGCCCATGGCAAGGCCGGCCTGTCACGGCTGGGTGTGGGGGCGATCCTGGATTGGCTGACCCGCCGGGGCGGGGATGCGCAGGGTATTGATACGCTGCTCGAGGATGGGCTGCCCCTGACGTCCGACAATCGCGACCGGGTGAAGGGCAATCTTTTCCTGTCCTACCTGTTCCATGATCTGCGCGACAAACTGCGCACGCATATGGAGGCGGCGCGGGCGGCCGGTGATGGACCTTTCGCGCCACTGCCTAACGGCCTGAGCCAGCAGCAGAAGCTGAACTGGCTGCGGGCCCAGGCCTGTATCAGCCTTAATCTGGTGCTGGATGAATGGGCCGCCGATCTGGCCGGCAAGCCGGCACCGGCCTGCCCCTTTGCCCGCATGGCCCGGTTCGCACAGGGTTTCTTCAAAGGCTCGGCCCTTTATGCCCGCGCCAGCCATGACATGGTTTCCATCTCCAAGACCGGTAGCAATACCGCCCTGCATATGTGCTTCAGCTTGGTTGAGGCCTCGCTGCATCTGGGGCTGGACATGGCCGTTCCCGCCTGGCGCGATGCCATGTGGCGCAGCCGCAAGGAACTGAAGACGCTGGCCGCCGGCAGTCTGGGCATGATTGTTACCTTCCTGCATACGTCCAAGCTGGAGCCGGAAGGCGAAAGTGCGGTCAACCCGACGACGGGTGAGGCCTGCGCCTTCAAGGTGGAACATGCGCCCGATGGTCTGCGCCTGCGCCTGGACGCCCGCTCCATCACGCCGTTCAGCACGGGTAATGACCGGATCTATACCGGCTGCCCGGCCTTCCATGTGTCGGGCATGATTGAGATGTATCTGGATTGGGTGCTGGATCTGGCCATCCATCACGGCCTGCATCAGCCCGACCGGCCCGTCATCGACCGCCCCTGGCCGCAGCGTTGGCACCATGGGATGGCGGCGGAATAAATACGATGCCCACGTCATACAGGCCTGCATCGCAGGCCTGTTGGCGCAGTACGAGCGTCCGCGCGCCCATGCCAAGGGCGCGGATGCGCCCGCCCGGCGTTTGAGGGCGAAACTAAGCCCGCATCAGCGGGTTCAGCCAGCGCAGGAAGCGACCGGTCAGACGCAGCGGTGCATCGGTGAAGGCGATACAGATGCAGTCGCCATCATCATCAGCGATGGGCCGGTGATCAATGCTGGGGTCGGTCGCCGCGAAATCGCCGCGCAGATAATGGCCGGTGTCATCAGAAAAACCGCCGGCCAGAACCAGCGTGAATTCATCCCCGCGGTGGGTGTGCTGCGGCATGCCCATGCCGGACCTGATACGCATCATCCGCACCGACCCGCCCGCGCATTTCACATCGGCCTCATGCAGACCCGGGATGGTGCGCCGCCAGCGTATATGATTGATATCGCCGCCAATATAGGATCGAAGCGGCTCCGGCAGCACAGGTGCCGGACCGACCGGTGCCAGACGCCGACGCGGGGGTTCGGCCGGGGGCGGCCCGTCCAGACGGGACAGAACATCGGACAGCAGGCCATCACTGACCGCCAACCCGGCATCCGCCGACAAAAGCGCACCACCGATCGCCTCCATCCCCGCCACCTCTGCCCGGCAATGCGGGCACAGGGCCAGATGCGTGGCAACGATAAGGGACGGCGCTTCTGCCAGGGTGCCAGCGGCATAGGCCAGCAGCAGGTCACTATCGGGGTGGTGGTGTGGGGTATGGGTCATGCCGTCTCCCCTTCCAGGCCGCCGGCCATCAGTTTGCGCAGACGGGCCACCGCCAGACGCAGCCGCGATTTCACGGTGCCCAGGGGCAGTTGCCGTTCAGCGGCGATGGCGCTGTGCGCCTTATCCTCGAAATAGGCCATCCTCAACAAATCCGCCTGTTCGGGCGGCAGTTCCCGGATTGCCCGGTGCAACTCTGCCGCCCTTTCTTCCACCAGCATCGTTTCCATTGACCCATCCGCCTCGTCCGGCACCAGGGCCGGGTCGTTAGGATCAATGGTTGGCCGCCTGTCGCGTCGCAGCCGGTCGATACGCCGGTTGCGCGCGATGGCGAAGATCCAGGTGCTGACCGCCGCCTGCGCCGGGTCGAAACTTTCGGCCCGATGCCAGACCGTGACCATCACGTCCTGAATCGTTTCTTCCGCCGCCCCCACCTCCATCCCCGCACGGAGCAGGAAGGATTTCAGCCGGGGGGCGAAATGCTGGAACAAAGCGACGAATGCCTGCCGGTCTCGCTGACGCGCGACGCGCGACATCAGATCGTTCAGCCGGTCGATCTCGGCCTGGTCGGTCTTCTGCGCGGTCATGTCCGGCTTCGGCATCCTGCGGGCAACAAGAAGAGTGTCCGCGACGGCCACCCCGTCACGTCTGATCCTTCCCCTGGTGCCCGGACTATAGAAGCCGCTGTGTCCCATGCCAATCTTTACGAAGGATGGGCCGGAACGGATCACCGGCAAGTCCGCGTCCTTGCAAATTTATGCAGAGGGGTCCTGCTCCAGCTCCCGCAGGTCGCGCCCCCGGGTCTCCCGTCCCAGCGCGGCGATCAGAGCCAGGGCCCCCAGCGTGGGGATGGCAATCAGGGCGGCGGCGGTGCCGAAGGCCGGGACGGCGGCGGCCACCGACAACCCCTGTGCCATCAGCCCGCCCAGCTTGCTGCATCCCGCCACCCAGCCCGTGGCCCGCGCCCTCACCCGCAGCGGATAATTCTCCGCCGTATAGGGCAGCAGAATGGAGATGACGCCCGACGACCCGACAATGACGAAGGTCAGCGCCAGAAGCGGGCTGTCACCCGGCGCGCGCAGCAAAAACAGCAGCAGACCGCCCGCCATCATGGCCACCATCAGCACCAGCGACCATTTCGAACTCCACCGCGCGTAAAGGAAGGTGGCAATGGCGACAACGGGGATGGAGATGATGGTGGATTTGGCAATCAGGCCGCTGGCTGCCGCCACACTCAACCCTTCCTCCACCAGCGTGCCCGGCAGCCAGAGCAGCAGGCCGAAATTCACCAGACCCCAGGCCAGCGCGCCCAGCGTCAGTGCCGCCGTCAGGCCCAGAAAGCGGCCCTGGACCGGCGGGGTATGGGTGTGGTCCTGATCGGCGGCCACTTCCTCATCCGTGGCCTTGTGGGCGACGGCACCGAACCGGGCCAGCATGGCGCGCGCCTCTGCGCCCCGGCCCATATGCTGCAAGAAGCGGGCGCTTTCCGGCAGCAATGGGCTCATCGCCACCAGCAACAGGCCGGTGGGCAGGTTCAGGAACCACATGATCCGCCAGCTATAGACCGGTTGCAGCAGTTCCGACAGGAAGGAGGCCGCGAAGTAACCGCCCACAGCCCCGATACCGCCAATCAGCACCAGCATCCAGCCGCGATGGCGGGTGGGCATGATCTCTGCCAGCAGGGCATAGGCCACGGGCAGCATGCCGCCGGCCCCCGCCCCCATCAGCAGACACATGAAGACGTTCCACCAGAAGTCCGGCATGGCCCCGCAGATGGAGGTGCCGATGAAGATGATGGAGGACAGAAGGATGGCGGCCCGCCGGCCATAAATGTCGGCCAGCGCCCCCCAGATGAAGGAGCCGATGACCGTGCCCGTCAATGCGGCCAGCGGCAGCCAGGCCACCATGGCGCGGTCCACCTGATACTCGGCCCGCATGCCCGGTGTCACAAAGCCCAGGCTGGCCGGCTTCATGATGTCGATGATCAGGGCCAGGGCCAGCAGGGCCGCCATGCCCCAATGCGCCCGCGTCAGGGGTGCGTCTTCGGGTGGGGCGATGGTTTCGATGATGCGTTCATGCCGCGGCAGTTGTTTGGGCAGCAGGCCGAAGGCCGCCAGCCCAATCCCCACCACGATCAGGGCCATGCCCCAATACATTTCCACGTCCATGGGCATGCCGACCAGGACATAGCCCATGTCAGCACCCATCAGATACATGGGGATATGAAGCACGACGCCGGCCGTCACCACGGCGCAGCCCAACCAGAATACCAGCGCATTGCGCCGCCCGCCGATGGCGGAAAGGGTTGCGGACACGATGTTTCCCCCGACGGTACGGCAACGCCCGGCCCCCGCCGGTCCCGCCTCCGTATCCCTGGCCGATATAGGTCAGGTTTCCAATTGGCGAAAGCGGAATCGTCGATGCGGCTTTTCAGCGCCGGTGCCGGGATCAGAAGCCGGCGGCAGACGCGGGGGTGAAGCCCTGTGGTGCAGCGACACGGGACAGGGTGACGCGTATCCCATCCTTCCACAGGGCCAGATGCCGCGACGCGTCTGCCGCCGCCTTGATATCCGTAACCACATCACCCGGTACCAGCAGCAGGTCCGCCGCCGCCCCCTTGACGATACGGCCCCGGTCGGGGAAATCCAGAAGGTCGGCAGCGACGGAGGTGCCAGCCTTCAGCGCCGATAGCGGGTCCATGCCCAGGGTCACCATGTGATGGAGTTCCTGCGCATTCTCCCCATGGCGGTTGCCGGGTGTGCCGGCATCGGTGCCCATAGCGACCACGCCGCCGGCGGCCACGAAACGGCGGAAACTGTCGAAATGCATTTCACCGAACCGTTCCGCCTTGGCCCGGACAAAACCGGGCAGCCGGTCCTTCATCTCCAGCAGGGCCATCATGGCGGACAGGGTGGGCACCAGTCGCACGCCCTTGTCGATCATGATGGCGATCTGCGCATCGGTCAGTTCGAACCCATGTTCGATACTGTCCACGCCTGCGGATACCGCCCGCGCGATGCCGCGCGCGCCCTGGGCATGGGCGGTGATCTTCAGGCCGAAATCATGGGCCATGGTGACGGCGGCGGCCAGTTCGCCCTCCGCCGGATGCGGGGCCAGCGGGTCCACCCCGCCGGTCAGCACGCCGCCGGTAGCGATCAGCTTGATGCAGTCGGCCCCATGTTTGACATTGGTGCGCACCCCGCGCAGCCAGTCATTGGGACCATCGCACTCAATACCGATCCAGGCGCCATGCCCGCCCGTGATGGTCAGCGCCTTGCCGGCACAGCGCATGGAGGGGCCGATATGCCGGCCCGCCCGGACGGCGTCACGGATGGACATTTCCAGCCATTCCACCCCGCCCAGATCGCGCATGGCCGTGATGCCGCCGGCCAGCGTGGCCTGGGCATTTTCCAGCAGGCGCAGAGTCAGGTCGCCCATGGGCCGTTGGCGCAGGGTCGTGACGACATCGCCCGTGGCCTCCAGCGCCAGATGCACATGGGCATCGACCAGGCCGGGCATCAAGGTCGCCCCGGCGGTATCATGCCGGGCACCGGCATAGCCCGCGAATTCTCCCACCGGCGCCACCGACGCGATGCGCCCGTCGCTGACCAGCACGCCCAGCCCCGGCTGCGGGGCCGACAGCCCGTCAAACACCAGACCGCCGGACAGGAGCAATTGCTGCGACATGAGGCCAACCTTCACCAGTGATGGAAAACGGCGGGTACCATAACGCGGCCCTGTCGGGAAATCACGTCGGCCCGCAGTCCCCCAGGCGCACATCCACGCTGTAGCGCCCGGCCCCGCGTGCCAGCAGCAGCAGGCCGATAGCCACCAGACAGGCGCTGGGGAACATGGCACGGATACCTTGATGCTGATCGACCATCACGATGGCCACGATGAAATTGATCATGCACAGAATGCCGGTCCAGCGCGCGCACATCCCCAGGATGAAAGACAGGCCGCAGATGAGCTGTGCCCAGACCGACAGGCGGGCCATGACATCTGGAAGGGGAAAGTTGAACTGCGTCAGGAAGCGCACGAATTCATCCATGCGCTCGGTCGACAGGATATTGTCGGCTACCCCCCAGACCAGGAACGACCCGACCAGAAGCCGCAGCGCCAGCAGCGCTGCATCTTCGCCCACCCGCACCGGCGGCCGCACCAGCAGCCGCATCACCCGGTCATCCATTGATCTCACCCTGTCCGACGGCAGGCGCGATCCACCCGCCTTGTTGTTTGCCCGAAAACCTATCGGGTCGAGAGATTGGGCGTCAATGCGGGCAGGGGGCCAGTCCAGACTGGACTGATAGGGCCGGCGGGGCGTTCACCCCCGGGTCAGCATCACCGGCGTGGCATAGGCCCCGATGGGTAGGACGCTGGAGGCGCTGTCGCCCAGCCGCTGGATCGCGGCGGACAGGCGGGGATCATCCAGGGGGACGAAGCCTTCCACCTCCACCAGATGCACCGCACCGCCACCGCCGGGCAGATGATGGGTGCGCAACTGCAAGGTAGCGAATCCGGCCCCTTCCAGCACATCCTTCAGCCGGCCCCGGCTGACATCCTGCGTCACCTCAACGGCCAGCAGGGCGCGGTCGTCGCCCGTGGCTTCCATGGGAACGGCGGCCAGGACCAGAGCGTCGCCACCCTCGCGCCCCACGCTCTGCCCCTCAACCCGCAGGAAGGGCAAGCGAGCGATGATGCGCGGGGTCTTGGGATCGGGGGACAGGATGAACCGCCACCAGGGGTCGTTGTCATCCTCCTCCGGCCAGGGCACGACGGCCAGGGTCGCGGTGCCTTCCGACACGGCGCGCAAGGCCGCCATCGGGGTATTGACGGCAAAGGTCGGCGTGGTGGACCCGAAATGGTCGCGCGCATTGTCCCAGAGCGGGCTTTGCGCCTCGTTCGCGCAGACGACAGCGACGGCCAGTGGGCCCTGGATGCGCGTCAGGGCAGCGATCATTTCGCGCCACATGCGCACGACCGCATCCACCGGAAACACACCGCTGTGCCGGGCGACCAGATTGCGCACGATCTCGGCCTCACGACCGGGGCGGATATAGGGGCGGCCGGGCGGCTTTACCCTGGCCACCTCCTCCACCACCTGCGCGCGGCGCATGAGCAGCGTATGGATCTCCGCATCGATCGTATCGATCTGGCGGCGTAAGTCGTCCAAGGTGGGTTTGGTGGGCATGGAGGGCCGGGTTTGGGTCCTTCGGGAGGCGGATAGTATTAGGCGGGATGCCCCCCCGAAATCAAAGAAAACATTGACACCCGCCAGCCCCCTTCATAGCAGTTGTCACCCAGCCCGGCACGGCCCACCAGGGCCCGCCATACCGGGTCGCATGACCGGACGGGACAGCCAGAAACCATGAGCATGGTCATCGACGCGACAAGCCAGGACCCTTGTGAAGCCGCCCTTTCCGGGCCTACGGGCTGCATACGCCTGGGTCTGGAAAAGCCGCTGGAACTGGATGGTGGCGGCACCCTGTCGGGCTTCCGACTGGCCTACCGCACCTATGGCAGGCTGAATGCCGACCGTTCGAATGCCGTGCTGGTCTGCCATGCGCTGACAGGCGACCAGTATGTGGCCGAACAGCATCCGGTAACGGGCAAATCCGGCTGGTGGGACCTGATGGTGGGGCCGGGCCGGCCCGTCGATACCGACCGTTTTTTCGTCATCTGCTCCAACGTCATCGGCGGCTGCATGGGCAGCGAGGGGCCGAAGGAGGCGGACGCCAGTACGGGCAAGCCCTGGGCCTTGAATTTCCCCGTCATCACTATCGCCGACATGGTGCGGGCGCAGAAGATGCTGATCGACCATCTGGGTATCGATCAGCTGTTCTGCGTCATTGGCGGCTCCATGGGCGGCATGCAGGTGCTGCAATGGGCCGTCAGCTACCCCGACAAGGTGTATTGCTGCTTGCCCATCGCCACCGCTGCCCGCCACAGCGCCCAGAATATTGCGTTCCATGAGGTGGGGCGTCAGGCCATCATGGCCGATCCCGACTGGCGACAGGGTGACTATCTGAACCAGGGGACCCGCCCGACCAAGGGTCTGTCGGTGGCGCGCATGGCGGCCCACATCACCTACCTGTCGGAACCGGCCCTGCACCGCAAATTCGGGCGCAACCTGCAGGACCGCAAATCCATCACCTTCGGCTTCGACGCCGACTTCCAGGTGGAAAGCTATCTGCGCTATCAGGGCATCAGCTTCGTCGAACGGTTCGACGCCAATTCCTACCTCTATATCACCCGCGCCATGGATTATTTCGATCTGGCGGCCGACCATGGCGGGGTGCTGGCCAATGCCTTCCGGGTGCAGGGGGCCGATGGCCGCCTGTCAGGCACGCCGGTCAAATTCTGCGTCATCAGCTTTTCCAGCGACTGGTTGTTCCCGACCAGCGAAAGCCGGGCCGTGGTGCATGCGTTGAACGCCGTTGCCGCCAATGTCAGCTTTGTCGAGGTGGAGACGGACAAGGGCCACGATGCCTTCCTGCTGGATGTGCCGGAATTCTATCAGGTGGCGCGGGGCTTCATCGACGGCCACGCGGCCCGGCGCGGCATCGCCGCCAAGGTGGGGTAACAGACCAATGGCCGTGACCTCCCTTCTGCCGCCCGCCGCCATCCGCAGTGATCTGGAAAGCATTGTCGAGTGGGTCGAACCCGACAGCCGCGTTCTGGATGTCGGCTGCGGCGATGGCGAGTTGCTGCACGCCCTGGTTCACCGCAAACAGGTGGACGGGCGCGGCATTGAGCTGTCGATGGACGGGGTGCGGGCGTCTGTCGCGCGCGGTCTGGCCGTCATCCAGGGCGACGCCGATACCGACCTGAAGGATTATCCCAGCGATGGGTTCGATTACGTGATCCTGTCGCAGACCCTGCAGGCCACGCGCCACCCGCGCATTGTGCTGGACCATCTGGTGCGGATCGGGCGGCATGCCATCGTGTCGGTACCGAATTTCGGCTACTGGCGGGTGCGGGGCGATCTGCTGCTGCGTGGGCGCATGCCGGTGACCGACCGGTTGGGCCATGAATGGTATGAGACGCCCAATATCCACTTTTGCACCATCGCCGACATGGTCGCCCTGTGCCAGGATATGGACGTCACCATCGAACGCAGCCTGATCCTGGGCGCCGATGATCGGGTTGTACCAGCCCCCGCCGACAGTTTCCGCGCCAACTGGCTTGGCGTGCAGGCGGTCTTCTTGCTGCAACGCAGCTAAGGAAATTTCGTAAAACCGATACATAAGGATATAAACGTACTTTTCCCCTTGCCCCCTACCGCCTTTGGGTGCAGTCTTTTGTGACGGTTCGGCGGCAAGTGGGTGACAGTACAGCCCCCCAGCGCATTCCCCGCCTGCTTGTCGCCGCGCCGCCCCTTTTCGACCCTGGCATCCTTGCTAACGGGTGCCGGACCCAAGGATGGGAGGCCGTAAACATGCTCCGACCCCAACGCGCCTATGCCGACATGGCCGGCAACCTGCGCCGCGCGCGCCAGCGCCTGGAACGACTGGAATATGTATCGACGGCCCTGATGGGATTATCGCTGGCCCTGCTTCTGGGGGCGGCGATGATGTAAGGGGGTGGGTGGTTTTCTCCGGACCGTCCAGCCCTGTTGAGTTGCCCTGTTCCGTAGGATTTCTGCTAACCTGTACGGCCCCCGGCTCTGCCTGGGGCCGTTTTTCTGTCTGACGTTGCTGAAGGGACGAACCCGTGCGCTACCTGTCCTGGATCCTCACCCTGCCGCTGACGGCGCTGGCCATCAGCTTCGCCGTGTCGAACCTGACGCCGGTGCAGCTAGCGCTGTGGCCCCTGGTCGGCACGCTGGAAGCTCCGGCCTTCACCCTGGTGCTGATCACGTTGGTTGTGGGCTTCTTTGCGGGCGGCCTGACCGTCTGGCTGGGCCAGCATGCCCACCGCCGCGCGGCGCGTCAGCATCAGGCCCGCGCTGACCGGTTGCAGAAGGAACTGGACGCGGCGCGCGCCGTGAAGCCGGCCGACCTGCCGTAGCCCTTGCAAACTCCCGGTCGTTTCCCTCACTATGCCTTGAAACAAACGTTTGAATTTCAGGGGGGAAATCACCATGCAGGGTCCAAAGCAGCCGCCCTTAACGCTGGTCGAATATCAGGCGCGGGTGGGCACGGAACTGGGCCGGTCGGATTGGCTGGTTGTGGACCAGGGCATGATCGATCGATTCGCCGACCTGACGGGCGATCATCAGTTCATCCATATCGACCCGACCCGCGCCGCCGCCACGCCGCTGGGCGGCACGGTCGCCCATGGGTTTCTGACCCTGTCGCTGCTGGGTGCCATGGGGATGGAGATGGTGCCGCCGCTGGCGGGAGCCGCCATGATCATCAATTATGGCTTCGACAAGCTGCGCTTCATTACACCGGTGCGCAGCGGACGGCGCATCCGCGGTGCCCTGACCCTGCTGGCCGTGGAGGCCAAGGGCCCTGCCCAGCACCTGATGCGCTACGCCGTTACCGTGGAGGTGGAGGGGACGGACAAGCCGGCCCTGGCCGCGGAATGGCTGGTGATGATGGTGGCGGGGTAGTTACCCCCGTACACCCCACAGCATGTAGTTCACGTCCAGGTCCTTGGCCGCGAGGCTGAACCGGTCTGAGAGGGGGTTGTAGGCCACACCCGTCACCTCCCGTACCTCCACGCCCGACCGGCGCAGGGTGCCGGTCAGTTCCGACGGTTTCAGGAAACGTTTCCAGTCATGGGTGCCGCGCGGCAGCCAGCGCAGCACATATTCCGCCGCCACGATCCCGAACAGGAAGCTTTTGGCCGTCCGGTTCAAGGTGGCCATGAAGACCAGCCCGCCGGGCCGGGCCAGTCCCGCGACGGTACGCACGAACAGGTCGATATCGGCGACATGCTCGACGATCTCCATGGCCAGGACCACGTCGAACTGTTCCGCGGCTGATGCCAGATCCTCCGCCGTCGTGGCGCGGTAATCGACAGTCACGCCGGTTTCCGCCGCATGGGCCGCCGCCGTCTTCACATTCTTTTCCGCCGCGTCGATGCCGGTGACCGTCGCCCCCAGCCGGGCCAGCGGTTCCGACAGCAAGCCACCGCCGCAGCCCACATCCAGGATGCGGATACCGTCCAGGGGGCGGAGGCCATGCGGGTCGCGGCCATGGGCCTTGCATATCACGTCGCGCAGCCAAGCCAGACGCACGGGATTGAACTTGTGCAGCGGCCGGAACTTGCCCGCCGGGTCCCACCATTCGGCGGCAATGCGGCTGAACCGTTCGATCTCTGCCGGATCGACAGTGGTACGGGGCGGGGTGTACGCTGCGGCTGTCATGGTCATCTCTCCCGGACGTCGGCAAACGGCATAGCAAAGGTGGCGTAACCTGTCGCGGGGTCAATAGGACGCGCGGGCCCGCGTACCACACCGCTTCATGGGTGCAGTGCGATGGGCGCGCCTTGCGAAGGGCAGGGCAGCGGGTTATGGATAGCCCGCTCCGGCACCGGAGCCTTTGCGAAAATTACCCTGACCCTTGATGGAATGGCGTTATGGCGCGGCTTGTCCTGAAATTCGGTGGCACCTCGGTCGGCGATATCGAGCGGATCAAGAATGTCGCTAAAAAGGTGAAACAGGAGGTCGATGCCGGGCACGAGGTGGCCGTCGTCGTCTCCGCCATGTCGGGCGTGACCAACCAGCTGGTTGATTACTGCAAGCAGATCGCGAAGGTCCATGATCAGGCCGAATATGACGCCGTCGTCGCCTCGGGCGAGCAGGTGACGTCCGGCCTGCTGGCCATCGCCTTGCAGGAAATCGGCATTCCCGCCCGGTCCTGGCAGGGCTGGCAAATCCCGCTGATTGCCGACGAGACGCATGGCAAGTCGCGTATTGAGCGGATCGACACCACCCACCTGTCCGACAACATGTCCCAGGGCGTGGTCGGCGTCGTCGCCGGCTTCCAGGGTGTGACGGAAAAGGGCCGGATCGCGACCTTGGGCCGTGGTGGTTCTGATACGTCGGCGGTGGCACTGGCTGCGGCCTTGAAAGCTGACCGCTGCGACATCTATACCGATGTGGACGGCGTCTATACGACCGACCCCCGCATCGTGAAGTCGGCGCGCAAGCTGCACCGCGTCACGTATGAGGAAATGCTGGAAATGGCGTCGCTGGGCGCCAAGGTCCTGCAGACCCGGTCGGTCGAGATGGCCATGAAGCACCATGTGCGGGTGCAGGTATTGTCAACTTTTGAACAGGCGGCCGGCTCCGAACTGCCCGGCACCCTGGTCGTGGACGAGGATGAGATCGTGGAACAGGAACTGGTCAGCGGCATCGCCTATAGCCGGGACGAGGCGAAGATCACCCTGATTGGCGTGGAAGACCAGCCAGGCGTCGCCGCCCGCATCTTCGGGCCCCTGACGGACGCCGCCATCAATGTCGACATGATCGTGCAGAACGTGTCCGAAGATGGCCGCACCACCGACATGACCTTCACCGTGGGCAAGGCCGATATCGACCGCGCCGTGCAGGTTCTGGAAAAGTCCAAGGACGTGCTGAACTATCGCCGCCTCGTCTCGGATGCCAATGTCGTGAAGGTGTCGGTGATCGGTGTCGGCATGCGCTCCCACGCCGGTGTCGCCCAGCGCATGTTCAAGGCCCTGGCCGACCGCGGCATCAATATCCAGGTGATCAGCACCAGCGAGATCAAGGTCTCTGTCCTGATCGCCGAGGAATATACCGAACTGGCCCTGCGCTCCCTGCACACGGCCTATGGTCTGGATAAGGCTTAAGCTCTTATCGGTTCTCGGTTAGGCCCGGCCCGGAAACGGTGCCGGGCCTTTTCATTTGTGCCCCACCCCTTGACCGCTCACAGCACCGGGGGTAGTGAACGCCGACCATTCGGCAGTCAAATATTGAAGGGTCCGTCACCATGACCGCTCGCCATCATCTGGATCAGCTCTGGTCGCGGGGCCGTGATTATCTGGGCACTGATCTCGCCATCATGGGCGGGGCCATGACCTGGGTGTCGGATCGTGGGCTGGTGGCGGCCATTTCCAATGCCGGCGGTTTTGGCGTCATTGCGTCCGGGTCCATGTCACCCGACCTTCTGCGCGATGAAATCCGGGGGACGCAGGCGCTCACGACCAAGCCCTTCGGCGTTAACCTGATCACCCTGCATCCGCAGCTGGATCAGCTGATCCAGGTCTGCCGGGAAGAGAAGGTGGGCCATATCGTGCTGGCCGGTGGTCTGCCGCCCGCCACCGCCATCAAGGCGGCGCGCGATGGCGGGGCCAAGGTCATGTGCTTCGCCCCCGCCCTGGTCATCGCCAAGAAGCTGATCCGCAGCGGGGCGGATGCTATCGTGATTGAAGGCAGCGAGGCTGGCGGCCATATCGGACCTGTCTCCACCTCCGTCCTGGCGCAGGAAATCCTGCCCGAAATCCGCGATGTGCCGGTCTTCGTGGCCGGCGGCATCGGGCGTGGGGAAGCCATCGTCTCCTACCTGGAGATGGGGGCAGCCGGTGTGCAGCTGGGCACCCGTTTCGTCTGCGCCAACGAATGCCGCGCGCACCCGAAATTCAAGGCCGCTTTTATCCGGGGCAGCGCGCGTGACGCCGTGGCCAGCGTGGCGCTGGACAGCCGCTTTCCCGTCATCCCCGTCCGCGCCTTGCAGAACGAGGGCACCAAGCGCTTCATGGATAAGCAGCGCGAGGTGATTGCCCGCTTTGATGCCGGCGAGCTGGACCAGAAAGAGGCCCAGCTGGAGATCGAGCATTACTGGGCCGGTGCGCTCCGCCGTGCGGTCATCGATGGCGATGTCGAGAACGGGTCGCTGATGGCCGGGCAGTCGGTGGGCATGGTTACCAGGGAACAGCCCGTGGCTGAGATCCTGGCCGATCTTCTGGCGCAGGCGGAAACCGCGGTCAGCGCAAGGCGGGGTGCCGCGGCGTAACGCAGCGCCCCCTAATTCGCCCCCTCAGCCCTTCTTCAGGACCAGTGTAGACCAGTCGCCCAGACGGAAGCGTTTGACCAGACGCAGGCCCTGTGCGCGGTGGGCGTTGATCACCAGCGGTTCCTGACGGTGCAGCAGCCCCGACAGGATGGCGGTGCCGCCCGGTGACAGAAAGCGGTTCAGGTCCGGCGACATCTTGGCCAGCGGGCGGGCCAGGATATTGGCGACGATCAGGTCGAACTTGCCATGGCGGCGCACGGCCTCGGCGGCATAGCCATTGGCGGCATAGAGCTTCACCAGCTTGTGTACGCGGTTCAGCTGCGCATTCTCCGTCGCGATCTCAATCGACAGCTCATCGATATCGACACCGATCACGGGCTTGTGCGCCAGCTTGGCGATGGCGAAGGCCAGGATGCCCGAGCCGCAGCCCATGTCCAGCGCGCTGCGGAAACTGTCGCGCCCGCGAGAGGCCAGTTCGGAAATGGCGCGCAGGCAGCCCTGCGTCGTCGCATGTTCGCCCGACCCGAAGGCCATGGCGGCTTCGATCTGCAGGCCCATCTTGCCCTTTGGCACCGGCTTCTTGTGATGGCTGCCATGGATGAAGAAGCGCCCGGCCTCGATGGGCGGGAAGGACAGATAGGTCTGGGTCACCCAATCGATGGGGGCCAGCGGCTCTTTGGTCAGTTCCGGCTCGGCAATACCATGGGCGGCGGCCAGCACCGCCAGCTTCAGGCCGATGCGGTTGGTGTCGGGTTCGTTATAGGAGGTGCACTCGATCAGCCACTGGCCGCCCTCCTGCAACTCAAAGGTGGAGACGGCGTCCACATGCGGTTCAACCATGTCGGCGAAGACAGGGACCAGCGCCTCCGGCACCTCAAACGCGACACGCCACATCGGCTGCATGGAATTCTCCGCCCATATACCTGACAAAACCAAGGATGATGGCCTTTCTAGTCGCAAAGCCGGCAGCCCGGCAATGGCGCTTTGCGGCGGGGACGTCTGCGGTGGCGGCGGGGATTCAGGGGCCTAACCTTCCGTTAGGGAAGGGGCATGTAACCACCAGCGCTCCTGCAACCGCGCAACAGAACCATCATGGTTTCGACCGGAACACGTCAAATCATTGAAATATAACAATGCTATCCGCCCATTGTGCGCCGCAGCAACCATGCCGGCGACCAAAGGGATGCCCATAATGAACCATCGTCAGCTGATCGCAGGCACGGCGCTCGCCACCCTGCTCGCCGTGTCCCCCACGCTTGCACAGACCACGCAGGTGGCCGAAACGGCCCCGATGCTGGAAGAGATCATTGTTTATGGCCGTGGCGAGGCGCGGCAGGTGCAGGGCGTGACCCAGGCCGCCATTGCCCTGGAAGCGCCGGGCACCAGCCCGTTGAAGGCCATCGAGAACCTGCCCGGTGTCAGCTTCCAGTCGGCCGATCCGTTCGGTGCCTATGAATGGTCGACCCGCATCACCATCCGCGGCTTCAACCAGAATCAGCTGGGCTTCACCCTGGATGGGGTGCCGCTGGGCGACATGTCCTATGGCAATCATAATGGCCTGCATATTTCCCGCGCGATCAGCAGCGAGAATATCGATCAGGTGACGGTGGCGCAGGGGGCCGGCTCGCTGGCCACCGCATCGACCAGCAATCTGGGCGGTACCGTGCAGTTCACGTCACGCCGCCCGGCCAAGGAAGCCGGTGCCTATGTCGCCGGTACCGCCGGCAGCGAGAAGACGGGCCGTGGCTTCGTGCGGCTGGAAACGGGTGAGCTGTCCACGGGCACCAGCGCCTATGTCAGCTATACCCGCCAGAATGCCGACAAGTGGAAGGGCGACGGCGTCCAGAAGCAGGACCAGCTGAATTTCAAGCTGGTTCAGAGCGTGGGTGAGGGCGAGATCAGCGCCTGGGTCAACTGGTCCGACCGCGCCGAGAATGACTACCAGGACCTGTCCAAGGAAATGATCGGTCGCCTGGGCTATGATTGGGACAATTTCGCCAAGGATTGGGCCACGGCCCTGCGCGTCGCAGACATCTATAACGGGCTGGCCACCGGTCCCTATCCGGGCAAGATCACGTCCGTGGACGATGCCTATTACGACGCGGCTGGCCTGCGCGAGGATACGATTGGGGCGGTGAACCTCACCTATCCGCTGACCGACGCGCTGAAGCTGGATGTCACGGGCTATGCCCACAAGAATGACGGCCAGGGCCTCTGGTTCACGCCCTATGTCGTGACGCCGGGTGGTGCGCCCATGTCCATCCGCACCACTGAATATGGCATCGAACGGTACGGTGCCGTCAGCCAGTTGACGGCGGAAATCGGTAACCACACGGTCAGCGGCGGCTTCTGGTTCGAGCAGAATGATTTCGCCCATGCCCGCCGCTTCTATGGCCTGAACCGCGCCAGCCCGGGCCGTTCTTCCACGCAGTTCCAGCGCGGGGCCATGGCCACGCAGTGGGAATATGATTTCGACACTGAGACCCGGCAGTTCAACCTGTCGGACAGCTGGAAGGTCATGGATGCCCTGACCGTGACCGCCGGGTTCAAGGCCGTGAAGGTGGAAAACACCGCCAAGACCCTGGTCGGCCCGGTGAAGAACGGTACCATCAAGGCCAAGGACAATTTTCTGCCGCAGGCCGGCTTCGTTTATGAGCTGTCCAACGAACATCAGGTCTTTGGCTCCTACGCCGAGAATATCCGTACCTTCGAAAGCTCCAACACCGCTGGCCCCTTCTCCACCACCCAGGACGGTTTCAACGCCATCCGCAACAGCCTGGAGCCGGAAACCAGCCGTACCATCGAACTGGGCTGGCGCTTTAATGCCGGCATCGTGAAGGGCGTGGTCGCCGCCTATGACGTGCAGTTCGACGACCGTCTGCTGGCCCTGACCCTGGGGCCGGGGATCGTTGGCAACCCGTCGGCCCTGCAAAATGTCGGTGGTGTCTCCATGCGCGGTATCGAGGCCGGGGCCACCGTGGACCTGACCGATGCTGTCTCCATCGTCGCCTCCTACACCTATAATGACAGCACCTATGACGATAACGTCCGGGGTGCCAACGGGGCCGTGACTGCGGCGACCGATGGCAAGACGGTCGTCAACGCGCCCAAGAACCTGCTGCGCGGTGAGCTGAAATACGATGACGGCAATCTCTATGCCTCGGCCAGTGCTGCCTATACCGGCAAGCGTTACTACACCTATCTGAACGATGCCTCGGTCGAGGGTTACACCCTGGCGGAAATCAGCGTCGGTTACCGGTTCGAAGGCAATGCCTGGTTGGAAGGGACCGAGCTGCAAGCCAATGTCACCAACCTGTTCGACAAGAAGTACGTGTCGACCATCGGTTCCAACGGCTTCACCAACAGCGACCCCACGGGCACGTCACAGACGCTGCTGGCCGGCGCGCCGCGCCAGTTCTTCGTGTCGCTGAAGAAGCAGTTCTGAGTTTCCGTGTTCCTCAGGTGCCGGCGTCGTCGCCGGCACCCTTTGTCTGTCACTCTTCCCTTTTGAAACTGGGGCGGGCCTTGGGTCCGCCCCTTCTTTCTATTCGGAGGCCCCCATGTCCCGCCCCCTTCTTGACCGCCGCCTGCTGTTGACAGGCATGGCCGCTGCACCGCTGATGGCCCAGGCCGCCCAGGCGCAGAACGTGCGCCGTTTGCCGGACAACGCGACGCCGACCCGCATCGCCTTCGGGTCCTGTGCGCATCAGACCAAGGATCAGCCCATCTGGGATGCCATCCTGGCCGCCAAACCTGACCTGATGATCCTGCTGGGCGACAATGTCTATCTCGATACCCGCAATGTCGATGACATGAAGGCCAAATACGCCATGCTGGCGGCCAAGCCGGGGTTTCAGAAGCTGCGTGATGCGGTGCCCATCGTCGCCACCTGGGACGATCATGATTTCGGCGAGAATGATGCCGGGGCCGATTATCCGATGAAGGCGGAAAGCCGGAAGCTGTTCTGCGATTTCTTCGGCGAAGCCCCCGACAGTATCCGCCGCACCCGGCCCGACGGCATCTATACAGCCTATGAATTTGGGCCGAAGGGCAAGCGGCTCCAGATCATCCTGCCCGACCTGCGCTGGAACCGGACGGCCCTTGCCACCATCGACATGGGCGGCAAGGAGTACAAGGAATGGGCCACGGCCCGGCATGAGGCGGGCCAAAGCGTGCCCGGCCCCTATGCCCGTCTGCCAGAGGGGGAGGCGACGCAACTGGGGGAAGCGCAGTGGCAATGGCTGGAGGGACAGTTGGCCCGTCCCGCCGACCTGCGTATCCTGGCGTCGTCCCTGCAGGTCGTGTCGGATTTCCCCGGCTGGGAGGCCTGGATCAACTTCACCCATGATCATCAGCGCCTGATTGAGACGATCCGCGAGAAGCGGGCCAATGGCCTGTTCTGCATTTCCGGCGACACGCATTACGCCGAAATCTCAAAACTGGATTGGAACGTGCCCTATCCGCTGTGGGATTTCACCTCATCAGGTCTGACGGAGGTCTGGCCCGTGCTGCCGCCCAATGCCCGCCGGGTGGGCGAGGCCTACCGTGCCCAGAATTTCGGCCTGATCGAGATCGACTGGGCGGCAAGGCAGGTGGCGGTCACCATCCGCGATGTGGCCGGGGCGGAACAGCTGCGGCAGGTGGTAGCGTTGGGGGATCTGCGGGTCTAAAACACCGGATCGGGGCGCAGGTGGACGACGTCAAAGCTATGGGCCGCCGTCAGACGGTTGGCAACCGTCAGGCGGTGGCACTGGCTGTGATCGGCCTCAAAACACAGAAGGCAGGCGGGCTTGTCCAGGGACAGGGACCCCGCCAGCCCCAGCTCATACTGCGCCTCCGGTCGTGCCAACCCTTCCTCCACGATGGACCAGAATTCGCCCATGCGGCCGGCGCGGTTGGCCAGCCGCCCTTCCTTGGGCGTGCCCAGCTTCTTCAGGTGCAGATACGCAATCCCTTCCGCCTCCAGGCTGGCGCGCAAGGGCGATTTGGAAAAGCCGGCGCGGCGGGAGGAGGGCAATTCGCGTACATCCAGCAGCAGCCGCACCCCCGCTGCCTTCAATGCCGCGATGACGGCCCCCTGCGAGGCCCCCTCATAGCCGATTGTGTGCAGGATCAAGGTGTATCCTCCGCATCCGTGAACCGATACCCGATGCCGGGTTCGGTCTGCACGAAAAGGGGGGCGTTGGGATCATCCTCGATCTTCTGGCGCAACTGGCGGATATAGACGCGCAGATACTGCACCTCTTCGGCCTTGGCCGGTCCCCAGACCTCTTTCAGGATCTGAGCATGGGTCAGGATGCGGCCCGCATGCTGGGCCAGCAGGCGCAGCAGGTCAAACTCGGTGGGTGACAGGTGCAGACGCCGGCCGGCCTTCTGCACATGCCGATTGACCATGTCGATTTCCAGGTCGCGGATGCGCAGCAGGGGGCGGCCGCCCATCTGCTGTATCGTGTGGCGTTGGGCGGCCCTGATGCGGGCCATCAGCTCGCCAGCCCCGAACGGCTTGGTCACGTAATCATTGGCACCTAAGTCCAGGGCCAATATCTTGTCCTGCTCCCGGTCGCGCGAGGACAGCACGATCAGCGGCACCGGGCGTTCCCGCTTCAAGGTGGGGATCAGGTCCAGACCGTCCATATCGGGCAGGCCCAGGTCCAGCAGGATCAGTTCGGGCAGGGATTGGCGGGCCAGGGTCAGGGCCTGTGACGCGGATGTCGCCTCCACCATCTCCCACCCTTCCGGGGTTATGATGGTTTTCAGCAGGCGGCGGATCGCCACCTCATCCTCCACAACCAGAATACGGTGGGGACGCGTCATGCTGTCGCCTCCGCCATGACGACGTCGCCGCGCGGGTCCACTGTCAGGGTCATCTCAAGACACGCCCCGGCTTTGCCATCCGCCCGGTCCCGCGCCGTCAGGGTGCCGCCCATGGCTTCCACGAAACCACGCGCAATGGCAAGGCCCAGGCCGGTGCCAGCGGTGCGGTGATCCTTCGCCTCCACGCGGAAGAATTTATCAAAGATACGGGTCCGCGCCTCCTCCGGGATGCCCGGCCCTTCATCCTCCACCCGCAGCGTCACATGCGCTGCCTCGCGCAGGGCCTGGACGCGCACGACGCTGCCGCGCGGGGCGTATTTGCCGGCATTGTCCAGCAGGTTGAAGAGTGCCTGTTCCAGCAGCAGATGATCCCCCTGCACCAGGGACAGGTCAGCCGGCATGCGGATATCGACCATATGGCCCGACAGGACGGGGCCCGCCCGGCGCACGGCCCCGGCCACGACATCGGCCAGATCAATCGGCTCGCGCTTCAGATCCAGCGCCCCTGCCTCCAGCCGCGTCATGTCCAGCAGGTTGCGCACGAAGCGGCCCATGCGTTCGGCTTCCCCATGCAGATTGTCCAGCATGGATGCGGTCTCCGCCGGGGCCAGCCGCCCCTGGCCGGCCTTCAAACCCGTTACGGTGCCGATGATGGCGGCCAAAGGCGTGCGCAGATCGTGCGACAGGGAGGTCAGCATGGCTGACCGCAGCCGCTCCGTCTCCCCCTCCAGCTTGGCCTGATCAATGGCCCGGACCAGCTTCACCCGCTCAATCGCCACTGCCGCCTGATCCAGCAACGCATCCAGCAGGCGGCGGTCATCGGGCGTCAGCAGGGGGCCGGTGCCGGCATCGTCACTGCCGATGCCCGCCACCGCGACGGTGGCGCGTTCGGTGCGCAAGGGCAGGTAAAGGCGCTGGGTGCCGGGCAAGGTGGCAGCACCCCGCCCCGCCGGCTTGCCATTCTCAAACGCCCAGACGGCGGCGGCATGGTCGGCGTTGGAAATCTGGTCATCGGGCGGGTAGGCCGACGCCGGATACAGGCTGGCGGCATTATCGTCGTCCGCTGGCAGCATCAGGACAACGCGCAGCTTCAGCATCAGGGCAATCTGATGGCTGGCTGCCCACAGCAGATCATCCATACCGCCAATGCCGGCCAGCTTGCTGGCAAAGGAAGATAGCTGCGCCGTGGTGCGGGCCCGGATGCGGGCGATTTCCGCCTGTTCGCGCACCCGCGCCGTCAACCGGCTGGTCAGCATGGCGACGCCGGTGAAAAAGACCAGCGACCAGATGTTGGACGGGTCCCCGATGGAGAAGGTGTAAAGCGGCGGCAGGAAGAAGAAATTATAGGCAGCAACGGCCAGCACCGCCGTGAACAGCGATGGCAGAAAGCCATGCAGGACTGCACTGCCCAGCACGGCCATCAGGAAGACCAGGCTGATATTCTGCACGCCCAGCCATTCATCAACCAGCACACCTGCCCCCAGCGCCAGGGCGGTAAAGGCGATGCCGGCCAGATAGGCCTTGTAATCGGCGGGCCGGGCAGGTGGCCGCGTCGTCACGCGTCGGGCGGCGTTGCTGTCGGGGTCGGGCTGTTCGCTGGCGATGACATGCACGGAAATGCCCGTGGCCCGGCGCAGCAGATCATGCACCACCGACCCGTTCACCATCTCAAACCATCGCGACCGCTGCGACTTGCCGATGATGATCTGTGTGATGTTATGGGTATGCGCGAAACCGACCAGCGCCTCCGTCACCGTCCGGCCCGGCAGGGTCAGCGCCTCCCCACCCAGTTGCTCGGCAAGACGCAGGGCATCGGCCACGCGATCGCGCGCCGCCTCGTCCAGGCGCTGATGGCGGGCGGTTTCCACGTAAACGGCGGTGAAGGGGGCCTTCAACCGGTCAGCCAGCCGCTTGGCATGGCGGACCAGCCCGCCCGCCCCCGGATCGTCGGAGATACAGACCAGCAGCCGGTCGCCGGCCGCCCAGGGTCCGGCGATGGCATGGCTGCGCATATAGGTGACCATCTGGTCATCCACGCGCTGCGCCGTGCGTCGCAGTGCCAGTTCGCGCAGCGCCGTCAGATTGCCGGGGGAGAAGTAATGTTTCAGGGCACGCTGGGCCTGATCGCGGACATAGACCTTGCCCTCGCCCAGCCGCTTGATCAGGTCGGCGGGCGTCAGGTCGATCACCTCCACCTCGTCTGCGCTGTCGATCACCTGATCGGGCACGGTTTCGCGTACCCGGATGCGGGTGATACGGGCCACCACATCGTTCAGGCTCTCCACATGCTGGACATTCAGGGTGGTCAGCACATCGATGCCGGCGTCGCGCAGCTCCTCCACATCGGAATGCCGCTTCGCATGGCGGCTGCCCGGCGCGTTGGTGTGGGCCAGCTCATCGACCAGCACCATGGTGGGCCGCCGCGCGATCAGCCCGTCCAGGTCCATCTCCGACAATTCCTGCCCGCGATAGGACAGGGTCTTGCGCGGAAAGACCTCCAGCCCGGCCAGCATGGCGTCGGTTTCCGCCCGTCCATGGGTTTCAACCACTCCGACGACGACATCGACTCCGTCCTTTTTCAGGGCATGGGCCGTGCGCAGCATCTCATAGGTCTTGCCCACGCCGGGGGCGGCACCCAGGAAGATTTTCAGCTTGCCGCGCCGTTCGGCCTTCGCCGCCTGCAACAGGGCGTCGGGCGACGGCCGGCGCTCATCCTCGGCCATGATGCTTACGCCTGCTTGGCATCAATGATGGAACGGCGCACGGCGCGGGTGCGGGTGAACAGCTCATGCAGCTTGTCCCCCTCACCCCAGCGGATGGCGCGCTGCAGGGCCGTCAAATCCTCGGTAAAGCGCTGGATCACCTCCAGCACCGCCTCCCGGTTGTTCAGGAAGATGTCGCGCCACATGGTGGGGTCGCTGGCGGCAATGCGGGTAAAGTCGCGGAAGCCGGTGGCAGAGAAGCGGATGACTTCCGACTGCAAATGCTCTTCCAGGTCGGTGGCGGTGCCCACGATGGTGTAGGCGATCAGGTGGGGCAGGTGGCTGGTGATGGCCAGCACCCGGTCATGATGACCGGGTTCCATCA
This sequence comes from Niveispirillum sp. CC-CTL257, assembly GCF_059489915.1. Lineage (NCBI taxonomy): Bacteria > Pseudomonadati > Pseudomonadota > Alphaproteobacteria > Rhodospirillales > Azospirillaceae > Niveispirillum > Niveispirillum sp. CC-CTL257. The sequence continues at coordinate 3,191,423 of NZ_JCAJXE010000001.1, forward strand.
CCTCGATCATGGAACCGCAGCCGGCCCAGAAGGCCGACAGCCTGTCCAATGCCGCCTGATTGGTGCCCGGCGTGGGGGTCAGGATGAACCAGCGGCCCTTGAACAGCAGGGCAAAGCCGCTGTCGGGGCCGGAGTGCTCGGTGCCGGCCAGGGGGTGGCCGGGGATGAAATGCACCCCTTCGGGCACATGCGGGGCGATATCGCGGATCACCGACTGTTTCACCGACCCGACATCGGTCAGGATCGTACCCGCCATCAGGTGCGGCCCGATGATGGCACCCAGATCAGCAAAGGCCCCGATGGGCGTGGCCAGAACCACCAGATCGCATTGCGACACCAGGGCGGGATCGGTGCCGGCCTGTTGCGCCAGCCCCAGTTCCAGGACCCGGTCACACACCGCCTGCGAGCGGTCCACGCAGACCACACCGTTCGCAAGGCCCGGATATTCAGCCACGCACCGCGCGATTGACGAACCGATCAGGCCGAAGCCGACGATGGCAACCTTGTTGAACAGCGGGGCGGTCATGGGACGGAACCTTGCATCCGGGAAAAGAAAGACCCGGGTTCACTATCATGTGAACCCGGGTCCCGTGTAGAGCGGATTAGGCGGAGCCGCCCGCCCCTTACATCTTGTAGGTCAGGCGCGCATAGCCGAACTGGCCGGGCGCGTCATAGGTGGTGGGGTCGAAATTGTTCAGACCGCAGCTGAAGCAGGCCGGCGGGTCCTTGTCGAACAGGTTGTTGACGCCCAGCGTCAGACCCACCTTGTTCTCGAACATCGCCGGGAACCAGCTGACCTGCGCGTCGGTATAGAGACGGGCACCCAGCTTGTTGTCAGCCTGGCTTTCATCCACGCTCTTGATATAGCGGTTGGTGACCGAGGCGGAGAAATCATCCTTTGCCCAGTCCAGGATCGCCGTGGCCTTGTACTTGGGGAATGCCTGGTCGGGGCTGCCCTTTTCGGTGCCTTCACGTTCGATCTTGGAGGTGCCGCTGGTGGCCGGGACCGTCTCCGTATAGTTCAGCAGGAAGGTCTGGTTCAGGCTGAACCGGAAGGTGCCCAGGTCGCTTTCCGGACCCTGCCAGTTGATGGTGAAATCGATGCCGTCGGTGTCGATGGCGCCGATATTCTGCAACAGGCCGCTGATCTGGTTGATGGCACCCGACGCGGTACGGGTGATGGAGCCACAGGAGAAGGCGTCGTTATTCTGTTCGCAACGGCCCAGAATGGTCTCCGCCCCGATGGGCTGGATCGCGTCCTTCAGCGAGATGTCATAATAATTCACCTCGAAATCCAGACGGTCGGCCCAACCCAGTTCCCAAGACGGGCTGAACACACCACCGAACACCCAGCTTTCCGAGGTTTCGGGCTTCAGATTGCGGTTACCGCCGGTGATGACCGACAGCTGCGGGTTGGCCTGCACATAGGAACCGTTGGCCGGCACACCATGGGCGATACAGTTGGCACGAACGCCCGCTGCGGCCGCGGTGCCGCCGGACAGGCCCAGCATGTCGGAGCAGGGGTCGACCAGCTCCTGGTCAAAGCGCGACGGCGTGCCGAACAGTTCGCCGATGCCCGGCGCGCGGAAGCCCTGGCCCCACGAACCGCGCAGCAGCACGTCTTCGGTCACGCGCCAGTTGACGCGACCGCTATAGGTCGTTTCGCTGCCGAAGGTGGAATAGTCAGAGTAGCGAACGGCACCTGACACTTCCAGCAGCTTGGCGATGGGCAGGTCGGCGATCAGCGGCACGCGCAGCTCACCATAGGCTTCGTTCACGTCGAAGCTGCCCTTGGACGGCTGGGCCGGGATGTCGGAACCCAGGCCGGCGGCGACAACCGCGTCCGGCTGGAACTCACCGCGCTGGTCACGATATTCGTAACCCACGGCCAGACCAACGCCGCCCGCCGGCAGCTGGAACAGGTCGCCCGACAGGTTGAAGGAGGTGTCGGCCAGACGCTGCTTACTGCTGTCCTGTTGCGTGAACAGAACGTAATCGATCATCGGCTTGGTGATCGAACCCTGGCCGCCGAAGATGTTGAACGGTACGCAGGAACCGGTGCAGTTAGCGACCGGGCCCAGGGCCTGGGCCAGACGCTGGGCGTTCACGTTGCCGGTGAATTTCTGCGTGGCGCTGTTACGGGAGAAGATGGTGTTGACGTCCCAGTACCATTTGTTGTCGCCCAGCATCAGCGACCCGTCCACGGTACCGGACACGTACCAGGTGTTCACTTCCTGCTCATAATGGCGCGGACCGGCTTCGATGAAGCGGCGGCCGATGAAGGCGTAATTGGCCGGGCCATTGGCCCCGCCCGACGACAGGGTGACGCCGAACGGGTTGTAGGGGTTGGTGCGGTCGATGCTGATCTGGTCCAGCAGGTTGCCGTTACCGGCATCGGGACCCACGAACAGCGGAATGGGGGCCGCCTGGTTGGCGGACTGCCGGTTGTTATAAACGGCCTTCAGGCGGAAATTGATGTCGGGCGTAATTTCCTGCGTCACCTGGAAGTAGGTGCCGAGGCGTTCCGACGGGGCCTGGATATAGTTATAGGGCTGGAAATTGAAGCGGTCGGCAGTGGTGAAGTTCTTGAAGCTGCCGGCGGTGGGGTTCAGCGGGTCAAAGGTGGGACGGCCCGTCAGCACCGCATTCTTCAGGGTCAGGTTCATACCAGCCCCGGTGACGGGGTTGTTGACGATGAAGCGGCCCAGCGGCGTGCCCGACGAGCAGGAGCTGTCGCAGGCGGTGACGCCCGGCGTCGGAAACTGCGAGATGGAGCGGTCACCCGACATCACGCTTTCCTGCTTCACATAGGTCAGGTCGGCCACGATGCTGGTGCCGCCGGAAGACGCGCCCCAGGACAGGTCATATTCCTGCGTGACGCCGTCGCCTTCATCAAAGGCGCCGACCTGGGCGGAACCGGAGAAGCCATCCTGTTTGCGCTTGGTGATGATGTTCACCACGCCGGAAATGGCGTCAGAGCCGTAAATCGGCGACGCGCCTTCCTGCAGAACCTCGATCCGGTCGATGATGCCCTTGGGGATGGAATTCAGGTCGGTTGAGGACGGGATGCCGGAGGCGGACGCGCCATTGACCCAGCGCAGGCCATCGACCAGCACCAGGGTGCGGCGCGAACCCAGATAGCGCAGATCCACTTCGGCCGAACCGGCACCGACGCCGCCGCCATCCGGCGGGTTGCCGAAATTGCCGCTATTGTTGAACTTGCTGTTCAGGCCGCCGCCGGAGATGGGCAGACGCTGCAGAATTTCGGCGGTGCTGGACAGGCCGGTGCGGGCCATCGACTCGCTGTCGACCTGCACGATGGGCTGCGTCTGGTTCAGCGGGCTTTGCCGGATACGCGAACCGGTAACGACAATTTCATCCAGCGTATCCTGGGCCATGGCGGGCATCGCGCCGGCGGCACCGGCTGCCAGAAGGGCAAGCGTCGCCGTCCTGAAAAACAGGCTGCTCTTGGATTGCATAGGGTTCCCCTGTCCGAGAAAGGTTTGTTTTTAAACGCGGTTTCGGTTCCGCGCTGCACAGCGTTAACAGATTATCAACCACGGACGAAAGCTTCTTGATTGCAACGGATTCGTATCCTTGGTGACTGTTTCTTTTCTGCATCTAAACAATTGGTACCAGTGATTGCGGCCACCGGTGTCACGCCGCATACTTAGGCCAATCCAATAGGGAGGGGGGAAAGATGTATAGTGATGAAGAACTCGATGCCGCCATATCGGCCGGTATATTGAGCGATCAGAATGTCGCGGGCTTCCGTGACTTCGTGGCGACCCGGCGCGGTCATATCGACGCGGCGGAGCATGAGCGCTTCCGGCTGCTCACTGGGTTCAACGATGTGTTCGTGTCGGTCTGTTGCGGCCTGATCCTGGCCGCTGCCGCCTATCTGGGGGGACAGGCGCATCCGGCACTTGGCGGGCTGGCGGTGGTTGCCATCAGCTGGGGTCTGGCCGAATATTTCACGCGCCGTCTGCGCCTGTCACTGTCCAGCATCGTGCTGCTGATCGGCTTTGCCGGCGGCACGCTGGTGGCGGGCTTGACCGGCCTGTTCGACCTGATGGGTCTTGAAGAGGCGCAGGTGAAGGATATTGCCGATGCCGCCGGCGTGGTGGCGGGTGCCACCCTGCTGGCCGGTGCTGGTGCCTACGCCCATTGGCGCCGCTTCATGGTGCCGATCACCGTAGCGGCGGGGTCGGCCATCGCCCTGGCCGCCGTGGCGGCCCTGGCTTTGCTTGCCGTGCCGTCGCTGCGGGACAGCACCCGTGTGCTGGTGCTGATCGGCGGGCTGGTAATGTTCGCCATCGCCATGCGTTGGGACAGCCAGGACCGGGAGCGCAATACCCGCCGGTCGGACGTGGCCTTCTGGCTGCACCTGTCGGCCTCACCCCTGATCATCCATCCGGTCTTCTCCTGGGTGGGGGCCAACGGGGCGGTGCAGACGGTCAGTCCCGGTCTGGCGTTGGCCACCTGCATCGGCACCTATCTGGTGATCGCCCTGGTCTCGCTGGCCATCGACCGCCGGGCCATGCTGGTCTCGGCCCTGGTCTATGTGCTGTATGCGATGGGGCAGCTTTTCTCCATGGCTGGCACGGCGAAGGAAATGAACATGGCGCTGGCCGCCCTGGTCATCGGCTCCGGTCTGCTGCTGCTGTCGACCCAGTGGGAAGCCGCCCGTCGTCTGCTGGTCCCGCACCTGCCGGGCGGCATGCGGGAGATGCTGCCGCTGGCGCGGTGAATGATTTGAAGCGGTGATTGTCGGGGCTCGCCTTCTGCTTGACCGGACCTGCGGTGACAGATGCCGCAGGTCCGGTCGGGCGGATGCCGGGCCCTGACTTTTTCTTCCTCAACCCCTTCCATGCGTAACTTCCCTGTCTCATCCGTCACCCGCTATGCTACGCACGGTCCCTTGACCTGACGCAGCAACGCCCGGTCCGGGGTCCCATCCCCCGCCAGGGCAAAGGATTGAAATGATGAGCAAGCGACGCGACAGCGGCCATGCCGCCAAGGGACCCAGCCAGCGCCAGTTGCGCGTGGGCGAGGAAATCCGCCACACCCTGGCCGATATTTTCCGCCGCGGGGAATTCCGTGACCCGGAACTGATGGATCTGAACGTCACCGTGTCGGAAGTGCGCATCAGCCCCGACCTGAAGAACGCCACCGCCTTCGTCATGCCGCTGGGCGGGTCCAAGCCTGAACTGGTGGCGGCGCTCAACCGCGCCTCGGCATTCCTGCGCACCCAGGTGGCGCATGAAATCCGCCTGCCCTATGCCCCGCGCCTGTCCTTCCAGCTGGATACCAGCTTCGATTACGCTGAAAAGATCGACCGGCTGCTGCACAACCCGCACGTCGCCCGCGACATGACCGGCATCGTCAATACCGGCAACGATGCCGCCGAGGATGAGGAAGAGGGCGGGGACAAGAACCATGGCGCGTAAGCGCAAGGGCGTACCCCGTCACGGCTGGCTGGTGCTGGACAAGCCCGGCACCATGACCAGCACGCAGGCCATGGCAAAAGTGCGCTGGATGATGAATGCGGAAAAGGCGGGCCACGGTGGCACGCTGGACCCCATCGCCACTGGCATCCTGCCCATCGCCTTTGGCGAGGCGACGAAGACCGTCCAATACGCCATGGACGGGCACAAGACCTATCGTTTCGTGATGAAATTCGGGGAGGCAACGGATACCGACGACCGCGCCGGGCAGGTCATCGCTACCAGCGATGTACGCCCCACGGATGAACAGATCGAAAAGGCGCTGGAGGCTTTCCAGGGCCTGATCAGCCAGGTACCGCCGCAATATTCCGCCATCAAGGTGGATGGCGAGCGCGCCTATGATCTGGCGCGTGAAGGGGAGGCGGTGGAACTGGCCGCCCGTACCGTGCGCATTGATGGTTTCCACCTGACGGGCCGTCCCGATGCCGATCATGCCGAGTTCGAGGTGGAATGCGGCAAGGGCACCTATATGCGCTCGCTGGCCCGTGATCTGGCCCTGGCGGTGGGAACCGTCGGCCATATCACGGTGCTGCGCCGCCTGTCGGTAGGGCCGTTCACGCTGGCCAATGCAGTGACGCTGGAACAGCTGGAACAGATCGTGGCCGAAGGCAACCCGGACAGGCTGTTGATGCCAGTGGCGGCCCCGTTGGACCGGCTGCCCGCCATCGACCTGACACCGGTAGAGGCCGATCGCCTGCGCCATGGTCAGGGTGTGTCTCTGCTGCGCCGGGCCGATCTGGACCGGCTGGAGGCGCTGCGCGGTGCCGGCGGGGAGGAAGCGACCGCCCTGGCCCTGACCGAAGGCGTTCCCGTGGCCCTGGTCCGGCTGGAGGGTGGGGAGCTTCGCCCGGCGCGGGTGCTGAACCTTTAGCTTTTCGTGTTCCTCAATCGCCGGCGCTGCCTCCGCAGCTTGGCCACGCCGCACAAGCGGCGCGGCGGCCGTCGCCGCCGGAGCTGTTTCCGGTCAACCGAAAACAGCTCTAGGCCGGCTTCGGTTCGCTATCCATATCGGTCGGCGGCGGTTCCGACGCGGCGATCGGGGCCTTGGGCGTCAGGGCCACCAGACCTTCCGCGATCATGCCACGCGCGGTCTCGCGTTCGCCCATGACGACCGTGCTGGCCCCGTTCTGGGTCAGATAGACCACTTCCTCATCGGCATGGGCGCGGGCGATGATGGACAGGCCGGGATTGGCGACCCGCGTCTGGCGGATGATCTGGCCCGCCTCGAACGAACCCGGAATGGCGATGAACATCAGGCGGGCGGCGGACAGGTTCAGGGCGGCCAGCACCTCGGGCACCACGGCATTTCCCACCACCACCTCCACCCCCTGCTCCCGCAGGCTATCGATACGCTTCTGATTGTCCTCCACCACCAGGAAGGGCACGCCCTCTTCCTTCAGTTTGGCGGAAATCAGGCTGCCAACCCGTCCATGGCCGATGATGATGGCGTGGCCCGTCAGGCTAGTGGGCGGGATCGGCTCCCGCGTCGGCTCCGCCGTGGCGGCAGGAGCGACCGCATCGCCGCCGCCGGGTTCCAGCCGGTGACCGAACTTGTCGATCAGGGTGAACATCACGGGGTTCAGCAGGATCGACAGGATGGCACCGACCAGGACCAGATCCTGGCCTTCCTGCGGCAGCAGGCCCAGATTGACGCCCAGTGCCGCCAGGATGAAGGAAAACTCGCCGATCTGCGCCAGGGAGGCGGAGATGGTCAGCGCGGTGCTGCGCGGATGGCCGAAGGCCAGCACGATCATATAGGCGGCGACCGACTTGCCGAACACGATGATCAGGACCGTAGCCAGCACCGGCAGCGGCCGTTCGATCAGGATGGCCGGGTCGAACATCATGCCGACCGACACGAAGAACAAAACTGCGAAAGCGTCGCGCAGCGGCAGCGATTCTTCCGCTGCGCGGTGCGACAGGGGCGATCCCGACAGGACCATGCCCGCAAAGAAAGCCCCCAGCGCGAAGGAGACGCCGAACAGGGTGGCGGCCCCATAGGCGACACCCAGGGCAATGGCCAGCACGGCCAGCCGGAATAGCTCGCGCGAGCCGCTATGCGCGACCTCATGCAGGACCCAGGGGATGACGCGCTTGCCCACCACCAGCATCAGGGCGACGAAAGCCGCAACCTTGCCCAGCGTGATGGCGATGACGGTCAGCAACTGTGTCCCGGTCAGCGCCGGCGCTGCGGCGGTCCCCTCCGCTGCGGCCTTGTCACCCAGCAAACCGGCCAGGGCCGGCAGCAGCACCAACGCCAGGACCATGGCCAGATCCTCGACGATCAGCCAGCCGATGGCGATGCGCCCCCGCTTGCTTTCCACCAGCCGCCGTTCCTGCAAGGCGCGCAGCAGAACCACGGTGGACGCGACCGACAGGGCCAGACCGAAGACCAAGCCTGCACCGATGCTCCAGCCCAGCGCCCAGGCCAGGCCCATGCCCATCAGGGTGGCGATACCGATCTGTCCGATGGCGCCGGGAATGGCGATGGCCTTCACCGACATCAGGTCCTTGACGGAGAAATGCAGGCCCACCCCGAACATCAGCAGGATGACGCCGATTTCCGCCAATTGTGGGGCCAGGCTCATATCCGCGACATAGCCTGGCGTCCCCGGCCCGATCATCACGCCGGCCAGCAGATAGCCGACCAGGGGCGAGATTTTAAGCTTCTGCGCAATGGCCCCGAAAATGAACGCCAGCGCCAGGGCCGCGACAATCATCGTGATCAGGGGCACATCATGCATCAGAAGCCTGCCTTTCATCCGGGCCAATGACCGGGTGGGGCCTTGACCTCTCAACCATTTGATCCAATATCACCCAATATGGTTGAGGTATGCAGGATTACAACCGTGCCCCATGAAGTTTCTTCACGGACGCTTTCTCCCGCGCAATGCCGCGCCGCGCGCGGCCTGCTGGACTGGAGCCAGGAACAGTTGGCACAGGCGTCGGGCCTGTCGCGCAGCACCGTGCGTGATTTCGAAAGCGGCCGACATGAGCCGCACCGGGGCAGCGTGACGCTGATTCTGCAGACCCTGGCAGGGCAGGGGGTGGAACCCGTGCCGGCCGATGGTGGGGCGGGGGAGGGGGTGCGGTTTCGCGCTTCATAGGAAATTTGGCCCTGCGGCATCTGGCGGTGCCCATGCGGGCTGGATCGGGCGCATACTGTCACGTGGTTTTCGTAACTGACCGGGTGAAGAATGGCGATGTTTAAGCTGATGGCACGGCCGACCCCGTTCCTGTTCTTCACAGGGAAAGGCGGCGTGGGCAAGACCTCACTCAGCTGCGCCTGCGCCATCGCGCTGGCCGATGCGGGCAAGCGGGTGCTGCTCGTCAGTACCGACCCCGCCTCCAACCTGGACGAGATGCTGAGCGTCGAGTTGGTGGATCGGCCGACGCCTGTGCCGGGGATTGACCGCCTATCCGCCATGAATATCGATCCAGAGGCGGCGGCCGACCAATATCGCGCGCGTGTCATCGCGCAATTGGGGCCAGAGGCGGCCGACACCGAAAAGGCGACGGTGCGCGAGCAACTTTCGGGTGCCTGCACTACGGAGATAGCCGCCTTCGATGAATTTGTCGGCTTGCTGACGGGGGATGGTGCGGGCTTCGACCATGTTGTGTTCGACACGGCCCCCACCGGCCATACATTGCGCCTGCTTAGCCTGCCGCGCGCCTGGACGGGGTTCCTCGCGGGCAATGACCGGGGTGCTTCGTGCCTGGGTCCCCATTCGGGCCTGAAGATGCGGGAGGATCGGTTCCGCCAGGCCATGCTGGCCCTGGGCGATGCGGCGCGCACCACCATCGTGCTGGTCACCCGCGCCGATCCCGCTGCGATCCGGGAGGCGGGACGCACGGCGGACGAATTGCGGGTCCTGGGCCTGTCCAACCAGATGTTGGCCGTGAATGGCCGATTCCATACTACCCTTCCCGATGATGAGGTGGCGCGCGCGCTGGAGGCCGATCAGGATGCGGCGCTGGCCCATCTGCCGGACAATCTGGCTACCCTGCCGCGTGACGAATTCCCGCTGCTGTCCTTCGACATGGTGGGGCTGCCGGCGCTGCGGGCGCTGCTTTCGGGGACGGCAATACCCGCCGCCGATCTCGACCCGCTGCCCCCGGTAGATCTGCCGACCCTGGACCGGCTGGTGGCGGATATCGCCGCTGGCGGCAAAGGGCTGGTGATGGTGATGGGCAAGGGCGGGGTGGGCAAGACCACGGTCGCCGCCGCCATCGCCGTGGGCCTGGCCGCCCGCGGTCATGGGGTGCATCTGACCACGACGGACCCGGCGGCGCACCTGTCCTTCGTCGTCGACGGCACCCTGCCGGGCCTGACCGTGGATCGCATTGATCCGGTGGTGGAAACCACACGCTATATCGAAAAAATCATGGCCAGCCGCGGTCACACCCTGGACGCCGATGCCCAGGCCCTGCTGCGGGAGGATCTGGCGTCCCCCTGCACGGAGGAGGTGGCGGTTTTCCACGCCTTCTCCCGCATCGTGGCGGAGGCACGGGACAGTTTCGTCATCGTTGACACGGCCCCCACGGGCCACACGCTGCTGCTGTTGGACGCCACGGGCGCTTATCACCGGCAGATGACACACCAGATGTCCGGCATGGCCGGTCGCATGGTGACGCCGTTGATGCGCCTTCAGGACCCGGCCTATACCAAGATCATCCTGGTCACCCTGCCCGAGGCCACGCCCGTGTCAGAGGCGGCGTCGTTGCAGCATGATCTGGACCGTGCCGGTATCCGACCCTTTGCCTGGGTTGTGAATCGGTCCATGGCGGCCAGTGGCACGCGCGACCCCATCCTGGCATCGCGCGTGGTGGGGGAAAAGGCGCAGATCGCGCGGGTGCGGCGGCGCTATTCCAACCGCGTCTTCGCCCTGGCCTATCAGCCCAAGGCACCGGTCGGCCTGGCGGCGCTACGCCGGATCACTGACCCGGCACCCTGATCAGTCCAGCGCGAACACCATCGCCTTCAGATATTGCGTCTCTGGCAGCAGCGGGTGGACCGGATGGTCGCTGCCCGCACCGGCGAAGCGCAGGATGCGGCCCTGGCGACCGGCCTCGCCCAGGCCGCGCGCGACCTCGGTATGGAACAGGGGCGGTTCCATGTTGTGGGAGCAGCTTGCCACCAGCAGCATACCGCCGGGGGCGACCAGACGGGCGGCGGCCTTGGTCATGCGGCGATAGGCGCGGCTGCCCACGGCCAGGTCCTTCTTGGACTTAACGAAGGCGGGCGGGTCGGCGATCACCACCTCGAACGTCCGCCCCTCGGCCACCCATTGATCCATCAGGTTGAAGGCATCGCCCTTTTCCGCGGTCACGCGGTCGGCCACGCCATTGGCCTCTGCCGCCTTCATGGCGATGGACAGCGACAGGGCGGAACGGTCGACCAGGGTGACGTGGGATGCGCCGCGCTTGGCCGCCAGCACGCCGAAGCCACCGGCATAGGTGTAGAAATCCACCACGCTGCGGCCCTGGCACAGATTGGCGATGAAGGAGCGGTTGTCGCGCTGGTCAAAGAACCAGCCCGTCTTCTGCCCTTCCGACAGGTCGGCGAAGAAGGTGGCGCCGTTTTCCTCCAGCGGGATCAGGCCCTGGACGGAGCCCTTCACCACCTTCACTTCTTCCGCCAGCCCCTCATAGGACCGGGCCGTGCTGTCATTGCGCAGCACGATGGCAGACGGGTTCAACACCTCGTCCAGGGCTGCCAGGATCATGGGCAGCCGGCGGTCCATGGCGACATTATTGGCCTGTACCACCACGATATCGCCATACCGGTCGATGATCAGGGCCGGCAGGCCGTCGCTTTCGGCATGGATCAGGCGATAGAAGGGGCGGTCATAAAGCCGTTCGCGGATTTCCAGGGCGCGGCGGATGCGGCGCACGAAGAAGGCGGTATCGATGGCTTCCGCCGGATCACGGGTCAGGAACCGCGCGCAGATCAGGCTGTGCGGATTGAAGGCGGCCAGTCCCAGGGTGGCACCGCCGGCATCGGTAACGCGGACGATCGACCCTGCCGGCAGCGCCTTGGCCGCCTTGTCCATGTCCACTTCGTTGGAATAGACCCAGGGATGGCCATGCTGGGCGCGCTTGTGCCGGCCCGCCTGGATGCGGATCACGGGCAGGGACGCGGGCTTGGGGGCCTGGGTCGGAGTATCGGTGGTCATGGCGGGGGCCGTCGCGGCGGGGATGTCGGTCATGGCGCGGAAAATACCGCCGCCATGCCCCGATCAGCAAGCGCCGTGCCCGCCGATCAGGCCAGCGGCCGGCACAGGCGAAGATCCTCGCGATGATGCCCATGTTCCAGGGCGCGGGCCAGCGCTACCGAGACACTGGCCCCGATACCTTCCCGCTGCGGCAGATGCAGATGGACGGCGTTGCAGCCCAGGTCCAACGCCATCCGGTCCATATCGTCCAGCAGGACATCAATGGCGACTTCCGGTTCGATCAGGTCGAGCGCCAGGAACATATCGACCTGCAGCACCTTGCCATGCCGGGGGCTGGGCAGGACCTGATAGGCATAGATGCCATGGATATAACCATGGTCCCCCTCCACGGTCCGGATGCCGCCATCGGCTGTGCCCAGCAGCAGGCCCGCATAGGTGCGCCAGGCCTCACGGTCATCGGCGGCGCGGCCCGTCTGCACCAGGGGCCAGGCCTGATCGATGCGACGGCGGTCCAGCGGCTTCACGGAAAAACGGTCGGACATGGTCACCCGTTCCGGCGAGATAAGCACGGCAATGTCTCTGTCTGTCTGAACAAGGCTGCCACCCGATCAACTGGGCGGTCTCCCATCGTTAACCGATATGCCGATGGTCGCGCTTTGATCTGGATCAAGGCGCGCTCACGCGGTTGGGCCTAGACCTCTGGATATGTGTTCATCAGCCAACCATTATGAAATCCTTCAATTGGCTGGCGGACATGACTGGAACCGTTCCACCGGCCTTGTTGCGCGTTGTGGAACGTTTCCAAAGGGCGCATTCTTCTTTCCGGTGGAAAGCCGGGGGCGATGCTTATATCGGGGGGCCTTACATGGCGTTGGCTGAACATGCATGCACACGCGACAGCGTCGTGGCAGCCCGTATTGATGTTTCCCCGTGCAATGCCTGCCCGGTGCGCAGCATGTCGGTCTGTTCCGCCCTGGAGGCGGATGAACTGAAGCGGTTGGCCGATATCCTGGTGTCGGTCAAGGTTGATGCCGGTCACACCCTGTTCGCGGAGGGTGACGGGGCCGACACCCTGTTCAATGTCACCGCTGGCACCATGAAGCTGTACAAGCTGCTGCCCGACGGGCGGCGGCAGATCACGGGTTTCCTGCTGCCCGGCGATTTCCTGGGCCTGTCGATCAACGACACTTATGCCTATTCGGCCGAGTCGGTGACGCCGGCCACGCTGTGCCGCTTCCCCCGTCGCCGCCTGGAAGGGCTGCTGGAAGATTATCCCAAGATGCAGCGCCGGCTGTTCGCCATGGCGTCCAGTGAACTGGCGGCAGCACAGGATCAGATGCTGCTGTTGGGCCGTAAGAACGCCAAGGAACGCATCGCGTCCTTCCTGCTGATGCTGTCTGAACGGGCCAGGCGGCGCGGCTATGCCGAAAATCCGGTTCATGTACCGATGAGCCGGTCGGACATCGCCGACTATCTGGGCCTGACCACGGAAACGGTCAGCCGCACCTTCACGCAGTTGAAGACCAGCCGCGCCATCTCCCTGCTGGAAGGCGGCAAGGTACGGCTGAACAATATGGAAAACTTGCAGGAACTGGCCGAGGGCGCATGAGCGTTCCGCCGCATGCGGGCCGGATGACCCGCATGCGGCACCCGCTTACGCCGCCGCCTTGCGCGTGTCGATCCAGCCCTGAACCACTTCCTCCAGGATCGGCAGGGTGACGGGACCGTTGGTCAGGACCGTGTCGTGGAAGCCGCGGATATCGAACTTGTCGCCCAAGGCTGCCTTGGCCTTTTCCCGCAGTTCCAGGATTTTGTTCATCCCGATCTTGTAGCCGAGCGCCTGACCCGGCCAGACGAAGTAACGGTCAATCTCCGTCCGGTTGTCGGCGATGGGGTTGGCCGTGTTTTCATCCATCCAGGCGACCGCCTGTTCCCGCGTCCAGCGCTTGTGATGGATGCCGGTATCGAGAACCAGACGCCCCGCCCGGAACAGTTCGGAAATAATGCGCCCGGCCTCGGACAGGGGTTCCTTGTAGAAGCCGTAATCCTTGGCCATGCGCTCTGTATACATGGCCCAGCCTTCGCCGTAGGCGGTGTCCCAGGCATATTTGCGGAAGGTGGGCAGGCCTTCCACCTCCTGCGCGATGGCGATCTGCATATGATGGCCGGGCAGGCCCTCATGATGGCACAAGGCCTCCAGATCGTGGCGCGTCTGCACCGACATGTCGGACAAGTTGGCATAAAAGACGCCGGGGCGCGTACCATCGGGCGATGACGGCTCATAGAAGGCGCTGGGCGTGGCGTTCTCGCGGTACGCCTCTACCGGCTTCACCACCACCTTGGCCTTGGGCAGGGTCCCGAACATTTCGGGCAGGCGGGCGGCCATGTCGTCGATATAGCGGGTGGCCGTCGCCAGATATTCCTTGCGACCGGCATCACTGTCGGGGAAGCGGACCGACGGGTCGGTGCGCACAAAATTGAAGAAATCCTGGACGCTGCCCTGAAAGCCCAGCTTGGCCATGGCGGCGCGCAGTTCGCCATGCAGGCGGGCGGTTTCGGCCAGACCCAGGGCGTGGATATCGTCGGCGGACATGTCCAAGCCAGTATGCAGCTTGATCTGCGCCTTATAGAAATCGGCACCCTGCGGCAGGGCCCAGACGCCGTTGCTGTCCTTCTGCTGGGCCGCCAGTTCGGCGACGGTCGCCAGGAACCGTTCATAGGCGGGCTTCACGCCATGGACCAACGCTGTGGTGCCCGCGGCGATCAGGGCCTTTTTCTCCCCTTCCGCGATGGTGAGCTTGCCCACCTTCTCCTTCAAGTCGGCCAGCAGCGGGCTGTCCGCCTTGGCTCCCGTCTCGAACGGTGCGCCGGAGATGACATTGCGGGCCGCCTCCGTGATGCGACCGAAGCTGAAGGCAGGGGGCAGCACGCCAGCCTTGGCGTCGCGCCGCATATTCTCCGCCGCGATATCGATGACGGCGGCAATACCCTCCAGCCGCTTCACATAATCGCGTGCATCGGCGGGGTTGGCGACGGCGTGATAGCCGATCAGGAAGGAGGGGATGTCGGTATGCGCGCCCTGCAGATGGCTGACGGCATAGCCATGGCGACGCCAGCGATAGCTGTCCAGACCGCGCTGCAGCTGCCCTTCGAACAGCTTGTAGGAAACCCGCGCCGTGGGGGACAGGGCGTTGATGTCGAAGGCACGCAGCGCCTTCAGCTGCTCGGCCGTGATCGACAGGTTCAGCTGCTGGAACGCCTCATCCGCCAGGGTCCAGCTGTCATGAGGGCCGGGCAGCCCCATGCGCGTGCGCTGTTCCGGGCTGCGGCTCAGATCATCCTGCCAGCACTTTTCCAGAAACTCATTCAGCGCCTTGTCGGCGGGACTGTCCTGCCCGGCCAGGGCTAGGCGGGGCATGATCCCCTCCAACGCCACGGCGGTGGCGGACAGGGCGAACAGGCCGGAAAGGGCGGTACGGCGGGTGACGGCGGGCATAATGGCTCCGGTTATCGGTCTGGATTGCTTGCCGCCATCCTTACCGTTTCCCGCCATCGGGCCAAGATATGCATTGTAAACAGCCTGTAACGATCAAGCCGCAGTACGATGTTTTTTATTGTTTCAAGGGGCGGTTGGACGAGACATCGCGTCATGGAACGGGTGACGAGGGACGCCCCTGCACGGTTCCGGCGCTGGGGCTGCGCATCACGCTTTTGCCGCCGTCGGGATTGGGCGTGTCGGTCATGCGGTCCAGGCGGCGGTTAGGGGCGTCTGGATCGCCGAAAATCTTGCGCAGTCGGTCATATTCCTTGCGGTGATTTTCCCATTCTTCCTGAAAGCTGGGCTCATTGCGCCGGCCATTGACGATGATCTCGTCCATCATGGCCGGCTGCTCCTTGGTCTGGGCTGGCTGCGACTGCGGTGTCTGTGCCTTGACGGCCAGTGCCGCCATCAGCAGGAACAGGATAGCGCACAGCGCCAGCAGCCCTGCCTCCAGCATCACCCGCATCGTATCCCGCCCCCGATTGAACACCCTGCGGTGGAGCATGTCACAGGCGCGAGCGAATGAACATAGTTCAAAAGCAATAGGGAGGATCAATTCGCGGCCAAAGGCTCGTACCAGTCCGACGGCAGACCGGCCAGATCGCGCGACATTCCGTTGAAGGGGCGTTTCAGCTCACCCTTGAAATGGGTGCGAACCAGATGCTGCCACCAGGGGCCGGCATCCTGTCCCATGCTTTGCGCCGCCACCTGGAACCAGTGGCGGCCCGTGGCGACATGCCCGACCTCGTCACGCAGGATGATGTGCAGGACCTCGACACTTTCCGTGTCACCGGCCCTGGTCAGGCTGTCGATGATGGCGGGCGTGACGTCCAGGCCGCGCGCCTCCAGCACCATGGGCACCACGGCCAGCCGGGCGGGCAGGTCATGCGCCGTCGCTTCTGATGCCTGCCACAGCCCATCATGGGCCGGCAGGTCGCCGTAAGCAGCACCGAGGCTGGCCAGCCGGTCGGCCACCAGCGTGAAATGCAACGCCTCTTCATCCGCGACACGCAGCCAGTCGGTGTGGAAGGCGATGGGCAGGGGCGTGCCATCGGGCAGATGCTGAAACCGCGCCAGGATGTCCCAGGCCAGATCGATGGCGTTCAGCTCGATATGGGCGATGGCATGCAGCAGCGCGATCCGGTTGGCCACCGACTGGCCCTTGCCACGCTTCGGCATGTCCTTGGGGTGGCACAGTTCGGGTTTGTTCGGACGCACCGGGCGGGCCGGCGGGATGGCACGGCCTAGGTCGGTTATGGCCTCCTCGCGCCACGCGGCGGCGAAGGCACGGGACAGGCGGGCTTTTTCGTGCGCATCGGATGTCGTTAGGACGGTGACGGCGGCGTCGGAGAGGGTGGGGGGAAGCATGGGCGATCTTGGAAGGGGGGAGTATGGGCACCGTCGTCGCCATCTGCTCCACCGTCATCCCGGCGAAAGCCGGGACCCAGCGTGAGCGGCGATAGCCGCGATATGACTCATATCGGCGCTAACCGCGCCTTATGCTGGGTCCCGGCTTTCGCCGGGATGACGGTGGATATTATCGGTGCCCTGGCAGCCCATATGTTCGCGACAGGGCACTAAAATCACACCGAAAAACTCTCCCCACACCCGCACCGCGCCTTCTCATTGGGGTTCTTGAAGGTGAAGCCGGACTGGAACTTGTCCTCAGCGTAATCCATTTCGCTGCCGATCAGGAACATGGTGGCGGCGGGGTCGATCAGGATGGTGACCCCCTTATCCTCCACCACTTCCTCGAACTTCTTCTTTTCCTCGGCATATTCCACGAAATAGGACATGCCAGAACAGCCGCGCGTCTTCACGCCCACGCGCAGGCCGATGATGGGCTTGTCCGACCGGGACATCAGTTCCTTGACGCGCTCAGCGGCCGCGTCGGTCAGGGTCAGGGCCTTGGGCAATGCACGGGCCATGATAGACTCCTTTTCAATCCGTTCCTTGTTCCCTCAATCGCCGGGCGGCGGCATCCGCCGCCTTGGCTTACGGCGCACGAGCGCCGGGCTGGCAGTCGCCAGCCTCCAACGTGCCGAAGGTCAAGCCTTCGGCGCGTTGGCCTCAGAACATATTCAGCGCGATGCGGGCATCGTCGCTCATGCGGGACGGGTCCCAGGCGGGTTCCCAGATCAGTTCGACATGCACGCTGGCGACACCGTCCACGGCGGCCACCACCTGCTGCACCTGTCCCGGCATCTCCCCGGCCACGGGGCAGGCGGGGGCCGTCAGGGTCATGTCGATCTCGACATCGCCATCGGCATCGACCTCGCAGCGATAGATCAGCCCCAGTTCATAGATATTCACCGGGATTTCCGGGTCATAGACGGTGCGCAGCGCTTCCACCACGCGGTCATAAAGCGGGGCGTCGGCGGGCAGCTTCTCATCCGCCGGGATATCCACGGGCGATCCCATGGAGATGTCGGGGGCGATGGGGCGGTGGCTCATGATCAATGTCCGGTCAGAAGGACGCGTTTTCGGTGGAAGTCGTCGCCTCGCCATGCAGCGCGGCATTCATCGTGTGCCAGGCCAGCGTGGCGCATTTCACCCGCATGGGGAATTCGCGCACACCCGACAGGACGGCCAGCTTGTCGGTGGCATCCTCGTCCAGGGTGCCATGATCGCCCTGCTCATCCTTGGTGCACATGTCGTGGAAATAGCCGAACAGGGCCTCGGCTTCCTTCATCGACTTGCCACGCAGGATCTCGGTCATCAGGCTGGCGCTAGCCTGGCTGATGGCGCAGCCGCGACCGTCGAAATGCAGGTCCTGGATGGTGCCGTCATCACCCACGGTCAGATAGACGGCGATCTTGTCCCCGCACATGGGGTTGTCGCCGCGCGCCTGACGGTTAAACGCATCGGGCTTACCGAAATTCCTTGGGTTCTTGCCATGGTCCAGGATGACTTCCTGATACAGGTCGCGCAGATCATCAAACATATGGATATCCGCCCTTATCCGAAAAAGGCTTTGCAGGCCTGCACTGCTTCGACCAGCGCATCCACTTCCGCCTCGGTATTGTACAGGCCGAAGCTGGCCCGTGCCGTGGCTCCTACCCCGAACCGGTCCATCAACGGTTCGGCGCAGTGCCGGCCCACCCGCACGGCCACCCCGCCGCGATCCAGCAAGGTGCCGATATCGTGGGGATGGATGCCATCCATGGTGAAGCTGATGATGGCCGCCTTGTCCGGGGCCGTGCCGATGATGCGCAGCCCTTCGATCTCCGACAGCTTATGCGTGGCATAGGCCAGCAGGCGCTGTTCATGCGCTTGAATGGCGCTCATGCCCAATGCCGTCACATAATCGATGGCGGCCCCCAGGCCGACCCCTTCCACGATGGCCGGCGTCCCGGCCTCAAACCGGTACGGGGCCTCGCGGTAGGTGGTGTTCTCAAAGCTGACGGTGCTGATCATATCGCCGCCGCCCTGCCAGGGGGGCATCTTGTCCAGCAGTTCCTTGCGGCCATAGAGTACGCCGATGCCGGTGGGGCCATAGAGCTTATGCCCCGTGAACACATAGAAATCGGCGTCGATGGCCTGCACATCCACGGGCTGATGCACGGCGGCCTGGCTGCCGTCAAAGGCGACCAGGATGCCCTTGGCATGGGCCAGCCGGGCGATGCGGGCGGCGGGGTTGACGGTGCCCAGGACATTGCTGGCATGGCTGATGGAGACCAGCTTCACCTCTGGCGTCAGCATCGCCTCATAGGCCGCCATGTCCAAGCTACCGTCATCCAGAACCGGCACGACCTTGATATTGATGCCGATTCGGTCACGCAACAACTGCCACGGCACGATATTGGCGTGATGTTCCATCCAGGAGATGATGACCGCGTCGCCTTCCCGAAGGAACCGCCCGCCCCAGCTGTTGGCCAGCAGGTTGAACGCCTCTGTCGCATTGCGGGTGAAGACGATGTTCTCGCGCGAGGGCGCGTTCAGGAACTTCGCCACCTTGTCGCGCGTCGCCTCATACAGGTCGGTGGAGCGCTGCGACAGGAAATGCACGCCGCGATGCACGTTGGCATAGTCATTTTCCAGCAGGTGCGACATGGCGTCGATCACCTGGCGCGGCTTCTGCGCGCTGGCCCCATTGTCCAGATAGACCAGGGGCTTGCCGGCGCGGCCCTTTTTCTCATGCACCAGACGGGTCAGGATCGGGAAATCCTGACGCACGCGCATGACATCGTAGGGGGCATTGCCCAGGGTCGGATTCAGCAGATCAGACATTATTCATCCCCGATGGCCCGCCGCAACCAATCGCGGCCCTGGCCCAGAAGGTAATTCTCCACCCGCATCCGGCGGGCATAACCCAGCGCCCGGAAGAATTCCGGCGACTGGTAATCCATGGGCATGATTGTGGCCCAGCGGCACCCCGCCTCCGCGCCCAGCCGTTCCAGCTCCATCAACACGCGCCGCCCCACACCCTTGCCGCGCCAGGCCGGTATGGTGTGCAGGTCGACCAGGGTTAGATAGGCACCGTCCAGCACGGCCAGACCGGCGGCCACGCGCGTGCCGGCGCCATCCACCGCCTCTACCGTGATTTCGGTATAGGGGTCGGGAATGGTCAGGTACCAATGCGCGTCCAGGCCGTTTTCCACGGCGGCGACATCGGCGGCATCCGGCGCTTCGGCCCGGTGCAGGAACAGGCCGGCGGGCAGGGATAGGGCGGGCGCGGTCGCCAGCCCGGTCTTGCTGAAATAATGCCGGTCATGGCCCCAGGTGAAATCGGCAAACACGCCCTGGCTTTCAAAGCCATAGCGCGGATAGAAATCCGGTCCCTGGAAACCCATGGTCGACAGATACAGCCGGTTGGCCCCCGCCGCGACCGCCGCATTTTCCGCCGCGATCAGCAGGGCCGCCCCCAGCCCCTTGCCACGCCAGGGCGCATCCACCCACAGCACATGGATATAGGCGTCAGGACCATAGAGCCAGACCACGGCCCCGGCCTGGATCATCCCGCCCATATCGCGGATGAACAGGCCCAGCGGTTTACGGTCGGTTCCTAATGCGGCCTGTTCCGCCGCCATGGCCCGTTCATGCAGCCAGCCCATGACCGCCCCATCCGCCGGGTGGCGGTGGGTCAGGGTCAGGTCAAGGCGGCGGAACAGGCTGTCTGGCATGGGATCAGCGCGCCCCCATCCAGGCTTCTGCACGGGCGCGGAAATGCGCACGCACCGTCTCGTCGATGATCTCCTCCAGCGCCTCGTCCAGGAAAGCGCCGATCAGCAGCACGCGGGCGGCATCGCGGGAGATGCCGCGGGCGCGCAGATAGAACATCTGGTCCTCGTCCAGCTCGCCCGCCGTGGCTCCGTGGCTGCACTTCACATCGTCGGCGTAGATTTCCAGTTCTGGCTTGGAATTGATCTCCGCATTGTCGGACAGCAGCAGGGCACGGTTCAGCTGATAACCGTCGGTCTTCTGCGCATCGGGGCGCACCACGATCTTGCCCTGGAACACGGCGCGGGCCGACCCGTCGATCACGCCCTTCACCACCTCACGGCTGGTGCAGTTCGGCTTGGCATGGTCGATCAGGGTGGTGATGTCGCTGACCTGATTGCCGGTGATGGCATAGGCACCGGACACCCGCGCCTCAATGCCGGTACCGTCCAGCACCTGCCGCGCCTCATGCCGGGCCAGTCGCGCCCCGAGGTTCAGGACGAACGTGTCATAGACGGCATCCTGGGCCAGATGCGTGGACACATTGGCCAGATGCCAGCCATCCAGCCCCTCGGCCTGCAGCTTGTAATGATGCAGGCGCGCGGCGACCCCGACCGTGACATCGGCCACGATATTGCTGACATAGGCACCGGCATTACTGCCGACATGATGTTCCACGACGGTCGCTTCGGCCCCGTCGGCAATGTCGATGACAATGCGCGGGTTCCACAGGGCGGCCTTGTCACCCGCCGTGGCCGCGATGAAGACCAGTTCCACGGGGCTGCTCAGCTTTACACCCGCCGCCACGCGCAGGTTCGCACCCTGGGACGACAGGGCGCTGTTCAGCGCGCGGAACGGGCCGTCGCCGACGATTGGTGCCGTATCCCCGGTGAGGGCAGTCAGCACCACACCGTCGGGCAGATCGCCAATACGCGACAGGTCGGCGCGGTATTGCCCAGCGACAAACACCAGACGCGGGGAGGGGGTGTCCAGGGCCGTCGGAATGGCGTCTACCGTCACCGTCGCCGCGTCGGGGGCCGGGGCCAGGGTCAGCTTGTCCAGACCGCGCAGATTGGTGAACTTCCACGCCTCCACCCGTGTGGTCGGCAGACCGGCCTTGGCAAAGCGCTCCAGCCCCTCACCACGCGGACCGGCCAGGGCGGGGGACAGTGCCACCACCTGTTCCACGAAAGACTTGGCCGTCTGGTTCTGTTCGTCGCGCATGGTTCAAAGCTTCATGTCGTAGAAGTTCATGTTCAGGCCCGGCACGTCATATTCGGCATAACCGAAGCGTTCGAACCCGTGCAGCGGATAGAATTGGGGGGCCTGGCAATCCATCGTTTCCACCGCCGCCCGCGTACAGCCCAGTTTCCGCCCCTCGTCCAAGGCAGCGGCCAGCATGGCGTAACCGGTGCCGGTACCGCGCAGGCTGTCCTCCAGCCAGACCATGTCGACCATGAAGTCGCTGTCGACGGCATAGCAAAGGGCGGCCCCGCGCGGGGCGTTGGTCACGATATCGCGGACGTAAGCCGCTACCAGTTTCACGGGCGCTCCCAGTACCGCCTGCCGGCGGGTATCGGTGATGCGCCAGATCTCCCGGGCCAGATGCTTGGGTGCCGGCTCATGCACCGCCAGGGCAAAGCCGGTGGGCACCGCAGCCTCCCCCTTGCCGATCCGCTTTTCCAGGATGGTGAAGACGCCACCCCGAATATGCGGCCCGATCACCTGACGTACCGCATAGCCGGCGGCCAGATAGGGGGCGGTATCGTCATGTGAGCGCACCACCATGATGAACCGGTCGGCGTCACGGCGGGACAGTTCGGCTTCCGTCCGGGCCAGCACCGCCGCGATGGCGGGACCGGGGTCGATGCCGGGAACGGTCCAGATACCCCAGAAGCAATAGGCGTCGCGACCCCATTGCGTCAGCGACAGGCCCGCCTGCGGGGCACCTGCCTCCGTATCGCTGGCCACCACCACAAACCGGCCCTGGGCCGGCGGCAGGGTGGCGGCATTGAAAGCCATCAACCCGCCCAGCACAATCTCCGCATCCGGCCCCGTGACCGGCACGTCATATTCGATGCTGATACGCACACCGGGTGCAACCATGGTTCAGGCCGCCTCGGTCGCGCCGAACTGGGCATAGCCGTTGGCTTCCAGCTCCAGCGCCAAGTCTTTGCCGCCCGACTTCACGATGCGGCCATTGGCCAGCACATGCACCACGTCCGGCACGATGTAATCCAGCAGGCGCTGATAATGGGTGATGACCAGCATGCCGCGCTCCGGCCCGCGCAGCTTGTTCACGCCCTCGGCCACGATCTTCAGCGCGTCGATGTCCAGGCCGCTGTCGGTTTCGTCCAGGATCGCCAGCTTCGGCTGAAGCACGGCCATCTGCAAAGCCTCGTTGCGCTTCTTCTCCCCGCCGGAGAAGCCAACATTGACGGCGCGCTTGATCATCTCGTCCGTCATAGACAGATCCTTGGCCTTGGCCCGGATCAGCTTCAGGAACTGCATGGCGTCCAGCGGCGTCTCGCCACGGGTCTTGCGGATGGCGTTCAGCGCTTCCTTCAGGAAGGTGGTGTTAGACACGCCGGGGATTTCCACCGGGTACTGGAAAGCCAGGAACAGGCCGGCGGCGGCGCGCTCCTCGATCTCCATCGATAGCAGGTCCTGACCGTCGAAGGTGACGGACCCCTCGGTGATCTCATAGCCCTCACGGCCCGCCAGCACATAGGACAGCGTGCTCTTGCCCGCGCCGTTGGGGCCCATGATGGCATGCACCTCGCCGGCATTGATGGTCAGATCGACCCCCTTCAGGATCGCCTTGCCATCAACAGTGGCGTGCAGGTTCTTGATTTCGATCAGGGACATTTGTTGCTCCGTACCACCGGCATTGACCCGGTTCCAATCTTTCCTTTACGACCCCGTCCCCCTAACCGTCATCCCCGCGAAAGCGGGGACCCAGCGAGAGCGGCGGTAGCCGCGACATAACTCGCAGCGATGCCGATCATGATCATGGTGCCCGCTTTCGCGGGAATCGCCGTGACGCGACCTATAGCAACGTTGAACTCAAATCGTTCCAATCCGGGTTGGAAGACTCAATCAGCTCCAGCTTCCAGGCCCTGTTCCACTTCTTCAGCTGTTTCTCGCGATGGATTGCATCTGCAATCCCCTCGAACGCTTCATAGTAAACCAGAGTCTTCACGCCATACCGCTTCGTGAACCCTTCAACCAAATCTTCCCGGTGTTCCCACACCCTTCTGCCGATGTCGCTGGTGACGCCAATATAGAGCGTCCCGTTGCGCGCACTGGCCAGGATATAGACGTAGCCGGGCATTCGTTCCTTATCTGCCTTTTACGCTGGGATATTCGCCCTAACCGTCATCCCCGCGAAAGCGGGGACCCAGCAAGAGCGGCGTCCGCCGCGATAAGACTCATATCGGCGCTGACCGCGCCTCACGCTGGGTCCCCGCTTTCGCGGGGATGACGGTAGGAGCGACGTTACGGTCGCAACCATCACCCCACACTCCCCTCCAAACTGATCGCCACCAGCTTCTGGGCTTCCACGGCGAACTCCATGGGCAGTTCCTTCAGCACTTCCTTGCAGAAGCCGTTCACGATCAGGCCGACCGCGTCCTCTTCCCTCAACCCGCGCTGGCGGCAATAGAACAGCTGGTCTTCCGAAATCTTGGCCGTCGTCGCCTCATGCTCCACCCGTGCAGTCCGATTGCGGCTTTCGATGTAGGGCACGGTGTGCGCCCCACATTTGTCGCCGATCAGCAGGCTGTCGCACTGGGTGAAGTTGCGGGCGTTCTGCGCCTTGGGCAGGATGCGGACCAAGCCGCGATAGGTGTTCTGCGCCTTGCCGGCGGAGATACCCTTGGAGATGATCGTGGACCGGGTGTTCTTCCCGATATGGATCATCTTGGTGCCGGTATCGGCCTGCTGCATGTTGTTGGTGATGGCGACCGAATAGAACTCGCCCACCGAATTGTCGCCCTGCAAAATGCAGCTGGGGTATTTCCAGGTGATGGCCGACCCGGTTTCCACCTGGGTCCAGCTGACCTTGGAGTTGCGGCCACGGCAGGCGGCGCGCTTGGTCACGAAATTGTAGATGCCGCCCTTGCCATTCTCATCGCCCGGATACCAGTTCTGGACGGTGGAATATTTGATGGTGGCATCATCCAGCGCCACCAGCTCCACCACGGCGGCATGCAACTGGTTCTCGTCGCGCTGCGGGGCCGTACAGCCCTCCAGGTACGAAACGTAGCTGCCTTCGTCGGCGATGATCAGGGTGCGCTCAAACTGTCCCGTATTCTTGGCATTGATGCGGAAATAGGTGGACAGCTCCATGGGGCAGCGCACGCCCTTGGGGATATAGACGAAGCTGCCATCGGTGAAGACGGCACAGTTCAGGGTCGCGAAGTAATTATCCGAATAGGGCACGACCGTGCCCAGATACTGGCGCACCAGATCGGGATGGGTCTTCACCGCCTCAGAGATGGAACAGAAGACGATGCCTTTCTCCTCCAGCTTCTTCTTGAAGGTGGTGGCGACGGAGACGCTGTCGAACACGGCATCGACCGCGATGGAGGGGCTATCGCCTGCCCCTTCGACACCGGCCAGGATGGCCTGTTCCTTCAGCGGAATGCCCAGCTTCTCATAGGTCTTCAGCAGCTCCGGATCGACCTCGTCCAGCGATTTCGGGCCGCCGGTCGTCTTCGGGGCGGAATAGTAATAGCTGTCCTGATAGTCGATCGGCGGGTAATGCAGCTTGGCCCAGTCCGGCTCTTCCATGGTCAGCCAGTGGCGATAGGCCTTCAGCCGCCATTCCAGCAGCCATTCCGGCTCCCCCTTCTTGGCGGAGATGAAGCGGACGATGTCTTCGGACAGGCCCTTGGGTGCTGTTTCCGACTCGATATCGGTGAAGAAGCCATACTTGTACTTCCCCTCCGCCAGGTTCTTGACCTGTTCGATCGTCTGTTCAGTGGCGGCCATATCCGTCGCTCCCCTTCAAACCCCTCAACCTCTGTCTGTTCAACCGGCCAGCACAGCGCGGGGCGCCGGCTCACGATCAAAATCGAACAAAGCAGGGGCGGCCATGTCGGCCAGCGTCACATCTTCCAGCGCGCGGCGCACGGCGCTGTTCACCTTTTCCCAATGGTTCTTGCGCGAACACAGGCTTTGCACCCCGCAGCCGCCGGAACCCCCATCAACGCAATCGGTCAGCGCAATCGGCCCCTCGATCGCCTCAATGATGTTCACCACATTGATCCGGTCGGGTGTACGCGACAGGCTGTATCCCCCCGCTGCTCCCCGGTGCGATTGCAGAAGGTCGCCACGGGCCAGCAGCTTCAACAGCTTCTGCACCGTCGGCATGGGCAGGCCCGTGCGGTCGGCCAACGATGTGGCCGTATGCAGCGCGCTGTCGGCATGCGCCAGGGTGGTCAGGACCACCACGGCGTAATCCGTCATCTTGCTGAGCCGCAGCATGGGCGTTGCGAACCTTTCTCAATACAGGACCAATTTAGTACCGATTAAGTGAGCCGCCACAGCGCGGGTGTCAAGCATCTGTCCCCCACCATGCAACACATGTGTCATGCATCGCTTACGGTCAGCCATGCGGTGAGCGGGATTTTACCGCCCCGCACCATACGCCATTGAGCGTTGTCACCTGGGTCGGACGGGCGCACCATCTTTCTCATGACGGGGGCATTAAGGACCAATCCCCGCCATAACCGACTGATCCTGATGAAGGGCGGCCGGAAAATCGGCCGGATTTATCGCGGCGAAGCCCCCGCCCCAGTGCGGTACGATATGGCTTGTGCCCATCCGGCTGAAGCCGAGAGGCTATCGAGAAATGGCGGACCGTCTCCTGGTTGGGACGGCCCGCCATTTTCGCTTTTGGGGGGAAGTTCGCAGTTTGCATCCCCTATCGTCATCCCGGCGGAAGCCGGGACCCAGGGGCCTCAAGCTCAACCATGTCCTCCTGCTCCGCGCGCCGCAGCACAGCCGTCGGGCGCTTGACCCTTGGGTCCCGTCGCCGGGATGACGACGAAGAGCGGGAGTAGCTGATCAACGCTCCCGCCCTGCGCCCCACGCACATCGCCCCCGGTGGCAAAGAGGTTTTCCGCCGACCCGCCGGCTTGGTAGGGTCGCTGCCTGTTCTGTGCGGTCTGGCAAGGGGGATGCGATGGTGACGGCGACGGGCGTGGCGGCATTGACGGTCATTCCGCCGACCCATCCCCTGACGGGCCGGGTGGTGCCGCCGGGATCGAAATCCATCACCAACCGCGCCCTGCTGCTGGCGGCCCTGGCCGCGGGAACCAGCCGCCTGACCGGTGCCCTGAAAAGCGACGATACGCGGCACATGGCCAATGCCCTGCGCCAGATGGGTGTCACCGTCGATGAACCCGACGCCACGACCTTCATCGTGACCAGCAGCGGGCGGCTGACGGGCCCTGCCGGGCCGTTATTCCTGGGAAATGCCGGTACCGCAACGCGGTTCCTGACCGCCGCTATCGCGACCGTCGACGGCACCGTGGTCGTGGACGGGGATGAACATATGCGCAAGCGGCCCATCGCACCGCTGGTCAAGGCATTGACGGCGCTGGGCGTGGATCTGGAGGCACCGACCGGCTGCCCCCCGTCACCGTGCGCGGCAAGGGTGCCCTGGCGGGGGGACGGGTGGAGATTGATGCCGGCCTGTCCAGCCAGTATGTCAGCGCCATCCTGATGGCGGCTTCCTGTTCCAGCGACCCCATCGACATCGCCCTGACCGGCAGTGAGATCGGGGCGCGCGGCTATATCGACCTGACCGTGGCCGCCATGCGCGCCTTTGGGGCCGTCGTGGAGCAGCAGGATGCGGCCACCTGGCGCGTGCTGCCCACCGGGTACAAGGCGGCGGATTATGTCATCGAACCGGATGCATCGGCGGCCACCTATCTGTGGGCGGCAGAGGTGTTGACGGGTGGGCGCATCGACCTGGGCGTGCCCTCGGATGCCTTCACGCAGCCTGACGCCTGCGCCCAAGCGGTGATCGCGCAGTTCCCCAACATGCCGGCGGTCATCGACGGGTCGCAGATGCAGGATGCCGTACCGACGCTGGCCGTGCTGGCCGCGTTCAACAGCCATCCGGTGCGCTTTGTCGGTATCGCCAATCTGCGCGTCAAGGAATGTGACCGCACCCGCGCCCTGTCCACCGAACTGGCCAAGATCAGGCCGGGTCTGGCCTGGGAGGAAGGCGATGACCTGATCGTGGCGGCTGATCCTTCCCTGGCCGGTCAGACCCTAGCCACCGACATCCACACCTATGCCGATCACCGCATTGCCATGTCCTTCGCCCTGGCCGGGTTGAAGATCAAGGGCATCACCATCCTGGACCCCGGTTGCGTCGCCAAGACCTATCCGGGTTACTGGGATGCGCTGCGGTCGCTGGGGGTGGAGTTGGCGTAACCCCTAACCGGGGAACCGTAAATCCACCTTCAGCCCCGGTGCCGCCGCGTCCTGGCGGGCATCGGACAGGGAAAGGGTGGCATCGTGCAGGCGGGCGACGGCGGCGACCAGCGACAGGCCCAGCCCATGGCCCGGTGTGCCGCGATGTGCCTCCAGCCGCACGAATCGTTCCAGCACCTTGTCGCGCTGATCCGCCGGGATGCCCGGCCCCTGATCCGCGACGGACAGGAAGGGACGTCCGGCATCGGACCCCGCCTCCACCCTGATATGGCCCTGGTCGGGGCTGTATTTCACGGCGTTCTCAATCAGGTTGCTGATCAACTGCGCCAGCAACTGCCGGCTACCGTTAACCATCACAGGCTCCGACGCCGCCACATCCATGGACAGGCCCCGTTCCTCTGCCAGCGGCGTGTAAAGCTCCGCCACCTCTGCCGCCAGGGCTGCCAGATCGACCGGTTCGAAATCGGTCCGCGCCCGACCGGTTTCCGCCGCCGCGATGGTAAGGATGGCATTGAACACGCCCAGCAGCCGGTCGATCTCGGCAATGGCCTGTTCCAGGGTGCTGAACTGCGCCTCTGACAGCGTTTCATCCAGTTGCGCCAGTTCCAGGCGGGCGCGCAGGCGTGACAGGGGGGTGCGCAGGTCATGGGCGACATTGTCCGTCACCTGCCGCATGCCCAGCATCAGGCGCCCGATCTCATCCAGCATGCGGTTCAGCTTGGTGACCAGCCGGTCGATCTCGTCTCCTGATCCTGTCACTTGCATCCGGTCGGCGAAGGAGCCGGCGGTGATGCGGTCGATGGTGCGGTTTATGCTCTCAATCCGCTCGGCCACCCGCCGGCTCATATAGATCGCCCCCGCCAAGCCGACGGCGAAGGCCAGCGACACGGCCCAGATCAGGCCCGTCAGTAATTGCCCGCGCAGCAGGTAACGGTCGGTCATGTCGTGCCCGACCAGCAGCCAGCCGATCCCCTCAATCGGCAGGATGACGGCCACAGCCTGTCGCTTCCGCCCCGGCTCCTTGCGCGATTTGATATCGAATTCCACCCAGCCGGCCCCGGCATCGCCCGTGGGCCAACTGGCCAGATTGCCGGCGATGATGTCGCGGGCCGGCGTGGTCAGGGCATAGATCATGTCGGTGCGCCCGTCCGACGAGCGTTCCGAAATCACCCGCAGCAGGCCGATGCGTCCACGTTCATTCAGGACATTGCTCAGTTCCTCCACCTCCCGCAGCACGGTTTCTTCCGTGTGGCGGTTGATGAAGCCGGCGGTGAACCAGTAGACGACCCCCAGCACAACCACCACCGACAGGGTGAACAGGGCCAGATGGAAGGAGGCCAGCCGGAAACTGGTGGTGCGTAGGAAGTTAAGACGGTTCACGGATGACATAGCCCGCCCCGCGTACCGTGTGGATCAGGGCTACCGGATGATCCTTGTCGATCTTCTGGCGCAGGCGGGCGATATGCACATCGATGACATTGGTCTGCGGATCAAAATGATAATCCCAGACATTTTCAAGCAGCATGGTCCGCGTCACGACATTGCCGGCATTGCGGATCAGATATTCCAGCAGTTGGAATTCACGCGGCAACAGGTCTACGGGCTTGCCGGCGCGTTTGACCGTGCGGGCCAGCAGGTCCATCTCCAGATCGGCGATCTGCAATCGGGTCACCGGGGCGGAGCCGCCGCCCTTTGACCGGCGTTGCATCACCTCCAGCCTTGCCAGCAGTTCGGCAAAGGCGAAAGGCTTGGTCAAATAATCATCGGCCCCGGCGCGCAGGCCCTTCACCCGGTCGTCCACGCTTCCCAGGGCCGACAGGACCAGGGCCGGCGTGTCATTGCCCGTGGCGCGCAGCACCTCCAGCAGCGAGAGACCGTCACGACCCGGCAGCATGCGATCGACGATCAATCCGTCATAGGGTTCGGATGCCGCCATAAACAGGCCGTCACGGCCATTATCGGCATGATCGACGACATGGCCAGCCTCCTTCAGGCCCTTGACCAGGTAATCAGCAGTGGCGCGGTCGTCTTCGATGACAAGGATCTTCATGATGCATGCATCCTAAACCCGGACGGGTTCGCTTGGGAACTCGTCAAACAACGCTCCCGAAGCAGCAAAGCGGCGGTACAACCGCCGCAGGTCCGCGACTGCCGGCCCGCCGCACGTGCCTTGTCAAGCCAAGGGCGCGGATGCGCCCGCCCGGCGCCTGAGGGAACAACAAAAAGAACCACAAAAAGATATGGCCGGGCGGTGGGGGCCGCCCGGCCACAGGGGACGAGAGAGACTACGATGTACGAACCGATGTCGAGAGGTGGCGGCGGGGACCGGAGAGTGGGGAAGCGGTCCCCGCCGACCTCTCATCATGGACCGGCGGAGCGGGGGGGTGTGGGGCTTGGTGCCCCGTCGATCCATATCTGCACCCTAATCCAGGCCCGCTGACAGCCACCTTTCGGGAAGATGAACAAAGTTTCATCTGCTGCGCCTTGAAACCGGGGCTTGCCCGACCCAGGGTCAACGCTGACGCCGGATGACAGAATTTTCATGCGCCTGTCAGTTGCCTGTGGGCAGGCCCCTGGCAGTCTGTGACCATCGAATGCGCCGCCGGACCCAACGGCGGCCAAGGCAGAAGAAAGACAATGGAGACTATGATGTCGCTTGCCACCGCACGGAATTTCCGCCGCAATCTGGCCATGGCCCTGCTTGCCGGCACCGCCCTGCTGGCCCCGGCGACCATTCAGACCGCCGCTGCGGCCCCGGCCGAAGTGTTGGCCAATGGCGGTGTCGCCGATCTGGTGGAGCGCGTGTCGCCCGCCGTCGTGACCATCACCGCTGCCCAGACGGCGCCCGCCCGTACCGTGACCCGTGGCGACCTGCCGCCGGGGTTTGAGGAATTTCTGCGCCGCTTCGGCGTGCCGGGCCTGCCGGGCCAGGGTGGACGGGGTGAAGGGCGTGGCGCGCCGGTGGCCCGTGCGCTGGGGTCCGGCTTCGTGTTCGATGCGTCCGGCTATGTCGTCACCAACCGCCATGTCATCGCCGACGCCGATCAGGTGACGGTTGCTTTCAGTGACGGGACGGAGCGCGAGGCCGAGGTGATCGGCGAGGATGAGCGCACCGATCTGGCCGTGCTGAAGGTGAAGACCGACAAGCCGCTGCCCGCCCTGAAATTCGCCGACAGCGACAAGGTGCGCGTCGGCGATGTGGCCGTTGCTGTTGGCAATCCGTTCGGCTTGGGCGGCACCGTCACTGCCGGTATCGTATCGGCCAGGAGCCGTGATATCGGCTCCGGCCCCTATGACGATTACTTGCAGCTGGATGCGTCGATCAATTCCGGCAATTCCGGTGGCCCGACCTTCAACATGACCGGCGACGTGATCGGCATCAATACGGCCATTTTCACGCCCAATGGCGGCTCCGTCGGTATCGGCTTCGCCATCCCGTCCAATCTGGCCAAACCGGTGGTCGAGGCGCTGAAGCGTGATGGCAAGGTGGAACGCGGCTGGCTGGGCGTGAACCTGCAGGCCGTGACCAAGGAACTGGCCGACGGGCTGGGCCTGTCGAAGGAGGGCGGGGCCCTGATCGCTGCGGTGGAGCCGAAGAGCCCGGCGGAGAAGGCCGGACTGAAGGCGGGTGACGTCGTCCTGTCGGCGGGTGGCAAGCCCATCAAGGATACCCGCGATCTGGCCCGCCAGGTGGGCATGGTGAAGCCCGGCACCAAGCTGGACCTGGCCCTGTGGCGCGACGGCAAGGAGAAGACCATCCCCGTGACCGTCGAACAGGCCCCCGGCCAACCGCAGCAGCGTTTGGCAAAGGCCGAAGCGCAGAAGCAGGAAGGCGAGGAAGTGGCAGGCTTGAAACTGTCCGGCCTGACCGAACAGTGGCGTCAGCGTCTGCGCCTTTCCAGCGACGCCAGCGGCGTGGTGGTGCTGGATGTGGGTGATGGGGTGGAGGGGCTGCGCCCCGGCGACCTGATCACTGCCGTCAATAACAATGCGGTGATCAGCCCGTCCGACGTGGCGGCCCAGGTGAAGGCCGCGTCGAAGGCCGGTCGTAAGAATGCCCTGGTGCAGGTCCGCCGTGGCGAGACAACGGCCTTCCTGACCATCCCGGTGGATATGGGCTGATCCCCATCCTCCTTTCCGAGTCTCCAGCGCCGACAGGGGGAAGCGGGCAACCGCTTCCCCCTTTGTCATACACCGAGATGCGGATACTACTATTAGATTTGCTGATGGCACACTTTCATACGCTATTTCAAAGTATCTTCACATCTATAGATTATTATAACGAGCATATTTTATAATTTTATAGTCTTTAAAAGTGCATTAGATATAGGTCCATGCCATTGTCTCCCACGCCGCGATGATGCGCGGCGGGAACGAGAGAATTGGAGGGATCATGGCCACGTCCACCGTGACCTTGGGCGGCTTCGCCCCCGGGCAAGACTTCACCTATGTCCTGAACACCCAGTCCAGCGGCACCTACACGGTGCAGGTCGTGGACCAGGGCGGCACCGTTCTGGTCAACAAGACCGTCAGCGGTGTGAACTGGAACTTCACCACGGGTACCGCGACGGTACCGAGTGACAGTTCCCGCTGGCCCCTGAATCTGGTGATCACCACCGGGGGCGGCAATACGCCCAGCGTGCTGGTGTCCAACCAGTCGGTGGCCAGCTATACCGCCACTTACCTCAATACCTATGTCGTGTCGCTGGATGATGCCGGCACCGGTTCCGACCGCGATTTCAATGATCTGGTCGTGACGCTGACGGCGTTTCGCAGTGCTGGCTGATCCGTGATGCAAAAAGGGGGGAGCGGTTGTCCGCTCCCCCTTCTTCATGACAACGTCTTGGCCGCCTTGATTATTCCGCCGGCACCTGCGGCGGGGTGTTGTGGAGGCGTTCTTCCTCCTCGATCATGCGGCGGATGACGCCAATGGGCTGCACGCCGCGGGCGAACATGCTGTAGAACACGGGCGTGATGAACAGGGACAGGGCCGTCCCCACCGTCACGCCGCCCACGATGACCCAGCCGATGGCCATGCGGCTTTCCGCACCGGCCCCATGTGCCAGAGCCAGCGGCAAGGCACCGAACACGGTCGCGATGGAGGTCATCAGGATGGGGCGCAGGCGCAGGCGGGAAGCCTCCACCACCGCCTCCATCAGTTCATGCCCTTCTTCACGCAGCTGGTTCGCGAACTCCACAATCATGATGGCGTTCTTGGCGATCAGGCCGATCAGCATGATCAGGCCGATCTGCGTATAGGTGTTCAGCGACATGCCCGTGATGGAGATGGCCAGGATACCGCCCAGGCCGGCGGGCAGCACCGATCCCAGGATCATGGCCGGCAGGCGGAAATTCTCGAACTGTGCCGCCAGCACCAGGAAGGCCACCAGCATGGCCATACCAAAGGCGAACCAGATGGCGCTGCTGGCCTCCAGCTGCAACCGCGCGGCCCCTTCGAAATTGATACGGGCCTCGGCGGGCAGCACCTCGGCGGCGGCCTGACGCACCTCGCGGATGGCGTCACCCATCACCGCACCCTCGGTCAGGTTGGCCGTGATGGTGATGGAACGCAGGCGGTTATAGCGGTTCAGTTCGGTGGCCCCGGCCACGTCGCGCACCTGGATCAGGTTGGCCAGCGGGATCAGATCCCCCGTGCTGGTGCCCGTCGTGGACCGCACGAAGATATTGGACAGGTCGCGCGGATTGGCGCGGTCGCCCGCCTCTGCCCGCAGCACCACGTCATATTCCTCGCCCCGGTCCAGATAGCGGGTGACCAGCTTCTCCCCCAGCATGGTTTCCAGGGTGCTACCGATGGTGGTG
This sequence comes from Niveispirillum sp. CC-CTL257, assembly GCF_059489915.1. NCBI lineage: Bacteria > Pseudomonadati > Pseudomonadota > Alphaproteobacteria > Rhodospirillales > Azospirillaceae > Niveispirillum > Niveispirillum sp. CC-CTL257. The sequence goes on from NZ_JCAJXE010000001.1 coordinate 3,225,079, forward strand.
ACAGGTACGCCCAGGTCGGCGGCGCGGTTACGGTCCACCGTTACGTAAAGCTGCGGCTTGGTTTCGTCATAATCGGCGGAGAAGCCGGTCAGGCCGGGATATTGCTGCAACCGTTCGATCAGGGCATCACGCCAATCGGCCAACTCCTCGAACGTGTTGCCGCCGATCACCACCTGCAGCTGGTTGGCGGATGCGCCGCCACCCAGGCCGGAGGGCAGGATGGGGACAATGCGCGAACCGGGCATCGCCGACAGTTTGGGGCGCAGTTCACTGACAATTTCCGGCACAGAGCGGCTGGTCACGCGTTCTGCCCAGGACGGGGTGCGCATGACAACGAAGGCGCGGTTGACGCCGGAATTGCCGCCAAAGCCGGGATTGACGATGGTCAGCACGCTGTCCACCTCCCCCGACTTCAGATAGGGCTGCAACAGGGCCTCGACCCGCGACACTTCCTGCATGGTGTAATCCAGGCTGGCGCCTTCCGGGCCGGTGATGGAGATGCGGGCCACGCCGCGATCTTCCACGGGCGCCAACTCGCTGGGCAAGGTGCGACCCAGGACCGCCGTCAGGACCAAAGCCCCTGCCATCAGCGCCAGCACCAGGGTGCGGGCCGACAGTGCCTGACGCAGCAGGGCCGTGTAACCACGGGTCAGAGCATCCAGGAACGCCTCCGACAGGCGGAACAGGCCCCGCGCCTCCTGATGGCCGCGCAGCAGCTTCGATGACAGCATGGGCGACAGGGTCAGCGCCACGATGCAGGAAAAGGCGATGGCGGCCATCAGCGCCATGGCGAATTCGCGGAACAGGCGGCCTTGATCGCCCGGCAGCATGGACAGGGGCGCGATCACGGCAATCAGCACAGCAGTGGTGGCGATCACGGCAAAGCCGATCTGCCGTGCCCCGCGATAGGCTGCCAGCAGCGGCGGCTCTCCTTCCTCGATCCGGCGGGAGATGTTCTCCACCACGATGATGGCGTCATCCACGACCAGACCGACGGCCAGCACAAAGGCCAGCAGGGTCAGCACATTGATGGAAAAGCCCAGGGCTGCCATGACGCCGAAGGCCGCGACCAGCGACACCGGGATTGCGATGACCGGGATCAAGGTCGCGCGGAAGGTACGCAGGAATACCCAGACCACCAGCACCACCAGCCCGATGGCGACGGCGATGGCGTGGAACACTTCATAGATGGACTGGCCCACGAAGGTGGCGTCGTCCTGACGGACCTCCAGGCTCATCCCCGGTGACAGGTTGCGGCGGAACTCCCCCAAGAGTTTGCGCACACCTTCCGACACTTCCATCGTGTTGGCGGTGGATTGACGGATGATGCCAAGGCCGATCGCGGACCCGCCATTGATGCGGAAATCGCCACGGTCATCACGGGCCGCCACCTCCACCTTGGCGACATCGCCCAGGCGAATCCAGTTGGCCCCGTCCTGGCGGACCAGGATGGAGGAGAATTGTTCGGGACGGTTCAGGCGCGTATCGGTGCGCACCGTGAATTCACGCTGGCTGCTTTCAATGCGGCCCGCAGGCAGTTCGGCGTTTTCCCGCCGGATGGAGGCTTCGATATCCTGTACTGTCACGCGGCGGGCGGCCATGGCGTTGCGGTCCAACCAGACCCGCATGGCGAAATCGCGACGCCCGCCGATGCGCACCGACGCCACGCCGGGCACGGTGCCCAGTGCATCCAGGTAATAGCGGCGCACGAAGTCGGTCAGCTCCAGCTGGCTCATCCGGTCGGACGACAGGGTGATCCACATGATGGGATTGCTGTCGGCGTCGACCTTGCTGATTTCCGGCAACTCCGCCTCTTCGGGCAGGCTGTCGCTGATCCGGCCCACGCGGTCGCGCACATCATTGCTGGCGGCGTCGATGTCGCGGTCGATCTCGAACTCCACCGACACGGACGAACTGCCTTCACGGGACCGCGAGCGGATGGTCTTCACGCCCTCGATACCGTTGATGACACCTTCGATCCGTTCCGTGATCTCATTATCCACCACCTCGGCGCTGGCGCCGGGATATGTCGTGCTGATCGACACGATGGGATAATCGATCTTCGGTAGCTCGCGCACCGGCAGCTTTTCATATCCCAGCACGCCGAACACGACCAGCATGGCGCTGATCACGAAGGCAAGCACGGGGCGCTGGATCGAAATGTCGGAGATCACCATGGTTGGTTTCCCAGGCGTGTCGCTGTCATGTCCATGTCGATGCCGTCCCGGCGGACCGGAAGATCGGGGCGGCGAAGGGGCGACCGCACGCAGCCGCCGTCAATAGGCCGTCAGGGCGCGGGGCGGGCAGCCGATTGTGTGGCGCTGGCGGCCGGCGCGCTGACGATTTCGGCCTGCACCGGAACGCCATCGCGCACTTTCTGCACGCCGCGCGTGATGATCAGCTCACCGCCGTTCAGGCCCTCTGCCACTTCCACCACGCCACGCGAACGCGCGCCAATGGTGACGGCTCGGCGTTCTACCTTGCCCGATGCCACCAGGAACACGAACTGCCGGTCGCCCACGGGCACCAGCGATTCTTCCGGCACCAGTACCACATTGACGCGGTTATCCAGCGTCAGGCGCACTGTCATGAACAGGCCGGGACGCAGACGCCCATCCTTATTGTCGATCTCCGCCACGGCGGCAACGGTGCGGGTGACGGTATCGATGCGGGTATCAATGGCTGTCACCTTGCCCACAAAGGATTGGTCGGGATAAAGCGTGGTCTGCGCCGCGATCTCCATCCCGTCGCGCAGATAACGCAGCGACGATTCGGGTACCGTGAATTCCAGCTTCACCGTGCGGGTGTCGTCCAGCGTCGTCACGGGATCAGCCGGACGCACCAGCGCACCGGGACTGACCTGTCGCAGACCGGTATAACCGGTGAAGGGGGCACGGATGGTCAGGTCAGCCAGACGCGCCTGCACCGCCCGTACCTCTGCCTCGTTCCCGGCCAGTTGCAGCGACAGTTCATCCACACGGGCCTGTGCCACATTCTGCTTGGCCAGCAGGGAACGGGCGCGGTCCAGAAGCTGTGCGGTATTGCGGCGCCCCGCCTCCGCCACCGCCAGATTGGCCCGCGCTTCGCGGTCATCCAGTTCGATCAGAATGGCGCCGGCCTGGACCAGCTGGCCTTCGGTGAAATTGATGGATTTGACCAGACCGGCCGTCTTGGCCGTCACCGTCACCGCCTCATTCGCGCGCAGGCTACCCACCGCGTCAAAGGTGACGGCGATGTCGCCGCGCGACACATGGGTGGCGACGACATTCACGGGGCGGGCGGCTGCCTGCTGCTGTGCGGCGGGTTTGCCGCCATCGCGCCCGGTCACGTACCAGGCGCCGCCGCCAATGGCGACGATGGCAACAGCCGTGGCAATCTGAAATGGCAGGCGCATCTTCCTGTCCGATCCTTCCGGTGTGCGTGCTACTGGTCTGCGGTGCCACCGGTACATGTCATTGAAAAGCCATTCTATCCCATGGATGGGACAGCAAGCTTCGTTAATTGTTTTTGTCAGGCATCCTCAGTCGTCCGTAAAGACGACTTTCGGCAGCAAACCCCGATCAAGATGCTGACACCTTCCAACTAGTTCGGTCGGCCCCATCCTCCAACCCCCCAATTGTTACGCAATGGTAACCGGCGGCGATAGGGGACAAACTTTTACATTTGAAGGAAAAGCCATGCGAAAACAGCGGGGAAGCTGTCTGCCAACGGCTGAACCACCAGAGCGGGACAGGGGCTCAGCGTCAGACTTATCCACAGGCATGTGAACAGATATGATCGGCAGATCTGTCGGAATAAGTGAAAGGCCGACCCGAATCGCCTATCAGGCAGCGCTGCTGTTCTGAGACCGGCGGGACATCACCTCCGCCAGAAAGGCGCGGTCAACAGCGGGGTAGCGGGAGGGCATTTCGCGTTCGATCCGGTCCATCAGATCCTCCGCCGCCATCCGTCCATTATATTCCGCATAAAGCAGATACCAGGCGGCGAAGGTACGTCCGGTGATGCGCAGGTCCTGGCCCTCGTCCATGTCGGGCAAAACCCAGTAACCGAAACGCCCGTCCGCGCGCTCGCCCACGAACGGCAGCTTGGTCACCGGAAGACGGTGTGCCGTGTGATGCTGGCTGGCATTATTCTGGCTCGGTCTCGACATGATGCGATGGTGATGATCGGATGTGGTGAAACGGACGGGGCTGGACTTTGTTAAACTGTCGTTTACAAGTAATCGTCAAGAAACGACAATTAACTACTATATACGGTAGGAATCGGGATGCAATGCCTGTTCAGGTTAGGGGATGACTGCCCGCTTGTCACATGTGCGGATGGTTATGTCCGAACGGGTGGGGTGGGGCGCCGGGCATTGCTGTTGGGCGGTTTGGGCCTGCTGCTGCCCCGGCCCGCATCCGCTGCCATTGCCGATCCGGCAACGCTGATGGCGGCCAATGCCCTGCCTTTTACGGAAATCCCGGCCTATCTGGGCCGGTTTCAGGATTTCCAGCAGGAATCCGGGACACCCGCCAAAGGCGACCCGCTGTTTCAGGCGGAAGTGGCGGCGGCGCGGGCGGTGGGTGCCATCCGTCTGGCGGAGGGCGCGTCCTTCCTTCGCGATGATTCGGAATTGAGCATGATCGCGCGCCATTATGCCGCACAGCTGGCGGCAGGTGCCCCTTTCGCGCATGAAGATTCAGGCGGACGCCATCCGGGCGACCGTATCGCCCTTCTGCACCGGCGCATGGTGGGGGTGAATGCGGAAAACCTGTTCACCAACAGTTTCTTTGATCCCGACCGGGCCGAGGCGGCAGGACGGCTGGCGGTGGACAACCTGATGCAGTCACCGGGGCACCGTGCCAACATCCTGGATCCGCGCTGGACCCATGCCGGGTGTGGGGCGGCGGCGGGGCGCGACGGGTTCTTCCTGGTCCAGCTTTTCGCTGAACGAGCTGCCTTGCTGATGGACGCGATGCCGGCGCGGATGGCTCCCGGTGCAGCACTGCCTGCTGGCTGTCAGCAGGCGGCGGAAGGTGCGTTCAGCGGTCTGGCCCTGGTGCCCGTGGACCGGCAGGTTGCGGCAGATGATTTCATGCGACCGGGTTCAGCAATGGCACCGGCCCGTACAGGTCCGCACCGCAGCTTCTTCGCACGCACACAAGAAATGACAGCCCGGACGGCGAAATTCACCATCCATCCGGGCCCGATACTGCTGATTGGCTGAGACGTCAGCGGGCCAAGGATTGTATCGCCCAAAGGCCGGCGTCTGCCGGCCCGCCGCTTGGTAGCGGCGTGAGCCAAGCCGCCGGATGGCGACGCCCGGCACCTGAGGGAACGCTTTAATCAGTGGCCGTGGCCACCGCCGGCGGCCTTGCCAGCTTCGGTCTGCACATAATGGCGACCGCAATAGGGGCAATCGACACTGCCCTTGGGCGACAGGGTCAGATAGACCAGCGGATGGCCCAATGCGCCGCCGCCGCCATCGCAGCCGACGGTGTCTTCGTCGATATAGATGGTCTCGGCCGGCTGCATGTGTGTCGTTCCTTGAAGCTTACTGTTCGGGTCCCGATATCCGGGGGGCGGCGCATCATACTCCGGCGCGCGGTTTGCGCAAGGCCGCCGGACCCGCCCCTGGATGCCCTCTGCCCTTCGGCAAATTGACCGGCGGCGGCGGGGGGTGTACGCCAGACCCATGTTCTGCGACGACGCACCGTCGCCCACCCATCGGGAACCCGCCCCCCATGCCTGACAGCCTGAACCGTTCCACCGACATCGCCGCCGCCGGCCACGCCCCCGCCGCCGCAGTGGAGATCAAGGATCTGCGCAAGACCTATCGCGGTACGCCCAAATCGCCCCCGAAGGAGGCGCTGAAGGGCATTTCGCTGACCATCCCGCGCGGGTCGATCTACGGCCTACTGGGCCCCAATGGGGCGGGCAAGAGCACGACCATCAATATCCTGGCCGGTCTGGTGAACAAGACCAGCGGCAAGGCCAGCATCTGGGGCATCGATATTGACGAACAGCCCCGGTCGGCCCGCGCCGCTATTGGCGTCGTGCCGCAGGAACTGAACCTGGACCCGTTCTTCACCCCGCGTGAGATCCTGGATTTGCAGGCTGGCCTCTATGGCGTGCCGAAATCGGAACGTCAGACCGACGCCCTGCTGGAGGCGGTAGGCCTGAAGGACAAGGCCAATGCCTATGCCCGCACATTGTCGGGCGGCATGCGTCGCCGCCTGATGGTGGCCAAGGCCATGGTTCATGCCCCGCCGGTCCTGGTTCTGGACGAACCGACCGCCGGCGTGGATGTGGAATTGCGGCAAAGCCTGTGGGCGCATGTGCGCGAGTTGAACAAGGCCGGCACCACCATCGTCCTGACCACCCATTACCTGGAAGAAGCGCAGGAACTCTGCGACACGATCGCCATCGTCAATCACGGTCAGGTCGTGGCCTGCGAATCGACAGAAAAGCTGTTGAGCCGTATCGACAGCAAGGAAATGGTTGTCACCCTGGATGCCGACCTGACGGCGGTGCCCGAGGCTTTCCGTGGCTTTGACGCCAAGCTGGACGGCCCGCGCCGTCTGGCCATTCATTACAAGCCCAGCCAGACCCGCGTGGCGGATCTTCTGGGGGCCATGGCGGCGGCGGGCCTGGCCGTGAAGGACCTGTCCATGGTCGAAAGCGACCTGGAGGATGTGTTCCTGGAAATGACCCGCGCGCCTGCCGCTTAAGGATGCCAGTCGATTGCAGGCCTGAAAGGATGAGACCATCCAGTAACCATATAGCGATTGCCGGGGTGGGACCGTGCCCGCCACAGTCCCTGCCCTTCAATGGCATCGTGGCAGGATGGAAAACATGTGGATCGGTTCAAGGATGGCTGCGGCGGCCCTGACGGCGGCGCTGATGTTCGGCGGGCCTGCGGCGGCGGCCGACAATGCCACCGACAATGCAGCAGTGAACGCGGTCTATGAACGGCTCAGCGCTGTCCTGGCGGCGCAGGACGCGGATGGCTACGAGGCCATCTATGCGCCGGAAGCAACATACCTGTCTGGTCGCGATACTAACCTGCCCCTTATGGGACGTGACCGGATCATGGAGCTGTTCGGGCCACCCATGCGGCAAGCCCGCGAGAAGGGTGTCGCCGCGAAACTGGATTTCCGGCTGCTGGAGCGGAAATGGTTGGGCGATGTCGCGGTTGATACCGGCCTCACTCGTTTTGAGTTCAAGGGACCCGACGGGCAGCCACGCATCAGCAACAGCAAGTTCATGACGGTCGTCAAGCGGGCACCGGACGGGCGCTGGGTTTTCGTGGCCGATGCCGCCGCCGCAGTGAAGGGCGAGGAATGGGACAAGGCCCAGCCGGTCGCAAACCTTAAATACGACGGCTGACCGCTGGGATGTTATGGTCTCGGCTGCAAACGCAGGCGGGCATGAAGCGGGCAGATGGTGGCACCACGGAATATTCTGGTCATTGCCGATGATTACGCCCTGTCGCCGGGCGTGTCAGACGGCATCCTGGCCTTGGCGCGGGCCGGGCGTCTGTCGGGGACCGGGGCCATGGTGCCGGGGCGACGCTGGCGCGAGGATGCCAGACGATTGCTGGACACGCCGGACGGGTTTCAGGCCGGCGTACATCTGACCCTGACGGGTGGTCTGTCGCCCCTGGGGCCGATGCCGGCTCTGTGCCCCGATGGCCGCTTTCCCGCCCTGGGCCGCTGGCTGGCCCTGGCGCATGCTGGGCTGCTGTCGGGTGGGGCGGCGCAACGTGACCTGTCGGCAGAGATTGCGCGGCAGTTGGACGCGTTCGAACAGGCGATGGGCCGGGCCCCGCACTTCATTGACGGGCATCAGCATCTGCATATTCTGCCCGGTATCAGGCCGCTGCTGCTGGATGCAATGGCCCGACGTTATCCGCCCGGTTCGGTCTGGCTGCGCGATTGCGCAGAGCCAGCGGGTCGGATCATCCGGCGTGGGGTGACCGCGGCCAAGGCGCTGTTCATCGCGTCGCTGTCGCGTGGGCTGGCCCGACAGGCGGCAACCCGTGCCATTCCCACCAATAATGGCTTCAGCGGCATCTATGGCTTCACGGGCGACTTCCCGGCCCTGATGGATCGTTTCCTTTCCGGATTGCCGGAGGGAGGGCTGGTTATGGTCCATCCGGCCCTGCCTGACGCGGAACTGGCGGCGCTGGACCCGGTGGTGGATGCGCGCAACGCGGAGATGTCCTATCTGTCGGGGCAGGATTGGCCGGCAGCACTGTCACGTGCCGGCCTGCGGCTTGGATAGCGCTGTCTTATAGCTTTCGGATAGGTTCCGGCCCGCGACAAGTGCCGCCAGTGGTGGTATAATACATAATGATTCACCGGTATCGATACGCGGGTGAATCAGCATGTGATCGGCGGCGCGGGATTGCCACATTGGAAATGAATACCGTTCTGTTCGTGATTGGCATTCTGTCGGCCATTGGCGCGGTCAGCATCGCGCTTGTCCGTCAGATTCTGTACTACTCCCGTCGCGCCCACATCACCCGCGTGACGGAGCAGAATCGTGAGCTGCACCGCAAGCAGGAAGAACTGACCAAGACCTATCGCGACGGTCAGGAAAGTGTGCGTCAGGCAGAGGTGGAGCGTAAGGCCGCCGCCACACAGCTGGTGGATGCCCAGCGTCGCCTGAAGGTCGCCAAGGAAGATAATTACGTCATCATCCATGAAGTGAATGATCCGTCGGGATCGCGCCGTCTGTTCGTGGTGGCCATGACGCTGGGCAGCACGCTGACGCTGGGACAGAATGTCGTGAAGGACTGCAAGTTCCGGCATGTGAAGCATTTCGTGGAAATCTGGGCCGACAATGCCGACGATGCCAACCGCATCGCGCGCACCAACTTTCCGCCCGACAGCGGCTTCATCCTGTCCAAGGCCGTGCCGGCCAGCCCGGCCGCGATGGCGGCGGAGTAAGGCCCATGCTGATTCAGGTTGGCGTCATTCTGGTCGTCATGGTCTCCATCGCCTATGCCGCCGCCGTCATGCGCCGGATCGAGGGCGATGTGGCGCAGTATCAGCGCGACTTGCGCGCCGTGGAGGAGGATCAGCATAAGCTGGAAGTGGCGTGCAACACGCTGCGTGGCCTGTGCAATCAGGTGGGTGAGGAACTGGGTAAGCTGCGGGCCGACATCGCCGAGGTGACCGATGCCCGCGCGGTGCTGGAAGCCGAGATCCAGGCCCTGTCAGAGGCACCGAAACAGCGGCTTTACATGTTTGATCGCGCCACCATCGGGCATGGCAAGCTGTGGGAAGTGATGATCACCAATACGGGTGGCGCCGAAAGCGGGATTGCCGGGGATCAGGCCATGGAATGGGCCAATGGCCGTACCTATATTGTCCCTGGTACGACCGATCGTGATGCCAAGTTCCGGGCGGAACCGAAATTCCTGCCCTCGTTGGGTTATCGTATCATGAAGATCGAGCGGTTCCGGCGCGCCTGACGTCACCGCCCTCCCTTGGCGGCGACGCCACCCGATGCCGGACGGGGAGGGAGGCGTCATGGCCGATGCCGTCATCGAGTTCCCGACAGGTCAGGTGCGCCACCGTCTATCGGTCGCCGCCGACAAGCGCCTGAACAGCGCCTTCGCACAGCTGCGCGCCGGCTGGCGGCGGGACGGGGGCTTGTCGGTTGAACGCCGCGATGATGCCCTGGACCATCTGGCCCGCGCCCTGTTGAAATATCAGACGGCCCTGGTTGAGGCGGTGTCGCAGGATTTTGGCCACCGGTCGCCGCATGAAACGCGGCTGGCCGATATCCATGCCAGCCTGTCGGCCATCCGCCATGCCCGCCGGCATTTCCGCCGCTGGATGCGACCCCGGCGCATGGGCGTGGCCCTGCCATTTCTTCCCGGTCGGGCGCGGGTGGAACCGGTGCCGCTGGGCGTCGTGGGGATCATCAGCCCCTGGAACTATCCTATCCAACTGGCCCTGGTGCCGATTGCCGCCGCCATTGCCGCCGGCAATCGCGTGCTGCTGAAACCATCGGAACGCACGCCGCGCACCACGGGCCTTCTGGAACGTCTGCTGGCCGAAGTGTTCGATCCGGCAGAGGTGGCGGTGGTGACCGGGGGCGTGGACATGGCGCAGGCCGTCTGCCATCTGCCGCTGGATCATCTGCTGTTCACCGGGTCCAGCGGCGCGGGGCGGCAGGTGATGCGGGCGGCGGCGGACACGCTGATGCCTGTCACCCTGGAACTGGGCGGCAAATCGCCGGTCATCATCGGTCCCGGTCATGACCTGGGACAGGCCGCGGAACGGATCGCGCTGGGCAAGCTGCTGAATGCCGGCCAGACCTGTATCGCGCCCGACTATGTTCTGGTTCCCGCCGGCCAGGAACTGGCCTTTGTGGAGCATTTTGAGCGTGCGGCCACCCGGCTTTACCCCCGGCTGGGCGATAACCCGGACTATACGGCCATCATCAGCGAGGCGCAGTATGAGCGGCTGATGGCCCTGATCGACGATGCCAGGCGGCGCGGCGCCCATGCACGCTTCATCAACCCGGCGGGTGAGGCGCTGGAACCGGCGCGGCGCAAGCTGGCGCCCACCCTGCTATGGCAAGTGCCCGAAGAGGCCGACATCCTGCGGCAAGAGATTTTCGGGCCGATCCTGCCCATCCTGCCCTATCGCGCGCTGGAGGAAGCGGTGGCCATCGTGAACAGCCGCCCGCGCCCCCTGGCGCTGTATCTGTTCAGCCACCGCAGGCTGGATGTGGATTTCGTGCTGTCCCGCACGCGGTCCGGAGGCGTCACCCTGAACGATACGCTGCTGCATGCTGCCCAGGATGCGCTGCCCTTTGGCGGCATCGGGGAAAGCGGCATGGGTACCTATCATGGCGAGGCGGGGTTTCGCACCTTCAGCCATGAACGGTCCCTCTTCCAGGCCAGCCGGTTCAGCGCCGCGCGCCTGATCCGCCCGCCCTATGGCGACCGGATCGACCGGATACTGCGCTGGCTGATTGGGTGAGCGCTTTCACAGAACCGGAGATTGCGATAATCAGGAAGGCATGGATATCGCCGCTCCCGCCTTGCTGACCGCCGCCGATCCGGCGCCCGTCCGCATCCTGAACCCGGACGCTTCCAATCCCCTGCTGCTGGTCTGCGACCATGCCGGCAAGGCCGTGCCCACGGCCCTGCACGGGCTGGGCGTCCCTTCGGTTGAACTGGACCGGCATATCGGCTGGGATATCGGGGCGGCGGCGGTGACGGAGGGCCTGGTCCGGCGGCTGGACGCGCGGGCGGTTCTGTCGGTCTATTCCCGGCTGGTCGTGGATTGCAACCGCTGGCCCGACAGCCCGACCCTGATGCCCGCCATCAGCGACGGCACGCCGATCCCGGCGAACCAGGACCTGTCGGAGACCGCCCGCGCCCTGCGCATGGAGGCCTTGTATCAGCCCTATCACGATGCCATCGCGGATCAGCGTGCCCGTATCCAGGCGCAGGGGCAGGTGCCTGTCCTGATTTCCATCCACAGTTTCACACCGTACATGAACGGGTTCCAGCGGCCCTGGCAGGTGGGTGTGTTGTGGAACCGCGACGGGCGACTGGCTCTGCCCATGCTGGCGGCGTTGCGGGCTGAAGGCGACCTGACCGTAGGTGACAATGAACCCTACAGCGCCCGTACCGGCACCGATTTCACCATCATCCATCATGGGGAGGCCGCGAACCTGCCCGTGCTGATGCTGGAAATCCGTCAGGACCTGATCGGCGATCAGGCCGGGGCCGATGCCTGGGCAGACCGGCTGGCACGCCTGCTGCCCGGCGTCATCGCCGCCGGGATGGGATGACGGCGCGGCTCAGCACCGTAGGTCAGGTCGGGGCGTTCGCCCCGCCCTGACAGCAAAGGATTGAAAGCCTTATCTGTCAGGGCTCACCTTCGGCTCGACCTGACCTAAGACCGGCGCGCCCGGTCAAAGCGAACAGGCGTTCAGCGCGCCGCTTCGAACTCCGTCAGCAGGGCATTCATATCCAGCGCCTGCAGGGCCGCCAGCGCCTCATTCAGCTCGTCGGCGCAGCGGCGCAGCTGTTGGGCATGAAAGTTGATATTGGCGGCGTGGGTGGCGATATGCCCGTGGGGCAAACGGGTGCGCATGTCGATAACCATTCGGGTTCCCTGTTTGAGCAGCTGATATGGATACTTTTGGTTATATGTTCTTGTCTTGACGCTATTGATACATGCCCTGACGATTGCAGCAACTAGAAAAATAACACCTAGTAATAGGTTAAAATTTTAGATGGTTTCCTTTAAAACCGGCCTGGGATACACCAGCTGGGTTGGCATGTCCGACCGATCAATTCTAGGGAAGCCCGACCATGGACGACCAGACCCGTATCGAACTTGAAGCTGCGGCTTTCCGCCGTTTGCTGGCGCATCTGCAGGCCCGCACCGATGTGCAGAATATCGACCTGATGAATCTGGCGGGTTTCTGCCGGAACTGCCTGTCGAAATGGTACCGCGCCGCCGCCGAAGAAAAGGGCGTGCAGGTCAGCGATGCCGAGGCGCGCGAACTCGTCTATGGCATGCCTTATGACGAATGGAAGGCCAGATACCAGCGCGACGCGACCGCCGAACAGAAGGCCGCGTTTCAGCAGGCCAACGCCCACTGAGAATCGGTGCGCTGCACCCAACAAAAACCCCGCCATCCATCGGATGGCGGGGTTTTTCGTCAGCGGTCGAAACCAGCCTGAAATATCAGGCGGCGGCCTTGCGCTGTTCGACGGCGGCGGTGAAGTTCCGCAGCATGGCGTCGATCAGGCCCGACATATCCTCGTTGCTCTTGGCCGTCAGCAGGAAGCGGTCCTGGACGATCTCGTCATCCGACCACTTGGCGCCGGCGGCTTCCAGGGCGGCGCGGGCGCTGTCGGCACCGGTCACGGTGCGGCCCTTGATACGCTCCACCAGGGCCAGCAGCTCCACGCCCTTGCCAAAGGCCACGATGCCCTTGCCGCTGTCGACGAAGCTGCCGATGATGCGGCGGGTGTGCGGGTTGGTCGCCAGCTTGGCCACCGAACGGTCGCCGCCCGGCAGGACCAGCAGGTCGAAATCGGCAGCCAGGACTTCACCAACATGACGGTCGGTGGGGAAGTAATGGCCCCAGGAAGCGCCGTGCCAGCCATTCACCAAGCCCTGTTCGGGCGAAATCACCTTCGGCTTGGCACCGGCCTTCAGCAGGGCGCGCTGCGGCTCGGTCATCTCCAGCTCTTCGAAGCCATTGGCCACGAGAATGGCGATGTTCTTTCCGGCAAGCAGTTGTTCGGTCAAGGTCTCGTCTCCTTCTGGTTGGTCCGCCCCGTCCGGCACCGGCCGGGCCGATGCGATCCGATAGGCGGTGAACGCCCCGGCCGGGCCGGAACGTTCGGAAATTCCATGCCGAAAGCGGCGCTCGATCCCGGTGATCCCCCATGCTCGCGATAAGCCTTGGTGCATCAGGCACCGATGGCCGCAGGGTCCAGGTACGCCACAAGCTTTCCGCGCCAACCCGTCATCGCGGGTTCGGTCGGGCTTTGGCCCCCCTGGCATCCCGCACGGGACCCGGGGGCGGGTTACGTCTTTTCATGCATGGGGCGCTAATTGGCCCTTCGCGCCCGCGACGTCAATCCGCATTTCCGACAATCCAGCCATCCAAGGGTGGTGGAGGGGGCGAATCGGTGGGGAAAGCCGGAGCGCGAAGGGCAGGAGACGTCTTGGATTTCAATACCAGGGTTGGGCCAGCCCTTCCTGTTCAAAGGCCCGGATGACGGCGGGCAGGGCGGCCGTGCGGGCCGCGTGCGCGCCGATATTGGGCAGAAGGCGCGGCGGCCGCCCCACGAAATTGCGGCCCCAGCGCGTCAGCATCAGCAGCATGAAATCCACGATCCCCGGCTCGTCCCCCGTCAGCCACTCACGCCCTTCCAGCGCCTTGTCCAACAGGTCGAACAGTTCCCCCGCCCGCGCCTCTGCCGCCTGCTTCACACTGCCGGCAAGGGCCGGGTCTGCCACCTGACGTTCGGGGTAATAGTAGGCCAGATAGGCGACCTGGACCGAATTGGTCAGGTGGATCAGCCATTGATAGGCCAGCGCCCGTTCCATGCTGCCCAGCGGCGGCATCAGGCCGGCGTCGGGATGCCGGTCGGCCAGATGCAGCAGGATGGCGGCTGTCTCAAAGATCGGCTGCTCGCCATCCACCAGCACCGGCACGCGGCCCGTGGGGTTCAGGCGCAGATAGGCCTCGCCATGATGTTCCTTCGACGCGGTATCCACCCGCACCATTTCATAGGGTGCGCCGATGGTTTCCAGGGCCATGTGCGGGGCCAGATTGGCCATGCCGGAATTGCCATAAAGCCTGTACATCGCGGATCATCCTTGGGCGTGGGTCGGAAGGCCCGTCTTTTTACGGTGCTTTACGCCCCCTGTCTGCGCCAAGATGTGGACGGAAAAGGACGAAGGAGGTCTGTGGCCGATGGCCCAGGACAAGCGATGGAACATGCGGCGCATCGCGCGGGTCGTGGCCTTGGGCTTCGCCGGGCTGTTCGGCTTTTCCATCCTGTGGGTTCTGGTCTACGCCGTCCTGCCGGTGCCAGCCACGCCGCTAATGGCGATCCGCGCCATGGGCGGGGCCGACTGGAGCCATTCCTGGCGGCCCATCGACCGCATCAGCCCGCATCTGGCCCGCGCCGTCATCGGCGCGGAGGATAGCCGCTTCTGCGACCATATGGGCGTGGATATGGAGGCCGTCGAAAAGGCGCTGGAGCGCAACCAGACGCATCAGCGGGTACGGGGCGGCAGCACCATCAGCCAGCAGGTGGCCAAGAATGCCTTCCTCTGGCCCGACCGGTCCTGGCTGCGCAAGGGTGTGGAGCTCTGGTTCACGCTGCTGGTGGAGACCTTCTGGTCCAAGCGCCGCATCCTGGAGGTCTATCTCAACATTGTCGAATGGGCTCCCGGTGCCTATGGCGCGGAGGCGGCGTCGCGTCACTGGTTCGGCAAGGGGGCCGAGGCGTTGACCACGCGAGAGGCGGCACTGCTGGCTGCAATCCTGCCCAGCCCCCTGAAATGGAAGGCCAACCCGCCGGGCCGCTATGTCGCAGGCCGGGCGGGCACCTTGCAGCAGCGAATGGAGATCGTGCGCCGCGACGGGCTGGATGATTGCGTGTTGAAATAGCTTACCGCGACAAGCCTTTGGCGCTCAGCGCGTCCAGATAGGCCTGCCACAGCGTCTCCCGCTCGCGGCCCAGGCGGTGCAGCAGGGTCCAACTGTAGATGCCGCTGTCATGCCCGTCATCGAAGCTCAGGCGGACAGCGTAATTGCCCACGGGATCGACGCGGGTGATGGCGACATCACGCTTGCCCGACACCAGCTTCTTCTGTGCCGGGGTGTGGCCCTGCACCTCTGCCGACGGGCTTTCCACGCGCAGGAACTCCGCCGGAAGGTCAAAGCTGCTGCCATCATCGAAACTGACGGACAGCAGCCGTTCGGCCCGGTTCAGGCGCAGTTCGATGGGCCAGTGGCTACTGCCGCCGGCCTCGCTGGCGAATCGCTCCTCGCTCATTCAGGCGGCATCGTCCAGACGGCGCGCCTCATCCACCAGCATGATGGGAATGCCATCGCGGATGGGATAGGCCAGCTTCGCCTGATCGGAAATCAGTTCCTGGGCGGCGGCATCATAGCGCAGCGGGGCCTTGGTCAGTGGGCAGACCAGGATCTCCAGCAGGCGCGGATCGACGCGGGCGCTGTCGGTCTGATTAGGGGCGTCGGTCATCGCGGGCACTCCGAGTTTGAGGCAAGCCTCAAGGTCTAAAAGATTAGTGGCGGGCGCCGCCACCTTCATTGTCGCCGCCCTGATGGACGGCCATTTCCACCAGCGCCAGCAACAGTTTGGCTCGGCTGTTCAGGTTGGGGCTTTCCAGCAGGGCCTGCTTTTCCGGCGCGTCGAAGGGGCAGATCATGGCCAGCGAGGTGATCAGCCGGTCCAGCGGTGCCTGGGCGATGCTGTCCCAATTGGCGCTGATCCCCTGCTGCTTGAAATAGGCGCGCAGGGTGCCGTCCAAGCTGGCACGGTCCAGATCGCAGGCCTCATCCTCGTCCAGGTCAGCGGCGAAGGCCGACCAGTCGGCGATAATGCGGCGATAGCCGCGCGTGGTCGGCACCTCGCCCGCAATTCGGAACCGGCTGATCCCTGTCAGGGTGATCAGGAAGCGGCCATCCTCGGTCTCGCTGAAGCTGGTGATGCGTCCGACACAGCCGGTGTCATAAAGTGGCGGGTGGTTGCCCATCCCACCATCACGCGGCTGGATCATGCCGATCAGCCGGTTCGATGCCAGTGCGTCCTGCACCATGTTCAGATAGCGCGGCTCAAAGATATTGAGCGGAAGCTTGCCACGCGGCAGCAGAAGCACCCCCGTCAACGGAAAGACGGGGATGGTCTCCGGCAACTGATCATGAGGCAGGTCGAACGGGTTCTGGCTCATGCGAACAGCAGCGATGACAGTTTGCGGCGGGCCTGGATGACCAGCTTGTCCATGGGCCCCAGCGCCTCGAACATCTTCAGCAGCTGAGTGCGGGCGGCCTTTTCATTCCATTCCCGGTCGCGCTTCACGATCTCCAGCA
This sequence comes from Niveispirillum sp. CC-CTL257, assembly GCF_059489915.1. Classification (NCBI taxonomy): domain Bacteria; kingdom Pseudomonadati; phylum Pseudomonadota; class Alphaproteobacteria; order Rhodospirillales; family Azospirillaceae; genus Niveispirillum; species Niveispirillum sp. CC-CTL257. Next base: position 3,241,684 of record NZ_JCAJXE010000001.1, read on the forward strand.
GCGCTTCCACCGCCTCCTCATTGCGGCCAGCGGCAAAGAGCGCCACCGCGTAATCGTAACGGGCCTGATGGTTGGCCGGGTCGGCGGTGACGGCGGCCTTCAGATCGTCCAGGGGGCCTGCCTTGGCGGCCTGTTCGGACAGTTCGATCTGCGACTTCACAGCGGCCAGTTCGGCGGACTTGGCGATAGCGGCCGGGGCGTCGGCGATCATGCCCTTGGCGGCGTCGGCCTCACCCACGGCCAGCAGGCAGCGGATGACACCGGCATAGGCGGCGGCATTCTCCGGCTCCTCTGCCAGCACTTCCTGATAGACAGCGGCAGCACCCTGCGCATCACCGGCATCCAGCAGGCCCTTGGCCTCCGCCAGGATGGCGGCGATGTCGATGGCACCTGTGCCGCCCGACAGCTTCACCAGACGCTCAATGAAGGCCTTGATCTGGCTTTCCGGCAGGGCGCCCTGGAACCCGTCCACAGGACGGCCCTGGAAAAAGGCATAGACGGTGGGGATCGACTGCACCCGCAGCTGCCCGGCCACGGCCGGATGCTTGTCAGTGTCGATCTTCACCAGCTTCACAGCACCCTTGGCGGCGGTGACGGCCTTTTCCAGGATCGGCCCCAGCGTCTTGCAGGGGCCGCACCAGGTGGCCCAGAAATCGACGATGACAGGCACTTCCTGTGACGCCTCGATGACATCGGCCATGAAACCGGCGTCGCTGCCATCCTTGATCAGGTCGCTGGCGGCGGGCTTTGGCTGGGGCGAAGGTGTCGGCGAGAACATGGGTTCTTGTTCCTGGATCGGGTGATCATGCATGGCCCCGTCATGCGGGGATCGTCACCGGCTTATATAGAGCGGCCATGGCCCCGCGGCAAACCTCCCGATAGGGTGCCATGCATCAAGGATAGGGTGCTTTCGACAAAAACCGTACAGACCTGGAAAAAAAGTCCTTGCATGGCAAAGTTTGATGGCTATATTCCGCGCTCACCGCCGGGGACGACCCGGACGGACATCGGAAATGGGCGGGCGTAGCTCAGGGGTAGAGCACAACCTTGCCAAGGTTGGGGTCGAGGGTTCGAATCCCTTCGCCCGCTCCAGTTCCGATAACCTACTGCCGAAAGGCAGGCCTGTCTGGTAATGCGGGCGTAGCTCAGGGGTAGAGCACAACCTTGCCAAGGTTGGGGTCGAGGGTTCGAATCCCTTCGCCCGCTCCAGACAAGACTTTCATAATGCATCAAAGGCCGCCCTCAAGGCGGCCTTTTGCATTTGAGTGTGCGGTTCGCGGCTTTCGCGACTCAGAACCAGAATCTGGCGTTTATCCCTCTTGTGCTGCCTGAATGGCTCTGCCGATTTTCCGGAATCCTTCAGCTGCCGGCGTCGGGCGCTTGGCCCCTGGGCCCCGGCCTTCGCCGGGGAGGCGGATTTTATCAATTATCTCAATGCACCCTGACTCTTCACCGCTTGACGGTGGGCCCTGAAGGCCCGAGCCAGCCGATCATTGACGGGCGCTGGATTTTCCAGCGCTGCAACCAACACCGCCCAATCGGCACTTGAAAGCTCAATCCCTTCTTGCACCGCTTGGGCGTGGTCCTCTGACTCCAGGGACAAGTCCTTCATAGCGATCACCTTACTCATCTGGGTGCCAGCAACAATTCTGCGCTCGTTCGCCGTACAGCGCAAACTAAGCCCCAAAAGCAAAACCCCCGCCGGGCGGACCGGCGGGGGTTTTGCTTTGTCAGGGCCGTGACCCCGATCCAAAAGAGGATCATCCCAAACGGGAGATCACTTCATCTTGGATTCCTTGAAGGCGACGTGCTTGCGAGCAACCGGATCATACTTGTTGAATTCCAGCTTCTCAGTCGTCTTACGGGGGTTCTTCTTCTTCACATAGAAGTAACCCGTGTCAGCGGTGCTAACCAGCTTGATCAGCACGGTGTTCTGCTTAGCCATGATACCCTACCTGCGTCTGACTTGCGGCCACCGCAAGGACGCGCGGCCGATCCATATAAACCAGTTCCGCCGGAAGAAGACCCCGGCGGCACAGCGGCGGAATCTACGCATCCGCCCTCGTCTGTCAAGGACAAAGACCCTACCTCTCCGCAACGTTGATGTGCCGGGATGCGAGGGCTTGCCGATACAGACCCACATCTTCCACCAGGGCGCGGGCCAGCGATACCGTCACGGCGGCGGATGCCACGCTGTCGGCGGGCTTGGCCGGGCAGGTGGCGCGCAACTGGGCCAGTGCCTCGGCATCATCGGGGGCGGCAAGACGCTGACGGTTCAAGCTGGCCTGTTCGCCCCTGTCGCCCTGCGCGGCGGCGGCCAGCAGTGACTGCACATTCACGCCCGCCTGCGAGGTGCAGAGGCTGGGCAGCACGCCCTGGCCGTCAAAGCTGTAGCCGCTGGGCGCGTAAATCCGGCTCCAGGTGATGAACAGTTCGCCGCCATTGGGCAGTTGCGTCACATGCTGCACACTGCCCTTGCCATAGGAGGAGGAGCCGACGATCAGGGCGCGGCCCGCATCCTGCAACGCTGCCGCCACAATCTCCGCCGATGAGGCTGTCTGCCCATCGATCAGCACCACCAGGGCCAAGTCGGGGAACAGGGTGGTCGGCTTCTGCGCCTCAAACCATTGGATGGAGCTGGGGTTGCGGCCGCGCGTGGTGATGATTCGGCCCTGCGGCACGAACAGGTTCACCACGCCCACCGCCTGCACCATCACCCCACCAGGATTGCCGCGCAGATCCATGACGACGCCGCGCACCGGACCTCGGTCCAGATAGCGCTGGATGGCCTGGCGTACATTATCCTGGGTGGCGTTGTTGAAGCGTTCGATGCGCACCGTAACGATGCCGTCATTAAAGGCAGCCTGAACCGTATTGGGCACCAGATGACGGCGCCGGATGGTGATGCTGCGCGGGCGCTGCTCGCTGGGGCCTAGCTTCATTTCCACCCAGCTGCCCTCCGGGCCCTGGATCAGGGCCGACAGCCGGTCATAGGGCAGGCCGAGGGTACGGGTCCCCGCCACCTCGAATATCCGGTCCCCGACCCTCACCCCGGCGGCGGCGGCAGGACCGTCGGGTACCATGTCGGAAATCTCGTAAAAGCCGTCGACATTGCGGATGCCGACGCCAATCCCGTCATACCCCTCGCGCTGGGTGCGTTCGCCCTGCGCCCGGTTGGGTTCGGCATAGCGGGAATAGGGGTCAAGATCGGCCATCATCCCGTCAAACATGTCGCGCCAGACCTGTTCCCGGTCCTTGGCGGCGATGGCGGGGGAAGCGGCGGCGATGGCGCGCAGCATTTCCGCCGTCGTATTGGCCCAGCGTTCGGGGATCATGTCGCCCGGCAGCCCCACGCGCGCCAGTTCCACCCCGTCACGGGTCAGCAGCAGATGGCCCGGCACCGATACGATGCCCAGCGTCCGGTCAGAGGCCGCCACGCGGCGCAAGCCATCGCCCAGCAGCCCCGGCATGTTGGGCTGTTTCAGGGCATTGTCGATGATGGGGCGGAAGGCGACAGCGAAAAGCTGCTCGGCGGTCAGGTTGGCGGCGGCGGGCAATATCTGCTGTTCGGCCCGCGCGGTGACGGCACCGCCCAGAAGACCCAGGACAAGCAGCATCGAGCCAAGCCGTGATGCCATGCGCGTTTCCCCCGTCGGGCATCGTCTCAATGGCGATGCTTCCTCAAGGACAGAGTGCCGCAGCCAAGGGGGGGGCGTAAAGGCCGCGCGTATCCCAAAAGGCTAGTTTCAGCCTGGGAACGGTGACGCCGGACCCGTCCACACCCTTCATGGCTGTTTACAGCACCAACGCCCCGGCGCATGGGTTGTATCCATCGTGAAACGCAGAGGGTTGGGTGGACGATGGCTGACGAACCGGTGAAGGGGCCTGCATCCTATTTTCCGTCGATTGAAAAGAAATATGGTCGCCCCGTTGCGGAGTGGCTGGATCTGGTGAAACAGCGTCTGCCCGCCAGACATATGGAACTGGTTGCCATGCTGAAGGCCGACCATGGCATGGGTCACGGTCACGCCAATGCCATCGTGGCCTATGCGCTGGCCGCCCCGCCTGTCCAAAAGGAATGAATCCAGACGGCAACAGGTGGAACTTATCGGCCTGCCATCACCAGGGCGCATTTGACAGGCAGGCTGGATAGGCGTGAATAAGCCCAAACTTGGTAGGGCGCCTGTGCCATGCCCCCCAGATATTGGTTAATTCCCCTGTTGGCGGTGCCGTTGGCCGCACTGATGGCCCTTGGCCGGGCACCGGCGGGTGTGGATGCGTCCGCGCGCTATCTGCGTATTGCGGCGGACCCGTCGGGGGAACGCGGGTTCGATGTGGGCACTGCGCTGGCCTCCATCCTGTCGCGCCCGCCCGGCATGCCCGCCTGCAAGGATGATGACCGGGCCTGCGGCGTTCAGGGGCTGGTGGCCCTGGCGCAGAGCCTGCCCGACCGCCGCGACATTGTGGAGGCGGTGGCCTCTGGTACTGTTGAAACCGGGCTGGCCCCCGCCGACCGTATCTACGCCGCCCGCTGCTTTCCCGCCCCCGGTGCAAAGCCGGCGGACCTGACCATCCTGGGGGAGATCTATAACGAATCGCTGCATGTGCTGGTCCGGGCCGAGACCGACCTGACCGATATCGCGCAGTTGAAGGGCCGGCGGGTCGCCATCGGTCTGGCGGGCAGCGATGAACGCCGCCTAGCCGAACGTATCCTGTCCGCCTATGGGCTGCGCCGCCAGCAGGTGCGGGCGGTCGAAATGGGCGGGGAACAGGCGGCCCTCGCGCTGGCTGATGGGCGCATCGACGCGCTGTTCCGAATCGCCGCCGCACCCGACCCGGTGGTGGCCATGGCCGTGACGGCGGGTGCCCGGTTGCTGCCTGTCACGGGCGATCCGGCGGGTCGCCTGTCCGGCCTGCACCCGTTCGGCGCACCCGGCACCATTGCTGCTGACACCTATGGCCCTGACCAGGGGGAGGTGGCGACCATGATGCAGCCCGTGGCCTGGATCGCCGGCCCCTCCCTGGATCCGAAGCTGGCGGCACAGCTGACGGCGGCGCTGGCCAGCCGCGCGAATCGGGAGGCGCTGCACCGGCAGGACCCGGACATGGTGCTGCTGCGGCCTGCGGCATTTCGCATGTCGGCCCCTCTGCACCCGGCGGCGGGAACACGCTATGGTGTGGATCCCATTGCCATGGCCTGCCCCGGCCAAAAGCCCCGGTGAGTATCGACGCCCATGTTCCTGCCGCAGGAGATCATCCGCCGCAAACGTGACGGGCACGCCCTGTCGGCGGACGATATTGCCGCCTTTGTCATGGGTCTGACCGACGGATCGGTGTCGGAGGGGCAGGCAGCGGCGTTTGCCATGGCCGTCTGGTTCCAGGGCATGGATGCCGGCGAACGCGTGGCCCTGCTGCGGGCCATGACGGGGTCTGGTACGATCCTGGATTGGTCGCGTGAAGGACTGGGCGGCCCCGTCCTGGATAAACATTCCACGGGCGGGGTCGGGGACAAGGTCAGCCTGCTGCTGGCCCCCATCATCGCGGCCTGCGGCGGCTATGTGCCCATGATCTCCGGCCGGGGGCTGGGCCATACGGGCGGCACCCTGGACAAGATGCAGGCCATTCCAGGCTATGATGCACAGCCGGACCTGCATCGGTTGAAAACCATCGTGCGGCGGGTGGGGTGCGCCATTGTCGGGGCCACGGATGAAATCGCCCCCGCTGACCGCAAGCTTTATGCGATTCGCGACGTTACCGCGACCGTGGAAAGCGTCCATCTGATCACCGCCTCCATCCTGTCCAAGAAGCTGGCCGCCGGCCTGAACGCCCTGGTCCTGGATGTGAAGTTCGGATCGGGTGCCTTCATGGAAAGCCGGAAGGCGGCCACCGAACTGGCGGAAATGCTGGTCCGCACCGCCGGCGATGCCGGGCTGCCGGCCCGTGCCCTGCTGACCGATATGGGACAGGTGCTGGGCCACAGCGCCGGCAATGCCCTGGAACTGCGCGAATGCCTGTCGATCCTGGCGGGTGGCGCGGCGGAAACGCGGCTGCGGCGGGTGACGCGGGCCCTGTGCGTGGAACTGCTGATTCTGTCGGGACTGGCCACCGATGCCACCAATGCCGGGAAGCTGGTGGATCAGGCCATTGCCACCGGTGCTGCGGCGGACCGGTTTGCCCGCATGGTGGCGGTGCTGGGGGGGCCGCCCGACCTGATTGAACGGCCCGACCGGCATCTGGTGTCGGCCCCTGTCGTGGTGCCGGTCTTCGTCGATCGGCCCGGCATTGTCACGGGGCAGGATGTGCGGGCCCTGGGTCTGGCCGTGGTGGCGCTGGGCGGTGGACGCATCCGGCCCCAGGATGCGATTGATCCGCGTGTCGGGCTGGATCAGGTGGCGCCCATCGGGGCGGCGGTGGGGCCGGAACAGCCGCTTTGCTTCGTGCATGCGGCGGACAGGGCTGCGGCGGATGCGGTGGTATGCAGCGTCAGGAACGCTTATGTGATTGGCGAAACCGCTGACGCGGCTGCCGATCCGGTGGCCGGAATGATCGGCGGGTCCTGAGGATCGTGCCAGACCGACCGGAGCAGCCCCTTATGATTAAGATTGTCCGCGCCAAGTTCCACGGCATCCGCGTCACCGGTGCCGATCTGGACTATCACGGCTCCATCACGCTGGACCCCGAACAGTGCGCGCTGGCCGGCATCTACCCGCTGGAATTCGTGGAAATCTGGAACAAAAGCAGCGGGGCGCGGATTTCCACCTATGTGATCTTTGGGGAGCCGGGATCAAAGGCCTGCATCCTGAACGGTGCCGCCGCCCGCACCTGCCAGAAAGGCGACGAGGTGATCATCGCCGCATCGGCCAGCATCACGCCGGATCAGCTTTATTCGATCAAGCCCAAGGTACTGACCTTCAAGCCCGACAATTCCGTGGACCGGGTCCTGGAATATGATGTGTTCAAGGGACCGGAGCGGGAGTTTGACTTCCGCACCCTCGACATCACCGACGGGCGTGATGCTGCCGTGGAACTGTCGGTGCCGGTGAAGGTGTGATGGGGGCCGGATGCGGGCCTGAACCCGCATCCGTAATTCGTCCTCAGAACGCCGCGTAGACCTTGTCCAGGTCGGCGTCACTGAAGCTGTAGGTGGCGTTGCAGAACTCGCACGTCACCGCGACAAGCCCATCCACGCGCAGCTCGTCCAGGTCGCCCCGGTCCAGGCTGCGCAGCACATCCGTCACCCGCTCGCGGGAGCAGCGGCAGCCGGGGCGCAGTTCCCGGCGTTCGTAAATGCGCGGGCTTTCTTCGTGGAACAGGCGGAAGATCAGCTCGTTCGCCGTCAGGGCGGGGTCCAGCAGCTCATGCGCCGTCACCGTCTCCAGCAACACGCCGGCGCGGTGCCAGTCTTCTTCGCGCACGCCGGCCTGATGCTCGCTGAACACACCGGCATTTTCCGGCGGCAGGGCCTGCAGCATGATGGCGCCGCCGACCCATTTGCCATCCGCATCCTTGGATACGAAGCTCTTGATGCTGGCTGCCAGCTGTTCGGACTGCCGGAAATAATGGCGCACGGCATCGGCCAGCGTGGCCCCGCGCAGTTCCACGATGCCCTGATAACGCTCGGTATGCTCACCCTGATCGACCGTGAAGGCCACATAGCCGGCACCCAGCATCGCGCCCAGATCGGGCTGGAAGCCCTTATGACGGCGCTGTTCGGACAGACGGTCGGCATCAAAGCGGGCATAGCCGCGCAGATCGCCGACCGAGGTGACGTCCGACACCGTATAGGCGACAGGGCCGTCACCCTTGGTCTGAAGCGTGAAGATGCCGTCATATTTCAGGCCGGACGCCAGCGTGGCGGCCAGCAGGATCGTATCGGCCAGCAGGGGTGCCAACTCGTCCGGGTAATCATGCCGCTTGATGATCTCATCCAGGGCCGGGCCCAGCCGGATCAGCCGCCCACGAAAGGAGCTGCTGTCCAGCTGGAACGGCTGGCAGATATCAAATTCGGCGGTCACGGCATCGGTATCGTGGCGGGGTTGGCCCGCCACGGGGGGAACGGAATTCATCGGTTCAGGCACCAGGTCAGAATGCCCTTCTGGGCGTGCATACGGTTCTCTGCCTCGTCCCACACGGCCGACTGCGGACCATCGATGACGCTGGACGTCACCTCTTCCTCGCGGTGTGCGGGCAGACAATGCATGAATATGGCGTCTTTTTTCGCCAGACCCATGATGCGATCGTTTACCTGATATGGCTTCAGCAGATTGTGCCGGCGATGGGCATCCTTATTGTGCATCGACACCCAGGTATCGGTGACCAGGGCGTCGGCACCGGCGGCGGCCTCTTCGACGTTCCGATGAACGGTGACACGGCCCTTTTTGGCCTTGATCCATTCCAGCGTCTGGTGCGAGGGCGACAGTTCCGGCGGGCAGGCGATTCGCAACTCGAAATCGAACAGCACCGAAGCGTGGATCAGGCTTTCACAGACATTGTTGGCGTCGCCGGTCCAGCAGAACACCGCATCCTTGATCGGGCCCTTGCGTTCCTCATAGGTCAGGATGTCGGCCATGATCTGGACCGGGTGCGAGCTGTCGGTCAGGCCATTGATGACGGGGACAGTCGCTGCCTCCGCCATCTCTTGCAGCTTCGCCTCATGGTCGGTGCGCAGCATGATGATATCGACATAGCGCGACAGGACGCGGGCCGTGTCGCCAATGGTCTCACCATGGCCCAGCTGGATTTCCTTACCGGTCAGGCAGATGACCTCGCCGCCCAGCTGACGCATGCCCACTTCGAATGAGACGCGGGTACGGGTGCTGGGCTTTTCGAAAATCAGGGCCAGCGTCTTGCCCAGCAGGGGGCGTTCAGCCCCCTGTCCACGCTTCATGAAGGCGGCGCGCGACAGCATCTCGCGCAGCTCATCCAAAGAATGGTTATGGATATCCAGGAAGTGGCGGGGGGACTTATGATCGGTCATTGCGCCAGCTCCTGGCAGGTCTTGTCGATAATGGCGACGGCTTCGGCGATTTCCGCGTCGCCAATGGTCAGCGGCGGCAGGATGCGGATGACATTTTCCGCCGCCGGAACGGTCAGCAGGCCGTTCTCACGCAGACGGGTCACCACCTCGCCATTCGGCTTCACGCATTTCAGGCCCAGCATCAGGCCCTTGCCGCGCGCATCGGCCAGCACGGTCGGATATTTGGCGACCAACGCGTCCAGCTCTGCCTTCAGCTTGTCGCCCGTCACGGTCACCTGTTCCAGGAAGCCGGGGGCCGTGACGACATCCAGAACGGCATTGGCGACGGCCATGGCCAGCGGGTTGCCGCCAAAGGTGGAACCGTGCGTGCCCGGCACCATGCCCTTGGCCGCCTTCTCGCTGACCAGGCAGGCACCGACGGGGAAGCCGCCGCCAATGCCCTTGGCGATGGGCATGACGTCCGGGGTGACGCCGGCCCATTCATGGGCAAACATTTTGCCGGTACGGCCAACGCCCGTCTGGATTTCATCAAACACCAGCAGCAGGCCGAACTCGTCCGCCGTGTCGCGCAGCGCCTTCAGATATTCGTTGCTGCCCACCACGATTCCGCCTTCACCCAGAATCGGCTCGACCACGATGGCGGCGGTTTCCGGCGTGATGGCGTTGCGCAGCTCGTTCATATTGCCGAACGGCACCTGATCGAACGCGTCCAGCAGGGGGCCGAATCCGCCCACCATCTTTTCCGACTTCGCCGCCGCGATGGCGGTCGTGGAACGGCCATGGAAGGCCCCACCCACCACGATGAAGCGGGTCTTTTCCGGGTGACCGGTATCATGCTGATACTTGCGCACCGTTTTGACCGCACATTCAAACGCCTCCACGCCCGAATTCGTGAAGAACATTGTGTCGGCAAAGGTCAGGTCGCACAGCCGCTTGGCCAGTTGCTCCTGCCCGGCAACCCGAAACAGGTTGGAGGTATGCCAGAGCTTGCCCGCCTGCTCGGTCAGCTTTTCCACCAGATAGGGGTGCGCGTGACCTAGGGCGTTCACCGCGATGCCGGCGGTGAAATCCAGGAATCGTCGGCCTGTTGTGTCCCAGATCTGGGCGCCTTCACCCCGCTCGAACACGATGTCGATGCGGGAATAGGTGGGCATCACAACAGGGATCACGGCTGCAACTCCATGGAGCCATCGTCCAAAGCGCCACGAACCCGATGTCCGGACGCCGGAACCGGGGACTATTGGGCCCACGGTTCCCCCTGTCAACGCACCCCCATGCATCCCTCACGTGACATGGGCAAGAAGCGTTGCGGATTTAACCCTTTCAGCTTATGAATGAAACCGAAATGACGGGCCGTTTCCTTTGAGGTCCGTTCGACGATTGCGACCGTTCCCCGGTCCCCTGGCGGAGTTGTTCAACCGATGCCCAACGATATCCTGGACCCGCGCAGTTTCCAGCGTCCCGGCCTGCATGGCATTGCCGAAGCGGCGGTTGAAAGCGGGCCCGTCACCGGGGGTATCACCACCATCTCCGCCGAGGCGCGTATCGATGGCGCCAAAATCTCTCACTGCCACACGCTGCATGTGGCGGGCCGGCTGGTCGATGTCACCCTGAACGAGATCAAGATCCTGGAAATTGCCGAGGGTGGGCATTTCGAAGGGGTGGCCAAGGTCGAACAGATGCGCGTCAATGGCCGCGCCACGGGCACCATCGAAGTGACGGGTATCCTGTCGGTGGGTGAGACGGGGCAGATCGACGGCACCATCCGGTACGGTCGCATCAACATCGCCGATGGCGGCAGCGTCACCGGTACGTTGCAGACGGGCAAGGCGCCTTAATTGGCATTTGTGTAGCGCGGATTAGCGAAGCGTAATCCGCGGAGCGACGGTGGCGGGTTTCCGCGGATTACGGCTGGTGCCTAATCCGCGCTACGTTTTACCGCGAATTCCGGCCATTCCCGCGCCACGACCTCACCGTCGGTCGCCCAGATGTGGCATGTGTCCAACATGGGCGGACGCCGGCGCGGCGGCGGGGTTTCGCCGCGCGCGACCATCGCGGCGCGGGCCTTCTTGTCCAGGTCTTCCAGATAAGGCGCGATGGTCTGGAACGCCGTTGTCGCCACGGGGCCCAGCAGTTCGACCAGATGGGTACAGCCTTCCACGCCGCCCAGCCGTTCCTTGACGGCGGCGGTCCAGCCGCTGGCGATGGACAGGCCCACCAGCCGCTGAAAATTCTCCGTGATTGACGGACACATCCGGTAGGGGGCGGCATCCGTGACGGTGGCGACCGCCTTCACCGTCAACCGGTTATCCAGCGTCAGGCGTATCCACATCTCATGTATGGGATCGCCGCTGGGCACCGTCCGGCCATCGCGTTGAAAATCGTAGGATTTACGGTCGGTGATATGCCCCTCAATATCCCACAGCCCGTCGGCCCGGCGATAACCTGTGCAGGTCACCTGTCTTGTATGCAACGGCTCCCGCGCGGCATCCGGGGGTGGCAGGGGCATGGCAGGCTCCAGGGTTCAGGGCGGTGGGGCCGCATCTTGGGCCGGGCCATGCCCGTGGGTCAAGGGTGCGGCTTACGTTTTGGGAAGCTGCGCCGCGTCGGGCATGGAAGGGCTGCCGCATCGTCCCTTCGCGCCGCCCCCGTTCCGCGTTAAACCTGCCGAAAGCCCTTTCCATCTGGAGCCCTGAACCATGCGCCCCACCGACCGCGTTTTCGTCGCCCTGGACATGCCGGAAATTGACGGCGCGAAGGCCATGGCGGCGCAGGTCTCTGGTCTGGTTGGTGGGGTGAAGCTGGGCCTGGAATTCTTCATGGCGCAGGGACCCGCCGGCATCCGCGATGTCATCGCGGCGGGTGATCTGCCGCTGTTCCTGGACCTGAAGCTGCACGACATCCCCAATACTGTGGCCGGTGCCGTGCGTTCGGTCGCACCCCTGGCGCCGAAATTCCTGACCATCCATGCCGGCGGCGGCCCCGCCATGATCCGCGCGGCGGCCGATGCGGCGCGGGAGGAGGCGGAACGGTTGGGTGTGGCCCGTATGCGTATCCTGGCCGTGACGGTCCTGACCAGCCTGTCGGATGAAGACCTGACCGCCGTGGGGCAGGCCGTACCCGCCGCTGATCAGGTGCGGCGTCTGGCCCAGGTGGCCCATACCAATGGCGCCGATGGCATCGTCTGCTCGCCCGCCGAGGTGGCGTTGCTGCGCCGTGACCTGCCCGCGGATTTCACGCTGATGGTACCCGGCATTCGCCCCACCTGGGCGGCGGCCAATGACCAGAAACGGGTGATGGGGCCGCGCGATGCCGTGGCCGCCGGGGCCGACCATCTGGTCATCGGGCGTCCCATCACGGCGGATGCCGACCCTGCCGCCGCCGCCCGGCGCATCGCGGAGGAGCTGGGCGCATGAGCGCGGTCAAGGCCAAGATCTGCGGGATCAGCACGCCGGAAACGATGCAGGCGGCCCTTGATGCCGGGGCACGCTGGGTGGGGCTGGTGTTTTTCGCGAAATCGCCGCGCAACGTCTCCATCGCCACCGCCGCCGAATTGTCTCGCATGGTGGGCACGGGCACCCGCGTCGTGGGCCTGTTCGTGGACCCGACCGATGATTTTCTGGACGATGTCACAGGGCAGGTGCCGCTGGACCTGATCCAGTTGCACGGGGTCGAGACGCCGGAACGGGTGGCCGCCATCCGCGCCCGTTTCAACCTGCCCGTCATGAAGGCGCTGAAGATCGGCGATGCGGCGGACTTGGATGCGGCGGTGGCCTATGAGCCGGTGGTCAACATGCTGCTGTTCGATGCCAAGCCGCCCAAGGGGGCCATTCTGCCCGGTGGCAATGGGGTTGCCTTCGACTGGTCCTTGCTGTCGGGCCGTCAATGGCAGAAACCCTGGATGTTGTCGGGCGGGCTTGACCCCGCCAATGTTGCCGACGCCATCCGGGCCACGGGTGCCAGAGCTGTCGATGTCTCATCGGGGGTGGAGGATGCGCCAGGCCGGAAAAGCCCGGACCTGATCCGGGCCTTCTTGTCGGCGGTGACCTCAACGGGAGCATAAAGCATGAGCCAATCCGCCTTCACCCCACCACCCGGCGGCACCCTTGCGGCCTATGGCCCGCCGGGCCTGTGGCTGCGGGCACGGCAGCTGGATGATGCGGCGGCGATGGCGGCCATGGCGTCGATGCCCAAGTTCCGCCATGGCACCTTGCGCCCGCCTTTCCCCAGTGTGGAAGGAACCCGCGCCTGGATGGAAAAGGGCGGGGCCGACGATCTGCAGGTGGTCGCCATCCTGGACGGCAAACTGGTTGGGTCTGCGGGCCTGTTCCGCCTGGGTGGCCGCCGTCGGCATGTGGCCGATCTGGCCATCGGTGTGCATGATGATGCCCAGGGCATGGGCGTGGGCAAGTCGTTGATGCATGCCCTGGTCGATGCTGCCGACCGCTGGCTGGACCTGCATCGCGTCGAACTGACGGTGTTTGCCGATAATGACGGGGCCATCCGCCTGTACCGACATTTCGGCTTTGCCGAAGAAGGGCGCCTGCGCGACTACGCCTTCCGCGACGGCGTCTATGTCGATGCCCTGGCCATGGGGCGCATCCGGCCCAGGCAGCCTTGATGCCCAAAAGAAAAACCCCGCCGGGTGTCCGGCGGGGTTTTCTCTGACAAGCCCGAAAGCCGGCGGGACGATTACTCGTCGTCGCCTTCCTCGGCATCGGCTTCGATCTGGTCGGCCAGATCGCGCAGCATGTCGGCAACGTCGGTGTGGCTGGTCTCTTCCACGGCCTGGTTGACGGCGGCTTCGATCATGGCGATGGCGACATAACCGGAAAGGGCACCGCCCTCCTTCATGGCCGCTTCCAGGTGCTTTTCGGCAACGTCGAGGGCCTTTTCGAACAGCTGCTCGGCTGCGCTGGTATTGGGTTCGGACATGGGTTCGGCTCCCTTCCGGGCAAGAATAGATGATGCCCACCTTCTAGCATTCTTTCGCGTACACTTCTTGCCAAATCCGCACGGCCCCCCTATGCCCTGATAAGGATTGATCCAGGCCAAGGACGCCCAATGGCGGCCATTTATTTCGAAATCGAAATAAAACCGGCCAGATTATATTATTTCGGAACCGTACCAATGCCGCCCCGCAGACAAGCCCCCCGCCGCCCCGCCCAGCGCCCCGCCCCCGAGCCGCCCACGCGCGGACCGGTAGAGGTCTCCATCACCCGTGTCGGCGGACGCGGTGACGGTCTGGCCGAATGGCAGGGTCACCGGCTTTACGTGCCGCAAACCTTGGTCGGCGACCGGTTGATGGTGAAGTTCGGGGCGCATCGCGGCGATGGCTGGGAAGGGGTGCCCGTCTCCCTGCTGGAGGAAGGCAAGGGCCGTGTGGAGCCGCCCTGCACCCATTTCGGCAGCTGCGGCGGCTGTGTCGCACAGCATATGGATGATGCCACCTATGAGAAATGGAAGCTGGAGGCGCTGACCACCGTCCTGTCGCGCAGCGGCCTGCTGGGCGATGGCGTCACCCTGCATCCGGTGGCCCGCACGCCAGTCGCCAGCCGTCGCCGCGCCGTCATGAACGCCGTGCGCCGGGGCAACCGGGTGTGGCTGGGCTTTAACGAGGCGCATTCACACCGGCTGATCGATCTCACGGACTGTACCGTCTTGGCCTCGCCGCTTCTGGCGCTGGTCGCCCCGTTGCGCGTGGCGCTGGCACCGCTTCTGGCCGATGGTCAATCCATCGATGTGGCGCTGACCCTGCTGGATGACGGGGTTGATCTGGTGCTGGAGGGGTTGTCGCGGCCCGACCTGCGCACCCTGGAACATCTGGCCGAATTCGCAGCGGCGCAGGATCTGGCCCGCCTGTCCTGGCGCGCGCGGGAAGGGCAGCCGGCCGAACCCATCGCCATGCGTCGCACGGGCCTGCTGGGCTTTGGCAATGTCAGCGTCTCCCCCGCTCCGGGCGCGTTTCTTCAGGCCAGCAAGCAGGGCGAACAGGCCCTGGTCGCGGCCACCCTGGCTGGGGTGGGCGACGCCGACTCCATCGCCGACCTGTTCGCGGGCAGCGGCACCTTCACCTTCCCCCTGGCCGCCAAGGCCAAGGTGCATGCGGTCGAAGGTGATCCGACCGCCTATAACAGCCTGATGGGTGGGGCGAGGCAGCTGGGTGGCAAGGTGACGGCGGAAAAGCGTGACCTGTTCCGCGATCCGCTTACGCCCTATGACCTGAACCGATTCCAGGCGGTGGTGTTCGATCCGCCGCGTGCGGGTGCCCAGGCGCAGGCGACGGAGATTGCGGCCTCCACCGTCGCCGCCGTGGTGGGCGTGTCGTGCAACCCCGTCAGTTTCGCGCGCGACGCCGAACTGCTGATCCAGGGCGGATACCGCCTGACCGATATCTGGCCCGTGGATCAGTTCCTGTGGTCGGCGCATATGGAACTGGTGGGCTGGTTCCGCCGGTAGAGCGTGTTCGCCTCAATCGCCGGCGCTGCATCCGCAGCTTGGCTTACGCGGCACGGGCCGCGCGGCGGCAGTCGCCGCCGGAGCCGTTTTCAGTCTGATGAAAACTGCTCTGTTCCCCAAACAACCACACCCCGGTCCCTGTGAAGGGCCGGGGTGTGGGTACAGGCGGTGCGTCCGGTCGGGGGACCCTTACGCCGCCTTGTGGCTTTCGCCTTGAGTGCCCAGGGTGAAGACGCGGTCAGTGGGCAGAACCTCTGTCGGGCCGATGGGCGGCAGGGTGCGCAGCCGGGCGTAAAGCGGCGTGAAATCCACCGCTGTGGCGTTCATCAGCTGTTCGTAGCTGTCCAGCACGAAATAGGTCTGCTGATAATCATCGATTCGGTACTGGGTGCGCATCACGCGTTCCAGATCGAATCCGATCCGGTTGGGCGACGGGCTTTCGATGCAGAACTGCGTCTCCCCGCGCGAAGACAGCATGCCGGCGCCATAGGCGCGCAGCCCGTCCGGTGTGTTGATCAGGCCGAATTCAACCATGTACCAGTAAAGCCGGGCCAGATGTTCCTGCCCGTTGAGCGCAATGGCCTTGGCCCCGCCGATGCCATAGGCCTGGAGATAGTCCGCAAACACCGGATGGGTCAGCAGCGGGACATGGCCGTAGAAATCATGGAACACGTCGGGTTCGACGAGATAATCCATCTCTTCCGGCTTGCGGATCCAGTTGGTGACGGGGAAGCGCCGGGCGGCCAGATGTTCAAAGAATTCCCGCTCCGGAATCAGGCCCGGAACGGCGACGAGCGTCCAGCCGGTCGCCTTGTCCAGCACCTCTGACGCCCGCCGGAAATCCGGGATACCGTCGCGCACATCCAGGCGCGTCAAGCCTTCCAGGAATTCAGGGGCGGCATAGCGCGGCAGCAGGGCCGATTGCCGGTCATAGAGCGTGCGCCACATGGCGTGATCGGCGCTGGTATAGGCGTCCCAGCCCTGGTCGATAGTGAAGTCGGGCTTTACATGGCTGTAATCGCCGCGCAGCGCCGTGTCGGTCATGCCGCTGTCGGTGACGCGCGTGGCAAAGTCGCTGGCCGGTGCGTTGGTCTGGTTCATGGCTTCCTCCCCAAATCATGCGGGAATTGTTGGAAACCATGATAGCGCCAGGGCCGGGGCATTTCCTTGCGGATGTGCTTGGGTAGTGGGGGTTCTCCGCAATTCCTCCGGCAGTCAAGGCCCGCGTTGCGCTATATTCTGCTCCGATCAGGTTGGTTTCGGCAATGGCACGGCGGTGGAGTGCTTGACGACATCCAGCACGAAGCTGGACCGTACCTCCTTCACCCCCTTGATCGACAGCAGCTTGCGCATCGACAGGTCGGCGAAACTGTCCAGATCCTCCACGATCACCTGCAACAGGTAATCCATGGTGCCGGTCATCACGAAGCAGGAAATGACCTCTGGCAGAAGCAGGATGCCGCGGCGGAAATCGGCGTCGCCTTCCGCATTCTGGTCGATCTTCACCTCGACAAAGGCGACCACACCCATGCCCAGCTTCTTGCGGTCCAGAATGGCGGTATAGCCCTGGATGAAGCCCTGTTCCTCCAGATCGCGCACCCGCCGCAGACAGGGGCTGGGCGACAGCCCCACCTGATCGGCCAGGTCGACATTGGATAGGCGGCCATTGCGCTGCAATGCAGCAAGTATGCGGATATCTGCCGCGTCCAAACTGCTGCTGCCCATATTCTGCCTCTGATCGCTGGATTGGCGCAATTTCTCACCCGACAATGCCAGAATCCGAGGACAGTTCGCAAGGACATGCCCCCGCCTTCGGCCCTATCATGCCAACAATTCCCCAACCGATAGATTATCAGGGAGATCAAGATGGCGGACGGCGGCACGGCGCGCGTGGAGAACGGTCAGATCGTGGGCAACCTGTGGGACAATCCCATGGGTACCGACGGCTTCGAATTCGTGGAATACACGGCCGAGGATACGGCGGCGCTGGACAGCCTGTTCACCGTCCTGGGCTTCACCAAGGTCGCCCGCCACCGGTCGAAGAATGTAACCCTGTACCGTCAGGGCGGCATCAACTTCATCGTCAATGGCGAGAAGGACAGCATGGCGCAACAGTTCGCGCGCGACCATGGGCCCAGCGCCTGCGCCATGGCCTTCCGGGTCAAGGATGCAGCGTTTGCCCATCGCCGCGCCCTGGAACTGGGGGCCAAGGATGTGAAGGGTTCTGTCGGTCCGATGGAACTGAACATCCCGGCCATCGAAGGTATCGGCGGCAGCCTGATTTATCTGGTGGATCGCTACAAGGCCCCCACGGCGATCTATGACATCGACTTCGTACCGGTCGAAGGCGTGGATCAGAACCCCGTCGGCTGCGGTCTGGTGGAGGTCGATCACCTGACCCACAATGTCCATCGCGGGCGCATGGACCATTGGTATGATTTCTACGCCAAGCTGTTCAATTTCCGGCAGATCCGCTACTTCGATATCGAAGGCAAGCTGACCGGTTTGAAGAGCCGGGCCCTGACGGCACCCTGCGGCAAGATCCGTATCCCGATCAATGAAAGTGCGGGCGTCGAAGGCCGCGTCGATCAGATTGAGGAATATCTGCGCGAATACAAGGGCGAGGGCATCCAGCACATCGCCCTGTCGACCAACGACATCATCAAGACCTTCGACGCGCTGAAGGCCAATGGCGTCACCTTCATGACCCCGCCGCCCGGCACCTATTACGACATGCTGGAAGAGCGTCTGCCCGGCCATGGTCAGCCGACGGAAGAGCTGCGGGCCCGTGGCATCCTGCTGGATGGTGCGCCCGGCGGCGGCCTGCTGCTGCAGATCTTCACCAGCACGGTCATCGGCCCGATCTTCTTTGAGATCATTCAGCGCAAGGGCGATGACGGCTTCGGCGAGGGCAATTTCCGCGCCCTGTTCGAAAGCATCGAGCGCGATCAGGTGGAACGCGGCGTGTTGTCGGCGGATTGATACCGCCCGTTCAGTCTAAATAAAAAGGGCGGCCGATCCTGTATCGGCCGCCCTTCTTTCATTTCAGGCGCATGCCCGTTCAGGCATTGCCCTGAGCGTCGCCCATCTGGCCCTGCTGCTGGGCCAGGACCTGACGGCGGTACAGATCGACGAAGTCCAGTGGCTGCAACAGCAGCGGCGGGAAGCCGCCCTGCGAGGTGACATCGGCGATGATCTGGCGGGCGAACGGGAACAGCAGGCGCGGCCCTTCGATCAGCAGCACGGCGCGCTGCGTCTCCGCCGGCATGGGCGGCAGGGTGAAGACACCGGCATAGACCAGTTCGGCGATGAAGGCCGTCGCCTCGCCCACGGTCGCTTCGGCGCGCAGACGGATCTGCACCTCGGCGACATTGTCGGCCAGACCCTGGGCCTGCAGATCAACCTGCAGGTCGATCTTCGGCTGTTCGGACGCGCTGGCCAGGATGCGCGGGGCGTTCGGGTTCTCGAAGGACAGGTCCTTCACATATTGCAGATTGACGACCAGCGGCGGCACGGGCCGGGCGGACTGGGCTTCGTCGGCGGTGTCTTCGCCCTGGTTGACCGTCTCGTCTGACATCGGGAACTCCGGTTAAAAAAAGCATGAAGGGTTTGGCGCGGGACCTAGCACGGAACGGCCCGCCGGGCAACCGGCCCCGCGCCCATTGCCTTATTTCGCCGGCTTCAGGATGCGGGCCATGGCCAGCCCCGCCAGCGACCAGCCCGATGCGTCGAAGGCTGCGTAGTAGAGGAAGAAGCCCCAGGGCATGGAGTACCAGATCGGCTCGCTGAACCGTCCGGCAAAGCCGATCAGGATGCCGCTGACCGCGACGACCAGCCAGCGGGCGCGGAAGGTCGGCAGGGGCGCGCCCGATATGACCGACAGCCAGCCCACGATCAGGGCCGCGATGAAGAAATGCACAAACCCGGTCAGCATGACCATCGGGTCCATGACGCCGATGCCCTGGCTGCGGTAATGGATCATGGCTACCGGGCCGGCGGCATAATCGGCAATGGTCTTGGTCGTGATCTCCGGCGTGCTGTCATCATAGGCGGGATACATGTAGCTGCCGGATGGCAGGCCGCTGGCTGCCATGGCGGCGATGCCAGGCTGCGCGCTGTCGGGCAGGGATGGCAGGGCCTGCTTGGCCATCGGCGAGATGCCGAACCAGAAGAACCCCCAGAAAAACAGGATGAAGGCGGCGGCCAGTGCGGCCAGCCCCAGGCGTTTACCCATCTTTTCCCCCTGATCTGATTTATGGTTAATGTGGGCAGGCAAGGCCTATGCCCGAACCGGCTGCGCGGCAAGCGACGGCGCCATCGCCCGCCTGTGTCTTGACAAGCCGGTGGCGGCGGGATTTAACAATCCCCGCGTGGTGATTTGGTGACCGGATTGCAGGCCACGTTCTAAAGAAGCTGCTAAAAGGTCGAAGCCATGGATCGGACGCCGCATAGGGCGCTGAACCGGGCCTCGATCGAACGGTCGAGGCTTGTGAAGGACCATGGCGATGAGCGACCTGCCCGATGATCTGAACCCCGCCACCCTGCTGGTGCATGGCGGCACCCGCCGTTCCCAGTTCGAAGAGACGAGCGAAGCGATTTTCCTCACCTCCGGCTTCGTCTATGGCAGTGCGGAAGCGGCGGAAGCCGCCTTCGTCAATGATGGCTCGCGCTTCGTCTATTCCCGGTTCCGCAACCCGACCGTCGCCATGTTCGAGGATCGGCTGGCGACCTATGAAGGGTTCCCCCGCTGCTTTGCCACGGCTTCGGGTATGGCCGCCGTCCATGCCGCCGTCTTCGGCCTGTTGAAGGCCGGCGACCGTCTGGTGGCCAGCCGTGCCCTGTTCGGCTCCTGCCTTTATATCGTCAGCGATCTGGCCCGGCGTTTCGGCATCGAAAGCGTGATCATCGACGGCACGAAGAAT
Source organism: Niveispirillum sp. CC-CTL257 (assembly GCF_059489915.1). Lineage (NCBI taxonomy): Bacteria > Pseudomonadati > Pseudomonadota > Alphaproteobacteria > Rhodospirillales > Azospirillaceae > Niveispirillum > Niveispirillum sp. CC-CTL257. The sequence continues at coordinate 3,262,042 of NZ_JCAJXE010000001.1, forward strand.
GAGGAGTGGGAAAAGGCCCTGTCGGTGCCCACCAATCTCGTCTTCCTGGAAACGCCCAGCAATCCCTGCCTGGAAGTGGTCGATCTGGAACATGTGGTGCCGCTGGCGCACAAGGCCGGAGCCAAGGTGGTGGTGGACAATGTCTTCGCCACGCCCGTCCTGCAGAAGCCGCGTCAATATGGGGCCGACATCGTCGTCTATTCGGCGACCAAGCATATCGATGGTCAGGGTCGCTGCCTGGGCGGTGCCATTCTGTGCGATGACGAGGTGGCGGCCACGCTGGCCCCGTTCCTGCGCCATACAGGCCCCGCACTCAGCCCGTTCAACGCCTGGACCCTGCTGAAGGGTCTGGAGACGCTGGAACTGCGCGTGAAGGCGCAATCGGCATCGGCCTTGAAGGTCGCGACCTTCCTGGAAAGCCATCCTGCGGTGGAGCGTGTGCTCTATGCCGGGCTGGAAAGCCATCCGCAGCATGCCCTGCTGAAGCGGCAAATGAAGGCCGGCAGCAACCTGATCTGCCTGCATCTGAAGCCCGTGAATGGTGATGCCAAGCAGGCGGCCTTCGCGGTGCTGAACAATCTGCGTATCGCCAAGATTTCCAACAATCTGGGCGACTCGAAGACACTGGCCACCCATCCCGCCACCACCACGCATCAGCGCCTGTCGGTGGAAGAGAAGGCGATCCTGGGCATCGGTCCCGGCACCATCCGCGTGTCGGTGGGTCTGGAGGATGCCGACGACATCATCGCCGATTTCAAGCGCGGTCTGGACAGCCTGATCGGTTGATCAATGGCACCGGGGGTGTTTCGGCACCCCCGGTGCGTTTCAACTGTTTCTCATGTGCCGCATGGACCTGTGGAGCATGGCTGTTCGACCACAGGTGGCGGGAAAAATCCCAGAATCCGCGGGTTCCACCCCGGAACGCAATTGCCCCCTGCCCGGCAGTTGCGTAGCATTTGATGGAAATGCTGCCCGCACGCCTGTGGGCCGGCGGACGGGCTTGGGCGGTCCATGGCGGACAGTGTGGTGGAAACGGGTGATGACCTGGCGTTGGTCGGCGGCTTGCCGGCCCTGACGGATTTCGACCCGCCTGCGGATGCCCCCATCCCGGCTGACTGTCCCACGCTTCCCGGTTCATCGCTGGTCGGACCGCTGGATCTTTATGGTCTGGCCGAACAGGTACTGTCGGCCGAACATCATCTGGTCAATGCCCAGGACCCGGTACAGCGGTTGCTGCTGCTGACCACGCTGGCCTGGTACAACCGGCAGCGCGATACGCGTGCCGCGCTGGATATGGTGACCGACGCCATGGGGCTTCTGCCCTATGCCACGGGTGCCAATGAACGCGAACTGCGCCGCCTGACGGCCCGTCTGCTGCTGATCAAGGCGGAGGCCAAGGCCCTGTTCGCTGAACTGGATCAGGCTGAGGCCTTGCTGGAAAGTGCGCGGGCCACCTTCCGCCAGATCGGTGATGTGCTGGGCGAGGGTGACACCGCCATGACGGAGGCGCTGCTGGCGCTGGACCGGGGGCAGACGCGCCGCCGCATCCAGGCCCACCGCAACGCCCACAGCCTGTATCTGCGGGCCGGCGACGCCATGCGCCAGCAGATCGCCCAGGCCTGGATGGCGCGCGACGCCCTGTTCGGGGATGCCGCCGCAGCGGAGGCGGAATGGGCACCCGTGCTGCCCGAAGGCCCCCTGCTGGAACATCCCGGCCTGGACGCGGTGGCCGCCTATTTCCATGGCGGGGTCTGCTTCGCCCATGGCGATTTCATGAAGGCGCTGCGCCATTATCAACGCGGCTGTGATCAGGCCGTGCTGGCGGGGCAGATGCGGCTGGCGGTGCTGCTGGCCGGCAATGTCGGCGCGGCGCATGCCAATGTGAACGACTATGTCAGCGAGTTTCTGTGGCGGGAGCGGGCGCATGGTCTGGCCCGCGCCACGGGCTGGCCGGCGGCGGTGGGCCAATGCCTGCGCGGCATGGGCGACACCTTGCGCCGGTTGCAGCAGACGGGACGCGCCCGCCATCTGCTGCTGGAGTCGCTGGAATGGCTGGCCCCGTTCGGGCGGTCGCGAAACCACGCCATCGCGTGCCAGTATCTGGGCGATCTGGAACTGGATGTCGGCGACGCCAATGCGGCATTGCGTTGGTTTGACGATCTGCTGCTGGTCGGGATCGACCTGGAACAGACGGATTTGCAGGCGGAGGCGCAGTGTGGCCGCGCCCGTGCCCTGACCCTGTTGGACCGGTGCGAAGCGGCGGTGACGGCGGTGGATGCGGCCCTGGCCCTGGTCCGCGCCCGATCCGACCGCTGGCGGGAGATCGATGTCCTGCGCGCCAAGGCGGCCATCCATCAACGCTTCCCCGATCTGCCGCCCCCGCCCGACATGGCACCGGATGAGACGGCCGCCATCCATTATCTGCGCCGGGCGCTGGACCTGGCCGAATCGATCCAAGGCTATACCGCGTCGGCCGATCTCCTGTCGGCCCTGGCATCGGCCTATGAGGCGGCGGGCGACATGGGGGCCGCTCTACGCTGGGAACGGCGGGCCGGGCAGGCGCGCGGCATCATCCACAGCCGGGAGGTCAGCGACCGGCTGCTGGCCATGCAGGCAGGGTTCGAGACCGAACGTCTGAAGGCGGAGGGCGAGTATCACCGCCAACTGGCCGCTGCCGAGGCATCGCGCGCCGCCGCCTTGCATGAGGCAACGCAGACCTTGGAGATGCTGGGCCGCGTCGGGCAGCAGATCACGGCCACCCTGGACGCCGAGGCGGTGTTCCACGCCCTGCACCGCCATGTCGGCACGATGATGGAGCTGGATGCCTTCTCCGTCTATGTCGTGGATGAAAGCGGCGAGCAGCTGGAACTGCGCTATGGGTTGGAGGGGGGGCGGCCCCTGCCCACGATCTGGCGGCAGGTCTCCGATCCCGTGTCGCTGGTGGCGCGCTGCGCGCGGGAGCGGCAGGAGATGCTGATCCTGCGTGGGCAGCATGAACAATCCTCCCCCTCCCACATCCCCGGCACGCGCTTCATGCGCACCCTGCTGCTGTCGCCCTTGATCGTGGGTACGCGCCTGTGGGGCGTGATGACGGCGCAGGCGGCGGCGGAAAATGCCTATGGGGAGCGGGAGAAACTGGTCTTCCGCACGTTGTGCGCCTATGGCGCCATCGCGCTGTCCAATGCCGCCGCCTATGCCAAAGTGGACAGTACCTTGTCGGAACTGCGCGCCACGCAGGGCCGTCTGGTGCAGCAGGAAAAACACGCTTCCCTGGGTCAGCTGGTGGCCGGTGTGGCGCATGAGATCAACACGCCGCTGGGCGTGGCCTTCACGATGGCGACGCATTTGCAGGGCGAACGGGATGAGATCGCCCAGGCCTTCAGCGCAAACCAGCTGAAACGGCTGGCCATGGAACAGTTCCTGGAAAAGCTGGATGAGGGGCTGCGTATCCTGACCGGCAATCTGGAACGCGCCGCCGATCTGATCCGCAGCTTCAAGCAGGTCTCCGCCGACCGCAGCAGCGAGGCGCTGCGCACCGTCGATCTGGGTGCCTATGTCGGTGATGTGCTGAAAAGCCTGGACCCGATGATCCGGCAGCGGCGGGTTTTGGTGAGTGTTGATGGCCCGCAAGGCCTCGCCATCACCACCCTGCCGGGCCTGTTGGCGCAGGTGGTGGCCAATCTGGTGCAGAATGCCATCGTCCATGGCTTTGCCGGCGTGGAGAAGCCGGAAATCCTGATCGCCATCGGCCGGGCCGGCAGCGACCGGGTAGCTATCGCCATCACCGACAATGGTAATGGCATGCCGCCAGAGGTTCAGGCCAAGGCCTTCGACCCGTTCTTCACCACCAAGCGCGACAGTGGCGGCACGGGCCTGGGCCTGCACATTGTGCATAATCTGGTGACGGGACCGCTGCAGGGCGCCATCGATCTGGCGTCGGTGCCAGGGCACGGCACGCGGTTTTTGATCACCCTGCCCGTGGATGTGGCGGGGCGGTAAATGGCAACGGCCGTAGGTCAGGTCGAGGCGGCACGCCGAGCCCTGACAGAAAAGGCTTTCAATCCTTGCCTGTCAGGGCTCGCTACGCTCGACCTGACCTACGCTTTTGCCAGCACCAGCGACACCGACGTGCCGGACAGATCCACCGACACCGCGCCCTCGGGCAGAGCCTCCGGGTTCACCGTCAGCGACAAGGCCAGCGTCTCACGCTTGATCGTCTCGGCGTGCGTGGTCAGGGCGCCAGCGATGGTGTCCGGCACCTGGGCCGTGATCGTGATCCGGTCGGTGACCTGGAAGCCCGAATCCTTGCGCGTCGACTGCACCGCACGCACGAAATCGCGGGCCCAGCCTTCGGCCTCCAGCTCTGCGTCCACGGTCACGTCCAGCATGACCACACCCTTGCCGCCGGCAAAGCGCGCGGCATGCGTGCCTTCCTTGGCCTGGATGCGGATGTCGAAATCGCCGGCTTCCAGCACGACACCGGCCAGCTCGACGGTGCCGTCGCCCTTGTCGGTCCAGTTACCCTGCTTGGATGCGGCCATCACTTCCTTCATCTTCGGCCCGACCTTGGGACCGACGATGGCGGCGTTCACGGCCAGCTGACGGGTGCCGACCAGGGCGATGTCGGACGACACCACCACCTGCTTCACATTCACCTCATCCGCGACCAGGGCACCCAGCACCGTATCGAACTGATCCTTCAACCGGTCGGCATCGGGATGGACGATGGTCAGGGTCCGCAGCGGCAGGCGGATGCGCAGCTTCTTGGCCTCGCGCAGCGACATGGCGGATGCGCAGATTTCCCGGACAAGGTCGATCTGGCTGGTCAGCTCATGGTCGGACGGCAGGTAGGAGACGTCCGGCCAATCGGCCAGATGCACCGATGCCTCACCGGTCAATGCTGTATAAATCCGCTCCGTCACATGCGGCAGCAGCGGGGCCAGGGCCTTGGTCGCTGTCACCAGACAGGTATAGAGCGTGTCATAGGCATCGCGCTTGTCCTGGCCATCGCCCTCACCGGCTTCACGCCAGAAACGCGAACGGGAACGGCGGATGAACCAGTTGTTCAGCGCGTCGTAATAGCCGGTGATGATGGCATAGGCGCCGGGCAGGTCGTACCCGTCCAGCTTGGCTTCGATGCCTTCCACCAGTTCCCGCGTCTTGGCCAGGATATAGCGGTCCAGCAGACCCTTCTGGTCGGCGCGGATCGCGCCCTTCACCTGATCGATGTTCGCATAGAGTGTGAAGAAGCTGTAGGCGTTCCACAGCGGCAGCACGCCCTGACGCAGCGACTGCGCGATACCGCGCGCATCCTTTGGCATGGCGAGATCGCCGCCCACCATCAGGGGGCTGGACACCAGATACCAGCGCAGGGCGTCGGCACCCTGATTGTTCAGCACCTCCACCGGATCGGGATAGTTGCGCAGACGCTTGGACAGCTTCTGCTTATCCTCGTCCAGGACGACGCCGTGGCAGATGACATTCTTGAACGGCGCGCAGTCGAACAGGGCCGTGGACAGCACCATCAGCGTGTAGAACCAGCCACGGGTCTGGGCCACATATTCGACGATGAAATCGGCGGGGAAGGCGGCTTCGAACCGTTCCTTGTTCTCGAACGGGTAATGCTGCTGCGCGAACGGCATGGAGCCGCTTTCAAACCAGCAATCCAACACGTCTTCCACGCGGCGCATCATCGACTGGCCGGTCGGATCGTCCGGGTTCGGGCGGACCAGATGGTCGATGGCGGGGCGGTGCAGGTCGGTGACCTTCACCCCGAAATCCCGCTCCAGTTCCGCGATGGAACCGTACACATCGATGCGCGGATAGCGCGGGTCATCGCTGCGCCAGACCGGGATGGGCGAACCCCAGAAACGGTTGCGGGAGATGTTCCAGTCCCGCGCGTTCGCCAGCCAGTTTCCGAAGGACCCATCCTTCACATGGCCGGGAACCCAGTTGATCTGCTGCTGGTTCAGCTCGACCATCCGGTCCTTGAACTTGGACACTTCCACGTACCAGCTGTTGACCGCCTTGTAGATCAGCGGCTGATCGGTGCGCCAGCAATGCGGGTAGTTGTGCAGGTACGTCTCGTGCCGCAGCACGACGCCGCGCGCCTTCAAATCCTGGATAATGGGCTTGTTGGCCTCAATCACGTTCAGGCCGACATAGTCGGACACTTCCGCCGTGAAATTGCCGGCCACGTCCACCGGCACCTTGACCGGCAGGCCATGGGCCTTGCAGACGGCCAAGTCATCCTCACCGAAGCCGGGGGCCATATGCACGATGCCCACGCCATCGCCGGTGGTGACGAAATCCGCCACCAGGATCTGGTGCGCTTTTTCCAGCCCCTTGAAATAGGGGAAGATCGGCTCGTAGGTACGACCACGCAGGTCCTCGGCGGACAGCGTGCTTTCCTGCTCGTAGCCTTCCAGTTCCTTGGCATATTTGCCGATGGCGCTGGTGGCCAAGATCAGGCGGTCATCGCCCTTGCGCATGACGGCATATTCGATCTCCGGACCCACGGCCAAGGCCAGATTGGACGGCAGGGTCCAGGGCGTGGTCGTCCAAGCCAGGATATCCAGCGGGCCGGCATCGCCGTCACGCGGGTCCAGGCGGAAGCGCACGGTCAATGCCGGGTCCTGGCGTTCACGATATGAGTTATCCAGACGGGTCTCGAAGTTCGACAGCGGCGATTCCACGGCCCAGCTATAGGGCACGACGCGATAGCCCTCATAGACCAGCCCCTTGTCCCAGAGCTGCTTGAAGGCCCACATCACGCTTTCCATGAACGTGATGTCCATGGTCTTGTAATCATTCTGGAAATCGACCCAGCGGCCCTGGCGCGTGACGTAATATTCCCATTCCTGGGTAAAGCGCAGCACCGAGACCTGGCAGTGGGCATTGAACTTGTCGATGCCGAATTTCAGGATGTCGTGACGCCCGGACACGCCCAGTTCCTTTTCGGACTGAAGCTCGGCGGGCAGGCCGTGGCAGTCCCAGCCGAAACGGCGTTCGACCTTGCGGCCCTTCATGGTCTGGTAGCGCGGCACCAGATCCTTTACGAAGCCCGTGACCAGATGGCCATAATGCGGCAGGCCGTTGGCGAAGGGCGGGCCGTCATAGAAGACGAATTCGTTATGCTTGCCATCCTTTTCCAGCGGGCGGAAATCCACCGATTGCTGGAAAACCGCGTTTTCCTTCCAAATCCGCTGCACCTCTTCCTCAATCCGGGGAAAGTCCGGGTTGGGTTCGGCGGCGGGATAGGGCTGGAAGGTCTCATTGGACGCGGTCATGGGACACCATCTGGTTGGCAATGCCCGAACGGGCGCGGAACGGGTCCGTGCCTGTGGGAACCTTTCATGTAACGATCCGGGAAAGCCCTGTCCAGAATGGCGGGGCGCAAGGCACGCCTGCCCGTCTTGTGGGTTGTCGCGGCCTATGCATCCGGCAGCAGCATGACCAGACGCAGGTCGGGCCGGGTTTCCACCGACAGGGTCATCTGACGATAGCGCAGAAGCCCGTGGGCCGGGTGCTGGAACAGCCGTTCGCCCCCCTCCCGCCCCCGGATATCGGCCCCGGCCCAGCGGGTGGCGAATTCCTTGCTGCCGGCGCGCAGTTCGGCGATCAGGGCGATCAGGCCCGCATCCTGCAGATGCCGCCCGTGATCCACCCGGAATTCGGCCAGAACGCGCGCCGCCCGGCCCGGCCAATCCACCAGCAGTTTCTTCGCCGCCGGGTCCATGAACAGGTAGCGCAGCAGATTGTGCGGTCCCGGCCCGTCCAGCCAGCCCGCGAACAGGTCGGCTGCCGCCGCGTTCCAGGCCAGAAGATCCAGACGGTGATCCAGCGCATAGGCCGGCACATTAATGGAGGCCACGGCATCGCACAGGCGGGCACAGGCCCCGCCATCATCCTCAACCGGATCGGGTTGTCGTGGATCGCGCCGACCCGACAGTTGAAACAGATAGGCGCGTTCCGCCCCCGTCAGGCGCAGGGTACGGGCCAGCCGGTCCAACGCCTGGGGAGAGGCCTGGATATCGCGTCCCTGTTCCAGCCAGGTCAGCCAGGTGGCGCTGATCCCGGCATCGGTCGCCACCTCTTCCCGGCGCAGGCCGGCGGTGCGGCGGCGTCCCGTCACGGCCAGCCCCAGCACCGCCGGGTCAAGCCGCCCGCGCCGGTCACGTAGAAAGGCACCCAGCAGGTGGCGCTGGTCAGCGGCGGGATCCTCAAAGGGCGGGACGGGCAGTTTCATAGGGGTATTCATACCAGTATAAGTGCTTATCTTGTACCCCCCTTTGGTGGGGCGTAATCAGGAGGAACCCCACCGGACAATAGGAACCCCGCCATGACCAGCCAGCCCGACAGCCAGCACGCCCTTGTGACACAGCAGTTCGGCCCCCGCGCCGATGCCTATGTCAACAGCCCCACCCACGCCGTCGGTCCCGATCTGACGGCGCTGCAATCGCTGTTACGGGCCGCCCCCGTGGCGGATCTGCTGGATCTGGGCTGTGGTGGCGGGCATGTCAGTTTCCATGCGGCCCCCTTCGCCGAACGGGTCACGGCCTATGACCTGTCCGACGCCATGCTGTCGGCGGTGGCGGCGGGGGCGGCACAGCGCGGATTGCCCAACATCACCACGCATCAGGGAAGGGCGGAACATCTGCCCTTTGCCGATGCCAGTTTCGATATGGTGGTCAGCCGTTACAGCGCCCATCACTGGCGCCATGTCGCCCCCGCCATGGCGGAGGCGGCGCGTGTCCTGCGCCCCGGCGGGACATGTGTGATGATGGATGTCTATGCGCCCGCCGATCCGCTGCTGGATAGCTATCTCCAGACCATCGAGATGGTACGTGACCCCAGCCATGTGCGCAATTACAGCCTGGCCGAATGGCGGTCGCTGCTGTCCGTTGCCGGCCTGACGCCCCAGGTGCCGCAGACATTCCGCCTGCCGTTGGGTTTCCAAGCCTGGGTGGATCGGATCAATACGCCGGCCAGCCACCGGCCGGCCCTGCTGTCGTTGCAGGCGGGTGCGGCGGCGGAAGTGAAGCAGCACTTCGCCATCCAGGCCGATGGCAGCTTCACCCTGGATACGATGCTGATCGTTTCCGTTAAGGAAAAATCTGCGCTTGCCTCTTGACTCCGGCGGCGGAGCGGCGATTTGATAAAACATGATTATTCCATCGCAGCCACCGCCGCCATTGCCTGCTGCGCAGCCGGCTCCCACCAACCCGCAGAACAATGCGGCGCTGGCGACGGCTGGCCTGTTGGCGCAGAAGGTGGCCAAACCGACGGAGACTCAGACGCGCCGCGCTGCCACCGCCGTGGCACGGGGGGAGGCGGCGCGTGAGGGGACGGGCAGTACCTTTGTTGGTCGCGCCTTCGACAATGAAGCCGCCGCCGTTGAGTCACGCACCAACCAGCAGCCCCCACGCGGACGCGGCGACAAGCTGGATGTAAGCGTTTAGCTTGTGGTGATTAATCCGCCGCACGCTGCATCAGGCGCCGTGTCTCTGCCGGATCGGTGGAAAGCGGGACCGTGAAGCTGGCGATGGTGCCCCGGCCCGGCATGCTTTCCAGCTTCAGTTCCCCGCCATGGCGCAGCACCAGATCGCGGACCAGTGTCAGGCCCAGGCCCGTGCCGGTCTCCCCCTGCGTTCCCGGACGGCTGGCCTTGGGGCCGCCCTTCAGGGCTAGGTCCAGCTGTGCCGGCTCCATGCCCACCCCTTTGTCGGTCACCGCCACCTCCAGCCGGTCGCCCAGGGCGCGGCTGGTGACGTGGACCACGCCGCCCTGATGGCTGAACTTGACGGCGTTCATCAGCAGATTGCGCAGGACGGCCAGGATCATGGTGCGGTCGGCCAGGACCCAGCGGTCGCCGACGGCGTCCAGGATCGTGATCTCCTTGCCCTGTGCGGCCGACGCCACGTCGCGGATGGCGTCGCCCACCACTTCGCGCATGGGGAAGATGGTGGGGGCGAACGGCGTGCCCGACATCTGCACCCGCGACCATTGCAGCAGGTTTTCCAGCAGTTCAAAAACCTTGCGCGCCATCTCATGAACCGTGCGGGCGAAATCCGCCACTTCCTCCGGTTTCATCTTTGGCGCGTGATCGGCCAGTTCCTGGGTCATGCCCAGCATGGAATTGAACGGCCCACGCAGATCATGGGAGATCAGGGAGAAGAAGCGTGTCTTCTCCCGGTTCAGGAAATCCAGCTCATCATGGGCGGCGCGCAGGTCGGCCAGGGCGCATTCCGCCTGCGCCCGCGCCTCGCGTTCGGCCACCGCCGCATTGTCACGCACGGCCAGGGCGCGCAGCATCAGCCGCCGTGCCACGAACACCACCACCATCACCGCCGCCATGAAGCCGGCCACGGAAATCAGCACATCCATCAGGATGGGCAGAAGCGATGCGCCGGGAGCGGCGACATAGACGACGCGCCAGGGTGCCTGCTTCAACGGGATCGCCACAATATGGCTGTTGAAAAAGCCATGGCTGATCATGCCATCGGGTCCGGCCTCCATGCTGGCACCGGGCGGCAGTATTTCCGCCATCGTGCGGGGCAGGGGGTTTTCCTGATTGCGGGCCGAACCGGTGATGACATTGCCCGCCGGATCGACCAGCAGCAGAATGCTATCCACCCGCTGTACGGCACCCAGCGCATCGCGCAGGCCCGCGACGGGGATATCGATTCCCAGCGCCCCGGCATAGCGTCCCTGCAAGGTCAGGGGCAGGGCCAGCATGGCGCTGTCGGGGAAGTCGCCCTCGCGCCCTGACAGGGTCCAGACGGGTCCGCCCAATGGATTGGCCCCGGGGGCAGCATTGATGAAGGCAGGCAGGGTGCCCACCTGCGATAGAAGGTCGGCCTGCCGGCCTTCCACCCAGGGATGGATGGCCAGCATTCCCGACAGGGAGGCATAGACCAGCCGCCGCGCCTCCGGCACCACCTTCTGCGTCACGGCCATCAGGGGCAAAAGCTGCACCGCCATCGCCGCCTCCTGCCGCCATCCGGCCTCGTCCGGACGCGACAGAACGGGGTTGGCAGCGACATCTGCGGCGGGAAGCGCGACGATATTGCCGATCTGATCCACCAGATAAGGTGGCGGCAGCCGATCCAGCGAATAGCCCTGGCCGGCGTCGCCACGCGGATTGCTGGCCAGAAGTGCCGTCAGCAGGCTGCTGTTGGGCACATCTTCGGGGGCCGGATATTCGGCATAGAAGAATTCGGCCCGCTGGCGCAGCGCCTCCAAATGGCCGACGGCCACCCGCATCTGCATATCCAGGGATCCGGCGCGGGTGCGGATCTGGCCATTCAACGCCGTCTCGAACGCACGGATACGTTCGCTGGCATGCGACCATAACAGGACGGCCCCCAGGATGACGCCGGCCACCAGGGCAAGCAACAGCATGCGGTCCGCATGCGCCGCCCCCGACAATGCCGTTCGCCAACCCTTCCCCGCCACCTGTCCCGCCCCCGGTTCTCTTATCGCCTGCACAGGCCGAAACCCATGGCCGGAAAGGCATTTGCGGCTTCCGGCATACTGTCTCGACAGTGGTAACACCAAGTGCGGGGCACGGGCAACGCGGCTCCCTGGCAAAGGCCGGGAATTCCGCAGGCACTCTGCCGCCTGAAAGGCCACACAGACGCGGCGATGACTTTTTTCAAACGAAAGCGCTTGACACCCGGCCCGCAGCTCTCTATCACCGCGCTCCACGAGAGGGGCGCGTAGCTCAGGGGTTAGAGCACTCGCCTGATAAGCGAGAGGTCGGTGGTTCGATTCCACCCGCGCCCACCATCCCCTCCCGGATGTGAAATCGTCGAAGCGACAGCGTGAATGCGACAAGGGCCGGCTGCAAAGCCGGCCTTTCGCATTTCTGGCCTGCATCGGCACCATTGCTACGATCCAAGGTCGGGCTTCCCTGTCGCCGTTGCCACGCCCATGTGAGGGGCCATGCCGCGATCACGACAGACAGGTGGCCCGATGGCCCGTTTGCCTTCCCTCTTTATATCCCATGGCTCGCCGATGCTGGCCCTGGAGCCTGACGCGCCCGCCCACCGCTTCCTGAAGGGGTTGAGCGGGCTGGTGGAACGGCCAAGCGCCATCCTGGCCGTGTCGGCCCATTGGGAGACGACGCGGCCCGTCCTGTCCCTGTCGCCCCGACCGGCGACCGTCCATGACTTCCGCGGTTTCCCGCCCGCCCTCTATGCCATGCGCTACCCCGCCCCCGGCGCGCCGGCCCTGGCGGAACGTGCGGCGGCCTTGCTGGCGGGGGGCGGGCTGGACCCGGCGCTGGTGGCTGACCGGGGTCTGGATCATGGCGCCTGGACGCCGCTCACGCTGGCCTGGCCCGAGGCGGATATCCCCATCACGCAACTGTCGGTGCAGCCGCACCTGACCGCCGCCCACCATGCTGCCGTGGGTGCCACCCTGCGGCCCTTGCGGGATGAAGGGGTACTGATCCTGGGGTCGGGCAGTTTCAGCCATAATCTGATGGAGTTCCGGGGCCAGGATTCGGGCGCACCGTCCCCGGCCTGGGTGACACTCTTCGCCGACTGGATGCGGCGGGCCCTGCTGGAAGGCCGCTATGACGATCTTCTGGCCTGGGACCGGCTGGCCCCGGAGGCGCTGCGCAACCACCCCACGCCAGAGCATCTCTGGCCGCTCTACAGCGCCATGGGGGCGGGCACGCCAGGCACACCGGCCCGGCTGCTGCACAGCAGTACCGACCGCGCCATCCTGGCCATGGATGCCTTCGCATTTGATTGATGGTGTATGCCCTCATGCGCCGGGCGCGGCCATCCGGCCGCTTGGCTAACGCGGCACGGGCCGCGCGGCGGCAGTCGCCGCCGTACCAACGGTCAAAGATTTTGACCGTTGGTGTGATGTCTCGTGGCAGGCAGGCACGGGAGAGCGGGTCAGCCGCCCTTGCCGGTCAGCCCTTGGTAAAGCCCTTGGGGCGTGTCGGTGAAGACCCCCGCCACGCCCCATTGGAACAGGCGGCGCGCCTGATCGGCGTCGTTCACGGTCCAGGCCAGGACGGGCCGGCCCGATGCGCGGAAGGCGGCGATGCTGTCGGCAGTCTGTTTTTTTGCGTCGATATTGATGGTGGCGGCACCCAGCCGGTCAGCAATGGCCTCCCAATCCGCCGGCTCTTCATCCATCAGATATCCGCGTGGCCATTGCGGGGCCACCACCTTCGCCATTTCCAGGGACTCGATAGAGAAGCTGGAGATCAGGGGCGGCGGCCGGTTGGCAGGCCAGAGGTTGAGCGCCATGGAGAGCGCAATGCCCGCCGTTTGCTCATCGCGGCCCGGACAGGGCTTGATCTCAAGGTTCAGATTGATGTCCAGCAGGGTGGCGGCCTGGATCGCCTCCGCCAAGGTCGGCACAGGCTCGCCCTTGAATTCCGGCCCGAACCAGGACCCGGCATCCAGGCGGCGGATATCGGCGAAATCCATGTCGGCGACCAGCCCGTGACCGTCGCTGGTCCGGTCCACATCATCATCATGCATCAGGATGGGCACGCCATCGCGCGTGATCTTGACATCCACCTCCACCCACAGCGCCCCCTGCAAGGCCCCGGTCCGCATGCCGGACAGGGTGTTTTCCGGTGCATGGCGGGCGGCACCGCGATGGCCGATCAGGCGGGGAATGGACAAAGACATGGCAATCAGGTCCGGATAACGAGGGGGAAGGGATCATAGCGGATTCGTGGCGTGCTGACAGCGCGGGTCAGTTCAGGGTCAGGTCGCGATCCCAGGGCGGGATGCCATGAAAGGCCTCGCCCAAGAAATCCACCATCACCCGCACCTTGGCCGACAGGTGCCGGCGGGACGGATACAGCGCCACGATGTCGATATCGGGCGACCGGTATCCCGGCAGCAGCGGCACCAGCCGCCCGGCCCGCAGATCATCACTGATCAGAAAGGTGGGCTGCCGGATGATGCCGATCCCGTCCAGGGCCGCCATGCGGGCCGTGTCGCCATTGTTGCAGGACATCGCCTCCTGCAACCGCACCAGCTGTTCCCGGCCCCCTTCGTCGGCCAGCGACCATTCGTCGGGCGTGGTGGCGTGGGTATAAAGAATGCAGCGATGGTTGGCGGCCAGATCCTGCGGGCTTTTCGGATGCCCGTGCCGGGCGATATAGGCGGGCGACGCGCAGATAAGGTTGCGCGAAACGGCCAGCCGCCGCGCCACATGGCTTTGTGATCCGGCGCGGGAAATGCGGATGGCCAGGTCATAGCCTTCCTCCACAATATCCACGACCCGGTCGATCAGCGCGATATCCAGCGAGACGTCGGGATAGAGCGCCATGAAACGCGGCCAGAGCGGGGCCAGATGCCGGATGCCGAAGCTGACCGGGGCGTTGATGCGCAACCGCCCACGCGGCCTTACCGCCGCGGCTCCGGCCAGCGCCTCCAGCTCCGCCACCTCGTCCAGGATCAGGCGACCCCGGTCGAACAGGGTCTGGCCGGCCTCGGTCAGCGACAGGCGGCGCGACGTGCGGTTCAGCAACCGCGTGCCCAGATACGCCTCCAGTTCCGCGACATAACGGGTGACATTGGCCGGTGAGGTGTTCAGCGCCTCCGCCGCCTTCGCAAACCCGTCCTTGCCCACGACCGCCACAAAAACCTCAAACGCGCGCAGCCGGTCCATGGTGATCCCCAATCATTCAGTAAAACTGAATGATCCAACCATTTTCATCCCATCGATGAAAGTAATTATGGGGCGTAGGGTCCAATCATCAACGGCGCCGATGACGGTGCCGACCCAAACCGAAAGGACCCCGATCATGAACCGCTTGCAGAACAAGGTCGCCATCATCACCGGTGCCAGCGCCGGTATCGGCCGCGCCACCGCCCGCCTGTTCGCCGCCGAAGGTGCCAAACTGGTTGTCGCCGCCCGCCGTCAGGCCGAACTGGACAGTCTGGTCGCTGAAATCGAAGCCGCCGGTGGGCAGGCCGTGGCGCTGGCCGGCGACGTACAGTCCGAAAGCTTTGCGAAGGCCCTGGTCGATTTGGCCATCAGCCGCTTCGGCAAGCTGGATATCGCCTTCAACAATGCCGGCACGCTGGGCGCCATGGGCCCGACCGATGGCATCGACGCCGACGCCTGGAACCAGACGCTGGCCGTGAACCTGACCAGCGCCTTCCTGGGTGCGAAATATCAGATCCCGGCCATGGGCAATGGCGGCTCGGTGATTTTCACCTCCACCTTCGTCGGCTATACCGGTGCCTTCCCGGGCATGGCCGCCTATGCCGCCAGCAAGGCCGGCCTGATCGGCCTGACCCAGGCGCTGGCCACCGAATATGGGCCGAAGGGCGTGCGGGTGAATGCCGTCCTGCCGGGTGCGGTGGAGACGGAGATGTATCACGCCGCCAATGACACTGCCGACAAGCAGGGCTTCATCAATAATCTGCATGCGCTGAAGCGTGCGGGTCAGCCCGACGAACTGGCCAAGGCGGTGCTGTTCCTGGCGTCTGATGACAGCAGCTTCGTCACCGGTACGGCCAGCCTGGTCGATGGCGGCCTGTCGGCGGCCCGCGCCTGAACCCCGGACTTCGCGATGGGGACCCGGCCGTGCTATCACGACCGGGTCCTTTCTGTGCGATCAGAGCCCCCGCCCATGCCCGAATTGCCCGAGGTTGAAACCGTCCGACGCGGTCTGGCCCTGAAGCTGGAGGGGCGGCGGCTGATAAGGGTGGATCAGCACCGGCCCGACCTGCGCTTTCCCTTGCCGGTCGATTTCGCCAAACGCCTGACGGGGCGGCAGGTCCTCTCGCTGGACCGGCGGGCCAAGTACATCCTGATCCGGGTTGAAGGCGGGCTGGTCTGGATGATCCATCTGGGCATGTCGGGCAGCATGGTGGTGAAACCCGGCCCGGCACCCCCCCCCGCCACCCATGACCATCTGGTCTTCCATACCGATGATGGCTGGGTCGTCACCTATAATGATGTCCGCCGCTTCGGTTTCATGGATTTGTTCGATGAGGTCGGTATGGAGGGCCATCCCATGCTGGCGGCGCTGGGCCCCGAGCCGTTGGGCAATGGCTTTCATGCCGAAGGATTGTCGGCGAAGCTGCGCGGGCGGGCCGCCCCCATCAAATCCATGCTGCTGGACCAGAAGGTCGTGTCGGGCCTGGGCAATATCTATGTCTGCGAGGCCCTGTTCCGCGCCGGCATCGACCCGACGCGCAGCGGTGACAGTGTCGCTGGGGCCGATGCCGAACGGCTGGTCCCCATCATCCGCGATGTGCTGGGCGAGGCCATTGCCGCTGGCGGCTCCACCCTGCGCGACTTCGTGCAGTCGGATGGGGAGCTGGGCTATTTCCAGCACAGCTTCAAGGTCTATGGCCGCGAGGGGGAGGCGTGTGGGCATTGCGATTGCGATGTCGCGAAGACGGGCGGGGTGGCGCGCATCACCCAGGCCGGCCGCTCCACTTTCTTCTGTGCGCGTCATCAGCGTTGAGGTATCGAGGAGAGATCATGCCGCACCTGATCCGGGGCCTTCGCGCCCGTGCCGCCGCCGCGTTGATCCTGCTTGCCACGGCACTTCTACCGGGGGCGGCCCTGGCCGCCTTCGTGCCGGGGACGGAAGATGTGCCACTGGCACCCGGCCTGACGGCCAGTGCTGATGATGTCCTTGTCTTCGACAATCCCGCCGGTCGTATCGTGCAGGCCACGGCCTCAGGCACCAGCGATGCCGATGCCATCACCCGCTTCTACGCCGAGACCCTGCCGCAGCTGGGGTGGAGCCGGGGCAAGGATGGGCGCTGGGCGCGCGGGGATGAGGTGCTGGACATTGCCATCGCCATGGACGCGGCCAGCCGTCGCCTGTCGGTACGGTTTCAGCTGTCGCCGGCTGGGAATTGACGCAACACAGGGGGCGTTCCCGGCGTGCAAACCTGCCTGAACAACCTATGGGGTGTTCAAATGAAGCCGCCCCCTATATACATCGCATTACTGCTGACTGTCTTGTGACGGGCGTGTCTCGACTCGGGGCTCGACTCTGGCGCGGCCCAAAAGGCGATTGTCAGACCAGCAAGTTTCGTATGGGGACCCTGCCCGCACCCGCTTGACGGGGCGTCGGACCCCTTGTATAAGCGCCGCTTCCTACGGCACATCCATGTCCCGCGTAAAGGTTTCCTATGGCCAATCATAAGTCCGCTGAGAAGCGCATCCGTCAGACCGCCACCCGGACTGAGGTCAACCGCGCCCGCGTCAGCCGCATCCGCACCTTCCTGAAGAAGGTCGAGACCGCTATTTCTTCCGGTAACAAGGCCGCCGCTGGCGAGGCTTTCAAGGAAGCCCAGCCCGAGCTGATGCGCGGTGTGAGCAAGGGCGTTCTGCACGCCAACACCGTCTCGCGCAAGCTGTCGCGCCTGTCCAGCCGTATCAAGGCTCTGGCCTGATCTCTGGCTTGCCGTAAGGAAAACCCGCGCGGTGCCCAACGCCCGCGCGGTTTTCTTTGTCGGCATAGAACCGGGTTCATTTCTCACCCCACATCCTTTTCAAAGGGTTGCGGCTTGGGATTGTTGAATCCGTGGCGAACGATTTTTGCTTTTTTTGGCGTTCCCTTTTCGGTCCCGTTGCGACTCTTCCGCCGCCCCTCTAGCATCCTTCAGCCGCCAATCGGCGGTGCAATGGAAGCGATGTAGACGGGTGTATGACGTCTTTGGATTGTAATCCAAAGTGGCGTGCGGATAATGGATGTGCATTACATCCCAAGTCCCGACCCCGACGATCGCCTGCCATTTCTTGAAAAACAAGACCTGTACGAAGGGGGTATTCCGCAAGGGAACGCCCGTTGTTACGGTTTTGTGTTTCCGCAACCATCTTCATTACCCACAATAAGGGTGAACCGAAGAAGGGTGGGGCGGGGCGGGTACCGGGTGGGGCGGTGCCAATGGCGACATTGGCTCTGATGACAAAGGTGAGGCTGATCATAGCGCCGGGGCGTTGATGATGGGCCGGGTGATCGCAGGACATGGTGTCTGCGCAGGGGTTGCTTTTGCCACCCTGGACGTTTCAATCCTGGTTGCGGATGACGCGCGCTGCGATGGCGGGCGCGCTGCTGTGAAGTTGAGCCTTGGGGCGGGGAGCAACGGTCGAATGTCAGTGCAGGGTTCGCTGGATCAACAGTGGGCGCGGGTGCGGGGCCGCTTGAAGGACGAGGTGGGGGAGACCGCCTATCGTTCGTGGCTGAAGCCGCTGACCGTCGGCTCGCTGGATGGTGGGCAACTGCGCATCCTGGTGCCGACCCGCTTCATGCGCGACTGGATTCGCACCCATTATGCCGACCGTATCCGCGCCCTGTTCTCCGGTGAGAATCCGGGCGTTCAGTCGGTGGAGATCGTGGTGGCCAGCGCTGCCAAGCCGGAGATGACGGCTACTCCCGCCAATGACGCGCCGTCCGCCATTCCCGCCGCCGCCAAGCCGGAACCGGTCACTGAACTGGTGATTGAGCCCAGCCCGGCGCTGGTGGTGGTCGAGGACCGCACCGACGAGATGTCGGCCCCGCTGGACCCGCGCTTCACGTTTGAGAATTTTGTGGTGGGCAAGCCGAACGAGCTGGCCTTTGCCGCCGCCCGCCGCGTGGCCGATGCGCAGGCCGTGCCCTTCAACCCGCTGTTCCTTTATGGTGGCGTGGGTCTGGGTAAAACGCATCTGATGCATGCCATCGCCTGGGCCATCCGCAAGAAGGACCCCTCGCGCCGCGTCATCTATCTGTCGGCCGAAAAGTTTATGTACCAGTTCATCCGGGCGCTGCGCTTCAAGGACACGATGGCCTTCAAGGAGCAGTTCCGGTCGGTTGACGTCCTGATGATTGATGATGTGCAGTTCATCAGCGGCAAGGACAGCACCCAGGAAGAATTCTTCCACACCTTCAATGCCCTGGTGGACCAGAACCGTCAGGTCATCATCAGTGCCGATAAAAGCCCGTCGGACCTGGAAGGCATGGAGGAACGGCTGCGCTCGCGTCTGGGCTGGGGTCTCGTGGCCGATATCCACCCAACGACCTATGAGCTGCGTCTGGGCATCCTGGGCCAGAAGGCCGACCGTATCGGCGCCAAGGTGCCGCCCAAGGTCCTGGAATTCCTGGCCCACAAGATCACCAGCAATGTGCGTGAGCTGGAAGGGGCGCTGAACCGCATCGTCGCCCATGCTGAACTGGTGGGCCGGGCCATCACGCTCGAATCGGCGCAGGACGTGCTGCACGACCTGCTGCGGGCCAGCAACCGCCGCGTGACCATCGAAGAGATCCAGAAGAAGGTCGCGGAGCATTTCAACATCCGTCTGGCCGACATGAGCAGCGCACGCCGCGCCCGCGCTGTCGCCCGCCCGCGTCAGGTGGCCATGTATCTGGCCAAGCAACTGACCCAGCGGTCCCTGCCGGAAATCGGCCGCAAATTCGGTGACCGTGACCACACCACCGTCATGCATGCCGTCCGCAAGGTGGACGAACTGTGCGGCACCGACCCGGCTTTCGCCGAAGATGTCGAGCTGCTGCGCCGCATGCTGGAGGGGTGACAAGCGTAATCCCTCTAGCATGCCCCCTTGCCATCCCCATCCCCGGATGTTTCCCTGAAGGAATCGCGACGGGGGCGGATGCCGGGAGAGCGCATGATGGGGGGACGCAGGGGCCGTTGGGTGGCAGTGCTGCTGGCGGCCTTTTTCATGGCCGCGCCCGCCCTCTGTGCCGAACCCACCATCGTCCGCGTTTCCGACTGGCAGTCGCAGGGGGAGGAGACGCGGGTTGATTATTTCCATGACCTGTTCCGCCGCCTGATCGAGGAGACGACACCGCGATACGGCCCCGTCCAGATTGAGCGGGTGCGGGAGAAGTTCAGCCAGGGCCGGCTTCTGGCCGAACTGAAGGCCGGGCGCATCGACGTCACTTGGACCGGCACCAATATCGAGCGGGAAAAGCAGGGCTACCCCATCCGCATCCCCATCGATATGGGCCTGATCGGGCAGCGCGTGCCCGTTATCCGGGCCAGTGACGCTGCCGCCTTTGCCGCCGTGCGCGGGGTGGAAGACCTGAAGCGCTTCACGGCCTGCCAGGGCGCGCAATGGCCTGATTTTGATGTGCTGGCGGCCAGTGGCCTACCCCAGATCACCAATGTCCATTTCGATCAGCTTTATTCCATGCTGCGGGCCGGTCGCTGTGACTATTTCGCACGCGGTCTGGCTGAGGTGGCGGAGGAGTACGAGACCTATGGCGGGTCGGACCTGATGGTCTTTGACAGGCTGATCATCGCCTATCCTATGCCGGTCTATTTCTATGTGGCGCCGGGCATGGACAATCTGGCCCGCCGGCTGGAGGAAGGGTTGCGCATAATGCTGGCCAATGGCGAGCTGAAGCGCATGCTGTCCACCCATCC
Organism: Niveispirillum sp. CC-CTL257; assembly: GCF_059489915.1. Taxonomy (NCBI): domain Bacteria; kingdom Pseudomonadati; phylum Pseudomonadota; class Alphaproteobacteria; order Rhodospirillales; family Azospirillaceae; genus Niveispirillum; species Niveispirillum sp. CC-CTL257. The sequence continues at coordinate 3,282,423 of NZ_JCAJXE010000001.1, forward strand.
TTCCACGCGCGGGGCCTTCCCGCTGGAACGGTTCAATGAGGCCACCATCATCCGCCTGCGCAACCCCAACCTGCCGCTGGCCACGCCGCTCTCGGATTCATCCCTGTGGCTGACCGTGGGCAGGCCGGCGAACGGGCCGTCCTGACGGGATCGCGCTTGCGTCCGTCCGGACCCTGAACGATCATGGAACATCAAGAACCAAGCCAGCGCCTGTCACCCCTTTGTCCCACCGCCCGAACCCGCCCGCCGCGATGAAGCCGGCCCCCACCGACGCCCCCGAACCGGGGGCGTTGCTGTTGGCTGCCCTGGCGTCGCTGTCGGCGCAGCAGCGGCGGCAGGAGGCGGCGCTGGTGCAACTGGTGGTGCGCGGCTGGTGGCAGGCGTTGGAGACAGGGTTGGACCTTGCCCCGCCACCCATCACCAAGACCCAGCCCAGCCTGGGGACGGAGGTTGCCGCGGCTGCCCGTGCCTATGGCGAAAGCTTGGCACCCTTGCCCGTGGCCGCGGTGGCGGACCGGATCGGTGCCCTGCATGCCGGCTTGATGCCGTCCGATGAACGGGCCCGCCATGGCGTCTATTACACGCCACCCGCCCTGGCCGCCCGCCTTGTTGATCTGGCCGATGGCGGCAAGGTTGATTGGGCCGACGCCCGCGTCCTGGACCCCGCCGCCGGCTGCGGTGCCTTTCTGGTGCCCGCCGCCCTGCGCATGGCCAAGGCAATGAAGGGCGTGGAGCCGGCACTGGCCCTGCGTTCCATTGCCAACCGCCTGCGCGGGCTGGAACTGGACCCTGTTGCCGCCTGGATATCGGGTGTGATGGTGGAGGCGGCCTTGGCCCCCCTGATCCGGGCCGGGGGCAAGCGCCTGTCCCCCTGCCGGCATGCCGATGCCCTGTCCATCTCGGCGGCGGCAGAGTTTGATCTGGTGATCGGCAACCCACCCTATGGCCGGCTGACCCTGGCCCCCGATATGCGGGCGCGGTTCGCGCGCAGCCTTTATGGCCATGCCAATCTCTATGCCCTGTTCATGGATCAGGCGGTACGTTGGACCGTGCCGGGCGGGCTCATCGCCTTCCTCACCCCGTCCTCCTTCCTGGCCGGGGATTATTTCAAGCATCTGCGCCGCACCCTGTCCGATCTGGCCCCGCCCCTGTCGCTGGATTTTGTCGATGAACGCAAGGGCGTGTTCGACAATGTGTTGCAGGAGACGGTGCTGGCGACATACCGCCGGATGGGGCCGAGGAAAAAGCGGCCCGACCGCGCCCTGGTCAATATGATCCGGGCTGCCAACGGGGGCGATGGCCTGACCATCCTGCCGTCGGGTTCCTTCACCCTGCCCGATGAACCGACCGCCCCCTGGATACTGCCCCGGCACGCCAGCGAGACGGGATTGGCGACACGGCTGCGCAGCCTGGATAGCCGGCTGCGCGACTGGGGCTACCGTGTCGCCACCGGCCCTCTGGTCTGGAACCGGTACAAGCCGCAGATCGCCGACAAGCCGGGCAAGGGGGCGGTGCCCCTTGTCTGGGCCGAATCGGTGACGCCCGATGGCCGTTTCACCTATCGCTGTGAGAAGGCCAATCACAAGCCCTGGTTCCACCCGGCCCTGAAGGGCGATGACTGGCTGCTGACCCGCCGGCCCTGCGTGTTGTTGCAGCGGACAACAGCCAAGGAACAGGCCCGCCGCCTGATCGCCGCCGAAATGCCCCTGGCCTTCCTGGCCCGACATCCGCGCGGCGTGACGGTGGAAAACCATCTGAACATGCTGCTGCCCGTGGATGACACCCCGCCCATCGTGCCGCCCGCCGTCCTGGCCGCCTTCCTGAACAGCCGCGCCGCCGACCGCGCCTTCCGCTGCATCTCCGGCTCTGTCGCTGTTTCCGCCTACGAGCTGGAGGCCATGCCCCTGCCGCATCCGGCGGCACTGAAAGAACTGACAGCGTTGGTGGCTGCCGGGGCGTCGCGTGACCGGCTGGATCAGGCCGCCGACCGTCTCTACGGGATTTCCTGATGCATCCCCTGCCGCCGTTGCTGGAGCGGGCGGAGGTGGCCCGCCGCCTGCGCCTGATTTTCCCGGAAGGTACGCCGGAGCGGGATAAATGCGTGCGCGACGCGGCGGCGGCCACCGTCGCCGCCTTTCTGTATATCGGTGCGGTGGAGGGGGCGGATATCTGGCTGAACCCGGTGCATGTGGTCCGCTTGGGCGATACGCGCATGCTGTTCAATGCCGATGCCCTGTCCCGCGCCGATTATGCCAAGGCCCCCCGCGCCACGGGCGAACGCTGGTATCAGGATAACAGCCGCGAACAGGTGCGGGATGAGGTGATTCGTCAGGGCTTGATCCCCAATGGTGCCGTCATCGAACGACCGGGCGTGCCCACGACATCATCCAAGCCGCGCTATGCCCTGGCCGCCGCGTTCGCCGCTCTGTTCGATCCCGGTTTGCAGGGGGAGGCGCTGGTGGCGGCGGCCAAGGTCTGGGCCGATGCGACCCTGAACCCGATGGCCCTGGCCCGCATCGTCAGTTTGCGCGGGTCGACAGACCGTGACGGGGCCGACATCCTGGTCCGCTTTCCTAATGGGGAGACGCGGCTGCTGGCGCCGGGTCCCAGCAGCCGTATCGCCCAGGCCGTTGTGGAACAGTTTGCCCCCCGCTTCCTGACCGATCCCGTGGTGCTGTGGCTGTCGGAAAGTGCGGCCAAGGTGGCGGCGCGGGATGAGGGCTGGATCAAGCGGCTGCGCCTGCGCATCACGCCGGACCGCACCCTGCCCGACCTCATCCTGCTGGACCGGGGACGGCAAAGCGACGGGTCCGACCTGATGCTGGTCTTTGTGGAGGTGGTGGCAACCGACGGCCCCGTCACCGAACAGCGGGCCAGGGCCTTTCTGGAAATCGCCGCCGAGGGCGGGTTCGATCCCTCTCGCGTAGCCTGCGTCACGGCCTTTCTGGACCGCGACAAGGCAGAGGTGAAAAAGGCCCTGCCGTCCCTGGCCTGGGGCAGTCATGTCTGGTTCGCGTCGGAACCGGAACGGTTGATCCGCCTGCACCCGGCTCCGGGGCGTCTGGCCGGTATGGCCTGATCCCCAGGTCTGCGCAAAGGTTACTTATAGGCGATTGCGGCGCTGGCCGGCCCACCCAGAGGCAGTATCTCCACCCGGCTGAACCCAGCCTCCAGGCACCAGCCGCGATAATCGGCACCGGTAAAGTCAAACGCATCGCCGAATTCGATCAGCATGTTGAGCGACATCAGCAGGCCGAACGCATTTTGGCGGCGGGCGTCGTCGATGATGTTCTCGATCGCGACCAGCGCACCGCCGGGCGGCAATGCCCGAAAAGCCTTGGCGATCAACATCTTCTTATTGGCCAGGTTCCAGTCATGGAGAATCATGCCCATGGTGATGATGTCGGCCTTGGGGAATTCATCCGTAAAGAAGTCGATATCCCCCAGCGTCACGCGCTCTGTGAGGCCACGCTGCGCCACACGCTGGGCGGCGATGGGGCGCACGACCGGCAGGTCATAGCTGGCGCAGACCATATGCGGGTGCCGTGCGGCCACCAGACTGGCAAGTTGTCCGGTGGCTCCGCCGATATCCGTCAGGCTGCTATACCGGGAAAAGTCGAAACTGTCGGCAAAGGCCACGAAATTGCCAAGCGAGATTCCAGACATCGCATCCATGAACTGTTCAAGACGCGTAGGGTCGGCGTAAAGCTCTTCGAACAGGGGACGGCCATTATGCTTGATCTCATTCTGCGGCTGCCCGGTCCGCAGGGCGGGCGTCAAATCTCCCCAGAAACGATAGAGGCGGGCATTAGCCATCTCCAGAATGCCACCGATATAGGATGGCTTCTCCCGGTCCAGGAAAATTGCCGTCTCCGCCGTATTGCGATAGAGCGCCTGGGGGCCGTCGCCATCGCGGTCCAACAGTCCAAGCGCCAGCAGCGCATCCAGGAAATCAAAAGTGGCCCGTGGATGCAGGCTCAACGCCTGCTCCACCGTCTGGCCGGTGGCCGGTCCCTTCGCCAAAAGCGTGAATAATCCCAGCTCCACCGCGCTCAGCACCAGTTTGGATGCCAGGAATCCGGTACCGATTTGCAGGATACGGTCAGGCGTGGGGGCCGTGGTCGGGATCAAAATCATTCTCCGGCTGACGAAATCTCGATCTGCGAAATCTGTTGGAAACTCGACGCGATATCATCCATAGCAGTCGGAAATATCGTGGGGCGGATCCTTGGTTCTAAGTAGCATAAGAAAATCAAATCGTAATTACGCGAAACAATAGAAATATTTGAAATAAAAATAACAGACAAATAATTTACCCATCTTCTGGTTTTCATTTTTTGCATCAATCAGTCTATTTGGCTGTCTTGACGGATGATTGACTGCATAGCCAGATTGGATGCCAAGGCGGCTTCCGCGAACGGTCACAATGCCATCTGGTCAGACGTTGACGAGCAGCTTCAAGAACTGCCGTGCGTCGTGAATACTATTATATGAAATTACAGTACTCGCTTCGGCGCTGAATTTATATTGACATGTACAGGATTTATATCCTATATCTGTTCTTGCCAATGCCCGAATTCTGTCCTGACCGATCCGTCGGATGGCGGGCATGGCGCATCGTCCCCCTCCCATGGCCTGACCACGGGCCCCGCTGTCGGTAACCCCTGTTCTGCAAGGGTCGGCGCGGGGTCCGTGTCTTCTTCAGGTCACCCCCCCCATCGCTGCCCGACATGCGGCCGGACCTTCGTTCCGGCAACCGCGACGGCTGCCATCATGACAGGAATGAGGTCCCAGGATGTCCACCGACATCGAGAAATCGTTCGTGAAGCAGTATGAACGCGAGGTGCATGAGGCTTATCAGCGCCTGGGTTCCAAGCTGCGTGCCACCGTGCGCTCCAAGAACAATGTGAAGGGCGCCAGCACCGTCTTTCAGAAGGTCGGCAAGGGTGTGGCCAGCACCAAGTCGCGCCATGGCAATGTCCCGGTGATGAACCTGGACCATGGCACCGTGGAATGCACCCTGGCAGATTACTATGCCGGCGACTGGGTCGACAAGCTGGATGAGCTGAAGACCAATATCGATGAACGCAGCGTCATCGCCAATGCCGGCGCCTATGCGCTGGGCCGCAAGACGGATGAGCTGATCATCGCCCGTCTGGATGCGGGCACCCATTATGCCGGTGCCGACACGGACGGCCTGACCAAGGACAAGGTCCTGGCGGCGTTCGAAATGCTGGGCGGTGCCGATGTGCCCGATGATGGCCAGCGTTATGCCGTGGTCGGCTGGAAACAGTGGAGCCAGCTGCTGGGCATCGATGAGTTCGCCAATTCCGACTATGTCGGCGATGGCGAGCTGCCCTGGCGGGGCACCCAGGCCAAGCGCTGGCTGGGCACGCTGTGGATGCCGCATTCGGGCCTGACGCTGGGGGCCGGCAATGTCCGCCTCTGCCACTGGTACCACAAGACCGCCGTGGGCCATGCCAGCGGGGCCGATGTGACCAGCGACATCACCTGGCACGGTGACCGCGCCGCGCATTTCGTCAACAACATGATGTCGCAGGGGGCCGCTCTGATCGACGCCACCGGCGTCGTCACCCTGCGCTGCAAGGAGTAAGCGCCATGGCTTTTCAGCCCCGCGACCTCTCGGTCCTTGCCTATGCCAATGGCTTCACGCTCTGGCATTACACCACGCCCGACGCCCATACCGCTGTGCGCGTCGCCGGCTATTTCAATCCGGCCAGCCACATGCTGCGCCTGGGCGATATGGTCCTGGCCAATACCGGCGTCGGTACCACCCCGGTAGCCGGCATCCTGCTGGTCAATGCCAACAGCGGCGGCGTGGTCGATACCGCTGACCTGACCCAGGTGGGGGCCACGGATACGGATTGATCCGTCGGCCCGCTTCCTTCTTCGTCATCCCGGCGTAAGCCGGGACCCAGGGGCCAAGAGCCCGACCTTTCGGCGGCGTACAGCTACGCTGCGTGGACCGTTATTCCTGTGGCCCCTGGGTCCCGGCTTACGCCGGGATGACGGGAAAGAGGCGGAAAGCGGTCAGTACAATGGAGACCCCCATGGCCTATTCCGCTGTCGGGCTGTGCGCCCGTGCCTTGTTGAAGATCGGGGCGAACCCGATCACGTCGTTTCAGGATGGCACCGCCGAAGCGGAACTGGCCGCCGCCCTGTATGCCCCTACCCGTGATGCCCTGCTGGTCGCTCATGGCTGGAGCTTTGCCACAAAACAGGCCCTGCTGGTCCGCCGGGCCGACCCGCCGCCCGCCGATTTCGCCCATGGCTTCGCCTTGCCGGATGATTTTCTGCGGGCCTTGTCCTTGGGAAGCGGCGGGCGGGGGCGGGGCCTGTCCTACCGTATCCAGGGCAAGGATCTGCTGGCCGATGCCGACAGCGTCACCCTGACCTATGTGGCCCGCGTCGCGGAGGGCGGGTTTCCTGCCTTCTTCGATGCGGCCCTGATCGCCCGACTGGCGGCGGAATACTGTGTGCCGCTGACGGAGAATACCACGCGCGCCGAGGTCTTGCAGAAACTGGCAGAGGCCGAGTTCCGCCGCGCCCGCCTGACGGATGTGTCGCAGGACAGCCAGGAAGGTTTTGAGGATTTCACCCTGATTGAGGCCCGCCTGTCATGACCCGCCTGAAAGCTGTGAAGACCAGCTTCACCGGTGGCTGCGTCAGTCCCGACCTGCTGGGCCGGGGTGACCTTGCCGCCTTTGAAAACGGGGCGTTGACCCTGACCAACGTCCTGATCGAACCCACAGGCGGTATCACCCGCCGGCCCGGCACGGGTTTCATCGCCACCGTGCCGGGGCCGGGCCGCCTGATCCCCTTCACCTTCAGCAGTGAGCAGACCCATCTGCTGGTTCTGACTGACCGGTTGCTGTCCGTGTTCGGTGATGATGCGCTGCAGGCCACGCTTCCTACGCCCTGGACCCTGGAACAGCTTGCCAATCTGACCTGGGCACAAAGTGGTGATGTGCTGCTGGTCTGCCATCCCGATGTGGAACCACGGCGCATCAGCCGGCGCGGCCCCGGACACTGGACGGTCGAGCCCTGGGCCTTCGTGCAGGAGCAGGGGCGACCCCGCATCCCCTTCTTCCGCTTTGCCGATGCCGCCATCACCCTGACCCCGTCGGGTCTGACAGGCCGGGTCCGTCTGCGCGCATCCGCCCCGGTCTTCAGGCCGGAACATGAGGGGGCACCCTGGCGCATCCACCGCAAGCCGGGGCGCATCGCGGCGGTGCGGTCGGTGACGGAGGCGGAGATCGACCTGACCGATACCCTGCCCCACACCAATCCCACGGCGGATTGGGACGAGGCGGCGTTCAGCCCGCAGCGCGGCTGGCCGCTGTCGGTGGCGTTCCATCAGGACCGGTTGGTCATTGGCGGGTCGCGCGACCTGCCCAATCGGCTCTGGCTGTCGAAATCGGGCGACCTGTTCAATTTCGACCTGGGTGAGGGGGAGGATGACAGCGCCATCGAATTCGCCATCCTGTCGGATGAGGTGAACCCCATCCGCGCCGTTTATTCCGGGCGGCATCTGCAGGTCTTCACCACGGGCGGGGAATGGGCCGTGACGGGCGTCCCCCTGACACCCACCGCCATCCGTCTGGACCGGCAGACCCGTGTCGGCAGCGTGGCGGATCGCAGCATCCCGCCGCAGGAAATTGACGGCGGCACCCTGTTCGCGGCCAGCGACGGGTCCATCCGCGATTTCCTGTGGACCGATCTGGAACAATCCTATTCCGCCGCCGACCTGACCCTGACCACGCGACCCATCCTGCCCGGCACGGTGGATATGGAATATGACCGTCGCCGCCGGCTGCTGCTGGCGGTGCAGTCGGACGGGACCCTGGCCGTGCTGACCCTATACCGCAATGAACAGATCCGCGCCTGGGTGCGGCTGGTCACGGCGGGCCGCATCCTGTCCACGGCCCTTGTGGGCCGACATCTCTATTGGCTGGTGGACCGGGATGGGGCCGTTTCGGTGGAGGTCTGGGACGACGCGCTGCATGTCGATGCCGGGCTTTCCGGTTCGGTGGACAGCCCCACGGCCCGCTGGGCCGGGCTGGACCATCTGAACGGGCGGGATGTGGCTGTGCTGGCGGATGGCGCGGTCGTGTCGGTGGCCGCCGTCGCGGCGGGGCGCATCCGCCTGCCCGGCCCGGCGGCGCAGGTCCAGGCGGGTCTGGCCTTTACCCATGAGATTGAACCCATGCCGCCCAACCTGTTGGCGGCAGAAGGACAGGGACGGCGTGCGCGTCTGCTGGCGGTGACCTTCCGGTTGAAGGATACGCCCGCGCTGCGCGCCGACCTGGGGCGGGGGCCGGTGGAGGTGCCATTACGGCGCGCCGCCGGCCCCGCGCTGGCCATGGAACCCGCCCCGGCCTTCACCGGCGACCGCCGTCTGACGGCCACGGGCTGGCAAACCAGCCGCGCCGCGCCCCCCTGGCGCATTGTGGAGGAAAGGCCGCTGCCCTTCACCCTCCTGTCCGTAACCCACGAGCTGAAGGTGAATGAATAATGGGCGGCATCACCACCCCGGCCCTGATGGTGTTGAGCAATACCGGCGTCGCCGGCGACGTCATGGACGCGGCCAGCACCTATATCGGCAACACGAAGCGGGCCAAGGACCTGCTGGGCATCACCAAATCCAAGCGCAAGAAGCAGGAACGCCGCCTGCTGGAGGCTGAACAGGCCGCCGACAGCGCCGATCTTTCGGCCCGGCAGGCGGCTGACCTGGAGGAGCTGCAACAGCGCAACGCCCGCAGCGCCGAACGTATCCAGGCCGAAAGCGACATTACCGACCGCCGTCGCCGTCAGGACCTGCGTCAGGAAACCGGCAGCCTGCGGGCCGCCCTGGGCGCGCAGGGCATCAACAGCGCCGACGGATCGGGCGAGGCCGTGATCCTGGGCCGCGAACGCCGGGCGGCAGAGGCCCGCGATGATGCCGCCCGCCTGGACGCCCTGAAACTGGCCGATCTGGCGGAGGAGGAGATGGTGCTGAAACGCCGCAACCTCCTGGACCTGACGCGCCAGCAGGAACGCCAACGCCTGGAGCGCATGGCGCGGGGCCTCTGACGGCCTTTCCCCCTTTCATATCATGAGGTCCCCATGCCTACCGCCCCGATCCCGGCGGCCAGCCCTGTCGCGCAATTTGTCGCCGACGGGGTGGTCAGCCGTTTTGCCTTCACCTTCCCGATTTACGCCCCTTCCGACCTGTCGCTGCATCTGGATGCCGCCCCCTGGACCAGCGGATACACGCTGGAAGGGCTGGGGGACCCGGCGGGCGGGGCGGTGCAGATGGATGCACCCCCGACCACCGGCACCATTGTCACCATCGAACGCCGCGTGGCGCTGGACCGGCAGGCGGATTTCCTGGAAAGCGGGCCGCTGGCCGCCAGAAGCCTGAATGAGCAGCTGAACCGCCTCACATCCATGGTGCAGCAACTGGCCGCCGATCAGGCAAGGATGCTGCGCGCGGCCCCCACCGATCTGCCGGCGGCATCGCTGCTGCCCGACCGTTCCGTGCGGGCCGGGGCGGCGCTGGGCTTTGACGCTTCGGGCAATCCCATGGCGCTGCCGCTGGAAAGCCTGCCGACCGCCGGCACGGTGGCGGCGCACGGGGCCGGGGCCATCACCCGAGCCGTGGCGGACAAGCTGCGCGATGTCGTGACGGCCAGGGATTTCGGCGCCATCGGCGACGGGGTAACGGATGATACCGCCGCCATCCTGGCAGCACTGGCGGCCCATCGCTCCGTCTTCCTGCCCGCCGGCACCTACCGCACCAGCGCGCCCATCGTGTTGGGCTATGGACACACGCTGTATGGGGAGGGGGAGGGGAGTGTCATCCAGGCCCGCGCCGCCGCCTATGATCCCGTCAATCTGCCGACATATCCCAGCGGTTTCAACGCCGTGGAGATGGTGGACGGCTACGCCACCCTGCGCGACCTGCGCATCGTGGGTGGGGCCACGGGCGTGAAGCTTTATGGCCGCGATGGGCCGTGTGTGAAGAATATCGTGGAGAATCTGTCCATCTGGGACAGTATCAACGGCATCGTCCTGGACGGCTATCATGATACCAACCGGCCCTGTTACTGGAACCATGTGGCCCGCGTCCTCGTGGCGCGGCCCCAGGCGCATGGGGTGCTGTTGGCCGTCGAAGGCGATGGCGACACACCCAACGCCAACAAGTTTCAGGATGTGCGCGTCTATTCCCTGTCCGCCCCCATCAGCGGCTGCGGCTTCTTCATCTCTGCCGGGCGCTTCAACAACAGTTTCAGCGATTGCGAGGCCAACCTGCATCCGGGCGGTCAGGCCTGTCTGCGGCTGGGTGCTGCCACCGACCAGAACCTGATCGTGAATTTCTATGCCGAAAGCCTGGGCGCCCTGCCCGGCATCCGCATCGATAACGGGTCGCAGAATACCAGCATCGTTAACCTGTTCAGCGCCACGGGCGGGCAGCCGATCTGGGACACCTCCTCCAACCGCGCCTATACCGCCGTGAATGCCGGCTACCCGCTGCGCAACCTGTTGAAGGAAACCCATGTCACCGACCTGCGGGTCGAAGGTTTCAGCGTCGATACCAACTATGTGGAGCCGGCCAGCGGCGGGCTGGTCGATGCCGACCTTTCCTCCACCACGCATCTGGTCTCGGCCTTTGGTGGGGCCGTGGAATTCCGCCTGCCCAAGGCGGATACCGCCAATGGCCGCATCCTGACCATCAAGAAGACCGACAGTTCCGCCAACCCGGTTACCGTCACCGAACTGGGTGGGGCGGGACCGGATGGTCGCCCGGTGATCCTGTCCAGCCGGTATGACCATCTCAGTGTCGTGTCCAACGGGGCGGGATGGTGGGTGACGGCGCGCACCGGACAGCCGGGGAATGCCGAATTCCGCGACAGCGCCGGCCTGTTCGAACCCGATCTGATGAAGGATCTCTATCTGGTCAGCGGTGGGGCCGGTGCGGTGGAGGTGCGCCTGCCCAGCCCGTCGGCGACGCAGGCAGTGGGCCGCCGCATCACCATCAAGAAATCCGACACCTCGGACGGCATGGTCAGCGTCACGGCGGCCACCGGCACTGGCCCCGATGGACGGGTGTGGAAACTGTCCAAACAGTTTGAACAGGTGACGGTGTTTTCCAACGGTGCCGCCTGGTGGGTGACATCGGCCAGCCGCATGCCGGCGACGGTGCATTTCCATGAGGCCGCCGGCCTGTTCCAGCCCGACCTGGGGGCCGAACATTACCTCGTCTCCGCCTATGCCGGTGTGGTGGAGGTGCGGTTGCCGGCCCCGGCGGCTTCCAACAGCGGCACGCGCCTGACGGTGAAGAAGACCGACCCCTCGGCCAACATCGTCAATATCACCAGCGGCGATGGCAGCGGCGGCCCCGATGGCGGGCCGAAGACCCTGGCGGCGCAGTTCGACGGCATGACCCTGCTGTCCAACGGGGCGGCCTGGCACATTCTCGGGCGAACGTGATGGGGACCGCCGAGGAGGAGAGGGAGGGCTTCATCGCCTTCCTGGACCGCTGGAACAGCGAACAGGGCATGACCACCCCTGCCCTGCATGCCGATATGGCCGGTTGGCTGGAAAGCCGCTGGCGGGCGGGGTCGAAGGAATTGCTGTTGCTGGCCTTCCGCGACAGCGGCAAATCCACCCTGATCGGCCTGTTCTGTGCCTGGCTTCTGTATCTGGATGCCAACCGCCGCGTCATGGTGCTGGCCGCCGATACGCATCTGGCCAAGAAGATGGTGCGCACGGTCAAGCGCATCGTGGAACGCCACCCGCTGTGCCAGGGCATGAAACCCGCCAAGCCCGAACTGTGGGGGGCGGAGGAATTCGCGATCTCCCGCGACCGGGTGGGGCGCGACCCGTCCATGGTGGCCAAGGGCATCACCGCCAATGTCACCGGCAGCCATGCCGACATCGTGGTCTGTGATGATGTGGAGGTACCCAACACCTGCGATACGGCGGAAAAGCGCCTGGATCTGCGCCAAAGGCTGGGGGAGATCGCCTATGTCCTGTCGCCGGGCGGCACCCAGCTCTATATCGGCACGCCGCATTCCTTTCAGTCGATCTATAGCCGCAAGCCCGGCGTGGAGGAGGGGGAGGAGCCCCCTTTCCTGGATGGCTATGAACGGCTGGAACGGCCGATCTTCACAGATGCGGGCGAAAGCGCCTGGCCCGAACGCTTCCCCGCGGAGGCCATTGAGCGCATCCGCCGGCGCAGCAGCGTCAATAAATTTGCCAGCCAGATGCTGCTGAAGCCGGTCTCGCTGGAGGATGGGCGGTTGGATGCGGACAAACTGATCCCCTATGACTGGGAACTGAAACCGCCACAGACGGCGCGGCCCAGCTTTCTTCTGGGTCCCCACCGCCTGCGATCCCTGCGCGTCTGGTGGGACCCGGCCCTGGGCCTGCGCGACAAGAAGCGGCGCAAGGCGGGCGATGGCTCCGTCGCGGTCCTGCTGGGCGAAGACGGGGACGGGCGGTTCTTTATCCATCGCGCCCTTTACCTGACCGTCCCCTCCGGGTCGGAGGAAGCGGCGGGGGCCGCGCAGTGCCGGGAACTGGTGGCCATGGTGGCGGAAACCGGCGTAGGTCTGATCCATCTGGAAGTGAACGGCGTCGGTGCCTTTCTGCCCGAAACCCTGCGCCGCAGCCTGTCGGAACAGGGACTGGGCAAGGTGGTGGTGCGGGAGGAACGGTCCGTGCGGGCCAAGCTTGACCGCATCCTGGGCAGCATTGACGGGCCGCTGCATGCCAACCTGCTCTACGCCCATGACAGCGTCATTGCCGGCCCCCTGGGCCGGGAGATGCGGGAATGGCGACCGCGCGGTCGATCCCACGATGATGGCCTGGACGCCCTGGCCGGGGCCATCGCCGCCTGTGCGCGCCAACGGCCCGATCACACCCGCCGGGCAGGCCCGATCCAGGCCCAGACGGATTTCGATCTTTAACCACCAAAGCAGGAGAGGATGATGACACGACCCTTGCTGGTCCCGGTCCCTGACCGGGCGCAGACTGGCCCCGATGCAGCCCTTGACGCTCTGGCCCGCGCCATCTGGGCCCATGGCCGCGACCGGGGTGTTCGGGCCATGGAGGCGCTGGCCGCCACCGCGCTCAATCGCCGCTACCGCACGCCGGGCCGAACCCTAGCTGATATCGTGCGCGATCCGGCCCTGTTTGCCGCCTGGGACAGGGATGATCCGCGCCATGCGGCGATGCTGGCCGTGGACAGCCGGGACCCGTCCTTCGCCGCTGCCCTGCGTGTGGCCCGACGGGCGATGGCCGGGGCCGATGGTATTGTCGGTGGGGCTGATCATTTCGTGGATGATGCAAGCCCGCTGCCCGATTGGGCATCCACATTGACACCTACCGTTACCCTGGCCGGGTTCAGCTTCTACCGGGCCTGAAGGGGAAGTACCGTCTGTTCAAGCCGTAGGTCAGGTCGAACCAGAGGTTCGCCCTGACAGATACGGATCGACGGCCTTTCCCGTCAGGGCGGGGCATACCGCCCCGACCTGACCTACGATGGAAAAAGAAATGCCGTCCCTTCACGGAGAAGAAGGGACGGCATCAGTTTTCCTCTGGGAACAAAAAGAGATGAAGCGATGCAAAAGACAAGAACAGGAAGACCGTACAATCAGTCGGCGGCGCGCAGCATGGCCGTATAGACAGCCATCACCGTTTCGATACTGATATGCCCGGCACGGGCGCCAGCGGTCAGCATCTCCTGCGTCGGCTTGACGGGTACAGCGGTCAGGCCGCGAATTCCCATCTGTTCCACTTCATTCAAAGCAAAACGCATCCGCTCGCTGAGCAAGCTTTCATTGACGTCCTGAAACATACGGGCCGCGTCCTTCATGGCGGTTACTCCTGACCCTGATGGGGTGAACCGTTGGTCGCAACACCGGTTCGCCCTGTGGATGTTCAAATATTGGCGCAGCTTCCGGGCCTGTACCACTGTTCAGACGTATAGTTTCGGGCATTCATCCAATACATAACCTTTCGCGCGATCTCTCGCGCCGATGGCAATCCTGACACGGGCCATGGCCGTGCTGGCAGTTGCTCTGCTTTCGGATTAGGGTGGCGTCCATCCTTTTGTCTTTTGAACGAAAACCATGGCATCCCCCATCTTCCATATGTGCCGCGCCGATGAATGGCAGACGGCCCAGGCCCTTGGCCGTTATGACGGATCGTCCCAGGACAAGGCCGATGGCTTCATCCATTTCTCCACGGGCGCGCAATTGCCGGAAAGTGCCGCGAAGCACCGGACCGGCCAGACGGGCCTGCTGCTGCTGACCGTCGATCCCGATGCCTGTGGTGAGGCGTTGAAGTGGGAGGCGTCGCGCGGAGGACAGTTGTTCCCCCATCTCTATGGCCCGCTGCTGCCAGGGGCCGTCATCCGCGTTGATCCGTTGCCGCTGGGTGATGATGGTCTGCATGTCATGCCGGCGCATGTGGCCGGGGGGGTATGATGGTCGATCTCTATCCCCTGGCCCGCCCCTTCCTGATGGCCATGGATGCCGAACAGGCCCACAATCTGACCATCGCGGCCCTGAAAACGGGGCTGGTGCCCGGTGGTTCGCGGCGCGACCCGGACAGCCTTGCCACCCGCGTCTTCGGCCTGGATTTTTCCAACCCCATTGGTCTTGCCGCCGGCTTCGACAAGAATGCCGAGGTGCCGGACGCCATGCTGAAGCTGGGCTTCGGCTTTGTCGAATGTGGCACCGTCACCCCACGCCCGCAGGATGGCAATCCCAAGCCGCGCCTGTTCCGCGTGCCGACCGCTCAGGCGGTGATCAACCGCTTCGGCTTCAACAATCAGGGCCTTGACGCCTATGCCGCGCGCTTGCAGGCCCGTGCCGGACGGCCCGGTATCGTGGGCGCCAATGTCGGCAAGAACAAGGATACGGTGGACGCGGCCAGCGACTATACCACCTGCATCCGCCGTGTGGCGCATCTGGCCAAATATCTGGTCGTCAACGTCTCCTCCCCCAACACGCCGGGCCTGCGCACCCTGCAATCGCGTGACGCGCTGGCCGACCTTCTGGGGCAGTGTCTGGCGGCCCGCGCCGAGACGGGGGTGAAACCGCCCCTGTTGCTGAAGGTTGCGCCCGACCTGACGGATGAGGATAAGGCCGACATCGCCGCCGTCGTCTTGGACAGCGGTATCGACGGCCTGATCGTCTCCAACACCACCCTGGCCCGCCCCGCCGCCATTCCGCCGGCGTTGGCCGCGGAGGCGGGGGGCCTGTCGGGCCGGCCGCTGCTGGAACCGTCCACCAAGGTGCTGGGTGAGTTTTATCAGCTGCTGGGCGGTAAACTGCCCCTGGTCGGAGTGGGCGGCGTCTCGTCGGGGACCGATGCCTATGCCAAGATCAGGGCGGGCGCCAGCCTGGTGCAGCTTTATTCCGCCATGGCCTATCAGGGGCCGGGTCTGGTGGGCCGGATCAAAGCGGAACTGGCGCAACGGCTGGCCGACGACGGCTATGCCCACGTTGCCGACGCGGTTGGGGCGGCGCATCGCAAGGGATAAACCCGGGGGAGAGGATCACCCATGAACTGGTTCCGCCATCTGGTGTTTGCCGCCGTCTATATCGCCCTGGCCCTGGTCGTGGCGCTGACCCTGCCCTTGTCGGTCGGGGGGATGGATGGGCATACGGCCCTGCTGTTCGGCATTGCCATCCTGATCTTTGGCGGCCTGCTGCATGAATTCTGGGCGCGCCAGGAGGAACGCGGCCGCCTGGAAACCCGCCTCTGGCAGCTGGAGGCGGAGATGGAGGAAATGCGTCTGGAACTGGACGCACAGCGCGGCCATTCCGGTGCCCTGCCTGCGGACCCGCCGGAGGTGGCGGCCGTCCTGTCGGAGGCGCGGGTTCTGGAACGGCTGGCCGACCGTCTGCCGGCAACCGGCCCGCGCCCGCCCGCTGGCCCTGATGCCGGCCCCCTGTTCGCGCCACAGCCGATCCCCGCCGATCCCGGTGCCATCCTGGACCATGTCCGCGCCGCGCTGCGCACCGATCAGGTCGATATCTTCCTGCAGCCCGTGGTCAGCCTGCCGCAGCGCAAGCACCGCTATTATGAGCTGTTTTCCCGCATCCGGGCCGGCATGGATGGGGATGGCAAGCCGCGCTACATGCTGCCCGAACAATATCTGGGCGTGGCGGCAGAGGCGGGCTTGATCGCCACCATCGATAATCTGCTGCTGTTCCGCTGTATCCAGCTGCTGCGCGAGACGGAGAAGCGGCATCAGAATGTCGGCTTCTTCTGCAACATCTCCGCCGCCACCCTGAACGACGCCGCCTTCATGCGGGAATTCGTCACCTATATGGGGCAAAGCCCCAATCTGGCGACCAAGCTGGTCTTCGAACTGTCGCAGGATGATTTGATGCAGGGCGGGCTGTTCGCCACCGGCTTCCTGGATGGGTTGCGGCGGCTGGGCTTTCACTTTTCGATGGATCAGGTGGTCAGCCTGGATCTGGATTGGAACGAGCTGGCGCGCCACGAAATCCGCTTCGTAAAGCTGGATGCCGCCCGCCTGCTCGACCCTGACAGCCGCTTCGCCGATCCGCGCGCCGTGCGCGAACTGCGTCAGCAGCTGGACCGCAACAATATCGACCTGATCGTGGAAAAGGTAGAGACGGAGGCCCAGCTCCTGGAACTGCTCGACCTCTATATCGATTTCGGCCAGGGCTACCTGTTCGGCGAACCAAGGCTGGCCAAGAAACAATCATCGAATTGATGTTTCACTTGGTTGCGTGGGCGGGCGTCTGACATCCTCTGACCGCCTTGATCAGGGCAAATGAAACACCCATTGAAAAACTGTTTCACATGGTTGCACGGAGCGCGATATCAGAGCCGGTGGTTCGGCCCTGACGCTACCCCCGGCCCTCCCGCCGCCAGGCCAGCACCAGCATGCCAAGCGCCAGCAGCAGCACGGGTAGGGCTGGCAGCAGCGGCGTCTGGGTGACGCCCGTCACGACATGGTCGCCATTGCCGCGCAGACCCAGCCAGCCGGAACCGGTGGCGTCGCGGCCGGGGCTGACGCGGCGGATGATGGGCACCGACGACCCATCCCCCTCCAGCCAATAGGACCCGCCGCCCGTGGCCTTCAGCGCCGGTTGCAAGTGGTCGGGGCTGGAGCGAACATCGGTCAGTTCCGGCGGGTTGACCGCCCCAACCACCGCCACCGCCGACTTTTCCCCATCCGTCACGCGCCAGATGCCCGGTTCAGACGCGATCAGGGTGCCCACGGCCTGTCCGGTGCCACTGTCCCGCATCTCCACCTGTGTGGCGGTATCGGCGGGGGAGGTAACGGTGACGGGGCGTGTGTCGGGCTCCAGTGATCGGCGGGTGATGGTGATGCGGCTGCCATCGACGGCGGTGCGCAGGTCGTTTTCCTCCAGCTCTGGCTCCTTCATCAGCCAGTGGGCCAGACGACGCAGCAGTTCGGCCTGCGGTCCCCCGCCTTCATAGCCGCGTGACCAGAGCCAGAAATGATCGGACGACAGCTGCGCCACCCGCCCCTGGCCCACCCGGTCCAGGATCAGCAGTGGCCGCCCCTCGGCCCCCGACATGACGGTCGCCCCCTTGTCGGCGGTCACGTCGATCTGCCGCATCCAGCGGCCCCAGGGGCCCACGCCATCGGCGGCATCGGTCAGGCCCGCCGTCACGGGATGGCGCTTGCCCATCTCCGTCACGGTCGGCTTGAACGGTTCCTCCAGCACGCGGCCGGTGGGTTCGGCGGGCAGGATGGTACCGATGGGGGAACGGTAGAGCGACATGGGCGTGGCAAAGGTCGGGCCACTGGCCTCCAGAAACGCGCCACCCTTTTCCACATATTCAGCGATATTGGCCAGATACATGTTGTTGATGACACCGCGTTTTTTATAGCGGTCGAAGATGATCAGATCGAATTCCGACAGTTTCATCTCAAACAACTCGCGGATCGGGAAGGCGATCAGCGACAATTCGCGGATGGGCGTGCCATCATTCTTTTCCGGTGGCCGCAGAATGGTGAAATGCACCAGATCGACGGCGGGATCAGCCTTCAGAAGGTTGCGCCAGGTGCGCTCCCCCGCATGCGGCTCACCCGACACCAGCAGCACACGCAGCCGGTCGCGCACACCATTGACCACAATCGCGGCGCGGTTATTGGCCAGGGTCAGCTCGCGTCGCCCGGCCTCGGCCGTCAGTTCCACGATGTTCAGGCCGCCATGGCTCAGCGGCAGGGTGATCGGCACTTCCTGACCCACGGGCACGGCCATGCCCATTGGGTCCTGTCCGTCCTGGCGCAGGGTGACCGAGGCCACCTCCCCGGCAGCGGCGGCGGGCAGGTCATCAATGCGGATGGTGAAGGTGATGTCCTTGCCGACAATGCCGAAACTGGGGGCCTGCACAATGGTCAGGCGGCGGTCGCCCTCGTCCCTGTCGCCTGTCAGCAGGGCATGGACAGGCCCGAAATCGGCCAGCGACGGCAGGGTGGCAGCCACATCATGCACCTGCCCGTCGGTGATCAGGATGGCACCCGCCAGCCGTCCGCGCGGCACGTCCGACACGGCGCGCGTCATGGCCTCCATCAGGCGGGTTTCCTCCACCTCCGCATCGCCGCTGGTTCCACCGCCGGCGCGCACCACCCGTACCTCCAGATCGGCGAAGCGGGACAGTTTCTCCTGGATCGCGGCGGCGGCCTTTTCAGTGCGGGCCGTGCGGTCGCCGACCTTCTGGCTGGGTGACTGGTCGATGACGACAACCGCCACATCCTTGATCGGCTCCCGCTTCTCCGTCACCAGCGATGGATTGGACAGGGCCAGGATCAGGACCAGCAGCCCGCTCAACCGCCACCAGCCGCCGCGCGCCCTCCGGTACAGGCCGTAACCGGCGATCAGCGCCGCCAGCAGGGCCAGCGGAATCAACGCGACCCATGGGATCATCGGGGCAAAGGCGATGTCCTGCCCGATCATTGGCCCAGCCTTTCAAGGATGGCCGGCACATGCACCTGATCAGCCTTATAATTACCAGTCAGGGCATACATAACCATATTGATACCGACACGATACGCCACTTCCCTCTGCCGTTCCGGACCCGGAATAACAGGGTAAAGGGGACGCCCGCGTTCATCCATGGCCCAAGCAGCGGCCCAGTCGTTCGACCCGATCAGGACCGACGACACGCCGTCATTGCTGGCATTGTCTTCCCGCGCCTCGGCCCAAAGTTCCCCGCCAGCATAACGACCGGGGAAGTCGCCCAGCAGGTAGAAGGCCTTGGTCAAGACATGTTCAGGCCCGACCGGGGCCAGCGGCGGGATGTCCAGGCCCCGCAGTAGGGCCTCCAGCCCCGCCCCGCCCGGCCCGTCGCCGGCGGCGCTTTGCGTGCGGGTATCGATCAGGACCATGCCGCCCTGGCGCATATAGGCGTTCAAGCGGTTGCGCGCCGCCTCCGACAGGCTGGTCTGCCCCTCGGTAACGGGCCAGTAGATCAGGGGGAAAAAGGATAGTTCGTCATTGTCCAGATCGACGGGCATGGCACCCGCCACCTCCACCGCCGTGCGGTCGGCCAGGACACGGCCTAGTCCTTCCAGTCCGGCCCTGCTGACGCCATCCACGGCCCCGTCGCCGGTGCGGACATAGGCCAGCCAGTTCTGGGCCGTCGCCTCGATGGCGCGGGCATCGTCGGCCCGTGCCTCACCCAGGACCAAGCTGCCGGCCAGCAACAGGGCCAGACCAGCGGCGGCACCCCGGCCCAGGCCCGGCAGGCGCGGCAGCAGCCCGCGCAGCGACAGCGCGATCAGCAGATCGATCAGGCCCAGGATCAGTGCCATGGTCAGCAAGGTCGGCTTCAATTCGGTTTCACCGCCAGCAGCGTACAACCCCTTGGGCACACCCGCCAGCAGTGCATCGGGCGTGGTCATGGCCGGGATCGCGGGGGACAGGTTCAGCGCGCGCGGCGATTCGGCGGGACCGTAATAGCCCGGCGGATGGCGCGGGCCGACCGGCCCACCCAGGTCGCTGGCGGCCAGCGGGAAGGTGGTTCCCGCCGGATCGGCCAGCCGCCCGAACCCGTCCAGAATGGCGCGCGGGGCCAGCATGCCTGTCGCCTCCCCGCCTTCAACCCCGGCGGAAAGCGCCACAACCCGGCGCAGCATGTCGACATAAAGGCCCGACAGGGCCAAGTTGGACCAGTCCGGCCCGGCACTGGTATGGACCAGGACCAGGGCACCGCGTCCCCGCCGCTCGGCGGTGACCAGCGGCGTACCATCGGCCAGCCGGGCCCAGGTGCGGGGGGCCAGATCGATGCCCGGCTCGGCCAGGACCTGTCGCTTCACCGTCACATCGGCGGGCACGGTCAGGCCGTGGAAGGGACTGTCCTCGGCAAAGGGCGAGAGGCCGGCGGGATTGTCCCAGGACAGGGCACCGCCCAGCGCCCGGCCCCCGGCACGCAGCGGCACCGGGATCAAAGCGTCGGCATTCTGCGCCAGACGCGGGCCGGCAAAGCGCAACAGGACGCCCCCGCCCTCGATCCAGCTTTGCAGCCGCGCCATCTCCGCGTCGGTCAGCGATCCGACATCGGCCAGGATCAGGACCGACAGGGTACGGTCCAGCAACTCCCCGATCTCGCCCTTGCGCAACTCAGCATAGGGGGACAGGGCGCGTTCAAGATAATAGAGATCGGATAGAAGCGGCTGTTCGCCGGCGGCACGGCCAGAGACCAACCCCACCGGGCGGCGGCGCCAGCGCTCATCAGTCAGCAGCACGGCACCGGCTGTGTCCTGCCCTTCAAGGCGCAGGCTGGCCAACTCGTTACGCAGTTCGGTGGGCAGGTCCAGCGGCACCTCCACCCGTCCCTCGCCCGCTGGCAGGATGGCAGTGGCGGCCCCCAGCAGCCGGCCATCAGCCCCCTGTGCCCGCAGCGTGATGGGCAGAGGCAGGCTGGTCTCCGACCGTTCGACCGGCACGCGCAGGTTTGTCCCCTCCAGCACGGGCTGGCGGATCAACAGGGCCGGTCGTTCCTGTCCGTCGCCGCGCACTTCCAGCGCGCCCAGGCGGCGCAGATGGGTGACCAGATCGGTGGCGGCGGGATCGGCGATGCCGGTGGGGCTGGCCGTGACCACCCCGTCGCTCAGCCACACGATATAGGGGGAGCCGTCGGGCTTGAATTCGGTCCGCAGCGTCTGCAAGGCCCCGGCCCGGTCCACGGGCCAGGGGTGCGGTGCCAATGTCTGCGCCACTCGCTTGGCGGCGCTGGCCGGCATGGGACCGGCAAGGCCGGGCGCGTCGCCATTGGGCGAGGGGGCGGTGGGCAGCAGGGTGACGCTGCGCCCCTGGCGGTCGGCCTGATCGATGAGATTGTCCATGGCAGACAGCCGCGCCGGCCAGTCCCGTGCTGCCGCCCAGCCATTGTCCACCACAAGCAATAGCGGCCCGCCACCCGGCAGGGTGGCCGCCGGGTTCAGCAGCGGACGCGACAAGGCCAGGATCACCAGGGCCGCCAGCACGATGCGCAGAATGAGAATCCAGAGCGGCGTGCGATTCGGCGTCTCCTCCCGATGCACCAGATCGGCCAGAAGGCGGATGGCGGGGAAGCTGATGGTGCGCGGGTTTGGCGGCGTGACCTTCAGCAGCCAATAGAGCAGCGGCAAGGCCAACAGTCCCAGCAGCAGCCAGGGGGCGGCAAAGGCGAGGGGGCCCAGGTTCAGCATCGTTTACCCTTCCCCAGACAGGGCTGCCCACAGGGACAGCAGGGCCGTCTGCGGCGGTTTGTCGGTGCGGTGCAGGGTCAGAGTCCAGCCGGCGGTGCGCGCGATGGCGGCCAGCCCGTCACGCTGGGCGGCCAGCCGGTCCAGATAGGCCTCGCGAACGCCATCGACACGCGGCACTAGCAGGGATCCTTCCCCCTCCAGACCCTTGAAGCGTACCCGACCCGCATAGGGCAAGGTCTCCTCACCGGGGTCCAGCACCTGCACCAGATGCCCGCGCACACCGCGCGCAGAGAACGCGGCCACGGCGGCCTCAATCTCCTCCAGCGGGGACAGAAGATCACCGATCAGCACGGCCTGGGCATGGCGAGGAAGCTGGACGGCGATTGGCGGCAGGCCGGCACCTTCATGGAAATAGATATGCCCCGTCAACCAGTCGGCCAAGCGCGGCAGGATGGAGCGGGCGGTCGATGGCGGCACGTCACTGCCGGCCAACTGCACCCGTTCGCCCCCGCGCAGCAGCAGGGCGGACAGGGCCAGTGCCAGCAGGTCGGCGCGGTCGCGCTTGGTGGACAGGTCGCGCCCTGACCGCCAGTTCATCGACGGGCTGTCATCGCGCCAGATCCAGACGGTCTGGGCGGCCTCCCACTCATTCTCACGCACGAAGACATGGGCCGATTTGCCGGTCTGGCGCCAGTCGATGCGGTTATGGGCGTCACCCGGCTGATACCGGCGGAACTGCCAGAAGGTCTCCCCCGTCCCCACCCGGCGGCGGCCATGGGCACCCTGCGCCACGGTCGCCGCGATCCGCTCCGCAGCCACCAGCAGGGCCGGCAGATTGCGGGCCAGATCCTCCGCCCGGTGCTGGGCGCGGATGGAGGCGGGCGGGTGACGCGTATCCATGGCGGTTACGCCATCGGCGCGCAAAGCTGATCGATGATGGCGTCCAGCGTGATGCCATCGGCCCTCGCCGCGAAATTCAGCGCCATGCGGTGGCGCAACACAGGTTTGGCGAGTGCTATGACATCATCCAGCGACGGCGTCAGCCGCCCGTCCAGCAATGCCCGGGCGCGCGCCGCCAGCATCAGGGCCTGGGATGCGCGGGGACCGGGGCCCCAGGCAACATGGCGGCGGACAATGTCCAGCGGGCTGCTGTCTGGCCGGGCATTGCGCACCAGATCCAGGATGCCATCCACGACACTGTCGCCCACCGGCACGCGGCGCACCAGGGCCTGGGCCGCGATCAGATCCTGCGGCGTCAGCACTGCGGTGACCGTGCCGGCATCGGCACCGGTCGTGGCGATCATCATGCGGCGTTCGCTGTCGCGGTCGGGATAATCCACATCCACCTGCAACAGGAACCGGTCCAGCTGCGCCTCGGGCAGCGGATAGGTGCCTTCCTGTTCCAGCGGGTTCTGCGTTGCCAGCACATGGAAGGGCCGGGGCAGGGGGTGGTAATGGCCGGCTACCGACACGCGGCCTTCCTGCATGGCCTGAAGCAGGGCCGACTGCGTGCGCGGGCTGGCGCGGTTGATCTCGTCCGCCATCAGCAACTGCGCGAAGACCGGGCCGGGGATGAAGCGGAAGGCGCGCCGTCCATCGTCGCGTTCCTCCAGCACCTCGGAACCCAGGATATCGGCGGGCATCAGGTCGGGCGTACATTGCACGCGCCGGTCATCCAGGCCCATGACGGTGCCCAGCGTTTCGACCAGCCGCGTCTTGGCCAGACCCGGCACACCGATCAGCAGCAGATGCCCGCCGGCCAGCAAGGTGACCAGCGACAGGTCGATCACTTCCTGCTGGCCAAAGATGACACGACCGATGGCCTGACGCGCGGCGGCCAACTTGTCCCCCAGCGCCTCCACATCCCGCAACAGCGCCTGCGGGTCGCTGTTGCGCCCGGCCTCCGTTGAATTCAGCACCATCATCTTCCCTTCAAACCCGACCAGCACCCGTGCGATGGGTATAACACCCTGGGTACCAGAAGCTTGGCATCACGACTATGTTATCAATGCGGCGAGAAGTCCGCGACTGACAGAGCTGGATGGTCCAATCCACCATGACGGAAAGCAAGCAGAATGGGCATGCCAATGCCGCCCGCCAGGATGGGGCCACCGCCGCCGATGCCGCATTGAAGGCGCTGGGCGGCAGCAGCCCCCGCGCGCCCAGCGCGGAGGATGAGGCCTATCCCATCACCATCCGCGCCGATGGCACCTGGACTTATCACGGGAGCCCCATCGGTCGGCTGCCGCTGGTGAAGCTGTTTTCCACGGTGCTGCGCCGGGATGAGGCAGGCGATTACTGGCTGATCACGCCGGCGGAACGCGGGCGGATCAGTGTCGAGGATGCGCCTTTCGTGGCGGTCGGCCTGACCGTGGACGGAGAGGGACGGGACCAGTCCCTGATCTTTACCACCAATCTGGAGACCAGTGTCACCGCCGGCCCCAACCATCCGATCCGGGTGATGACAGATGCGACCACGGGGGAGCCGCGCCCCTATATCCGCGTCAACGGACCACCGGAGACACCGTTGGAAGCGCGGATAAACCGTGCGATCTTCTATGATCTTGTTGAACGGGCGGAACCCGGTGAGGCTGGTGATATCGGCGTCTGGAGCCAGGGGATGTTTTTCTCCCTGGGCCGGGTGGATTGAGGGTTGGGCAAGCGGTGCTTGAAACGGAAATGATGGCGGCCAGCCCCCTGATGCGGGGCATCCATGATTTGTTCGCGCGGATGGAATCGCCGACGGGGGGACGTGGGGACCTGGACGGCAATCCCGGACTGCCGACCGCTCCGACCCTGCGTGATGCCGCCGTCCTGGTGCCGCTGGTCGACCGGGTGGAGGGGCCGACACTGCTTCTGACCCAACGTACCGCGCATCTGGCGGCCCATGCCGGGCAGATCAGCTTTCCGGGCGGTGGGGTGGAACCCGCCGACACCGATCCCGTCGCCACCGCCCTGCGGGAAACGGAGGAAGAGATCGGCCTGGCACGGACCCATGTGCATGTTCTGGGCCGGCTCGACACCTACATCACCCGGACCGGGTTCCGTGTGGTGCCCATCGTGGGCCGGGTGCGTCCGCCCTTCACCCTGGCCCCCGATCCGAACGAGGTGGATGGGGTGTTCGAGGTGCCGCTGACCTTCATCCTGAACCCGGCCAGCCGGGTGCGGGAAAGCAGGGAGTTCATGGGCACGCAAAGGCATTTCTGGGCCTTCCCCTATGGCGACCGCTACATATGGGGGGCGACGGCGGGCATGCTGGTGAATCTATGCGACGTACTGGCCGGTCTTAACGACGCGACGTGACAATCCCGTGCTTCCATGGTTGAAAAGAGGAAACCAGCAGGCTGGGGATGATCCGTGATGGAAGTGCTGAGCCAGCTTGACCAAGTGACCCTGCTGGTCACCTTCGCGGCCGTTGCCTTGGCGCTTGGTGGTTCGCTCAGTATCTACTGGTGGCGGCAGCGCAGCATTCCTGGTCTGGGTCTTCTGACCGGCGGAGTGATCCTGGGGGCCACCGGCGTGTCTGTGCTGGCCATGCGTGATTATATCCCGCTCTGGCTGTCCATTTTGCTGGGCAATGTCAGCGTCGGCATGGCCCATATCCTGTTGCTGATGGGCATCCGGCGTTTCGCGGGCCGGCCATTGCGCTGGACCGTGCCGGTGGGAACCCTCGCCATCCTGACCGCCGTGCTGCTTTATGATGTCTTCCACCGCGACGACATCATCCTGCGCTCCGTTGCCATTGCCATCTGGCTGATCGCGATCAAGCTGGCCGTGGCCTTTGAAAGCTGGCGCCAGGGGCGGGTCGTGGCCCCGCGCCTCTGGGTGGTGATCACCAGCGTTTTCGGCTTCATGGCCCTGGTGATGCTGGTGCGCATCATCGATATCGTGGTCCGGCAGGATGAACATGGTTTCTTCTCGCCCAATCCCGGCACGGCCTTCAATTTCCTGATGGCCATTGTCGGTCTGGTGACCGGCTGCATGGCGGTCATGGCCCTGACCAATGACTTCCTGCAACGACGACTGGAGGCGGAGGCGGCGGAGAATGCCCGCGTGGCGCGGGAGCGCGATCAGGCGGCGCAGACGGCTGACGCTGCAAACCGGGCCAAATCTATCTTCCTGGCCGCTGTCAGCCATGAAATCCGTACCCCCATCAATGCTGTGATGGGCGGGCTGGAAATCCTGAACGGCCAGAGCCAGCACGACCCGACCTCCCCGCAGGGCAAGGTGCTGGAGGTGATGGACAAGGCCGGGCAGTCCATGCTGGCCCTGCTGGATGATCTTCTGGACATCACGCGTATTGAGGCGGGGCATCTGTCGCTGCTGCCGGCCCCCATGGATCTGCATCAACGCCTGCATGACGCCATCGATCTGATGGCGGCACGCGCGGCGGCGGGCGGCCTGTCGCTGGAGCTGTCCATCGGCGCGGATGTGCCCCGTCATGTCAGTATGGATGCGGCCCGCCTGCGCCAGATCCTGCTGAACCTGATCGGCAATGCCATCAAATTCACCGAACGCGGCGGCATCAAGGTGGTGGCCGTGCGACAGCCCCCCGCCGTGGGGTTGGCCAGTGCCACGCCGGGTGCCGCGCTGGTGCGCATCACGGTGGCCGATACCGGCATCGGCATTCCGGCGGCCAAGTTGCCTCATGTCTTCGACGCCTTCTATCAGGCCGATGGCGGCGACAGCCGGCGGTTCGGCGGGGTCGGGCTGGGGCTGGCCATCTCCAAGCGGCTGGTCGGCATGATGGGGGGCACCATCCAGGTGGAAAGTGCCGTGGGCCATGGCACGGTATTCACGCTGGACCTGCCTATGGCGCTGGCCGCCGCCCCGGCACAGGTCCCCGCCGCCGGTGCCCGCTTGCTGCCCTATTGGACCAGCAGGCCACAGGTGCTGCTGGTGGAGGATGACGCCGTCAATCAGTTCGTGGCGACACAGCTGCTGACCCGGCAGGGTGTGGCAGTGATTACCGCCGAGGATGGGGAGGCGGCGCTGGCCATCCTGGCGACACAGCGGGTGAAGCTGGTGCTGATGGATATCGGCATGCCGGGCATGGATGGCTTTGAGACGACGGCCAAGCTGCGGGACGGTGGCGGCCCCATGGCATCAGTGCCTGTCGTCGCCCTGACAGCCAACGTACTGCCAGAGACGATATCCCGCAGCCGGGCCGTCGGCATGCAGGGCTTCATCGCCAAGCCCATCAAGCTGGAAGAGCTGCTATCCACGCTGGCCCGGATCATCCCGCCCGATGGTATCGGGGCCGCAGGGGTGGCCGGGACGGCGGAACCGGCTCCAGCGGCACCGGTGCATGTCAGAGACAGCGGCCCGCTGGGCGTGTTGCGCGGTCAATTGGGTGGACCGGCGGTCGATGGGCTGCTGCTGCTGGCGGCCCAGAATGTCGCCGACGCCCGCCGCAGCCTGCGCCCCCTGGGAGAGGAGGCGAGCAACGTGGATATCGCCGAGGTCCGGCGTCTGGCCCTGCGCATGGCGGACGGTCTGGACGTTGTCAGTTTTCCCACCGATGCCCAGGCGTTGCGCGACTGTCTGGGTCTGCTGCGCCCCGGCCTGCCGGTCAATACCGCGCTGGCCGCCATGGATGCGATCCTGGCCGATGCACAGGCCCGTCTGCCGCGTATCCGCACTGCCGCCGAATGAACTTCTTCCGCATTCCAGCTATTCATTGATTGAATGCGGGTGGTCAATTTGAATTGATCCAAATCAGGGAAACAAGTGTGCATTGCTTCTATAAGACAAACCTGTAAGCGACGACTGATAACAGCGTCCAGCCGGCGGCGGAAATATTCGCCCGGCACACGATACAGGAGCCTTATCCATGAAGAAATTCGCTGTTCCGGCGCTGGTCGCCGCGTTGACGATGGGTGCCGCCGCTGCCATGCCGGCCCATGCCGAAAAGGCCGCTGGTGACCTGCTGGTCCGTGGCCGTGCCATTTATGTGCAGCCCGATGAAAGCAGCAGCCTGAAGCTGGGCACCACCGCCATCGCCGGTAAGGCCGCCGTTGACAGCTCCACCGTGCCGGAACTGGATTTCAGCTACTTCTTCACCGACAATGTCGCGGCTGAACTGATCCTGGGCACGACGCACCATAATGTGGCGGCCAAGGGTTCGCCGCTGGGTGCTTCGGTGGATCTGGGCGATGTCTGGCTGCTGCCGCCGACTCTGACCTTGCAGTATCATTTCAATCCGAAGGGCAAGATCAGCCCCTATGTCGGTGCTGGCGTAAACTACACGATTTTCTATGGCGATGATCCGGGTGCTGCCCGTGGCATCTCCTACGACAATGCCTTCGGTCTGGCGGCCCAGGCCGGCGTAGATGTCGAACTGAACGACAAATGGTCGCTGAATTTCGACGTGAAGAAGGTGTGGCTGGATACGGATGTGAAGGTCAACGCCGGCTTGGCCAGCCCGGTCAATGCCAAGGTCGATATCGATCCCTGGATCTTCGGCGTCGGCGTCGGCTACCGGTTCTGATCGGGTCGGGCTGCGTCTGTCCCTGAAACCGGGGGCGGCCATGTTGGGAAGGGACTTGGCCTCGGGCACCGTCCGGGGGTACATAAGCCCCTTTCCAACGTGGCCGCCCCCGGACCTATTCGGGGCCGGCCCGCCCTTGAGATCGGGAGCACGCACATGCGCGCCGAAATCCAGGCGGTGACGGAGGCTGTTGAACAGTCTCTGGTCCTGCTGAGGAGGCATCTTTGACTGGGAGAAATCCCTTTTCCGCCTCGACGAACTAACCGCCCTTACCGAAGACCCGAACCTGTGGAATGACAGCGACCGGGCCCAGAAACTCCTGCGCGAGAAGAACCAGCTGGAAGCGTCGCTGAACGGCACGCGGCAGTTGGAACGCGACCTGAAGGACAATCTGGAACTTCTTGAAATGGCGGAGATGGAAGGCGATCAGGATATGATCGCCGAGGCCGAAGCGGCCGTCCTGTCGTTGAAGGACCGTGCCGCCACCATGGAGCTGGAAAGCCTGCTTTCCGGTGAGGCCGACGCCAATGACGCCTATCTGGAAGTGAATGCCGGTGCCGGTGGGACCGAGGCCCAGGATTGGGCGCTGATCCTGTTCCGCATGTATTCGCGCTGGGCCGAACAGCATGGCTACAAGGTTGAGCTGCTGGATGAGACCGACGGCGAAGAGGCCGGGATCAAGTCAGCCACCATCCAGATCAAGGGCCACAATGCCTATGGCTGGCTGAAGTCGGAAACCGGCGTGCATCGCCTGGTCCGTATCAGCCCGTTCGACAGCCAGGCCCGTCGCCATACCTCCTTCTCCTCAGTGTCGGTGACGCCGGTGATCGACGACAAGATCAATGTCGAGATCAATGAGAAAGATGTGAAGGTCGACACGTTCCGCGCATCGGGTGCCGGTGGGCAGCACGTTAACAAGACCGATTCGGCGGTGCGCTTCACCCATATCCCGACCGGGATCGTGGTGTCGTGCCAGCAGGAACGCAGCCAGCACAAGAACCGGGCCAAGGCCTGGGACATGCTGCGCGCCCGTATCTATGAGATGGAACTGCGCAAGCGCGAGGAAGCGGCCAACGCCCTGGAAGCCACCAAGACCGATATCGGCTGGGGCCACCAGATCCGCTCTTACGTGTTGCAGCCCTATCAGATGGTGAAGGACCTGCGGACCAATGTCGAAACATCGGACAGCGCAGGGGTGCTGAACGGCGACCTCGACAAGTTCCTGCAGGCGGCCCTGGCCCAGCGCATTAACGGCCATGGTGATGCACAGGCCGAATGATCTGGCCCCTTCATCAAAAGTAATCTTTTTCGACAAGGCCCGGTAACAATCTGTTGCCGGGCCTTCGTTTTTGCCTCAGAAAGGGGCACCGGGAAGGGGTGCATGGAAAAGCGCCAGCCTTTTCCCATTTTCCGAGAACGGATGCCCCGGCGTCGGTGGGACGCGATCAGGCATCGTATGGGGTTGCCTGATGGTCGCGTTGGATTCGACCGCGCTTGATTTGCCCGCCCTGGGGGCGGCCGGGGCGGATCGTCTGTTCCTCTCTTACTTCACCAGCACCTCGCAGGTGCTGGTGCTGCTGGACGGTGACGGGACCGTGCGGGCGGCCAACCGGGCGGCCCTGCGCGTCGGCGATCTTCCGGCGGAACAGGTGCTGGGCCTGCCCCTGTGGGACACACCCTGGTGGCGCGGTTCCCCGGGTGTGCGTGAGCGGCTGATTTCGGCAGTGCAGGCGGCGGGCCGGGGGGCCACTATCCGGTTTGACGCGGCCACAGGGCCGGAGACCGGAGCGCCCCTGGTTTTCGACCTGTCCGTCACCCCCATTGATCCTGGTGCCGATGGCGCCATCCGCCTGATGGTGGAAGCCCGCGACGTGACGGAAGCGCGGGATATTGAACAGGCCTTGCGCGCCAATGAGCAGCGGTTGCGCGACATGGTCGAAGGATCGGTACAGGGCATCGTGGTCCATTCGGGCAAGCGCATCCTGTTCTGCAACACGGCCTATGCGCAGATGCTGGGTTACCCGTCTGTGCTGGACGTGCTTTCGATGGAGTTGGACCGCATCATCCCGGAACCGGGCCGCGATCAGGCGAATCGAGCCTGGTCCATCCTACTGGCGGGCGGCAAGCTGCCGATCATCCGCTCCACCCCCAATATCTGCCGCGATGGCTCCCTGATTCATGTCGATGTCCTGGCCCGACGCATCGTCTGGGATGGGCAGCATGCCATCCAGGCCACGGTCGTGGATGTGACGGCCCAGGCCAAGGCAGCAGCGGCGGAGGCGGCGCGGCTGGCGGCGGAGGAAGCGTCGCGGACCAAGTCCGCCTTTATCGCGACCATGAGCCATGAACTACGCACGCCCCTGAATGCCATCCTGGGCTTTGCCGGCATGATCGCCAGCGGTGACCGGGACGGTGTGCCGCCTGACCCGCGTCATGCGGAATATGCCGGTGACATCATGGTCGCGGCCAATCACCTGCTGGCTGTGATCAACGACATGCTGCATCTGTCGAAGATTGAGGCGGGGCGCCTGACCCTTGAGCCCTGCTGGATTCCGCTGGAAGGTGAGTTGCGGCAGATTCAGCGTATTGCCCGCGGCCTGTCGCGCGATAAGAACCTCTCCATCGAGGTGGATTTGCCGCCGGGTGAGCCGCTGTTGCTACTGGCGGATGAACGGGCCTTGCGGCAATTGCTGCTGAACATTGTCGGCAATGCCGTGAAATTCACCCCGCATGGTGGCGATATCCGCCTTATCGCGGAGTTGGATCGACATGACGGGCGGCTGGTACTGGCTGTCGCTGATACCGGCGTGGGCATTCCCGAAGGCGATCTGGAACGGATATGGCGACCGTTCGAACAAGTCGGACGCGTGCAGGATCACCAGAACGGCACCGGCCTTGGTCTGTCCATCGCGCGGGCGCTGGCGGAACTTCACGGTGCCGTTGTGTCGGTGGACAGCAAGCTGGGCCACGGCACGGTCTTCCGTTTCCACTTTCCGGGGAGCCATGTGGCGCGCGGTTCCGCCCCTCGTCCGTCCCCGTCCAATGACGCGTTGGACGAATCAGTGGTGGCGCGCGTCGGTCGCTAAACGACCGTGCCGCCCCATCATTCACGGCGCCACCGGCCTGCCATCCGCTCTCTGAGAGCGACCGCATGCGGCACTCAATCAGGCCCCCTACCGATGATAAGGGTGTCTTGGGGTTGGGTGCGAATAAATGATCCGGCATCTCGCCGCTTGCACGCATGTAGAACGTACCTATGTGAAAGAATAGGTATGCGCACCCGCGAAATCGCGTCCTGGTAACGGAAACATAAGAGTTTTCCTCTACCTCTACTGTGCCTGACGATGTTGTCAGCAGAGACGTCGCCTTCCTCCGTTTATCCCACCCATGGCTGGTTTGGCGCATTTACAGATAACGGAAGGTTGCCTATGGCATTGCAATTAAAGCGAGAGAGTTAAGTGTGTCTTGTCGCTTCTAGTCATATGCCTGGCTTTGAAATGTTAAGCGCAAGCACAACCGACTTTGACAAATGGGTGCAAAGTCAGTCACCATCAACTGCTTTCCTGTGATGGAGACGTTGCCCGGCAATCGCGTCGCATAGTTCGCAGTTTCACAACAGAAAACAGGAAAACGCTGGTCGTCTGCACCGGGAGTGTATTGCCGCCCCTTCTGTCATTCACGTATCGTATCACCAATGGGCAATGACTGAATTGGCGAAAATACGGTTTTCTTACTTAGTTTTCTGGTGCTTTCTTTCGTCCCGAAAAGGGTTTGCCTCTTGAAAACGAGTTTACGCATCGAAAAACGGGAATTCAACGACAATCCGTTGCTCTTAAGCGTGTTTCCCGCCGCGCTGATGAGTGGAGTGTTGGAAATCCGGAATGCATATACCAGCATGCGCGAAGCCCATGGCCATCAGCATGGAATTTCACGTGCGCACCTTTCGGTTGCTGAACCAATATCTGTCAACGATCGCCTTGTCAGGCGCAGGGCCGGGGAGCGGTTATGACCAACAGTATCGCCGCGCGGCTGCGTCTGCTGCGCCACCGTCTTGGCTTTGCCCGCCGGTCGGATATGGCGGCCCATCTTGGCCTGCCCAGTTCTACCTACAGCGCCTATGAGGGCGAGAATGGTCCGCCCAAGGTGGAATGGTTGCTGGAACTGGCACATCGTGGCGTAAATCTGAACTGGCTGCTGACTGGTGACGGGGAAATGCTGCTGGTTTCCCCTGACACCGTAACGGCGAACGCTGCCATGATCCCCCTGCCAACTACCGGCGGTCCCGCCGCGCCTTCGCCCCATCCTAAGCCGGAACCAGAGGCCACGGTGGATGCATATCTGCTGGCAGCGATGATCAGCCGCGTAGAGCGGGAGGAGCGGGATCGTGGTCGCCCCCTGACCGCCCTGGAAAAGGGGGAGATGATTGCCCGCCTTTACGCTGCCTCGGCCCGCCTGACCGAGAGCGAACTGGCCGGACACCCCTTGTCGCGCGCGGCAGAAGGGCCGGAAAAGTAGGCACCGTCCTGGCTCGCATAACAACCCCACCAAGAGAAAAACCCCCGCCGGATCGCTCCAGCGGGGGTTTTCTTTACTTAGCACAAAGGGCCGATAGATCAGCCCAGCGCCTTCACCATGGTCGAACCCAGGCTAGCCGGGCTTTCGGAGACATGGATACCGGCGGCGCGCATCGCTTCCACCTTGAACTCGGCGGTATCGTTACCGCCGGAGATCACGGCACCAGCGTGGCCCATGCGGCGACCCGGAGGAGCCGTGCGGCCGGCGATGAAGCCGACGACCGGCTTCTTCAGGCCCGAAGCCTTGATATACTCGGCACCGTTCACCTCCGCGTCACCACCGATCTCGCCGATCATGATGATGCCTTCGGTTTCCGGATCGCGGGCGAACATTTCCAGCGCGTCCACGAAGTTCGTGCCGTTGACCGGATCGCCGCCGATACCGATGCAGGTGGTCTGACCCAGGCCGGCGGCCGTGGTCTGCGCCACCGCTTCATAGGTCAGGGTGCCGGAACGGGACACGATGCCGATCTTGCCACGCTTGTGGATGTGGCCCGGCATGATGCCGATCTTGCACTCGTCCGGGGTGATGACGCCGGGGCAGTTCGGACCGATCAGGCGGGTCTTGCTGTTGGCAAGCGCGCGCTTGACGCGGACCATGTCCAGCACCGGGATGCCTTCGGTGATGCAGACCACCAGCGGCAGTTCGGCATCGATGGCTTCCAGGATGGCGTCGGCCGCGAACGGCGGCGGCACATAGATGACCGAGGCATTGGCGCCGGTCTTCAGCACCGCGTCCGACACGGTGTCGAACACCGGCAGGTCGAGATGCTTGGAGCCGCCCTTACCGGGGGTCACACCGCCAACCATCTTGGTGCCATAGGCGATGGCCTGTTCGGAATGGAAGGTCCCCTGCGCGCCGGTGAAGCCCTGGCAGATGACCTTGGTGTCTTTATTGACGAGAACGGCCATGTTACGCGGCCTCCTTCACGGCCTTGACGATCTTTTCAGCAGCGTCGGCCAGATTGTCGGCGGACAGGATCGGCAGGCCGGATTCGGCCAGGATCTTCTTGCCCAGGTCGACGTTGGTGCCTTCCAGACGGACAACCAGTGGAACATGCAGCGAGACTTCACGCGCGGCGGCGACAACGCCCTCCGCGATGACGTCACAGCGCATGATGCCGCCGAAAATGTTGACCAGGATGCCTTCGACATTCGGGTCGGACAGGATCAGCTTAAAGGCGATCGTCACGCGTTCCTTGGTGGCACCACCGCCCACGTCCAGGAAGTTGGCCGGTTCGCCGCCATACAGCTTGATGATGTCCATGGTGGCCATGGCCAGGCCGGCACCGTTGACCATGCAGCCGATGTTGCCATCCAGCTTCACATAGTTCAGGCCGTGCTTGGTGGCTTCCGTCTCCGACGCTTCTTCTTCGGTCGGGTCGCGCAGCTCTTCCACCTCGGCATGACGGTAGAGCGCGTTGTCGTCGAAATTCACCTTGGCATCGAGAGCGATGACATCACCCGCACCGGTCACAACCAGCGGGTTGATCTCAACCATGCTCATATCCAGGTCGATGAACGCCTTGTACATGGCGGTCATGAACTTGGCGGCGGCACCCACCTGCTTGCCTTCCAGGCCCAGGGCGAAGGCGACCTTGCGGGCGTGATAGCCCTGCAGGCCTTCAACCGGGTCGATGGCGACCTTGGTGATCTTTTCCGGGTGGCTGTGGGCCACTTCCTCAATCTCCATCCCGCCCTCGGTCGAGGCGACGATGGTGACACGCGAGGTGCCACGGTCCAGCAGCATCGACAGATACAGCTCGCGCTTGATGTCGGCACCTTCCTCGATATAGAGGCGGCCAACTTCCTTGCCGTCCGGGCCGGTCTGCTTGGTGACCAGCACCTGGTTAAGCATGGCGGCGGCATTGGCCTTCACATCATCCACGCTCTTGACGACGCGGACGCCGCCCTTGCCGTTTGGGTCGTTCTTGAAACGACCGGCACCACGGCCACCGGCATGGATCTGCGACTTCACCACCCAGACGGGGCCACCCAGCTCGGCAGCGACCTTGGCGGCTTCGTCCGGCGTGTAGGCGACACCGCCGCGGGGCACCGCGACGCCGTATTTCTTCAGCAGGCTCTTGGCCTGGTACTCATGGATATTCATCGGTCAGCCGTCTTGCTCTGGATGGGAGACGGACCGGCAGAGCGGGGATCCGCCCGGCCGCGCACAGGGGGTCGTCCCCACGCGGGCGGCACTTTAGCACTATGGGAACCGGGATCAACCATCCAAAGGTCCCCCTCCCTGCCCCTTAATATGCGGAATTTTGCACAGGTCCGCAGACGGGCAGACAACAGGAAATGGCGCAAACCCTTGCAGCGCAACAAGAGCCTGCTGCGGATGCGTTATAAGCGAGCGTCAGGTGCAAGGGTGCCATGTAACGGCCACGGGACCACTACGTCGCCAATCGACAGATAAAATGCATCACCGGCCGGTCTGTGACCAGCCGGTGCCACATATGTGTGAATCAACTGTGTGGATCAGCCGCCCCGGCCCTTGAAGGCCTTCAACTGCTTATTGAAGTTGGCGGCCAGTTTCTCCATGCGCTCGGTCGACTTGTTGTAGCTTTCGATATCCATCTTGCCGCGCTTGCCCTCGGCGGTCAGGCAGGCCTGATACTCTTCCGTTGCGGCGATGTAGGCCTTCACCGACTTCACAGCGTCGGCCATCTGCGCCTCTGTTGCGGTGGCACCATCGGGCAGGGTAGGTGGATCGCCCTGTTCGCAGGCAGCCTGGGCGGCACCGGTAAACAGAATCATGGCGAGGGCGGTAGACAGGATTGCTTTTTTCATCGTTGAACACCCCAAAGAACAATAAAATTTTAGATATCGGAATCGCCGTCGACGCTCGCGCACCAACCGCGGCCCGTTATCCAGGTTCTATTGGGTGCCAAGTTATCCCCAACTGACTAATTATTGGGCAATTGCGCCCTTGTCTCCCTAAACTTGTTGTGAAGGATAAAATCTTCACGTCTGCCCGTCAATTACAGCTGCGTCAGAACAGGATGGTAAATGCATGCACCAATGCCGGGACACCTGAAATGGAAAACCCGTGCCGGATCAACCGGCACGGGTTCTCACAAAGGCCTGCCCCACGGAGAAAGGGCGGCCGCAGGAACCTAAATCAGCCGTTGCGGGCCTTGAAGGTCTTCAGCTGCTTGTTAAAGTCAGCGGCCAGCGCTTCCATGCGGGCGGCGGACTTGTTGTACGCTTCCATGTCCATCTTGCCCCCCTTGCCGGCGGCTTCCAGGCAGGCCTGATATTCTTCGGTCGACACGATATAAGCCTTAACCGCCTTCATGGCGTCGGCCATCTGCTCCTGGGAAGCGGTCGCGCCATCAACCAGGGCCGGGGGGGTGCCCTGTTCGCAACCAGCGGCGAAGGCGGAGGTAGCGGTCAGGGACAGCAGGGCAGAGGCGAACAGCAGGGCGGTCTTCATGGGGTGTCCAATTCCTTACGATGGCGTGTTTATAGGTGCAAAGAGGGCGGGGACCTGCCAGCAAAGGCGTCATGCGGTCAACAGAAATCGCACCCGTAACGGAGTGCTCCACTGTTGCCTGCATGTCTTTGCTGATTTTGTGACGTAACCTTGTCCCAATGACTTGGCAACGCCACCCAATTAACTAGACACTTCATGGGATCACCACGATCACAGCGCGTTCAGCGTGTTTTTACTCGCGGCGTCCGTTCGATTGAGCGGACTATACGGATGACCCGTAACCGAATGGTTAAAAAAACGACCCAATCCTATACTTTCGCTGTGCCCTGATGCAGATCAGTTTTGCAGTGGAAGCAAAGATAGACCGTTTAGGCATGCAGTTTCTTTATGGATATTTGTATCGTATTTTATGAAATTGCCCGTGAGCTCTATGAACCGGACATGAAATGACCGGTTCCCTGTTGCGGGCGGCCACAAAAAACCCCGCCTGGGTGATCAGGCGGGGTTTGTTGCCAGTGAAGCTGGAAACCAGCATCTTCTGATGAAGCTAGGGATCAGCCTTCGGCCGAAACCTTCTTGGTCACTTCGACCAGAACCTTAACGGCATCAACCGACTTGTCGAAATTGGCCTTCTCATCGGCGGACAGATCGATCTCAATGATCTTTTCCACGCCCTTGGAACCGATGATGGTCGGCACGCCGATATAGAGACCGTCGACGCCATACTGACCGGTCAGCTTGGCGGCAACCGGCAGCACGCGCTTCTTGTCGCGCAGGAAGCTTTCGGCCATGGCAATGGCGGAGGCGGCCGGGGCGTAGAAGGCGGAACCGGTCTTCAGCAGGCCGACGATTTCGGCGCCGCCATCGCGGGTGCGCTGCACGATCTTGTCCAGCTTCTCCTGCGTGGTCCAGCCCATCTTCACCAGATCGGGCAGCGGGATGCCGGCGACGGTGGAGTAACGGACCGACGGGACCATCGTGTCGCCATGGCCGCCCAGCACGAAGGCCGTGACGTCTTCGACCGACACGCCGAACTCTTCGGCCAGGAACCAGCGGAAGCGGGCGCTGTCCAGAACGCCGGCCATGCCAACCACCTTTTCGGCGGGCAGGCCCGACACTTCCTGGAACAGGCCGACCATGGCGTCCAGCGGGTTGGTGATGACGATGACGAAGGCGTTCGGGGCGTGTTCCTTAACGCCGGCGGCCACGGCCTTGATGACCTTGGCGTTGATGCCGACCAGATCGTCACGGCTCATGCCCGGCTTGCGCGGCACGCCGGCGGTGATGATCACCACGTCGGCACCGGCAATGTCGGCATAATCTGAGGTGCCCGAGTAACCGGCATCGAAACCGGCGACCGGCGACAGTTCGGCGATGTCCAGCGCCTTGCCCTTGGCAACGCCCGCGAAATCGGGGATGTCGAGCAGGATGATATCACCCAGCTCCTTCTGGCCGGCCAGCAGGGCCAGCGTGCCACCGATCTGGCCGGCGCCGATCAGCGCGATCTTCTTGCGTGCCATGGGAATTTCCCTTCGATTGGTTCGGGTCAGGAAACAAGATTACGTTTGGAACATCCGGCTGCACCTTTCCTTAGCTGCAGTGCGGGATGACCCTGGGCGGCGTGATTAGCGTGAAACGCCTGTTCGGGCAAGCCGACAAGGGTCGTGGGTGCAGGGTGGCAGGCCAGCGCCTGACGCAAGGCCCATATGCGGCAGCGCGGCAGGAACAGGACAGGCGGCGGCCGGTCACGCCGTATCGCACCTTATATATTATAGATCGTCCAGTTCCGGCAGGATCAGGTCCTTCGCCCCAGCGTGGCGCAGATCGGTCGTGTTGGCCCCTTCCAGCGCCAGTTGGGTGCAGATGGCACCCGACAGATCGGCGCTGATCAGTTCCGCCCCTGTCATGTCGGTACGGATCAGAGTGGCGCGGGTAAAGACTGCCTGCGTCGCCTTTGCCCTGCGAAGGATGGCGCCCCCCAGGTCGGCCCCGTCGAAACGCACGCGGTTCAGGTTGGTAGGCCACAAACGCGCAGCATTGCTTTGGATCTGCACAGGCCCCAGATCGGCGCGCACCAGGACGGCCCCGGAACAGGTGGCGCGCTCCAGGCTGGCACCGCGCATGTCCGCGGCGGACAGGTCGGCATCGCGCAGGTCAGCCAGCGACAGGTCGGCCATGGCCAGGGTGGCACCCGACAGGTCGGCCCCGCGCAGCATGGTTCGGTGCAGCAGGGCCGCCGACAGGGTCTGTCCCGACAGATCGCGTCCCGACAGGTCCACCCCCGACAGGTCAGCCCGGATGCCCTCGCGCCCCTGGCTGTCCACCCAGATACGGTGATCGGCCAGGATCTGCTCCAGCGACCGCCCATCGCTGGACAGTTCGCGCGACAGGATCGCCCCATCCAGATTGGCGGCCCGGCGCGTCACCTCATCCATGATGACGCCGATCAGGTCAGCACCCAGGAACCGGGTCGCGTTCAGTTCTGCGCCCGTTAGATTGGCGCCTGATAGTCTGGCCCCGGACAGGTTCGCCTCCCGCAGGTCGGCGCCCGTCAGGTCGCAGCCCGTGAAGTTGGAGTTGGACAGGTTGGCGCGCACGAACTTGGTCCCGCGCAGGATGGCGTCCGTCAGGTCGGTCTGCATGACAAACGCGTTGGAGATTTTGGCCCGCGACAGGTCGGCCGCCCGGATGGTGGCGACTGACAATTCGGTGTTCACTGACACTGCCTCAAACTCATGCGCAGCGATGTCGCCATTCTTGCGCACATGCATGATGGTGCCGTCGCGCAGGTCGCTGTCGGACAGGATCGCCTCGGTCAGAACAGCGCCGCGCAGGCAGGCACCACGCAGGTCGGCCTTACGCAGATCCGCCCCTTCCATATTGGCCAGGCGCAGGTCGGCGGCATAGAGCGTGGCACCCGACAGGTTGGCCCCTTCCAGCCGCGCGCCGAACAGCTTGGCACCCGACAGGTCGGCATCCGACAGGTCGAAACCCGACATATCCATGTGCGACAGGTCGCGCAGCTTAAGATTGGCACGAGCACCGCCGGCCTGACGGCGCAGAAAGGCCTGATGCCGGCCCATCACGCCCTGCAATTCCGCAACACTGATCCGCGACCGGTCCGGGCCCCGCCCGATCTCGCCGCCCATGTCCCCACCCCATTATTACGGGATACTCAAAGCAAGCTGACGATCCACAAGGATCACCCTAGCATTAAGAAGAGGAAAGGAAAGATTTCGTATAGTCGGACAGGATGACTGTTACGGAAGTGGGTATCGATCCATCATGGCCGCATCTTTGCGTGGCATGCGGATGCCGGAACCCTTTATCCCGGACCGCCGCATTGACTCCCACGCCGTGCGGCTGTATCAACCACCCACCCTGCATTGGGTAGAAATTCGGCACCGAGGTGCCCCGCCGGTCCGCGAGTGTCGCGCACTGGCGCTTTTGCGTTTGGGCATCTCCCATCCGTGAAGGTGAGAAACGGGGATTTCCAAAGCGCCGGGATGGAAGGCAACGGATGTTCGACGGACTGACGGGACGGCTTGGCGATATTTTCGACCGCCTGCGCAAGCGCGGGGCGTTGTCGGAGGATGACGTCAATGCGGCGCTGCGTGAAGTGCGCATCGCCCTGCTGGAAGCCGACGTCGCCCTGCCCGCCGTGAAGGCCTTCGTTACCGGGGTCAAGGAAAAGGCCGTGGGCACGGAAGTGCTGCGCGGCATCAATCCCGGCCAGATGGTCATCAAGATCGTCCATGATCATCTGGTGGAACTGCTGGGCTCCCAGGTGGAGGATCTGAAACTGGAGGCAGTGCCGCCGGTTCCCATCCTGATGCTGGGTCTGCAAGGCTCGGGCAAGACCACCACCTCGGCCAAGATCGCCGTCCGCCTGAAGAACCGCGACAAGAAGAAGGTGCTGCTGGCATCCCTGGATACCCGCCGCCCCGCCGCGCAAGAACAGTTGCGCATCCTGGGCGAACAGACGGGTGTGGCCAGCCTTCCCATCATCGCCGGCCAGCAGCCGGTAGAGATCGCCCGGCGCGCCATGGAAGTGGGCCGCCTGGAAGGTTTCGACGTCGTCATCCTGGACACCGCCGGCCGTCTGGCCATCGACGAGGAGTTGATGGCGGAGGTCGTGGCGATCCGTGACGTCGCCAAGCCCGCGGAAAGCCTGCTGGTTGTCGATGCGATGACTGGTCAGGACGCCGTCACCGTCGCCACTAATTTCAATGACCGCGTCGGCATCACCGGCATTGTCATGACCCGTATCGACGGCGATGCGCGCGGCGGTGCCGCCCTGTCCATGCGCCATGTCACGGGCAAGCCCATCAAGCTGATGGGTATGGGGGAGAAGACCGACGCGCTGGAGCCGTTCCACCCCGACCGTATCGCCGGCCGCATCTTGGGCATGGGCGATGTGGTCAGTCTGGTGGAAAAGGCCGCCGAAAGCATCGACAAGGAAGAAGCCGAGAAGCTGGCCAAAAAGCTGGAAAAGGGCGGCTTTGACCTGGAAGACATGCTGTCCCAGATGCGGCAGATCCGCAAACTGGGTGGCATGGGCGGGATGATGAACCTGCTTCCCGGCATGGGGAAGATCAAGGAACAGCTGAAAAACGCCAATATCGACGAGAAGATCCTCGACCGCCAGGAAGCCATCATCCTGTCGATGACCAAGAAAGAGCGTAAGAAGCCCGACATCCTGAACGCATCGCGCCGCCGCCGTATCGCCATGGGCGCGGGTGTGACCGTTGCCGACGTGAACCGCCTGATCAAGCAGTATCAGGACATGTCGGAAATGATGAAGAAGATGAAGAAAATGGGCCAGAAGGGCCTGCTGCGGCAGGGTCTTGGCGCGCTGATGCCGAAGGGCATGCGTTGATGTCCGTCACCGCCGAAACCCTGATGCAGCGCCTCTCGCTGGACAGCCTGTGGTTCGACGCCACGCTGGCGGCCCTGCTGCATGGGGCGAACAGTACGCTGTTCGCAGGCGTCCACCGCGACGGGCCGGCCATGCGCCGTCTGGCCGGGCTGATCGGCTTTGTCTCCCTGACCGTGGCGCTGTCGGCCGTGGCCGGGCGCGGCTGGGCGTTGGGCTTTCTGGCGGCGTCGACCGCCTTCGTCTTCTATTTCCATGCCGTCTGGCTGCCTAACCACGGCGTCAATGGCTGGACCGGGGAGCCGCGCGACCGGTTCCTGTCTCTGACCCGACGGAAGAACCGGGCATGACCAATAAGGTATGCAACCCCACGGCCCCTGAACACGCCACGCTGCTGACGCCGCGTCTGGTGCTGCGCCCGCTTTCCTGGGCTGATACCGACGCCATGCACGCGATCCTCAGCGATGCGGAGACCATGCGCTACTGGTCGCATCCGCCTGTCACCTCCATCGAGGAGACGAAGGCGTCGATGGAAAAGGCGCTGGTGGAGGATGATACGGTCCGTACCTGGGCGGTCACGACCGATGGCCGCGACTGCCTGGGCTGGGTCACGCTGTTTGGCGTGCGCGATGGCATTGGCTGGATCGGCTATATCCTGTCGCCGGTCGCGCGCGGCAAGGGTTATGGCGAGGAAGCGGTGGCCGGCGCCCTGAACCATGCGTTCGGCGCCTGGGGTCTGCACCGTGTCGCCGCCAATATCGACCCGCGCAACCACCGTTCCGCAGGGTTGCTCCTGCGCTTGGGTTTCACATGGGAAGGCACGCAGCGTCAGGATTTCGTTTATGCCGACACCTATCTGGATACCGCCATCTTCGGCATTCTGTCGTCGGACTGGCATAAACGGCGGGAGAACCCGCCCGCCCCGCTTCCCACGCTGCGTCATGGTCCGGCTGTGTTGCGCCCGCTGAAGGCCAGCGACGGCGACGCCATGCATGCCGCCTATGGCGATGCTGACAGCATGCGTTACATGCCGCATCCAGCCTATGACGATATCGAACAGACGCGGGACAAGATGCTGTCCATGGCGTCGGGTGCGCGGGCCGGCTGGCATTGGGCCATCACCACCGATGGCGGGCAATGCCTGGGTTGGGCCCTGTTGCTGAAGGAAACGCCGGCGCAGGTGAACCTGGGCTATATCCTGACGCCCGCCGCGCGCGGCAAGGGTCTGGCAAAGGCCGCGACCGCCGCCATGCTGCGCTACGCCTTCACGGTTCTGAGAAAGAACCGGGTGGAGGCGGAGATCGACCCGCGCAACCACGCCTCGGCCCGCGTGCTGGAAGCCAACGGCTTCGTGCGCGAAGGCATCCGCCGGCAGGGCTATGTCCGCCTGAGCGGTGAACTGGTCGATAATTGTCTTTACGGAATCCTGGCGTCCGAATGGGCGGCAGCGAATGGCGGGGATGAAACATGACCCGCCATAAGGAACATCGCCGCCGGGGCTGATCTGATCCCGTGGCGATTATCTCTCAACCCAGATCGTTTCACCTTTTGTAAGCAAGGAAGATCAACATGTCCGTTAAGATCCGTCTGGCCCGTGGTGGCTCGAAGAAGCGTCCGTTCTATTCCATCGTTGTTGCCGACAGCCGCGCCCCGCGCGATGGCGCCTTCATTCAGAAGGTCGGTACCTACAACCCGATGCTGCCGAACGATAACCCGGCCCGCGTCACCCTGAACGAAGAAGCCATCAAGGGCTGGCTGTCCAAGGGCGCGCAGCCGACCGACCGCGTCGCCAAGTTCCTGGGCAAGGCCAACCTGATCGAGGCCCCGGCCATCATCGAAAGCCCGAAGAAGTCCGCTCCGAAGGCTAAGGCCCAGGAACGCGCCAAGCTGGCCGCCAAGGCCGCTGCGGCGGAGTAAGTGACTGTCCGCCCCTCTCCCGTTGTGGGGAGAGGGGCGTTTGTATTTGAGAGAGCAGCTTGATGACCGACCGCATTTGCGTGGCCCAGATCATCGGATCGCACGGGGTTCACGGCCGCCTGCGGGTGAAGAGCTTCACCGCCGATCCCGAGGCCGTGTTCGACTACAACCCGCTGACCGATGAAGCCGGCGCCCGCAGCTTCACGCTCCGCATGACCGGGATGGGCAAGGACCATTTCCTGGTCGAGGCCGTGGGCGTGAAGGGCCGCGATGCCGCCGATGCACTGAAGGGCGTCAAGCTGTTCGTGCCGCGCGACCGGCTGCCGGGTCTGGAGGATGAGGATGAGTTCTACCACGCCGATCTGATCGGCATGGAAACCATCACTGAAGGGCCTGAAGGCGACGCCGCCTTTGGCACCATCAAGGCCATCCATGATTTCGGCGCCGGCGACGTTCTGGAACTGGTGCATGTGTCGGGCAAGACGGTATTCATCCCGTTTTCCCGCGCCGTCGTGCCCGTTGTGAACGTCAAGGCGGGACGTATCGTCGTCGATCCGCCCGTCAACCTCTTCACCCCGGCCCGCCCGGACCCGGAAGAGCTGGCGGAAATGGGCGGTAAGCTGACGCTGGATGATGATGAACCAGCGGATGGGGCGTCTGCGGACGAACCGTCCGAGGGCGAGGAGACGGCGACAAGCCGTTGACCCTTATGCCCGAGTCCAATGTCCCTTTCTGGCATGTGACCGTGCTGACCCTGTTCCCGGAGATGTTTCCGGGACCGCTGGGGCTCAGCCTCGCGGGAAAAGCGCTGGAAAAGGGCACATGGACGCTGGAAAAGCTGGAC
Source organism: Niveispirillum sp. CC-CTL257 (assembly GCF_059489915.1). Classification (NCBI taxonomy): domain Bacteria; kingdom Pseudomonadati; phylum Pseudomonadota; class Alphaproteobacteria; order Rhodospirillales; family Azospirillaceae; genus Niveispirillum; species Niveispirillum sp. CC-CTL257. The sequence continues at coordinate 3,326,284 of NZ_JCAJXE010000001.1, forward strand.
ATCCGTTCGTTCACGCGCGATAAGCACCGCTCCGTGGACGATACCCCGTTCGGCGGCGGCCCCGGCATGGTCATGCGCCCGGATGTGCTCGATGCAGCCATCCGTGAAGCAAAGGCCAGGCAGGAGGCAGCCGGACTGAAACCAGGGCGGATCGTCTACCTTTCACCGCGTGGACGCGTGTTGGACCAGGCGCTGGTAAGAGAAATCGCCAGCGAAGGGACCCTGACATTGCTGTGCGGGCGGTACGAGGGGATCGACGAACGGGTGATCGAGGAACATCGCCTGGAGGAGGTCTCCCTGGGCGATTTCGTGCTGTCCGGTGGCGAGCCGGCGGCCCTCTGTCTGATCGACGCCGTGGTCCGGCTGTTGCCGGGTGTCATGGGCAATGTCGAGACGGCGGGGGAAGAGAGTTTTGAACGGGGGTTGCTGGAGTACCCCCATTATACGCGGCCACCCGTCTGGAATGGCCGTGCGGTGCCGGAGATCCTTTTGTCCGGTCACCATGAGAAGGTCCGGGCTTGGCGGCTCGAACAGGCGGAAAAGATCACAGAGGCCCGACGGCCCGACCTGTGGTCCGACTACCTGGCGAACCGCCCGGCCCCAAAGGTGAAGAAACGCCGAGCCCGTCGGGCATCGGCCGAGCCAACCAAAACCACCCTTACCCCGGACGGGAACGGTGGCAGTCACGAAGGATGAGTACCATGAACATTCTGCAGAAGCTGGAAGCCGAGCAGGTCGCCAAGCTGTCCGAAGGCAAGAAGATCCCCACCTTCTCCCCCGGCGACACCGTGAAGGTGAACGTGAAGGTCACCGAAGGCACGCGTGAGCGTATCCAGGCCTATGAAGGCGTTGTGATCGCCCGCAAGAATGCCGGCATCAATTCCAGCTTCACCGTCCGCAAGATTTCCTACGGCGAAGGCGTGGAGCGCGTGTTCCCGCTGTTCAGCCCGCGCGTTGACAGCATCGAACTGGTCCGCAAGGGTCAGGTCCGTCGCGCCAAGCTGTATTACCTGCGTGGCCTGACCGGCAAGTCCGCTCGTATCGCCGAGCGCACGACGGGCCGTGGCATGAAGAACGGCCGCTCGATCGCCGAGTGATTGTTCAAGCCCCAGGGCTGAAATGGAATACCCCGCCGAAGCGATTCGGCGGGGTGTTTTGTTTTGGCGTCCGTGGGGGATCAGCCGGCCGCCGCACTCTTCCGCTCCGCCCAGCGCACGCCCTGGGCGATGATGAAGTTCATGGCCAGATAGATGGCCCCGGCGATGATGAACATCTCCACCGGCTGGAAGCTGCGCGACGCGATGGTCCGGGCCGCACCCGTCAGTTCGATCAGGGTGATGGCGCTGGCCAGCGAGGTCGCCTGCACCATCTGGATCATTTCATTGCCATAGGCGGGCAGGATGGTGCGCAGGGCCTGCGGCAGCACGATGCGGCGGTAGAGCAGCGGGCGGGACATGCCCAGCGCGCGGGCCGCCTCGATCTGCCCGAAGGGAACGGCCTGGATGCCGCCGCGCATGATCTCGCCCGTATAGGCGGCGGTGTTGAGGGTCAGCGCGATGATGGCGCACCAATAGGCCTCGCGCAGGACGGGCCACAGAAAACTTTCCCGGATGCCCGCAAACTGCCCCAGCCCGTAATAGATCAGGAAAATCTGCACCAGCAGCGGGGTGGAGCGGAACAGGAAGACGTAAACCCCCGTCAGGCCCGATACGACCCGGTTCGACGACAGCCGCCCGAACGCCACGAACAGGGCCAGGACGAAGCCCAGCGACAGTGACAGCACCACCAACTGTACCGTCACCCAGGCGCCGGCGAGCAGGGAAGGCAGGGAAGACAGGATCATGTCGATATTCATGGCCCCGCCCCTCAGTTCGTCACGGCGCGGCGCACGCCGCGTTCGGCCCGCCGCGAAAGGGCGCGGAACAGGGCCTCCGAACAGGTGGTCATGATCATGTAGAGAATGGCCGCCGTGACATAGAACAGGAAGGGCTGACGCGTGGACTGCATGCCCAGATAGGCCTGACGCATCAGTTCGGCCAGCGACACCACGGAGACGAGGGTCGTATCTTTCAAGGTCATCTGCCAGACATTGCCCAGGCCCGGCAGGGCATAGCGCAGGGCCTGCGGCACCAGGATACGGCGCAGGATCAGGAACCGGCCCATGCCCAGCGCGCGGGCCGCTTCCAGCTGTCCCTTCGGCACAGCCCTGACGGCACCCCGGATCACCTCTGCCGCATAGGCGGCCGAGACGATGCCGACGGCGGCCACACCCACCGCAAAGGCGGACAGGTCTACCCGCCCGCCATAGCCGAACAGGCCCGCTACCCAGCTGATCAGGCCCGACCCGCCGAAGAACAGCAGCCAGATGACCAGCAGGGCCGGAACGCCGCGCACGATGGTCGTATAGGTGGCGGCCAGCCAGCGCAGGGGTGCGGGGCCCGACAGCTTGGCAGCGGCCACGCCCGACCCGGCCAGGATACCGATCAGATAGGCCAGGATGGCGACCGCCAGGGTCATGCCGGCCCCCCGCGCGATCTCGTCTCCCCATCCGTCACTGCCGAAACGTAACAGGTCAAGCATGGCGGCATCCGTTGCGGCTGGTCACTTGGCTCATTCTTCCACGGCGGCAATGAAATTCTCGGCGAATTTCCGCCAGGTGCGATGGGTCAGGATGAAGTCCGATCCGGCAGCGCCCCGCCGCTTCGCCTCGTCCCGGTCCTGATAGGCCTCTTCCATCCGGGCCACCAGCTCCTCCACCGAGGATTCGCCCCAAAGCATGCGGCCGCCCGTAGTATTGGGTACCGGCTTCTGATCGGCCAGCATGTAGCAGCGGCCGGGTGCGATCAGATCAAGATGTCCGGTATTGACCGACAGCACGACGGGCAGCCCGCAGGCCATGGCCTCCATTGCCACCAAATTGGTCCCGGCCTCGCAGCGGTTGGGGAAGACCGCAAGATCGCATTCCCACATCAGCGGCGCCAGCTGTGCCCGGGGCAGGAACGGGATGTTGAAGAACGAACCCGGCACCAGCCCGTTCTCAACGCACCAGCGCTCCAGATCAATCGCCTCGCCTGCGATGACCGGCGGGGATGGGGCCAGCTTGCTCTCGGCCATGTCCATGGCCAGCTGCGGCCACAGATTGTTCCAGAGCGTCACCAACAGCGCGTCGGGGTGCCGCTGATGAAAGATGCGGAAGGCCTGCAAGACGATGTCCTGGCCCTTGCGGTATTCAAGCTTACCGCCGGAAAACACCACGAACCGGTCGCCAAACCGGCCTGTGCGGGGGCCGGGATGCAGATCGGTGGGGTCGACACCCTGCAAGGCGAGACGTGCATCACGCACGCCCGCCTGTTTCAACAGCTGCACCATATAGGTGGAATGGCTGATGATCCGGTCATAGCCATTGCCGCGCTGTACGGCGGCGGCATCCAGCACCGCCCCCTCGCCCGGCAGCACGCCGATATTGCGGTCGCCGGTGACGATGGTGTCTTCCAGCGACGGCGTCATATCCCGGCTGAGCGCCAGCAGCGCTGTGTGTCCCGACATGCGAACGCGTGGCGTCGTCTGTTGCGCCACCAGTGCCCGAACCTTCTCCGACAGCACCACACAGGGCTGCAGGCGCGCCAGATTCTCCGGCTGCAAGGTCACCAGGCGCGGTTCCAGCAACAGGATCGGCACATGCCCGTTATCAAGCAGGTAGAGGGCCGTATGCAGGCCGACCAGTCCCCAGCCGTGCGCCTCCGTCACCCCCCAATTGATGACGATGGGCTGCTTCAGTTCAAGCGCCATTCCGACACTCCCGGCCTTTGACGCCCAGGTGGGCGTCCGGCATCAGCAATATGATTTTTCCTCAACGATGCTGGCGCCCAGCAGATCGTTGATCCGGCGCTTTACCGTGGCCCGGCGGTCATTGGTGAAATAGACGGCGCGGGCCAGACGGATGAATTCATCGCCGAAATCACTCCGCTTCTCACAGATGCGGATATCATCCTCGATGACCCACAGTTCCTCGTTGATGGCCTTCAGTTCCGCCCGCAGCGCGTCCAGATCGGCCGATGGCGGGATCTCCGCCTTGGCCGTGGCCTCCAGCACCTCATATTCGTGCCGGACATTCTTCAGCTTGGCGGGATCGCTGATCCGGGCCAGCTTGACCTCCAGGATCGTGATCTTGTCGATCAGTTCGCCTTCGCCGACTTCAACCTTGATCGTCATCTTCTTTGCGTCCGTTCCAGAAATTACGGCATGGAGCTGTCAAAGCCGAACCACTGCACCGACATGTTCTTCATGGTGCCGTCGGCCTTCATCTCGGCAATCGCCTTGTTCAGCGCGGCCAGCAGTTCCGGGCGGTTCTTGGCAATGGCGATGCCCTGACCGCGCCCGAACAGGCCGCCATCGAAGCCGGGGCCGAAATAGCTGAAATCCTTGCCTTCGGGGCGCTGCAGGAAAGCGTTCCAGGTGATGGCGTCGGCCAGCCCGATCTCCACCCGGCCCGTCTGCAGGTCCAGCGCCAGATTCTCCTGCGTGTCGTAGCGGCGGATTTCCACCACGTCGGCCAGATAGGTGTCGGCGAAATTGGCGTGGATGGTGCTGGTCTGCACGCCCAGGACCTTGCCCTTCAGCAAGCCCTTGATCTTGTCGATGGCGGCCTGTTCGTCGCCGCTGATCTCGGTCAGGTCGATGCGTTCAATCCCGTAATCGACATCCTGCAAGGGGTTGGCGTTGGCCGACACCAGATAGGCCGGGGTGGTCGTGTAGCCGCTGGAGAAATCCACGGCGGCCATGCGTTCATCGGTGATCGACATGCCGGCCACGATGGCGTCGAAATGACCAGCCTGCAGGGCCGGGATCATACCGTCCCAGGCCTGCGCCTGGAACTTGCACTCGGTCCCCATGCGCTTGCAGATATCCTTCATCATATCGACTTCGAACCCGACCAGATTGCCGGACGCATCGACCATGTTGTAGGGCGGGTAGGCGCCTTCCGTGGCGACCCGCAGGGGGTTGGGGATACCGCCCGCAGCGGGGCCAGCCTGCTTGGCCTCTTCCTTGCCGCAGCCCGAAAGCGCCATCACACCGGCAAGCGCCAGCGTCGCCATCAGCTTTTTCATACTTTCAACTCCCCCGATTGCGCGGAACATGACCGGGTTTCCCGGCTCGATAGCTTCATGTGGATTGCTGTTATTTAACGCTGCCCCTCACGGGACAGGAACTGGCGGCACCGTTCCGACGTCGGGTTGCCAAAGACTTCCGCTGGCGTCCCCTGTTCCTCGATACGGCCCTGATGCAGGAACACGACCTTGTGCGAGACCTCACGCGCGAAGGCCATTTCGTGGGTGACGATCAGCATCGTCGCCCCCTCCATCGCCAGATCGCGGATGACCTTCAGCACCTCGCCCACCAGTTCGGGGTCAAGGGCGCTGGTCGGTTCATCGAACAGCATGACCTTGGGTTCCATGGCCAGCATGCGGGCGATGGCGGCGCGCTGCTGCTGTCCGCCCGACATCTGCGACGGATAGGCATCGCGCTTGCCCGACAGGCCCACCTTGGCCAGCAGCGCCTCTGCCTTGGCGATGGCCTGATCCTTGGGCTGCTTCAGGACATGGACGGGCGCTTCGATGATGTTTTCCAGCACCGTCATATGGGTCCAGAGATTGAAGCTCTGGAACACCATGCCGCAGCGCTGCCGGATACGTTCCACCTGCCTTGCGTCGGCGGGCATGGCACCGTGGCGGCCGCGCTTCATGGCGATCTGTTCCCCGCCGATGCGCACCACGCCCTCATCCGGGATTTCCAGCAGGTTGATGCAGCGCAGCAGCGTGCTTTTGCCTGACCCGGAGGACCCGATCAGTGCCACCACCTCGCCCTCCGCTGCGTTCAGCGACACGCCTTTCAGCACCTCATTGTCGCCGAAGCGCTTATGCAGCGCCTCCACCTCGACGGCGGGGACCGGACCGGAAACGATGGGGGCAGGCGACATCGGCATCCATTAAGGGCAATTAAGGATTTCGTGCCAAGCTACCCCGCCAAGGCATGGCCGCGAAAGGGGAAATCCTGGGTTTCGGCGCGTTGATCGATTTGGGCGCGGCTGCTTGGCCGCGACCATGCTATCTGTTGCACAGTCATTACGCAGTCTGACCGGAAACGATCCCCCCATGAGCCAAGGCATCCAGCCCAGCCCGAATCGCAGCACGCACTTTTTGTTCGAGCACAAGGTGTTCACGGTCGATGGCTGCCGGTTCGTCTGGTCGAAATCGTCGGAAGAGGCGGTGATGCGCTTCATGCTGGGCAAGGTCCAGGCCGAGGTGGCTCTGGATAAGATCTGCAACGAATTCAAGATCGATCCGAAAAGCTTTGACGGGCAGCTGATCGATATGGTCGCCAAGGGGCTGAAATATGTCCGCGAAATCCGGCCCGGCGACACGATCCCCAATGAACTGATCGACGGTTCCGCCTCCTGGCGCGTTGATGACCGGCACTTCCTGATCGCCAAGGGCCGCCTGACGGTGCAGATGGTGACCTGGCTGACGGGGGGTGAGACGGTGGTGTCCAGCCCCGAGCAGCTGGAACAGGTGGTGGAGGACCCCAACACCAAGGCCCGCGTGCGCGAGGCGTTCAAGATGATCGCCAACAAGCTGTCGCTGACCGGCAATGCCGAGGAGCAGGTCGAGACTCGCATCGACTCTCTGGCCAAGGAACTGTCCTATATCGAGGCGCTGCGTGAACGGGCGGCCAAGCTGCACACGGTGCGGACCGGGCTGGAGGATGCCCACCGCATCTACAAGAACGAACGCAACCTGAAGGAAGAGATTGTGCGCATGCAGACCCTGTCGCTGCCGCCAATCACCGATCTGGAAGCGCGATTCGCCCAGGTCGACGCGCAGACCGGCGAAATCCTGTCGATGCTGGCCAAGTTCGACAAGAACATCACCTATATCCGCGAAATGCGCGACGACCTGCACCAGACCATGCTGCCCTGGGACGAGGTGCTGGAGGATTGGGAAGGCGTGCCGGCGGAAAAGAGCCAGGCATTCGAAGCGGTGCTGAAAAAGACCTATCAGTTCCTGGCCCGCAATTATTCACAGGCCAAGCATTGGCGGCTGGCGGCCCGCCGCGCGCCCTGACCGGCATGCGGGTCTACGCAACCAAGTGAAACACAAAACAGGACCGTGTTGCAGGGTTCAGGCCTTTCGGCGCTGACCACCGCCGGCCCCGAGCAAGGCCGGTCTTCCCAGTCTAAGCAACCAAGTGAAACACAAAACAGGATCGTGTTTCACAGGTTCGCGCCTATCCGGTTGCAAAAGCCGGTGGCTTTGAATGGCAGTGGGCATAAGACGGGCGTTTATGGGGGCATCTTAGCAGGGACGGGGCGGGAAGTCTGCAATCCCGACCCGCCGCGATCCTGCCCCTAATGTGCCGCCGGCATCTCTGGTGCTACATAGCGGAAGCTGATGCTTTTGGCCTGGGTGCCCTGGTTTTCGGGGCGGCGCGACTCGAACTTGGTCGATTGGTTGGGGAACAGGCGGCGCACGGGTGGCACGATGCGCCAGGCGTAGAGTTCCTTGCCATCCTCCCCGATCGCCACGGCCTGGATGTCGGGCACCTCGCGCTGACTGTCGGATTTATTGGCGATTTCCCCCGACACGAACAGCATGTTGATGCCTTCGATATCGCGGATTTCCACCTTGGTGGTCTTTGGATCGCCCGGTTCCGACAAGCCGGCCCCCGGCAGTTCGGCCAGACCCGCCATTTCATAAAGCGGGAAGGCGGCGGGCCAGGCCTGGATGATCATGTCCTTGCCATAGAACAGCCCGGCCCCGATGCCGCCGACAACCAGCACCAGCGCCGCCCAGGCGATCATGGCGGCGCGGCGAGCCTTTGCCTGTCCGGGCAGGGCCGGCAGATTGCTGCCCTTCGGGATGGGACGGGGCCGGAAGGGCCGGGCCAGACCCATATCATCGGCGTCATTGTCGAATCGCTTGGTGTCGAATCCACCGCCGCCGGCATCGCCACCGAAATCCCCGAATCCAGCCAGATCGTCGCCCGGCGGATCATCGAACAGGTTGCCGCGTGGTTCTTCCGCCGGCGGTAGGGGCGGCGGTGGAGGCGGCGGCGGCGAGACGGCGTTGCGGGCCGCCGGTCGCGATGGCGGGCTGGCCCCGCCCGCACCGGGCCGTTCCACCACGGCCAGGGGTGCCTTCGCCGGCGCTGCCGGCCGCTGTGCGGCGGCAGGACGGGGTGCCGGAGCCGCCGCAGGCCGGGAGGGCGGCGGTGGCGGGGCGACCGCCATATTGGGTTCGGCGAACCAGACATTCCCGCACTGGCCGCATTTCACCTTGCGGCCCGCACCCAGAAGACGCCCGTCGAGCATGAAGCGTTTTGCGCAGGACGGACAGGACAGGATCATCGGGTCAAGGCGCCGGGATACGGGGTGGATCGGAAATCGGAAGGCGGAACGGCAATGCCGCCCGCGCCAATCCCTTATAGGCGGGCGCGGGCATCCTGTGCAAGGACGGGGGCTGAAAGAAGCGCTACCTCCGTCGGACGGGGTCTGCCGGCTTTACCTCGCCGCCCGCCCATGCCATTCCTGTCGCTGACCGACAGGCCGGGATGACCGGTCGCCCACAGCCGGAACAGGGACCGATGCGCCGCCGCGCCCATTTCGACATACCGCTGAGCCAGGACGCCACGGGGCGGTTCCTGCCCTGGATCATCGCCCTGATGGTCTATCTGGCGGCGCTGGCACTGGCCGTGTCGCTGATCCTGTCGGGTCTGGCGCGCCGTTGGGACAGCGAACTGACGGCGGGCATGACGGTGCAGGTGGCACCCACGGGCACCGCCAATGAACGCGAGTTGGATGAACGGGTGCGCAAGGTGATGGACGCCCTGTCGGCCAGCGCCTTTGTCGCGACCGCCAGCCGCCTGTCGGACGCCGATGCCCGCGCCCTGGTGGAGCCCTGGCTGGGTCAGGGAGCATTGATTTCGGAACTGCCGCTGCCCGTGCTGATCGATGTGCGTCTGACCGACGGGGCCAATGTCGCCGATCTGTCAGAACAGCTGAACCGCGCCGCCCCCTATGTGACGGTGGAGGACCCCGCCCGCTGGCTGGGTGATCTGCGCCGGCTGGCCCGGACGGTGCAGGCCGTGTCGGTCGGCATCATCGCGCTGATCGGCGGGGCGGGCGTCATCTCCATCATCTTCGCCGCGTCCTCTGGATTCGCAGTGCATCGGCAGGAGGTGGAACTTCTGCATGTCATGGGTGCTACCGACGGCTATGTCGCGGGTCAGTTCCAGACCCATATGCTGCGGCAGGCACTGTTGGGCGGCGGGGTCGGGTTCCTGCTGGCGCTGGCCACGCTCTGGGGTCTGGAACAGGCGGGGCAGGGGATGGGCGCGTCCTTGCTGCCTGACATGGCGCTGTCGATGCGGGATTGGGCCTGGCTGCCCGTGGTGCCGGTGGTGGCGGCCTTGCTGGCGGCCCTGACGGCGCGGCTGACCGTCATGCGCGCGCTGGGCCGGCTGCCGTGAGCGGACATCCAGCATCCCGGTCTTTGCGCCGCCTGTTGCTGCTGGTCGCCCTGCTGGCGGGGACCTGGGGCGGCGGCCTGTTCCTGTTCGCGGCGTCCCTGCCGCGTCAGGCGCCCGACGATGACGTGCGCACCGACGGCATCGTGGTCCTGACCGGCGGCAGCGAGCGTCTGTCGGTCGGGTTCGACCTGCTGCGCGCCGGGCGGGCTCGCAAGCTGTTCATCTCCGGCGTCTATCGCGGGGTGGAGGTGCGGGAGCTGCTGGCGCTGTCGTCCAAGTCGGGCAACGACCTGGAATGCTGTGTGCAGCTTGGCTATGACGCCGACGATACCGAAGGCAACGCCGTCGAGACGGGACGCTGGATGGAAGAGGAAGGCTTCACCAGCCTGCGGGTGGTGACCGCCAATTACCATATGCCGCGCAGTCTGGTGGAATTCCGCCGCGCCCTGCCGGGCGTCACCCTGGTCCCCCATCCTGTGACGCCGCAGAAGGTGCGTCTGGACGGGTGGTGGAGCTGGCCCGGCACAGCCGAGCTGATCATCGGGGAATATAACAAGTATCTGCTGGCCGTGGTCCGCGCCGCCCTGACAGCCCCGCGCCCGGCGGTTTGACCCCATCTTTCAGGCTCTTCAATGACCCGCGCCCCCATCTTTGGGCTCGGCTACGCCGCATGAGCAGCACCGGGTCTGGACAGGGCCGGGGCCTTTCGGGTTAAGTGCAGGCGCCCGCCGATCTTCCGGACCAGATGCGCATGATTTTCCTCCGTTCTCTGCTGTTCAATGTCCTGTTCTTCTCCTGGACGGCGGTTTATTGCACCGCGATCTTCTGGACGCTGCTGTTTCCCCGATCGGTCCTGCTGGCGGCCATCCGCTTCTATATGCGCAGCCTGTGTTTCCTGGAGCGCCACGTCATCGGCCTTCACTATGAGGTGAAGGGGAGCGAGCATCTGCCCAAGGATGGGGCCTATCTGGTGGGGGCCAAGCACCAGTCGATGTGGGAGACGATGAAGCTCCACCTCATCTTCCGCGACCCCGCCATCGTGCTGAAGCACGAGCTGATCCATATCCCGCTCTGGGGCTGGTATGCCTGGCGGGCCCGCATGATCCCCGTGAAGCGCGGCAAGCGCGGGGCCGCCATCGCCTCCCTGGTCAAGGGTGCCAGGGAGATGAAGGCGATGGGGCGCGAGATCGTGATCTTCCCGCAAGGCACGCGCGTGGCCGTGGGTGAATACCGTCCCTATAAGGTGGGGATCGCCGTTCTGTATGATGATCTGAACGTGCCGATGGTGCCGATGGCGGTCAATTCCGGCGTCTTCTGGGGGCGCAAGACCTTCCTGAAGCGGCCCGGTCGCATCACCATCGAATTCTTGCCGCCCATCCCGCCGGGCCTTCCCAAGGATGTGGCCCTGTTCGAACTGGAGGCGCGGCTGGAAAGCGCCAGCAACCGGCTGGCCCTGGCCGTGGGTGGGGCCGCCACCCTGAACCCCAGGGCCGCCGACCCTGGCAATGCCGGGGCGGCATTGGCCGACACTGAAGGCTGAAACGTCAACGCCCCGCAGATGCGGGGCGTTTTGCCTTGAGCTGGTCGTCAGGAGCAGGGATCAGCCACGGCTCTTGAAGCTGCGCAGTTGTGTGTTCAGTTGCATGGCCAGGCTGCTCATCCGGTCCGTGGCCTCATTATAGCGGGCGGTGATTTCGGGGGTGAAGTTGCCCTTTGCCTCTGCCTCCAGACAGGACAGATATTCCTGCGTCTCCATGATGTAGGCCTTCACGGCCTCCTGAGCCTGATTCATTTCAGTCGGAGCTGCGGTCGTACCGTCAGGAACGGTCGGCGCGGCGTTGATGGCGCAGCCGGCAAAGGCCGGTACAGGCAGCAGCAGCAGGGAGGCCAGCAGAAGGGCGGAACGGGTCTTGGTCAGCATGTGGCGGTCTCCTACTCTGTGCTGCGCTGCAAAATAATTCCAATCTGATGTGTAAAGACCATGCCACAGCCCCACAGAAACGCAATAGCCTGAGTTTTTACTTTTGTGCATCGCAACCAAGACAAGCTATGCGCTAACAATTGTAACAATTCGGTTCATTTTATACTCTGCGACGGTGTTTTTGATCAGATAATTATCCGGCATTCGAGGTAATTTGCGAATGCCTGTCAAATGGGCGATCAGTCGCAGTTTTTGCCTGCGCAGACCGCACAAATACGCGGCCCACATCTGCCGACGCCGCCACTTCCGCAGTGCGGCACGAGCGCTTATGTCTGCGGCCAGGGGCGAGGCTTTAGAAGTTACAGGGAACAGGTATCATGAAGACCAAACTGCTGATGGCGGTCGCCGCCATGCTGCTCGCCGCCACCGGTGCTGCCCGTGCCGAAGACGGCCCTTATGTCTCCGCCTCTGTCGGCGCCTTTGTCGGCAATGACTATACCCATGCGACGACGTGGCGGACCGCCAAGGGCAACGCCGACAAGAAGTACACCAGCACCATCGCCGCCGGTTACCGGATGGACGATTTCCGTTTTGAACTGGAAGGCGGTTTCGGGCGTCTGGCGGACATCACGGGCAACAAGTCCGCGACCGTGACCCAGCCCAATGGTGACCTGTCCATGTGGACGGCCCTGGCCGGTGCCTATTACGACATTCCCGTCACCAAGACGTACCAGCCCTATGTCGGTTTGGGCGGCGGTGTCGCCGACCTGAAGAATGACAGCAGCCTGCTGATCGTCAAGGAAGGCACCCATGGCGCCCTCTTCGCCGAAGCCGGCCTGAACATGGTGGTCTGGGATGGGCTGACGCTGGCCCCCGGCTATCGCTACCTGTGGGTAGACAGCAAGGGTGGTGGGTCCGACTATGTCACCAGCCACATTGTGAAGCTGACGGCCCGCGCCAGCTTCTGATGAAGGAAAGCCTTCTCCCCAGGATGGTTAAAGCCACCCTGGGGGGCAGGGATGCAAGGCCCTGTAGTGATTCCGCTTTTCACGCGGGCCGTTCGGGTCTATATACCCATCATCTTTATCCCATACGGACCGGCCAGCGACCGTCGTTGGCAGGCTGGTCTGCTTTGCGGGTGGGCCTTTGGCCCGCCTTTTTGTTTATCTGGGCTCCGCTTATCCGGCACAGGCTGGGTGGCGGGTGGAGTTGGAACGCGAATGGACGTGCTGGAACGCATCGGTGGCATCATCACCCCCTCGGTCGAGGCCATGGGGTATGAGATCGTGCGCCTGCAGATTTCCGGTGGTGAGCGCCCGACCTTGCAGATCATGGCTGACCGCGCCGATGGCGGGGCCATGACGGTTGAGGATTGCGCCGACATTTCCCATGCTGTTTCGGCCCTGCTGGACGTGGAAGATCCGATCACGTCGGCCTACACGCTGGAAGTGTCCAGCCCCGGTATCGACCGCCCGCTGACCCGCCTGAAGGATTTCGAGCGGTTCAAGGGACTGGAAGCCCGTATCGAAACCCAGATGCCGATGGATGGGCGCAAGCGCTTCCGCGGCACCCTTTATGGGGTCGAGGGCGGGAATGTGCTGATCGCTCTGGATGCCAAGACCTCACAGCCGCCCAAGCGCAAGCCGGGGGCGAAGGTTTCGGCCAAGGCGAAGCCCGTGGAAATTGATCCGGGTCTGGTGGAAGTGGCAGAGATCCCCTTTGACCAGATCGCCAAGGCCCGGCTGGAACTGACCGACGAGTTGCTGAGCATGGCGGCATCCGAACAGGGGCTGGCTGCGGGCACCGAGGGCGGGCAGATGGATGTGGACGACACGGCCAAGCCGGTGAAGCGTCCCAAGGCCGAGAAGGCGTCCAAAAAGAAGGGTCCGGGGCGTTTTGCCCGTCAGGGCCAGGATGAACAGGATGTTGTGACCACCGATGGCCCCTCCGACGCCGATGCCGGCGCCGGGGCGGTCTGACGACCAGGATAGAAGGCAGGGTTCGCCAGGATGGAACTGCTTCAAGTAGCCGACGCGGTCGCCCGCGAGAAGAATATCGACAAGGAGCATGTGCTCGAAGCCATGGAGGAGGCCATCAAGAAGGCTGGCCGCTCCAAATATGGGCACGAGCACGACATCCGTGCCCGGATCGACCGCAAGACGGGCGATATCCAGCTGACCCGCCACATGGAAGTGGTGGAAGAGGTGGAGAATGAGGCCGTGCAGGTGACGCTGGCCAAGGCGCGCCGCAAGAACCCGAAGGCGCAGCTTGGCGATTTCATCGTCGATCCGCTGCCGCCCATCGATTTCGGCCGCATCGCCGCCCAGACCGCCAAGCAGGTCATCGTGCAGAAGGTGCGCGAGGCCGAGCGCGAGCGTCAGTATAATGAATATATCGACCGCAAGGGCGAGATCGTGAACGGTCTGGTCAAGCGCGTCGAATATGGCAATGTCACCGTCGATCTGGGCCGCGCGGAAGCCGTGCTGCGCCGGGACGAGTGCCTGCCGCGTGAGCATTTCAAGACCGGCGACCGCGTCCGCGCCTACATCTATGATGTACGCAAGGAACCGCGCGGCCCGCAGATCTTCCTGTCGCGCACCCATCCGATGTTCATGGCCGGTCTGTTCAAGGCAGAAGTGCCGGAAATCTATGACGGCATCATCGAGATCAAGGCCGTGGCCCGTGACCCGGGAAGCCGCGCCAAGATCGCCGTCATCTCCAAGGACAGCTCCATCGACCCCGTGGGCGCCTGCGTCGGTATGCGCGGTTCCCGCGTGCAGGCCGTGGTGGGCGAGTTGCAGGGCGAGAAGATCGACATCATCCCCTGGAAGCCCGATCCGGCCACCTTCGTCGTGAACGCGCTGGCCCCGGCCGAAGTGGCCAAGGTCGTGTTGGATGATGAAGGCAACAAGATCGAAGTCGTGGTTCCCGACGACCAACTGTCGCTGGCCATCGGCCGCCGTGGTCAGAATGTCCGTCTGGCGTCGCAGCTGACGGGCTGGACTATCGACATCATGACCGAGGCCGAAGAACGCGAGCGCCGCCAGACGGAATTCTCGTCGCGGTCGGCCCTGTTCATGGAGGCCCTGGACGTCGACGACATGATTGCCCATCTGCTGGTGAACGAAGGCTTCACCTCGGTTGAGGAAATCGCATTCGTCGACCTGGACGAACTGACCCGGATCGAGGCGTTTGACGAGGATGTGGCCGCCGAGCTGCAGAATCGCGCCGTCACCTTCCTGGAACAGCAGAACGAAATCCTGGAAACCAAGCGCCGCGAACTGGGCGTGGAAGACGATGTCGCCAATATCGAGGCGCTGACGCCGACCATGCTGGTCAAGCTGGGTGAAAAGGGTGTCAAGACGCTGGACGATCTGGCCGATCTGGCCGGTGACGAGCTTTTGGACATCATCGGCAAGGATGCGATGACGCTGGACGAAGCCAATGAGGTGATCATGGCCGCCCGTGCGCATTGGTTCGCCGACGAGGAAGGGGCGGAAGGCTGAGGCCTTCCACTCCAGGTTATTGAGGAACAGGCATGAGCAGCGGCACTGATACGACGCCCGGCTATCCGCCGGAACTCGACGCCGAGGCCCAGGCCGACGAACCGGAAGCCGTGGCGGGCCGCAAAAGCCCGCTGCGCCGCTGCATCGCCAGCGGAAAGGTCCAGGACAAGGCGGGCATGATCCGCTTCGTTGTGGGGCCGTCGCTTCAGGTGGTTCCCGATGTGGATGAAACCCTGCCCGGTCGCGGGCTGTGGTTGACGGCTGACGCGGCACTGGTCGAAAAGGCCCTGAACAAGGGACTGTTCGCCAAGGCCGCCCGCCAGGGCGTGAAGCCCGTGCCGGACCTGCTGGTGCTGACGCGCCGGCTGATCCGTCGCCGGGCCCTCGGTCTGATCGGTCTTGCCCGCAAGGGCGGGGGTGCCATCGCGGGTTTCGAGAAGGTACAGGCTGCATTGCGTTCCGGTTTCATAGGCCGGGCAGGCGGTGCGGGCCAAAAGGGTGTAGGGTTGTGGTTAGAGGCGTGTGACGGGTCCGACGATGGTCGGACCAAGTTGCATGCCTTGGCACAGGCGCTGGGTGTGCCGCTGGTCGATGTCTTCGATCGGACGGAACTGGGGGCGGCTCTGGGCCGGGAAGAGGCGGTACATGCGGTGATGGCGGCGGGTCCGCTGGCACAGCAGGTCCGCCGCGAGGTTGCACGGCTTTCCGCCCTTGGCGGAACGGCCGCCTGAGTCATTGGGCGGATGTGTTAGGTTTCAACGGCTTACTGTCGGATTAGGGATGAGCGATACCAACGACCAAAACCGCGACAAAAAGGTGCTGACCCTGGGTGGTCGCCCGACGCTTGGACTGGGCGGGGCCAATAAGCCGAAGCAGGCGGCCCCTGCACAGCCCGCAGCGGCAGGCGGCGGCGCAGGCGCGTCCGGCACCGTGCGCCAGAGCTTCTCGCATGGACGCGGCAAGGAAGTGGCGGTCGAGGTCAAGCGCAAGAAGACCTTCGAGAAGGGTGCCATTCCCGGCGTCGCCGATGGCGGTGCTGCTGCCCGGCGCGCAGCCGAGGGTGCGGCCGGCGGCCGCGGGCCCCAGCCGCGTGGCAATGCCCCCCGTCAGCTGAGCGACGCTGAACGCGAAGCCCGCATCCGCGCCCTGCGCTCCGCCGCTGAGGCCGAGGGCGAGCGCGCGATCCAGGAAGCAGCAGAGGCAGAAGCCCGCGCCATCGCCGAAGCCGAAGCGGCTGTCGCCGCCGAAGCCGCAGCCCGCGCCCGTGCCGAGGCCATTGCCCGCGCCGAGGCCGAGGCCGCAGCCCGCGCGTCCGAACCGCTGGACGAGGACACGGTCCGCCGTCGCGAGCTGGAAGAACTGCGCGCCATCCAGGAGGCCGAGAAGGCCGCCGCTGCCGAGGCCGAGCGCCGCCGCAAGGATGCGGAGGACGCCCGCAAGGCCGAAGCCGCCAGCCGTGCGGAGACCAGCCGGTCGCGTCACGCTGCCCCGGCCGCGTCCGATGATGACCGTTCCGGTCGTCCGGCCGCTGCCCGTCCTGCCGCCACGACGACGACGGACGCCGGTGCTGCCCGTCCGGCTCTGCCCGGTGCGCGTCCGCCCGCCGATTTCGACGATGAAGATGGTGGTGCTCGCCGCGCCAAGGTGGCCGGTCCCGGCAAGACCGCCGCCAAGGTCCCCGCCGCTCCGGTCAAGGCCAAGGTCGATGACAAGCGTCGCGGCGGCAAGATGACCATCTCGCAGGCCCTGTCGGACGATGAAGGCCGCCGCGGTCGCTCCATGGCCGCCGCCAAGCGTGCCCGTGAGCGTGAGCGTCTGCGGATGTTCGGTCGTCAGGAGACCCAGAAGGTCACCCGCGACGTCATCATCCCCGAGGTTATCACCGTCGGCGATCTGGCCAACCGTATGGCCGAACGCGGCGCCGATGTCGTGAAGTCGCTGATGCGCATGGGCGTGATGGCCACCATCACCCAGACCATTGATGCCGACACCGCCGAACTGGTCGTGCAGGAATTGGGTCACCGTCCGGTTCGCGTCGCCGAGAGCGACGTGGAAATCGGCGTGATGGGCAACGAGGATGTGGCCGAGGATTTGATGTCCCGTCCGCCCGTCGTGACCGTCATGGGTCACGTCGACCATGGCAAGACCTCGTTGCTGGACGCGCTGCGCAAGACCGACGTTGCAGCCCGCGAGGCCGGTGGCATCACGCAGCATATCGGTGCCTATCAGGTACAGCTGAAGTCCGGCTCCAAGATCACCTTCATCGATACGCCGGGTCACGCCGCCTTTACGGAGATGCGTGCCCGTGGCGCCAACGTCACCGACGTGGTGGTGCTGGTCGTGGCGGCCGATGACGGCGTCATGCCGCAGACGATCGAGGCCATCCGCCACGCCAAGGCGGCGGGCGTGCCGATCATCGTCGCCATCAACAAGTGCGATCTGCCCTCGGCCAAGCCGGACCGCGTCCGCCAGGAACTGCTTCAGCATGATCTGGTCGTGGAAGGCATGGGCGGTGACGTCCTGGACGTGGAAGTGTCGGCCAAGGCCGGCATCAACCTGGACAAGCTGGAAGAAGCCATCCTGCTGCAGGCCGAAATCCTGGAGCTGAAGGCCAACCCGAACCGCACCGCTGATGGCGTGGTGGTCGAGGCCAAGCTGGACAAGGGCCGTGGTCCGGTCGCCACGGTGCTGGTCAAGCGCGGCACCGTGAAGGTGGGCGATATCGTGGTCGCCGGTTCCGAATGGGGCCGCGTCCGCGCCCTGGTCAACGACCGTGGCGTCAATGTTCCCGATGCCCCGCCGGCCATGCCGGTCGAGGTTCTGGGCCTGGGCGGCGTGCCGCTGGCCGGTGAAGAGATGGTCGTGGTCGACAGCGAAAGCCGCGCCCGCGAAATCACCGAATACCGTGCCCGCAAGAAGCGTGAAGCCGAAAGCGCCAAGTCCGGCCGTGGTTCGCTGGAACAGATGTTCAAGCAGATCCAGGCGGGCGAAGCCAAGGAACTGCCCATCGTCATCAAGGGCGACGTGCAAGGTTCGGTCGAAGCCATCTCCGGTGCGCTGGAGAAGCTGACGGCCGAGCATACCGAGGTCAAGGTGCGCGTGCTGACGTCCGGTGTGGGCGCCATCACGGAAAGCGACATCACGCTGGCCAATGCGTCCAAGGGTCTGGTCGTGGGCTTCAATGTCCGCGCCAATCCGCAGGCCCGCGATATGGCCAAGCGCGACGGCGTGGAAATCCGCTACTACTCGATCATCTACAACATCATCGATGATGTTAAGCAGATGCTGACCGGCATGCTGTCGCCGACGCTACGGGAGAAGTTCCTGGGCAACGCGCACATCCTGCAGGTCTTCAACATCACCAAGGTCGGCAAGGTCGCTGGCTGCCGCGTGAGCGAAGGCATCGTCAAGCGCGGCGCCAAGGTCCGCCTGCTGCGCGACAATGTCGTGATCCACGAGGGTACGCTGAAGACCCTGAAGCGCATGAAGGACGAAGTCCGCGAAGTGCGCGAAGGGTTCGAATGCGGCATGGCCTTCGAAAACTACGACGACATCCGCGAAGGCGACACGATCGAAGCCTTCGAGATGGAAGAAATCGCCCGCGCCCTGTAATCAGGGAACGGACGACGGAGGAAAGGCCGGTGCCCGATTGGGTGCCGGCCTTTTTCATTTGGGGCTTCTGGCGTGGCCCCGCTGCGAATCACCCTTGACGGATGGCGTCATCCGCGTGACGTTCAGCCCATGAACAGCTTCAGCCCCGCCCTTTTCGCCCAACAACAGGCCCGCCTTCTGGCGGTGGCCTGCGCGTGGCCGGATGGGATCAGGGCGGGATAGGGCGCAAGGCCCGCCGTCCCCCGATACCGGGACATCACGAACGTCAAGGACCCCGCCGACAGCCAGTCGGCGGGGTTTTTTCATTTCTGGAGATCAAAGATGCTGGATATGGCGCTTTTTCTGAAAGCCATGGGCATTGGTGCGGCCATTGCCGCGCCCGTGGGGCCCATGAGCCTGCTTTGCATGCGGACCACCCTGACGCGGGGATGGCGGCGCGGACTGGCCATCGGCGGCGGCATCGCCGTCGGTGATGCCCTTTACGGCGTCGTCGCGGCGCTGGGCATGGCGGGCCTGTCGGCCTTTCTGCTGGCCTATGCAGCCCCCCTGAATGTCGTTGCCGGCCTGTTTCTGATCTGGCTGGGCGTAAAGGCGCTGCGGGCCGATCCGGCAGCAGAGGCCAGGACCATTGCCGAAGGCGGAGCGGGCCGCGACTTTGTGACGGCGATTCTCCTGACCCTGACCAACCCGCCCACGATCCTGACCTTCGCCGCCATCTTCACGGCCCTGGTGCCGGCGGAAGGGGCGGGGGTGGGGGCGGCCCTGGCCACCGTGGCGGGGGTGTTCGCGGGGTCCCTGCTGTGGTGGGGCATCATCATCGCCCTGGTCGGGTTGCTGCGCCATGCGCTGGGTCTGGGTGCCCGCCGCTGGCTGGACATTGTGTCGGGCCTGGCGCTGGCGGGGTTGGGTCTTGTGGCCCTGGGACGCGGAGTGGCGGCGTTGTTGTAAAAGCTTGTCAAGTTGCGCTGGCCTTTCCCGGTTCCACAGCGTTTCATGGGAAACGTGGGAGGAAAAAGCCGCGACCCGCGCGGCGCCTGGGAGAAGATAAATGCCCAAACTGGCCCAAAATCTGATCTGGATTGTCATTGGCGTCTTCGGTGCTGCTTGCCTGGGCGGGATCGCCCTGCACCGGGGAGAGACGATCAATGCCCTGTGGTTCATCGCGGCGGCCTTCGGCATCTATGCCGTCGCCTACCGGCTTTATGCCGGCTGGATCGTTACGCGCGTGCTGGTCGCCGATCCCAGCCGGGCCACACCGGCCCTGCGCATCAATGACGGGCGCGACTATGTGCCCACCCATCGCTGGATCACCTTCGGCCATCATTTCGCGGCCATTGCCGGTGCCGGCCCCCTGGTCGGCCCCACCCTGGCGGCACAGTTCGGCTATCTGCCGGGCACGCTCTGGCTGTTGACCGGTGCCGTCATTGGCGGCTGTGTGCAGGATATGGTGGTCCTCTGGGCCTCCACCCGCCGGGATGGCCGCCCCCTGGGACAGATGGCGCGGGACGAACTGGGGCCTGTGGCCGGCGGGGCCGCCCTGGTCGGGACCCTGCTGATCATGGTGCTGATCGTGGCCGTGCTGGGTCTTGTCGTCGTCAATGCCATGAAGCACAGCCCGTGGGGCACCTTCACGGTGGCCATGACCATTCCCATCGCCATCCTGGTCGGCATCTATATGCGCAGCATCCGGCCGGGCCGGGTGCTGGAAGGATCGTTGATCGGACTGGCGCTGCTGCTGCTGGCCACCGTTGGCGGCGGCTGGGTGGCGCATGATCCAGTCCTGGGGCCAATGTTCGATTATGACGGGCCGGCGCTGGCCCTGATGGTCATCGGCTACGGCTTCTTCGCGGCCATCATGCCGGTCTGGCTGCTGCTGGCCCCGCGCGACTATATCTCCACCTTCATCAAGATCGGGGCCATCCTGCTGCTGGCCTTCGCCGTCGTCATCTTGCGGCCTGAACTGCATATGCCGGCCCTGACGCAATTCACCGACGGCACCGGGCCGGTGGTGGCGGGCGGGCTGTATCCGTTCCTGTTCATCACCATTGCCTGTGGTGCGGTTTCCGGTTTCCACGCCCTGATCAGTGCCGGCACCACGCCCAAGCTGATCATGTCGGAGAAGGACCTACGGCTGGTCGGCTATGGCTCCATGGCCATGGAAAGCTTTGTCGGCGTCATGGCCCTGATCGCGGCCTGCGTTCTGGACCCCGGCGTCTATTTCGCCATCAACAGCAGTGCGGGCATCGTCGGTGCCACGCTGGAGACGGCGACAGCCACCATCAGTTCCTGGGGTTTCCCCGTAACGGCGCAGCATATGCAGGAACTGGCGACGGCCATGGGGGAGACGACGCTGCTGGCCCGTACCGGCGGCGCGCCGTCGCTGGCCGTGGGCATGGCGCAGATATTCGCGGGGGCCTTCGGGCAGAACCTGCTGGCGCTCTGGTATCATTTCGCCATCATGTTCGAGGCCCTGTTCATCCTGACGGCGGTGGATGCCGGCACCCGCGTGGGCCGCTTCATGCTGCAGGACCTGCTGGGCAATATCTGGCGGCCGCTGGGCGATACCAAGGCGCGAGGGCCGGCGATTATCTGTTCGGCCCTGTTCGTGGCCAGCTGGGGCTATTTCCTCTATATCGGGGTCATTGATCCCTATGGCGGCATCAATATCCTCTGGCCGCTGTTCGGCATCTCCAACCAGATGCTGGCGGCCATGGCCCTGGCCATTGCCACGGCCATCATCGTGAAAAAGGGCAAGGCCCGCTATGCCTGGGTCACCGGCCTGCCCATGGCGTTCCTGGCCGTCACCACCACCTATGCCGCTTGGTTGAAACTGTTCGACCCCAACCCGCGCATCGGCTTCCTGGCCGGGGCCAACGCGCTGGAGGGCAAGCTGGCGGCGGGGTCGCTGTCGGGCAAGGCGCTGGAGTCTGCACCGCAGTTGATCTTCAATCAGCGGCTGGATGCGGCCCTGACAGTATTCTTCATCATTGTGCTGTGGGTGATGATCATCGAAATGGCCCGCATCTCCCTTCGCCATGTGCAGGGCAAGGCGGTGCCGCCCCTGACCGAGGCACCCTATGTCGATGCGGCCAGCCTGCCGCAGCCGGCCGGGGCGGGAGGGCATTGAGATGATGGCGGGACCGGCCCGGTTCCTGCGCACGGCCTGGACCGTGCTGCGGGAGGTTTCGGGCGACGCAGCCTATGACCTGTACCTGACCCGCCATCTGGAACGCCACCCGGACCAGCCGCCGCTGGACCGGGAGGCCTTCTACCTGTCGGAACTGGACCGGCGGTGGAGCGGGGTCAATCGCTGCTGTTGATGTAATACCGACGGTCAAAATTGTTGACCGTCGGTACGGCGGCGACCGCCGCCGCGCGCCACGTGGCGCGTAGCCAAGCTGCGGATGCAGCGCCGGCAATTGAGGGGCAGGAAATAAAGCGGTGGTGAAGGACCCTCACCACCGCTTTATTTCAAAGGCTTTCCAGCTCCGTGATGAAGCTGTCCAGCAGGCCCAGGCCCTTGTTCCAGAAGGACGGGTCCTTCAGGTCCAGGCCGAACGGGGCCAGCAGGTCGGTATGGTGCAGCGTGCCCGCCGCCGACAGCATGGCCATGTACTTGTCCGCGAATTCTGCCCCCTGGCCCTTGGCCGCCGCCTCCTGGTACGCGGCATACAGGCTGTTCACCAGACAGTCGCCGAAGGCATAGGCATAGACATAAAAGGGCGAGTGGACGAAATGCCCGATATAGGTCCAGTAGGGCCGGTAGCTGTCTTCCCAGCGGAAGGCGGGACCCAGGCTTTCGGTCTGCACCTCCATCCAGATATCGGCGATGCGCTCGGCCGACAGCTCGCCCTCGTGCCGTTCGGTGTGCAGCTTGCGTTCGAACTGATAAAACGCGATCTGGCGCACGACTGTGTTGATCATGTCCTCCACCTTCCCGGCCAGCAGCGCCTTGCGCTTCTTGGGATCGGTGGTGGCGTCCAGCAGGCCGCGGAAGGTCAGCATCTCCCCGAAGACAGAGGCGGTTTCGGCCAAGGTCAGCGGGGTTGAGGCCTGCAAATGCCCCTGTTCGCGGCACAGATACTGATGCACGCCATGGCCCAGCTCATGCGCCAGGGTCATCACATCGCGCGTGCGGCCCATATAATTCAGCAGAAGATAGGGATGGGCCGAGGGCACCACCGGGTGCGCGAAGGCACCGGGATTCTTGCCGGGACGCGGCGGTACGTCGATCCAGGGATTGTCGAAAAATTCCTGGCCGATCTCCGCCATTTTCGGGCTGAAGCGGGCATAGGCGTCGCGGACGATGCGCTTGGCCTCCTCCCACGGGATCTTGCGGTCATCATCGCCGGGCAAGGGCGCGTTGCGGTCCCAGTAATCCAGCTTGTCCTGCCCGAACCACTTGGCCTTCAGCGCATAGTAACGGTGGGACAGGCGCGGGTAGGCGGAGCGGACGGAGGACAGCAGCGCGTCCACCACCTCATCCTCCACCTGATTGGCCAGATTGCGGGATGACCAGGGGTTGGCGTAGCTGCGCCAGCGATCCTCGATCTCCTTGTCCTTGATCAGGGTGTTCATGATGTGGGCGAAGGTGCGCTGGTTCTTCCCCAGCACCTCGCCCAGCACCTGGGCCGCGTCCTTGCGCACGGCGGCGTCGGTGGAGGAGAGCAGGTTGAGGGCCTGGGCCGAGGTCAGCTCCTCCCCCCGGATGGGGAAGCGGAGATCGGCCAGATGTTCATCGAACAGCCGGGTCCAGGCGGCACGGCCCGCCACATATTTCTCATGCAGCAGCTTCTCTAGTTCGTCCGACAGCTGATGCGGGCGGAAGATGCGGGTGTCGCGCAGGAAGGGGCGGTAGGCGGCCAGAGCGGGGTTCGCCAGCTTGGCTTCCAGGGCCGCATCCTCCAGCCGGTTGATCTCCAAGGTGAAGAACAACAGATGCACGGAAATGCCCGTCACCCGCTCGCTCATCCCCTGATAGAAGCGGCCGATATTGGGATCGGCCATGTTGGAGGCATAGAGCAGGCCAGCGAAGGACATGACCTTCGACAGAACCTCGTCCAGCTTTTCATAATCGGCGATGGCCTGGGCCAGTTCCGCCCCGCTGAACCCCGCCAGCTTGCCCTGATACCGTTCGGCAAAGGCGGCGGCGTCGCCCTCTGCCTTTGTCAGGTCGGCGGCCAGTACGGGGCAGTCGGGGCCGGCATACAGGTCGGACAGGTCCCAGGCGGGCAGTTCGCCCAGGTCGGCATGGTTCAGGCTGTCGGGCACGATACCCCTCCGGCATTGCAATCACGTCAATTGCATATGGCACGGGGGCAGCGGCAGTTCAATCGGACGGGATGGTCGCCCGTCCGTCACAGCAGGTTAAAAAGGTCAGGCCGCCGAGATGGCCGCACCAACCGGGCCGCAATCATTGCTGGCGATACGGTCCGCCGTGACGCGGACGATGCGCAGTACATCCTCCGGCACCACCCCGTCACGATCCATCAGCAGCAGGGCGATGGGATCGGACAGAAGCTCGCCAAGGCTGGCTTCGCCCAGCAGGGCATGATCAAGGGGCAAGTCATTGGTATTCATAAGCGTCCTCCTGTCCGGGCCCGTGAGGGGCCTGCATACGCGGTTCCACGAGGCAACGATTTGATCATGCGCCTGTTCCATGACATTTCAATGGCTGCATGATTGATTTCCCCTATCCTATCCCTTTGCGTCCCCCGCCGCCGTGATGGCGGTCACGCGGCCTATGAGATTGTCGCAGTGGGATATAGGGCGTAAGCGCGCAGCGCGTCGCGCCAGCCTATCTGTCAGGAAAGCCAGAGCCGGGCGGCACCCCGCACACCCGAACTGTCGCCCCAGCGAGCGGGCAGGATGCGGGCGTTCCAGGTGTCACAGAAGACATGGGCCTTGATGGCGGCGGGCAGGCCCTCATAAATCTCCGCCACGTTGGACAGGCCACCGCCCAGCACGAAGACATCGGGGTCCACGATATTGGCGATGACCGCCATGGAGCGGCCCAACCGGTGGATATAGCGATCCAGCGCGGCCTTGGCCCCCGGATCACCGCCGCGCGCCGCGTTGATGATCCATTCGCCGGGCTGGTCCTGGCCGGTGACGGCGGCATGGTCGCGGCGCAGGCCGGTGCCCGATACCCAGGTCTCGACACAGCCGCGCTGTCCGCACCAGCAGGCGGGGCCGGGAATTTCATCAGCCATGGGCCATGGTAGAGGCATGTGGCCCCATTCACCGCCAATGCCGTTGGCCCCTTCCACCAGCCGGCCATTGACCACCAGCCCGCCGCCGCAGCCGGTGCCGATGATGATGGCGAAGGCGACCTTCGCGCCCGCCGCCGCCCCGTCCACCACCTCTGACAGGGCCAGACAATTGGCGTCATTGGCTAGCCGCACGGGCTGGGACAAGGCGGCGGACAGGTCGGAGGCGAAGTCGCGACCGTTCAGATAGGTGGAATTGGCGTTGCGCATCAGGCCGGTGGCGGGATTGACGCTGCCGGGCACGCCCAGACCGATGCTGGCGGCACGACCCACGGCGGCCTCTGTACGTGCGATCAGGTCACGCACCGTATCAATGGCGGTGTCATAGGTGCCGGGGTTGGGCGCCCGCAGACGGGACAGGAACTCCCCCTCCGCCGACAGGGCCGCCGCCTCGATCTTCGTACCGCCGAAATCCACGCCTATCCTGATCATCAACACAAACTCTCTTGCGACCCGGTTGCCGGGTGGAATGGAAAAGGCCGGGCCCGTCAAAGCGCGTCAGGGCGTGATCGTCACGCTGACGCTGGTCGGCTGGATGTTCCAGCCACGCAGGGACAGGGCGGGTGTACCCGGTCCCGCCGCACGGGCCGGATAGGTGACGGCGATGTTACGCGTCTCCCCCGGCATCAGGGTTACGTAATTGTCGCTGACATAGGCCGGCAGGATGCGGGTGCCGTCCGCCTTCTGCGGCGTCAGCTTGGCCAGAAGGGCCGGGCTGTTGCCGCCATTGGACAGAGTCACGTCCAGCGTCACCTCCCCATTCGCCGCCACCTTGCCATTGGCCGAGATGGTGACCGGGGTGGTGGGCAGCTCATTCAGGCGTTGATGCGCGGCGGCGTCGGCGGCGACCCAGTAATCGTTACGCGACAGGATTTTGCCGGCCTTGTCGGTCAGTTCCAGGCTGACCAGCACCAGCTTCTCCGTTGCCAGCAGACCCTTCAGGTCCAGCGTGAAGGGATGGGCGACGGAGCCGGCCCCGGCATCCAGGGTGGCGGTGCGGTCGCCCAGTGCCTTGCCCGACAGGGAGCGCGTGCGGGCATTCAGGGTCAGGCCCGACAGGCCATCGCGGGTATTGTTGATGACCGTGATGCGATGGTCGGGCAGGTCCAACTGTGCATGCACCGGTTCAGACGCCTTCTTCATGCCGTAGAAGGCACCGTGCGTGTCGTAATCATGGGACAGGATCTGCCACATGGTGCTGGGCCAGGCGGGCTGCGTCATCCACAGCATGCGGCCGGAATTGCGCGTCCACAGGCCGGCATTCATGCCCTCGAAAATCGCGCGGTAACCTTCATAGTTCAGCATCTGCGCCTTGCGCTCGAAATCCGCCAGACTGCTGGCGGGGCCGAACTTCGTCGATATCGCATCCATGAAGGTCTGGGTGGCGCCGTTCCCGGTCTGGTGCCAGTCGTGATAGGCCCAGCTGTCGGAAATGGGCCACAGCTCCGTCTCCGGCATGGATGCCTTCAGCGCCTCCATGGTGGGGAAGGAGGGGGTACCCACCTCTACCGAGAAGCCCTGGGCATGCTCGGTGAAATAGGTTTCCGGCTCCCGGTAATTATAGGGGCCGCTGCCGGCCAGATTCACACGGTTGGACGAGCCGGTATAGTGGCGGGTGCCATCCTCCGCCCGGATCATGCTGTCCAGCGCCTCGTTCAGGATGGGCTGCGGCACGCCTTCGTTGCGCCCGAACCACAGCACGATGGAGGGATGGTTGCGATAGCGGCGGACCGTGTCGGTGGCATTGGCCATGAACAAGGGCACGTCCTGTGGTTCCAGCTGATAATCCTGGGTCGAGGCCCAGAAATCATTCAGCACCATCAAGCCGTATTCATCAGCCAGTTCGAAGAATTCTTCCTGCGTATTCTGGCCGACCCAGTTGCGGATCACATTCACATGCGCGTCGCGGTGCAGGCGGAAGTAAGGCTCCAGCCTGTCCCTGGCCACCCGCTTGCGCCAATCATCGGTGCCCCAGTTGCCGCCGCGCGCCGCGATGCGCACGCCATTCACCTTGATCACCATGTGCGGCGACAGTTCGGCACCGTCCACAGGCTTTACCGCGGGTGAGTTCTCGGCACCGGGGTACAGCGAGGCGGCCCAGCCGTCGGGCACCTTGCGGATGCCCTCATGCGTGACGTCAATGATCTTCTCCCCGCGTGCCTTGGCGTCGGTCAGGTCAACCTCCACCCGGCGCAGCGCCCCTTTCTGATCCATCAGAGAGAACTCGTAAGTGACCTCGCGGATGCCGAAGCGGAGTTCCTGGCTGTCCGACGGCTGACCATTGACCGATACCGCCAGTTTCATCTGATGCAAGGCTGGCTCGCCATAGCCGTTGGGCCACCAGAGTTTCGGGTTCTTCACCGACAATTGCGGGAATTCGGACGGTGCCAGGGTGATGGTGCCGCCACCGGCGGGGATGGTGGCCTGCTTGGTGACGCTCACCCCGTCAAAGCTGGCGGTGACGCTGGCCGATAGGGGCTGACCCGACAGGTTTTCCACCGGGACATTGATACTGATATCGGCGACGGAATTATCAGGTTTGGGCAGGGAGGTGATGACCTGCGTGTCGCCCAGCCTTGCATCGCCCGTGGCCGACAGGGTGACGTTGCGCCATAGGCCGGTATTGCGGTCCCGCACCGACGGGATCCAGTCCCAACCTTCCGATGCCACAAAGGTCGGCCCGTCCAGGGCCATGATGCCGCCGTTTTCCCCTACGGCGGAGGTCAGGCTTTCCTCGTGCGGGATACCGGGGCGGGGCGGGGGGCTGATGCGGATGGCCAGTGCATTGGCCTGTCCCGGCTTGGCGATGCCCGTCACGTCGAAGCGGCCCCGGATGAAGGCCCCCTTCATGCTGCCCAGCCTTTGCCCGTTCAGCCAGACTTCTGCCTGATAATTCACGCCGTTCAGCGACAATTGCAGGCGTTTGCCGGCCTGATCGGCGGGCACGGTGAATTCACTGCGATACCAGTAATCCTGTTTGTTCAGGCTTTCCGGGATGGCGAGGTTGTTGAGGCCGTAATCGGGATCGGGATAGATGCCGCGATCAACCAGCGTGGTCAGCACCGTGCCCGGCACTGTGGCCGCATACCAGGATTTGGCGTCAAAGCCGGGGCGCGACAGGGCGGGACCCCCATCGCGCAGCTTCGGCGCTTCCACCAGCTTCCACGCCCCCAACACCCATTCGCCCTCCCCCGCCGGGGCCAGGGCAGGGGTTTCGATGACGGGTTTGGCCACAGGTTGGCTGAAGCCCGTCTTGGCCTTGGGCCGGGTCCAGGGGTCCTGCGGGGCGACCTGCCCATACATCTGCCGCACCTGCACGGGCCAAGTGGGGGCACCATTTTCGAAATTGGTCAGGTCGATGCTGGGGGCGCTGCCGCCCAGCGCCTTGATATCACTGGCCGACAGGGCGCGGGGCAGGGCGGAGAAGCCGGCCAGACGGCCCGCGAACGGCGTGGCGGCGGCGGGCACGAAGGCGGCGGTGCGGCTGCGGCGCGGGGCCAGCATGAACTGCGCCATGGCGGATGTGGTGGCGGCATCGCCCGACGCCACTTCCCGTCCATCGACATAAAGTCGCGCCTTGGCCCCGTCAAAGCTGGCGGCCAGGAAGGCCCATTGGCCGGGGGGCAGCGTTTTGCCGCCGCTGATGGTCTTGGCCCCCGCCACGACCGCCGGCTTGCCATCCGACAGGGCCAGGAACCAAGCGGGGGCCGTGCCATCGGCGGTGGCGAAACCGCCCAGCAGCGACAGGCCCTTGCCCGCCGCTTCGGCCTGTACCCAGCCATAAAGCGTCCAGGGGGCATTGGCCGGGACGGGCGCGCCGGGGCTTTGCTTCTCGTCCAGCTTCGGCTTGGCCAGACCATCGCCGCCGGCGGGGAATTGCGCATCGAAGGGGCCGTAGCCGCCGGGTCCGAGACCGCCGGAACCACCCAGCCCCTGATGTGCCTGACCCCAGGCGGCGGGGATGGCAAGGCCGAGCGCCAGCGCTGTCAACAAGGCGGCGCGGACATGACGGCGGACAACTGCCTGCTTCATTGATTTTTCCTTCCCATGGATCGGCCCCTTTGGCGGGGCTGCTCTTGTCCAGGCCCAGGCGCGCATCACGGCCCTTGGCTGGCGGGAAGAATAAATAAAACAAATTTCATAAATAGAGAAGCGCGGAAGCGCAAACTCAGCCCGGCACGGGTCGGGCGATCAGGTTGGCAACGCGTTCCAGCGCCTTGATGTCGGCGGTGCCCATCAGGGCGTAGAGATAGGGGCCGGACCGCCAATAGATGACGTCGCCTTCGTCCGTATGGCCAAGCGTGGGGGCGACGGCGGGTTCGGCAGGGTCCACCCCGTCTTCCGTCACGAACAGCATGATTGTGCCCTTGGTTTCGTGCCGCCAGAAGACCTGCACGGCGTCGCCCCGGTCCCAGGCCGCCAGCTGTGCGCCCAGCAGCCGCCAGCGCTGGCTGGGCGGGTCGGGGATGGGCAGGGGGTGTGCAGCATCGACAGCAGCCAGACGGGCCGGCACCTCAGGTGTGGGATAGGCTAGGCTCTGGTCGGTGCGCACCTCTTTCATGGCGGTGCGGAAGGCTTCCGCCGCCTCATCCGCGAACAGGGGTACGATATGCGCCGCCTCCGCCGAGGGCTGTGCCCCGATGGGCAGCCAGCTGAGCCCATAGCCGGCGGCCAGACACAGGACGATGACCAGGGCGCGCTGCATCACATGTTCCGCCCCGCGCCAAATCAGGCGGCGGCGCAGACGCAAGGCCAGATGGCGTGTCTCCCCGTCCGGCGGGGCACCGAAACCGCTGTCACCCAGCCCTTCGCGCAGCAGGTCGGCATCGCCCAGCTCCGCCATCACGCGTGCCGCTTCCTCCGGGTACTGGGCCAGCCAGCGCTCCACCTCCGCCCGGCGGCGTGCGTCCAGGCCGCCATCGATATAGGCGTTCAGGTCATCCTCGGTGATCGGGTCGAACGGATGCATCGGCCTACTCCACCAACTTGAAGGATGCGCGGCGTTCGGCGGGCGTGGCAGGCCCGTCATCCGCCTGCTGCCGCAGGGCCTGACGGGCGCGTGCCAGCCGGGACATGACGGTGCCCAGCGGGATGTTCAGCATATCCGCGATCTCGCGATAACTCATCTCCTCCACCACGGCCAGCAGCAGAATCTCACGCATGCCATCGGGCAGGGCCAGAAGCCGCTCCACCACCTGTCGTGCCTCCACCCGCAGGTCGGGCAGGGCGGCGGCCATGGGTGTCGGCAGCATCTCCGCCCCCTGTTCCAGGCCCGTGCGCGCCACCTGTTCGCGCCGCCAGCCGGAAATGAAGGTGTTGTGGGTGATGGACAGAAGCCAGGCGCGCAGGTCCGATCCGGGCCGCCAGGTGCGGCTGCCGGCCAGGGCGCGGGCCAGGCTTTCCTGGACAAGGTCTTCCACCTGCCCCGGATCGCGGGTCAGCACCAGCGCATAGCGGCGCAGCGCCGGTATATGGCGGGTGATGTCGGGAAGCACGGCCAGGGACCCATCTGTTGGTTTGCGGTGTTTGAAGCATATACGCCGCTTGGCCCCGCCTATTCCCGTACCATGCGAAATTTTCCCGGACAGGCGTGCCATGCTGCGCTGCCACAAAAATTTTGGCACCGCAGGGAATAAGGCCGGCGCTGGTGCGTAAACCATGGAATTGAGCCAACCCGGACGTGTCATCATGTTGATCGATCTGCTGTCCCTGCCGCCCGACCAGGAATTCGCCGCCGATGTTGCCATCGTCGGCGCGGGCGCTGCCGGTATCGCGCTGGCCCTGCAATTGTCCCGCGCGGGCAGCGATGTCTGCCTGATCGAAAGCGGCGGGCCGACACTGGAGGCCGAACTGCAAAGCCTGAACAGCGGGGAGAATGTGGGCCTGCCCTATTACCCGCTGGACGTGACGCGCAACCGCGTGCTGGGCGGGACCACGGCCACATGGTCGGGGCGTTGCGTGCCGCTGGACCCCATCGATTTCGAGCGCCGCGACTGGGTCCCGCACAGCGGCTGGCCCGTGACTGCGACTGATCTGGCCGGCGATTACCAGCTTGCCGCCGAACTGTGCGGTGTGGGGGAGGCGAAGTTCAACGACCTGTGGCTGGAGGCGGGGCTGGATGATCCCGGCTTTGATCCCGCCCTGGTACAGGCCCGGTTCTGGCGCATGAAGGCGCAGCGGTTCGGGGAGGCGTTCCGCGCCGAACTGGACGCCAGCCCGCGCGTGCGCACCTTACTGCGGGGCACCGTCGTGAATATCGATGTGGCCGGCGATGCCCGCCGGGTTACGGGCCTGCGTCTGGCCACGCCGTCGGGTACGCGGCACCTGGTACGGGCGCGCCATTATGTGCTGGCCGCCGGCGGGATCGAGAATGCGCGCCTGCTTCTGGCCTCCAATGATGTGGAGAAGGCAGGCATCGGCAATGGCCGCGATCTGGTCGGCCGCTTCTTCATGGAACATCCCAAATGCCGGACGGCGCGGGTGCAGACCGATAATCCGGTGCGGCTTCTGGAACAGCTGCGCACCACCTATCCGCGCCACATGCCCCCGCTCTGCCCCTCCCTGGTCCTGTCCGCGGAAAAGCAGGCGGAACTGGGCGTGCTGAACAGCTCCATCGCGCTCTATTACCGGTCTTTCGCCGGCGTGACGGATGCGGCAACCGAGCTGAATGCCGCCTGGAAGAAGGGGCAATGGTGGCCGGAAGGGGCGGGGCGCAACCTGATGCGGCTGCTGCCGGTGCTGCCCACGGTGCCGGGCAATCTGTTCCGCCGTTATGTCCGCCGCCGCGCCCTGA
The DNA here is from genome assembly GCF_059489915.1 of Niveispirillum sp. CC-CTL257. Classification (NCBI taxonomy): domain Bacteria; kingdom Pseudomonadati; phylum Pseudomonadota; class Alphaproteobacteria; order Rhodospirillales; family Azospirillaceae; genus Niveispirillum; species Niveispirillum sp. CC-CTL257. The sequence goes on from NZ_JCAJXE010000001.1 coordinate 3,357,910, forward strand.
TCGCGCAGCCCAAGGCGCTTTATCTGCTGGTGCGCGGTGAGCAGGCGCCCAATCCCGACAGCCGTGTGCGCCTGTCGCAGGTCCGCGATATGCTGGGTCAGCGCCGGGCCGACCTGGACTGGCAATTGTCGCCGCTGGATAAGCGTTCGGCCCATGCCGTCACCGAACTGGTGGGGGCGGAACTGGCCCGCACCGGCCTGGGCCGTGTCCATCTGGATGACTGGCTGCTGGACGGGACCGATGCTTGGCCCACGGGGGCGGATGATGGCGACCATCATGATGTGCTGCAAGGCGGACACCATCATATCGGCACCACCCGCATGTCGGCCGATCCGTCCACCGGCGTGGTCGATGCCAATGCCAAGGTCTGGGGCAAGGAGAACCTGTTCGTGGCCGGCAGTTCCGTCTTTCCCACCTCCGGCTGGGCCAACCCGACGCTGACCATCGTGGCCCTGTCCCTGCGCCTGGGTGCGCATCTGGCGCGGCAACTGCCTGTGTCGGAAGCGGCGGCGGCTTAATACTGGTTGGGTGCTTGCCGGCCCTGCCGCTTCGCGCCACCATGGCGGTGTTTGGCGAAGCGGGAGGATGCGTTGGCCTGGAACCCGGACCTTTACGAGCGCTACCGCGTCCTGCGCGAACGGCCGGGGCGTGATCTTCTGTCGGCCATCCCCGACATCATGCCGGACGCCATCACCGATCTGGGCTGTGGCACCGGCTATCTGACGCGGCAACTGGCGGACCGGTTCCAGGCAGCCACCGTCACGGGGCTGGACAGCGATGCCGTCATGCTGGCCAAGGCGGCGGAGACCGCATCGCGGGTTTTCTGGCAACAGGGCGATATCGGGCACTGGCAGCCGGGGACGCCGCCCGACCTGATCTTCTCCAATGCCGCTCTGCACTGGCTGCCTGACCATGCCGGACTGTTCGCGCGGCTGGCGGGATTCCTGGCACCGGGCGGGGTGTTGGCGGTGCAGATGCCGGACAATTTCGCGGCCCCGTCACACCGGCTGCTGGCCGAACTGGCGGGGCGGCAGCCGTGGCGGGACGCCCTCACCGGTGCGCTGGACCATGGGACCGTGCTGACGGCAGATGCCTATTGGCGGACCCTGCGGCCCCATTGCCGCAGCATCGATATCTGGCACAGCGATTACCTGCAGGTGCTGGAAGGCGATGACCCGGTACTGGAATGGGTGTCGGCCACGGCCCTGCTGCCCGTCACCAACAGGCTGCCGCCCGATCAGGCCGCCGCATTCCGGGCGGCCTATGGTGCGGCGCTGCGTGAGGCCTATCCGGTGGAGGCCGATGGCAGCACCCTCTTCCCCTTCCGGCGTATTTTCATCCTGGTCCGGATTTAGGATAGTAGGGCCAGGGGCGCAGACGGGAGTGAGCCGGCAATGCCGTTGAATATACTGGAAGTGACGATCTTCGCGATGGTGCTGGCGGGCGGCAATGATCCGCTGGTCTGTACACGCCAGGAAGGGACGGAGGACATGGTGCTCTGTTCTAACAAGCAGGTGGTAACCCTGGACGGGGATCGCATCACCTTCAAGGACGGAACCTCCGTCGTGAAGTTCCCGGATGGGACTCTGGCCTTCTCCAACGGTATCCGGTCCCATTGGGGCAGCGCTGGGTGGGTACAGTTTTCCAACCGCGTCGCGGTGCGCCGCAACCCGGACAACAGCTTCAAGACCAGCACCGGCCTGATCTGCCGGGGGTTGAGCGAGGACAAGGCCAACTGCCAGAAGGCATGATCGCGCCTCTGCGATCTTTGGCTGCGGTCACCGCCTTCTTTCTGATACGATGCCAAGGGCGCGCCACCGGCGCGCCTTCACGGGACGGACCCTGGACCCATGGGCGAACGCACCAACGGCAATATCACCATCGTCGCCGGCCTGCCCGAGGCCAATGGCGTCAAGGTGGACGGCCACGCGTCCGCCAGCCGTCGGCGCGAGATTGCCGAACGGCTGCGCAAACAGGGATGGTCCTATCGCAGGATCGCCGATGCGCTTTCAGTCTCATATGCTACGATTCAGGTCTGGTTGGATGACCCTCCGATTCGCGCACCGGTAGAGCCGCTGCCGATTGCGGTCAACCCTCCCAGGCTTTCGGTCGTGGGAGGAACGGAACCTAGGATTTCCGCCACAACCTCTCCGATTCCCGCCCCAAATCATGCGGAGCTGATGGAAAAGATCGGCCAGCTGGCCGATGAGCAGCGCCGGCAGGCCGAGGCGATGCAGGCGATGGAAAAACGTCTGCTCAAGACTCTGCGGGACGAAATCAAGGTCTTGGGGCAGAAACTGATGGAAACCATCAAAACCTTGAAGCCCAAGTCGAAAACCGCGCCCAAGGACCCCGTCTGAGACGGCCATAGGTTGAACGCGCGAACCCCTTGTTTCGCCAATATTCTGGAGATTCAGAATTTCATTGGGGTACTATGAATTACCGCTTCTGGAGAGGTCAGAAGCTATAGACCCGAATGGGCGACAAGGGGATTGCTGTGGTTTCGACCGCTGCCCGGTGCCGGTCTTTTTCACATGCTGCGACGGCGGCGATAATCCTGATTCTCGGCCTCTCGTTAGGCGGGTGCGGCGGCGGATTGCCCAGCATCGATACTGAACAATTCAAGATTTCAGCGGCCATGGATGCCAATGCCGATGCGCCCGTCGCCGTCGATCTGGTCTTTGCCATGGACGAGGATGCGCTGGCCGCCGTTTCCAATCTGGCATCGGCGCAATGGTTCAAGGACAAGTCGCAGATCATGCTGGCCCTGCCCACGGGGTTGCGCGTGCATTCCTTCGAACTCTCTCCACAGCGTAGCATTCAATACGAGGTCGATAGCGGCGAAGACGAAGATGAGGCCGTCGGTGCCTTCATCTTTGCCGGATATTCCACACCCGGAACCCACCGCGCCCGCGTCGACCGGATGGAAAACCCCGTGGTGCGCCTGGGCCGCAGCGCCTTTTCCGTGGAAGCAGGACAATGATCATGGCCAAGGATGAAAAGCGCTTGAGCCAGCCTGTTCCCGATCCCGTGCAATGGCATGAGGGCATGCTGCTATCGCCGCAGCATCTGCAACAGGCATGGCTGCATGGGGAGGCCCAACTGGCCTATCACATGCGCCGCCTGTCGCCCTTTCATTACGGTGTGACGCGTCTGGAGATCGACCGGGCGCAGCTGGCGGCGGGCCGGTTCCAGATTATCGGCCTGGAGGCGGTGCTGCCGGACGGGCTGCTGGTCTGGTCCGACGGGTTCGCGGCGGAGCTGGATTTCAATCTGGCCGCCGTGAAGGACAAGCTGCGCATGCCGAAGCGCCTGCATCTGGTGGTGCCGGAATATCATCCGGGTGCCGCCAAGCCGCGCGACAATCTGGCCCGCTGGGGCTCCTATCACAGCAATGCGGTGGACGAGAATACGGGCCAGCAGGAGTTGTCTGTCCCGCGCCTGCGTCCGCTGCCCCGGCTGTTGCTGGCGGAAGACGTACCGCCGCACCATACCCACCTGCCCATCGCAGAGGTGGAGTTCCGCAATCAGGGCTTCCAGCTGACCGCCTATCAGCCACCGACACCGGCGCTGGAGCCGGATGACGCCTTGTCACGCGAATGCCGGGAACTGGTGGCCAAGCTGCGGGAGAAGGCCACTTACGTCGCCGAAAGCCAGGGGCATGAGGTGAACCGGGGCGAAGCGCGGTTCACCGTCATGTGTCTGGTGGCCGGTCTGCCGGCGCTTGAAACCCTGCTGCGCCTTCCGCAGGTGCATCCGTTCGACCTGTACATGGCCTTGCAGAATGTGGCGGGCCATACGGCGGTGCTGCGTCCGGCCATGACGCCGCCGCTGACCGAACCCTATGACCATGACAATCCGCGCGGCTGCATCGGCGCGCTGCTGTCACAGCTTGACGGTGTCGTCAATCTGGTGAGCCAAGCCTTCTCCGCCCTGCCGTTCCAGGCCACGGTCGATGGGTTCAAGCTGCGGATCGAGGAGAACTGGCTGACGGGCAAGGGCTTGGTCGTGGGCCTGCGCCTGAAGGGCGGGCAGGGAACGGACGAGGTTTCCGCCTGGATCGACTCCGCCCTGATCGTGCCCGACGGGCAGGTGGAGGAATTGCTGTCCTACCGCCTGCGCGGCGCCATGCGTGCCGCCCTGCCCCCGGAAGAGGCATCGGGCTTCGCCACCAGCCGCGACATGGTTCTGTTCCGCATTGCCGAGGACGAATATGTGAAGGCCGGCGAAATGCTGCTGATCGTCAATCCGCTGGATCGCACGGCCAAGTCGCGGCCGGGCGAAATCCTTCTGTTCATTCCTACCGCTGCGGATGAAGCATGAGCATCGCCCTGACGACACGGCCGCAAGCAGACGAGGCGCATAACGGCGCCCTGTCTTTGCTGTCGATGTTCCAGGAATTCCATGCCGAACTGTCGGGCATCCGCAGTGCCCTGTCGCTGGGCGACCGCATGGCAGAACAAGGGCAGCCCTTGCCTGATCCGGCCCAGGTGGCGGTGCGTATCAACCGCCGCCTGCACCGGCTGCTGGACACCCAGGCCGCGACGGCCCTGCGGCTGGGCGGTCGGTTCGGGGCCGAGCTGTACCGTGAGGCGCAATATGTGATGGCTGCCCTGGCCGATGAGGTGCTGCTGCATGGCGACGCCTGGACCGGCAGGGAGCATTGGTTGGACAATCTGCTGGAAATGTCGCTGTTCGGCACAAGGGTGGCCGGGGAGCGGGTATTTCAACGGCTCGACGTTCTTCTGGCCGGGCCGCCGCAGCAGGAATATGAGCTGCTGTCGGTCTATCTGGCGGCCTTGTCGCTGGGTTTTCGGGGGCGGTATCACCGGCCCCAGGATGAACCCGTGCGCCGCCGTTACCGTCAGGGGCTGGCCGACCGTCTGGCCGACGCGGCGGGATATGATGGGCCGGCGCCGCTGCTCTGCCCGACCGCCTATACCGCCACCGTTACCGAGGGTAGGGAGGTGCGGCTGCCGCACCTGCGGCCCTGGCTTTACGGTCTGCTGATCGTGCTGGCCCTGCATACGGCGGTGGCGCACGGGATCTGGTTTGTCCGCACCTATCGCCTGGGGCCGCTGGCGGCCCCGGTGACAGCGGAGAAGCCGGTTGCGGCACCCGCCGCCCCGGCCATCCCCGCCGCCAAGCCGGAGGCCGCGCGATGAATATCGGGGTCTTCCTGGCGGAATATGGGCTTTGGGTGGCGCTGGGCCTTGGGCTGCTGGCGCTGCTGGTGCTGATCCTGGTCATCGTGACGCTGAAGCGTGGCAAGGCAGCGGCCAAGCCGGAAAAGGGGGGGGCAACGGGCACCACTGCCGCGTCGGGTGCGGCCCCCTCCGTCGGTCGCCACACGGGTACCGGCATGGCCTTCATCACCACCCTGCGCCGGCTGTCCGATTGGGCCGGCGTGAAGTCGCCCTATGCCCTGCCCTGGTTCCTGCTGATTGGGGAGGCCGGAAGCGGCAAAAGCTCGCTGGTACATTCGGCCCGCGTGCCCCGTCTGCTGCCGCTAGAAGAAACGCCCATCGGCAAGGATGCGACCTTGCACGCATTTGAGGGCGGTATCGTCATCGATGCCCGTGGCGCCCTGATCATGACGGCGGAGGGGCGGGCCGGTGACCGCGACCGCTGGCGTGGCCTGACCCGGCGATTGCAGATCCACCGACCGCAACGCGGGCTGGACGGGGTTATCCTGACCATTCCCGTTACCGACCTGACGGGGGCGGGTGCGCTGGGCCCTGACAGCCTGCTGGCCAAGGGCGACATCCTGCAGGAACGGCTGCTGGACCTGATGCGGCAGACGGGTTTGCGCCTGCCGGTCCATATCGTCATCACCCAGTGTGACCGCCTGCCCGGCTTCAGCGATTTCTGGCAGATGCCGCCCGCCGGCGGTCCCGACACCATGCTGGGCTGGTCGCAACCGCATGTCAGCGACCTGCCGTTTGAGCCGGCTGACATCGACAAGGCCATGGTCGATCTGGTGCGTGACCTGTGGGCGCATTATGTCCACGCCGCCGCCGGGCTGGATAAGCCAACCGATCCCGACGGGATGTTCAGTTTCCCCGGTGCCTTCTCGTCCATCGCGTCGCCGCTGAAGACCATCCTGAGCCGCGTGATGCGGGTGCCGCCCTATCAGGAAGGCCATTTCCTGCGGGGCATCTGGTTTACGGGCGCGCAGGCGGAGTTGGAACCGGCGCATCTGCTGGTCGGTGCGCCGCCGCCGCTCACCGCGCCCCCTGTGGCCCCTGTGGGACCGCAGCCGCTGTCGGCGGCCTTGGCCGGCTTGCGTCCCGGCGGTGGTCCCGTCGTGGAGGAAGCGCCACTGGATGTGACCCCGGCCAAGGTCATGTTCATCACCGACCTTCTGTCGGAAAAGCTGTTCCGTGAGACGCGCCTGACCCGCCCTGCCCGTGCCGGGCTGGTGGCCCGTACCCGCGGTGCGCGCATGGCACAGCTGGGGCTGGTGGGGTTGACGGTGGCGCTGGTCGTGGGGCTGGTGCTGGTCGATGCCTCGCTGCGCCGGCTGGTCGCCACGCTGGAACCGCCCCTGGAACTGATCCGCCGCGACATGGCGGCAGGGCAGGGGGATACGTTTGATGTGGAAGCCGCCCGCCAGTTGCTGACGGATTTCGAATCGATCAGCCGGGGCTTCCTGTTCTACGGCCTTATCCCTTCCTCCTGGTCCGGGGATACGGAGGATGAGGTGGTGGCGGCCTTCGGGCGCGGCATCAACCATATTGTGCTCGCCTCCCTGCATAAGGAGCTGGAGGCCCGCTATCTCGATCTTGCCCGCCATCCCGGCGTGGAGAAGGCGACCAGCGATGGCTATTACCTTCTGTCCGGCAGCGCCGACCTGAAGGTGATGTCCGATTTCCTGACTGATGTAGCCAAGCTGGACCGCCTGTCGGCCCAATATCATGGCGTGACCAAAGGCCCGGTCGAGGGGCTGGCCGACCTGTCCAACAGCCTGTTCAAGACTAAGCTGGACGGTAATTTCGCGCATAACTCGCGGCTTTATCAGCTGGGTCTGGAATCGATCAGGCTGGAGCAGGTCAACGAGGATCATCCCCGCCGCATCCGCCCCGTGGTGGAGAAGATGTCGCGCGCGGTCCTGGCCCGGCTGGGCCCGTCGGGGGAGATTGCGCAGCGCGCCGGCCGGCTGCGCGATGCCGTCGTGGATGTGCGTCAGCCCCGGTCGGGCACCGATGTCGGGGCGCGCATGCAGGACATGGCCAACGCCCTGGTCGATGTGCGCCAGATGCTGGACGATCCCGGCTTCTTCTGGCTGGGCCTGCGCGACATCACCACCGACCCGATGCTGGCCGACCTGCTGCGCACCATGGACACGCCCACGGTGGGACGGGAAATCCACGAACAGTTCGCGGTCGATCTGCGCAGCGCGCAGGCGAGTTTGCGCGACTATCTGACCGGTCTGAAGGACAGTCAGGGTCAGCCCCTGTTCGTGCCTGTAACGAGCGGTCCCGGCCTGCGTCTGAACGACCATCTGGATGGCTTGTCGAAACATTTCCAGCCGGCCCTGGCCCGACCCTTCATGCGCCCGCGTGCCGCTGAAAAGCTGGCATCGGCCCCACCCGCTTTTTCCGGTCGGGGCATGAGCTGGGACACCGAGCATCTGGCCCAGGCCATCGCGTATCAGCAATCCTATGAGGATTTCCGCATCACCGACCTGCCCCGCATCCCGTCGGAATTCCAGGGGGCCGCGGACCGCATGGCCAAGCAGCGGCTGGAGAATGCGCTGCGGGCCGAACTGGTGGCGGCGCAGCGTCTGGCCGTGGAAGACAATGACGTCGATGATTATGGCGAGGCGTCACTGACCAATCAGGTTCGCGATCTGTCGAACGCCCGTGAACAGCTGATGGCGCTGCTGACCACCCTGTCACAGTACAAGATGGACCGGCTGCATGCCGAACTGCGTCAGGTGCTGCGCGAACAGTCGGGCAACCTGTTGCAGGAGCTGGAGGAACTGGCCAGTACCCAGTCCTTCTATGAAGCCGCTGAAGGCTTTGAAGGCTGGGATGGTCAGGGATCGCCGCGCCCCGCCGGCTTCTATGCGACCGATGCCGTTGCCACGGCCCATTACCTGGACGGGATGCGCGGTCGGCTGGACCTGCTGTGGGATAATCTGGCCGGGCCGCTGGAAGCCTTCATGACGCGGGCCGAGCTGGGCAGCGGCTGGCAGGACCCGATCGTACTGGGGTCGTGGCAATCGCTGGGCCGTGAACTGCTGCAATACCGCGCCAAGGCACCGGGCAGCACATTGGCCGCCCTGGAACAGTTCATTCGCTTCGACCTGGACGAGGTACGGCTGGATAATTGCGAGGCAAAGCTGGCGGGGTCGGAAAAGGCGCAGTCGGGCGATTTCTTCCTCTATCGCCGTGAACTGATCCGCCAACAGCTGCTGGAACGCTGTCAGAACCTGACAGGGGCGGCGGTGCAGGCCGATTACGGGCAACTGGCTGAGACGTTCAATACCAAGCTGGCGGGCCGTTATCCCTTCACGGCGCGCGATACCGACCCGGATGTGGCCGAGGAGGCCGATCCCGACGAGCTGGCCCTGTTCCTGCGTGATTATGGGCCGGTGGCGGAACGGCTTTACCCCATCCTGTCGGCGCGGGCCAAGACCAGCACCGACCTGCGCCCCGCCGCCCGGTTTGTCGAATCGGTGCTGAAAATGCGAACCTTCCTGGCCCCGTTTGCCGCCCCCGATGCCGGCAAGCCGCCGGAGGCGGGTGCCTATGAGGTCACCGCCGATTTCCGCGTGAACCGTCAGCGCGAGCAGGGGGCCAACCAGATCATTGAATGGGTGCTGCAGGTAGGCGGTGGCCTGCTGCATAATGGCCCGGAACAGCAGATCGCCACCTGGCGTCCCGGTGATCCCGTGGCATTGCGGTTGCGCTGGGCCAAGGATGGGGCAGAGGTGCCGTTGGCGCTGGATGGCGGGCCGGGGGTGGAGGATCGGTCCGCGATCTTCGGCTATACCGGCCGCTGGGCCCTGCTGCGCCTTTTGCAGGATCAGAAGGCCGGCGACCAGGATGTGGGCAAGGGCGGCGATCCGCAGCCCCATCTGCTGCGCTTCACCATCCCAACTATCCCGGCAGGCAGCGATCCCCTGGGCAAGGCCGAGAAGGAAAGCCGCATCTATGTCCGTGTCGCCCTGGCGTCGGTACCGCCCCCCGCAGAGGGCGGGGGCACGCCGGCCAAGCGCCGCCATATCCTGCCGTCCTTCCCCGTGGAGGCCCCGCCCTATGACAATGCCAGCGTAGGGGGAGGCCGGTAATGAGCCCTGTCCAGAGCAAGCCCCCCATCGATATCGAGGCGCTGCTGGCCGATATTCCCGGCGGCGACCCCGCCGGCGAGGATATCCGCTATGGCGCTGAACATGATCTGATCAAGGAAGCGCGGCGTGAGGATGCCGACCTGCCGCAGGGCGTGTGGAAATCCGACCGCAAGCGGGCCGACTGGTCGGAGGTGATCCGGCTGGCCAAGGGCGTTCTGACCGCGCGCAGCAAGGACGCACAGGTGGCCGCCTGGCTGTGCGAGGCGCTGCTGGGCCGTTACGGCATGCCGGGCATGGAGGCGGGGCTGATCCTGCTGGCCCGGCTGGTCGAAGGGCGCGGCACCAGCCTGCATCCGCGTGCCGACGAGGATGGAGACCGGTCGCGTCTGGCCCTGGTGTTCGAATGGCTGAACAGCCGGCTGGTGGTGATGGTCCTGACCTTGGCCGTCACCAATCCGCCCGGTGATCGCGAGGCCGGCCTGACCTTCGGCGATTTCCTGAACAGCCAGCGCCTGCAGGCGATGGGCGGCGGGAATGAGGGCAATGGCCGCAGAACCGGCCCCGCACCCGTCACCCTGCAGCTGTTCAACGCCACGGTCCGTGGCACGGGCACGCCGTTCTACCGCGATCTCTACATCTCGCTGCGCGCGGTGTCGGGGGCGCTGGAAGGGCTGCGGGCCGCACTGGATGCGGAACTGAATGGCGATGCCCCGTCCATGAGCGAACTGGTGCAACGCCTGAGCGACATGACGCAATGGGCCCAGACCATCCTGCGTGAACGCGGGGAGGATCCAGCGATGATTGATGAGGAACAGGCGCCGCCCGAGACGGAGGAACCCGTGCTGGAACTGGACGAGGAAGAGGCGCCCGCCGCGGGCGGCCAAGCTCTCTCCGCCGCCGGTCCCATCGCGTCCCGCCGCGACGCCTATCGCCAACTGGCCGAAATCGCCGATTTTCTGGCCAGGACAGAACCCCACAGCCCCACGCCCTACATCCTGCACCGCATCGTGCAGTGGCGCGATCTGCCACTGCCGGTGCTGCTGGGGGAGTTGAGCCGGGGCCGGAAGGACGTCGCCGCCATCTTTGAACTGGTGGGGGCGCCGGGTGACACCGGATAGAACCAAGGAGTCTCAAAGGTCGAGTGGTTTTCTCGATCAAAATCGCTTTAATTGAGTCCCGAGTGAGCGTGATTGTCTGATATCTCTTCCAACTGACTGACGCGGCGGACCGATCACGTAACCGGGCGCCGGCTGCAAAAAGGGGGTACATGATGGCTGAGAGTACGCAGCATAAGCTGAGCCGGGTCCGCCCGCCGCGGGTCCAGATCACCTATGACGTGGAGACCGGCGGCGCGATCGAGAAGCGCGAGCTGCCCTTCATCGTCGGCATCATGGCCGATCTGTCGGGCAAGCCCGCCGAGGCCCTGGCCCCGGTCAAGGACCGCAAGTTCGTCGAGATCGACCGCGACAATTTCAACGAGGTGCTGTCCGCCGCCACCCCGCGCGTCACGCTGCGCGTGCCGAACCGGCTGGTGAAGGACAGCGACGAGCAGCTGGGCGTCGAGCTGTCCTTCAAGCACATGGATGATTTCGACCCGGTCGAGATCATGGAGCGGGTTCCGGCGCTGAAGAAGCTTCTGGATGCCCGCAAGCGTCTGCGCGACCTGCTGACCAAGCTGGACGGCAATGACAGCCTCGACGCCCTGCTGTCCTCCGTTGTGAAGAGCACGGAAGAACAGGCTGAGCTGAAGAAGCTGCTGCAACCGCAGGCGTAAGCGCCGGCAACCCGCTTGAAATCATTCCGGGCCGGCGCCTCTGAAGGCGTACCGGCCGAGCCGATGGAGGCTTTGCGATGCCCGATACTACATTGCTTGACAAGATCATTGTCGAGGGCAAGCTGGCGCGTGACGACAGCCAGAAGGAATTCGCCCGCGATCTGGTTGCCGAGTTCGTCAATTCCGTGCTGGCCGAAGAAGGCGGCACGGTCGGCAACGACGTTGTGGCCCTGATCAATGACAAGATCGCCGAGATCGACGATCTGCTGTCGGCCCAGCTGAACGAGATCCTGCACGATCCCGAATTGCAGAAGCTGGAAGCCACTTGGCGCGGCCTGTCCTTCCTGGTCTTCAACACCGAGACCAGCACGAGCCTGAAGCTGCGCATCCTGAACATCACTAAGGACGAACTGCTGAAGGACCTGGAAAAGGCCGTCGAGTTCGACCAGTCGGCGCTGTTCAAGAAGGTGTACGAGGAAGAGTACGGCACCTTCGGCGGCAACCCCTACAGCATGCTGATGGGCGATTACGAGTTCGGCCGCCATCCCAACGATGTGAAGCTGCTGGAACTGGTGTCGAACGTGGCTGCCGCTGCGCACGCGCCCTTCATCTCCGCCGCGTCCCCGCGCCTCTTTGACATGGACAGCTTTACCGAACTGGGCGTGCCGCGCGATCTGTCCAAGATCTTCGAGAGCATGGAGCTGGTGAAGTGGCGGTCCTTCCGCAACAGCGAGGACAGCCGTTATGTCAGCCTGGTGCTGCCGCATGTGCTGCTGCGCCTGCCCTATGGCCCGGACACCAAGCCGGTCGAGGGCGTGAACTTCGTGGAGGATACGGACGGTCGTGACCACAAGAAGTATCTGTGGGGCAATGCCGCTTATGTCCTGACGCAGCGCATCACCGACGCCTTTGCCAAGCATGGCTGGACCGCCGCCATCCGTGGCGTCGAAGGCGGCGGCAAGGTCGAGGGTCTGCCGGCTCACACCTTCCGCACCGACGAGGGCGATGTCGCGCTGAAATGCCCGACGGAGATCGCCATCACCGACCGCCGCGAGAAGGAGCTGAACGATCTCGGCTTCATTTCGCTGGTCCATTGCAAGGGCACCGACTATGCCGCCTTCTTCGGCGGCCAGACGGCCAACAAGCCGCGCCTGTACAATACGGACGCGGCCAATGCCAATGCCCGCATCTCCGCCATGCTGCCCTATGTGCTGAACGCCTCGCGTTTCGCGCATTACATCAAGGTCATCATGCGCGACAAGGTCGGCAGCTTCATGACCAAGGACAATGTTCAGACCTTCCTGAACACCTGGGTCATGGACTATGTGCTGGGCAAGGACGATGCCGGCCAGGAACTGAAGGCCAAGTATCCGCTGCGCGAAGCCCGCGTCGATGTGTTCGACGTGCCTGGCAAGCCCGGCGCCTACCGCGCCACGGTATTCCTGCGGCCGCATTTCCAGCTGGAGGAACTGACCGCCTCCATCCGCCTCGTCGCCGAACTGCCGGCGCCGGCTGCCTGATCCCATGGGGACCGGCCGGGTCTTCCGGCCGGTCCCGCCCTGTCATAGACCGAACAGACATCGAGACGGAGAGCGGCCATGGCCGGCAATATGTTCCTTAAGCTCACCACCCCGGATATCACGGGTGAGAGCACCGACAGCAGCCATACCGGCGAAATCCAGGTCCTGTCCTGGAGCCATTCCTTCAACCAGCCCACCTCCCCCACCCGCAGCAGTGCGGGCGGCGGCACCGTGGAGCAGGCGAACCACTCCGACTTTTCCTTCACCAAGTACATCGACGCGTCGACCGACGACCTGCTGAAAATGTGCTGGAGCGGCAAGCACATTCAGAAGGGTGTCTTCTCCGCCTATCGTTCCAACGGCGACAACAAGCCGGTGGAATATCTGGTGATCACGATGGAGAAGATCATCGTCTCCAACGTGTCCATCGGCGGCGGTACCGGCGACATCCCGACGGAGACGATCACGCTCTCCTATGGCACCGTCGAGTACAAGTACATCCCGCAGAAGGAAGATGACGGCACGGGCGAAGGCGCCCAGCCGGTCAAGCACGACCTGATCAAGCAGGAAGTGTCTTAACACGCGCCCTCAGGCGCCGGGCGGGCGCATCCGCGCCCTTGGCTTGCGCGGGCACGTGCCCGCGGGCGCTCAACGCGCCAACCGGTCCAGAGCGGGCGTTGCCCACCCTGGACCGGTATCGGGCCTTTGCGCCGGTGTCTTTGTGCCGCCCCGACGGGAGGATGCATGATCACGGGTCCCCGCCTGATGCCAGGTGTGGCCGCCCCGCTGTTCGACCGGCTGGTCGATACGGGGGAGGCGGCAGGTGCGCAGTCCATGCTGGACCGCGACGGGCTGATCCTGTCCATCGCGGGGGAGATATCGCTGCTGCTCAACACCCGCTGCCCGCGTTCGCGCGACGTCATGGCGGGGCGTCGGCGCACGACCCTAGATTACGGCATTCCCGACCTGTCGGGCTTCCAGCCTTTCGACAGCGCTGCCGAGGCGGCCCTGGTGGCGGAACTGGAGACGGCGATCGCGACTTTCGAACCCCGGCTTTTATCCCCGCGCGTGCATGTGTCGCGCCTGACGCCGGCCTTGAAGGACGCATTTCTGACGGAATGGTCGCAGCGCGCCGCATCGCTGCCACCCAATCAGGGGCTGCGCCGGCAAGGGGCCTGGTTCACGGTGCTGCCGCCCGAACATGGCCGCCGCGCCCTGCTGGTGGAGGTCACGGGCTCCATCCGGCTGGACGACCGGCTCGAACCGGTCAGTTTCCCCGTGATGTTGCGCGACGCCTCGGGAGGTCGCGATGCCGCGTGACGAGGCCGAGGCCCTGTTCGCGGCCTATGAACGCGAACTGATGTATCTGCGCAATGAGGGTGCGGAATTTGCACGCGCCTATCCGCGCGTGGCGGGGCGACTGGATTTCAACGGCCATGAAAGCCGCGATCCGCACACAGAACGACTGCTGGAAAGTTTTGCCTTCCTGACGGCGCGTATCCAGCGCACGCTGGACGCTGAATTCCCCCTGATCCCGTCGGCCCTGCTGGACACGCTTTACCCCGCCCTCACGGCCCCGGTGCCCAGTGCGGCCATCGCGCATTTTGAGGTGGACCCCGGTCAGGCGCGGGCGGCACAGGGTTTTCAACTGCCCGACAATATCGCCCTGCATGCCGAAAGCCCCTCGCACGGGCTGACCTGCCGCTTCAACACCTGTTATCCGGTGAAGCTGTGGCCGCTGCAGGTGGTGCGGCAGGAGATGCTGCGGCCCGAGAAATTCCCCTTTATGGCGCGGTTGGGCGGGGCGGCCGTCTGGCGCTTGCGGCTGCGGGCCCAGGGCAACCTGACCTTCGCCGATATGCAGCCCGACCGTCTGCGCCTGTTCCTGGATGGCGAGCCGGCGGTTGCCGGGCCATTGATGGAAATGCTGCTGGATCAGGCACGCGCCGTTGTGCTGGCCCCGGCGGTGGACGGGGCGGAACCGACCGCCACCTTGAAGCGGGATTGCCTGTCGCCCGTCGGTTTTGCACCGGAAGAGGATCTGCTGCGCTTTCCGGCCCATGCCCATCAGGGCTATCGCCTGATCCGGGAATATTTTGTGTTCCCGCAGAAATTCCTGTTCCTGGACGTGGATTTCACCGATGCGGACGGCAATCCTGCGGCCTGGCCCACGGGGTCGGAGGTGGACCTGTTCTTCCTGCTGGATCAGCAGCCAGAACGGGCGGAGCGGCTGGAACGGGTGACGGTGCGCCTGAACTGCGCCCCCATCATCAACCTGTTCCCCAAGACCAGCGAGCCGCTGCGCCTGGATCAGACGCAGTCGGAATATCGCCTGCTGCCCGACAGCCGCTGGGAACGGTCCACGGAAATCCATTCGATCCAGAAGGTCTCCGCCGTCATGAACCGGGCGGACGAGACGGCTTTGGTGCGCCCCTTCTTCTCCTACGACCATCTGGCGGTACGGTCGGCACCCGACTGTTTCTGGATGGCACGGCGGCGTCCCACGGTGCGGGCCGACATGCCGGGGACGGACATGTTCCTGTCCTTTGTCGATCTGGCGCTTGACCCGTCGCTGCCGCCCACGCGCACCCTGTTCGCGCACACACTCTGCACCAACCGGGGCATGGCCGAACAGCTTCCGCCCGATACGGTGCTGAACCTGGAGGTGGATGCGCCGGTGCGGGAAGTGCGCTGCCTGACCCGACCTACGCCGCAGATCAGTGCGCCCGAACAGGGCGAAACCCTGTGGCAGCTGGTTTCTGCCTTGACCCTGAACCATCTGTCGCTGGCCGATGATGGCAGTGGGTCGGCGCTGCGGGCGCTCAGGGAGATCATGGTGCTGTATGGCGAGGGCTGCGGCCTTGCCGTGCATCAGCAGGCAGGCGGCATGACGGCCCTGTCGTCGCGCCCCGTGACGCGGCGGCTGGGCGATGAGGCGTGGCGCGGCTTTGTCCGGGGCACCGAAATCAGTCTGACCATCGATGAAAGCCAGTTCGCGGGCGGTAGTGCCTATCTTCTGGCCAGCGTACTGGACCGGTTCCTGGCGCTTTATGGCCGGGTCAACAATTTTACCCAACTGGTGCTGAACAGCGTGCAGCGCGAGGGAGTGTGGAAGCGATGGCCGGCGCGGGTTGGCGAACGGAACATTCTCTGATCAGCCAACTCAGGTCGAACCCGGAATGGTTCGACCTGTATCAGGCGGCCTTGATCATGGAACGCGACGCCGCGCGCGGTGGGGCGGCACCTGTGCCCGTGGGCGAAGGGGCCGATGCCGGGCAGGAAGCCATCCGTTTCCATGCCAGCCTGCGCGCCCGCCCGTCGGCCGACCCGCTGGAACGGATCGACCGGCGGGAAACGCCATCGGGGCGCACACGGTTCCGGGCGAAGATCAACTTTCTGGGCCTGGGTGGGCCGTTCGCGCCGCTGCCGCCGCCGGTATCGGAACTGCTGGCCGAGCGGGTGCGGGCCGGCGATGCCGCCATGCGCGACTTCCTGGACCTGTTCAATCACCGGCTGGCCAGCCTGCTGGTGCGCGCCCGGCGGGCGCACCGGCCCGATATGACCGGCAAGGCACCGTGGCGCACCAGCTTGGCCGACTGGCTGGCCGCCCTGTGCGGGCTGGGGGTTGAGGATCTGCGCCGCCGGCTGTCGCTGCCCGACCGGTCGCTGTACCGGCATTCTGGCCTGCTGAACCGGCCCGTGGCCAGCCAGCATGGGCTGGAACGGCTGCTGGCGGCGCATTTCGCGGTGCCGGTGCGGGTGGAGCCGCTGACCGGCGACTGGATGGAACTGGAGCCGGAGGATCGCACGCGTCTGGGCGACAAGGGCGATAATGTCAGGTTGGGCGTCGGCGCTGTCCTGGGCGCGCGCGTCTGGGACCAGGGGGCGGGGATCACGGTTGAACTGGGGCCGCTGGACCTGCCCACCTTCCGCTCCTTTCTTCCGGGCGGGGACGCGGCGAAGGCGCTGGCCGATCTGGTGGCCCTGCATGCGGGACCGGAATTGGGTATCACCCTGCGCCTGCGCCTGAAGGCGGAAGAGGTGCCGGCGGTGGAATTCAAGCCCGATCGCCAGGACCGCGTGCTGGGCCGTACCGCCTGGCTGCCGTCACAGACGAAGCGCGAAGCGGTTTTGACCCAGCGGTTGGTGTGAGGGGACCATGCTTCACGCTTTCACGGGTACCAGGACTGGGGTAGAATTGAGGGTCTGGCGGACAGGGTGGACCAACCAGGGGACAGGGTCATGGCCGGGGCGGTGATACAGGGACGGTTCGGGGGCGGCGGTGCCAAACTGCCGGGGGTTCTGGGCGGCATCACGGCCGGCGGGCCGGGGCATGTGCGTGTCGTCATGGCATCCGGCGGGCATGGCAGCGGCCATCCCGGTGCCCAGCAACTGCCGCCCGGTCTGATCCGGCCCGGCGGTGGTGGTCGGCCCCTGCCTGAACGCGTGCGCGGCCAGATGGAAAGTTTCTTCGGCACCGATTTCTCCGACGTGCGCGTGCATGTGGGATCGGAGGCTGCCAGCATCGGCGCCTTGGCCTTCACCATGGGGTCCAGCCTCTATTTCGCGCCGGGCCAATATAATCCCGACAGCCCGCAGGGTCTGGCCCTGCTGGGTCATGAACTGACCCATGTGGTGCAGCAGCGCCAGGGGCGCGTGCGCAACCCGTTCGGCAGCGGCATCGCCGTTGTCCAGGACCTGCATCTGGAGGCAGAGGCCGACCGGATGGGTGCCCGAGCCGCCAACCATCGCGTGCCGGAGGCCGTGCAGGCCAAGCCGGCACCGGGTCTGGTGCCGCGCGGGGCCGGTGTCCCGCGTCCGGCGCAGCCCAAGGCACCCAAGGCTCCCGATGCCGGCGGTTACCGCCTGATCGTCGGTGGCTATCTGCATCAGGAAAAGGACCTGCCCGACGGTATGGCGGGCCATGGCTTCGTGGCCATCGAAAAGCCGGGCGGCGGGCGTCAGGCCTTTGGCTTCTCCCCCGCCGGTTTCTCCAATATGGATGCCAAGCGCGACCTGGGCAAATTGACCGCCGGGGTGCCGGGGCGCGTGCATGATGACGCCAGCGCCTTCACCAAGCCCGGCGTGCGTACCCGCTCCTACGCCATCAGCCGCGAACAGGCCGAACAGGCCATGGGCAAGGTCGCCGAATACCGCAAGGGCGCACAGTTCAGTCTGGCCCGCAAACAATGCAGCAGCTTTGCCATGGATGTAGCGCGGGCGGCCGGCGTGGATGATTTCGCCGGTGCCAAGGTGAAAAGCCCGCGGGAATGGTATCGGAAGATTTGAGGGCGGTTGTCGGCCCGCATGCCGGACTGCCTTCCCAAGAGGGGCTTGGATGAAGAAGCACTTGCCGCCGCCGACCAAGTACGGCCAAACCGGCCCAGTTCAGGCCAAGCCGGCCCCCGGTTTCCGTACTGTAATTTTCACGCCGCCGCCTCGCCCTGTTGCTCCTGCTCCGATGGTTCATGCCAAGGTTGGCCAGCCAGCATCAAGGTGGTCATTGTTGCAAGCCAAGCCGATGGTTGGTCGGCACGTCATTCAATGTATGGATGTGAGCCCGAAGCCAAAAATCCACAATGGTAATTGGCACAAGTTCAAGGACCCGACTGTTCCGCATTTTGCGTTCATTCTGGCATTCCAGATCGGGCAAATTGAAAAGTTGATCGCAGCTTGGCCCAAGTCTGGTCCGAAAATTTCATCTACGTGGCTGTCAGCGTTCGGCGACCTGAAAAGAGCGTTCGATGGCACAAACGTCACCTCGGAGACAACTGCCGCCTACAATGCGTTTGTCGAGCTGGGCTTCGCGCCCGTCCGCGCGAGGCTCGTGGGGGAAGATGAAGCGGATCAGATTTGGGCGGACATGCAAGATCAATATAGTCGCTGGGACGGCACCCTGACTAATCGCGGTGCATGGTGGGGTTCTTCGGGACCGGGTATCGTGACCGGAGCCAAATCCGTGCCGAGCCATGTGATCGACATATTGAGAATGAAGGTGTCGACATCCTGGAATTACCAGGACAGTCATTCAGGTGGCGTATCATTTCATCGCAAGAAGGCGGGCAAAGATGATTTTATCTATCATATGCTTCCGCCGTGAACCCCAGTGTTAGGGAAAGCCATGACGAAGCCGCCTTTTCCTCCGGGCCGCCCTCCAGCCCTTTCCGCTGGTATGCCGAAAAAGACGGCATCGACTGTGGCCACGGCGCGGAACGGTTTACACACCTTGGTGGTGCGCGCCCCTGGCGACTCAATACAGTCACGTCCTGTGCCTCCTGCTCCCCCACCGCTTGTCACAGCAGGGCGACCTGCGCAAATTCAGGCCAAGGCAGACCTCAATCGTCGTGCTCTGGAGCTTTTGAAGAAGGCAGAAGTCGGACGCCTGCGCTCCGAAGCCAGTCCAGCCATTATCCAGATGATGGAAACCATCGGTTCGCGGGTGGGCCGGCGCAACATGGGTTCGCGCATACGTTCCGCCCGGCGGCGCGAGCAGCTCGGCACCAATGCCGGCGAACGCCGGCTGATCGTCCGCTATATTGAGCGGGTCGCGCGCGGCCATTGGAACGGCCGCACACGTCCTGCCTGGGAAGAAAGTGTATGGCGAGAGCTTGCCGACGGAGTGCGCCAGCCTCATACCTACACTTGCACGGAATGCGATAGATCGCCGATATACCGTCGCAGGGATGCCCCGGCGGGATCCGACCGGCGCCACGACGCTACGATAGATCACATCATTAATTGCGAACCTACATCTACAATAATGCGGAACCTGACGATGATGGACGGATCACCTCACGGGCCGCGAAGACCGCCTACAATGACACCGATAACCTCCAGATATTGTGTCGAAGCTGCAATTCGAGAAAGAACGGTCCAAGAAATATCTACGACTGAAAAGGCCGTGTGACGCATGTCCTCCATCGCCACCCTCATCGCCCGCCTCAATCCGCTGACCAAGCGGGCCATGGAGGGGGCTGCACAGCTTTGTCTGGCCCAGACCCATTACGCCGTGGAGGTGGAGCATCTGCTGCTGAAGCTGGTGGAACGGGGGGAGGGCGATCTGACGCCGGTGCTGCGCTATTACGGTGTCGATGCCGGGGCGTTGCAGAAGGAACTGACCACCGCGCTGGACCGGCTGAAGCGTGGCAACAGCCGCACGCCGGCCTTTTCCGACCATGTGCTGCGGCTGCTGCAATCGGCCTGGCTGGTGTCTTCGTTGGAGTTGGGCGCTACCCATGTGCGTTCGGGTGCCATCCTGAAGGCGCTGCTGGAGGATGATGGCTTGCGCGGCCTGCTGCTGGAGCCGGTGCCACTGCTGGCCAAGATCCCGCGCGGGCGGCTGGCGGAGGATTTGAAGGAGCTGGTGCGTGGGACAGCGGAGGATGGGGCTGGCGGTGGCGGGTCTTCGGCACCGGCCACCGCCGCTGTGCCCAGGCAAGCCACAGCGTCCAGCGCTTCCCCCGCTGCCCCGGCGGGGGTGAAGCTGGCCGGCGGGCCGACGCCCGGGCTTGACGATTACACCATCGACATGACGGCACAGGCCCGGGCGGGCAAGTCCGATCCCGTGGTGGGGCGTGACCCGGAAATCCGGCAATTGGTCGATGTGCTGATGCGCCGGCGGCAGAACAACCCGATCCTGACCGGCGATCCCGGCGTGGGCAAGACGGCGGTGGTGGAAGGCTTCGCGCAGCGCGTGGTCGAAGGGTCGGTGCCCCCACCGCTGCGCAATGTCCGCGTCCTGTCGCTGGATCTGGGCCTGTTGCAGGCCGGGGCCGGCGTGCGGGGCGAGTTTGAGAACCGCCTGAAGCAGGTGATCGAGGAGGTGGCGGCATCGCCCCAACCCATCATCCTGTTCATCGACGAGGCGCACAGCCTGATCGGGGCCGGCGGGGCGGCAGGGCAGGGGGATGCGGCCAATCTGCTGAAACCCGCCTTGGCGCGCGGTGAGCTGCGCACCATCGCGGCCACCACCTGGGCCGAATATAAGAAATATTTCGAGAAGGACCCCGCACTTGCCCGCCGTTTCCAGGTGGTGAAGGTGGAGGAGCCGGACGAGAAGAACGCCATCGCCATGCTGCGCGGTCTGGTCGCCAAGCTGGAGGCCCATCACGGCGTGCGCATTCTGGACGAGGCGGTGTCGGATGCCGTCCGCCTGTCGCATCGCTATATCACCGGGCGGCAATTGCCCGACAAGGCCATTGGGGTGCTGGATACCGCCTGTGCCCGCGTCGCCATCGCCCGCAGCGGCCCGCCGCCGCAGCTGGAGGCGGCACAGCGCCGGCGCAAGCTGCTGTCCGACGAAATCGCCCTGCTGGGCCGCGAGTCGGCGCTGGGCCGTGACCATGCTGAGAAGATCGACGCCCTGTCCGACGAACAGGCCAAGGCCGAAGACGAAGAGGCCCACCTGCAGCAGCGCTGGCAGCAGGAAAGCGATCTGGCGGGGCGGGTGCGCGAGTTGGAGGGGCAGTTGGCGGGTGGCGGCCTGAACGGGGCCGATTTCACGCGGGTGAAGGCCAAACTGGACGGGTTGCGGCTGGAGCTGGAGCAGTTGCAGACCACCGACGCCATGGTGCCCCTGTCGGTCGATCACCGGGCCGTGGCATCGGTCGTGTCAGGCTGGACTGGCATTCCCGTGGGCCGCATGCTGACCGACAGCATCGCGGTGGTGCGCAACCTGCGCGCCAAGCTGGCCGACCGGGTGGTGGGGCAGGATGCGGCGCTGGACGCCATCACCAAGCGCATCAGCACCTATTACGCCTCCCTGGCCGAACCGGGCAAGCCGACGGGCGTATTCCTGCTGGTGGGGCCATCGGGTGTGGGCAAGACGGAAACGGCGCTGGCGCTGGCTGAAACCCTGTTCGGGGGCGAACGGTCGGTCATCACCATCAACATGTCGGAATATCAGGAGGCGCACAGCGTTTCCGGCCTGAAGGGGGCACCGCCGGGCTATGTCGGTTATGGCCGTGGCGGGGTGCTGACAGAGGCGGTGCGGCGCAACCCCTATTCCGTCGTCCTGCTGGACGAGGTGGAGAAGGCGCACCCGGACGTGCTGGAGCTGTTCTATCAGGTGTTCGACAAGGGCATGCTGGAGGATGGCGAGGGCATTCTGGTTGATTTCAAGAATACCGTCATCCTGCTGACCAGCAATCTGGGGTCCGACGCCATCATCGACCGCGCCCGCCGGCCCGGCCCGCCGCCGGGGCCGGATGCGTTGGAAGCGTTGATCCGCCCTGACCTGCTGCGCCATTTCAAGGCGGCCTTGCTGGGCCGCATGGTGGTGGTGCCCTATCTGCCGCTGGATGAGGCGCGGCTGCGGGAGATTGTGACGTTGAAACTGTCGCGCATTCAGCGCCGGATGGACGATGCCTATAAGGCGGAACTGAGCTGGGATGACAGTCTGGTGGCCCATGTCCTGTCACGTTGTCAGGCGGTGGAGGCGGGGGCGCGTGCCATTGATCAGATATTGACCAATGGCCTGCTGCCGCAGATGTCGGCCACCATCCTGGACCGGCTGTCGATGGGAGAGACCATCGACATGGCGCATGTGACGGTGGCTGACGATGGTGACATCCGTATCCAGTTCGACCGCCCGGCGGCCCGGCGATGAGCGACGCCGATCAGAAGCAAAGCGGCCAGTCGCTGTCGATCACAACGCCGCTGGGCGCGGACAAGCTGATCCTTCGGGAGATGACGGGGCGGGAGGGGATCTGCGAACTGTTCCAGTTCGACATCACCGCCGTTGCATCCGACGCAGCGCTGGACATGACGTCGGTGGTGGGCAAGTCGGTCACCGTCACCCTGACAGGACCGGACAGCACCAAGCGCTATATCAACGGCATCTGCGTGCGGGCCGTGCAGATGGAGAAGACCTATTCCCTGCAACTGCGCCCCTGGCTGTGGCAACTGGGCCTGACCAGCGATTGCAAGATTTTTCAGGAAAAGACGGTCCCGGAGATCGTGAAGGCGGTGTTCGGCGATCTGGGCTTTTCCGATTTCAAGGACAGTCTGACCGGTAGCTACACGGCGCGGGAATATTGCGTCCAGTATAATGAAACCGCCCTGGATTTCGTCTGCCGCCTGATGGAGGACGAGGGCATCTTCTGGTTCTTCACCTTCGCCGACGGCAAGCACACCATGGTCCTGGCCGATGATGCCAGCGCCCATACCGATCTGCCCGTGTTGGCCACCCTGCCTTATCTGCCGCTGCCGGCGGGCAAGGAATGGCTGGAGGATGACCGGGTCGACAGTTTTCTGATCGAAACGGCTATGGTGCCCGGAAAGTACCAGACGGATGATTATTTCCTGGAAACCCCGTCCACGGAGCTGAAGGTCAATGTCGCGGGCACGGGCAGCCTGCAGGTCTATGAATATCCCGGCGGCTATACCAAGAAGGATGCCGGCGACGCGCGCGGCAAGGTGCGGCTGGCGGAACTGGAGGTGGCTGCCAAGCGGGCCAGCGGGTCATCCACGGTGCGCGGCGTGGCGGCGGGGTTGAAATTCACCCTGTCGGGCCATCCGCGATCCGATGCCAACGCCGCCTATGTCCTGCACGGGGTCAACCATTCGGTCAGCCTGGGCGGCTATTCCAACAGTTTCGAGGCGCTGCCCGCCGACACGACCTTCCGGCCCCCCCGCCGCACCCCGCGCCCCCGCATCCCCGGCACCCAGACCGCCGTGGTTGTCGGCAAGTCGGGCGAGGAGGTGTGGACGGACAAGTTCGGCCGCATCAAGGTGCAGTTCCATTGGGACCAGTTGGGCAAGAAGGATGAGAACTCCTCTTGCTGGGTGCGGGTGGCCCAGGGTTGGGCCGGCAAGAACTGGGGTGCCTTCTTCCTGCCGCGTGTGGGGCAGGAAGTAGTGGTCAGCTTTCTGGAGGGTGATCCCGACCGGCCACTGGTGACCGGGTCCGTCTATAATGGCGAACAGCAGGTGCCCTACACCCTGCCCGACGATCAGACGAAAAGCACCATCAAGACCAACACGTCGAAGGGTGGTGGCGGCTATAACGAGCTGCGGTTCGAGGATAAGAAGGACAGTGAGGAGATTTATCTCCAGGCCCAGAAGGACATGAATGTCCTGATCAAGAATTCCCGCACCACCACCATTAATGAGGCTGACGATACCCTGACGCTTGACAAGGGTAACCGCGCCACCACCATCACCAAGGGCAATGATACCCTGACCATCACGGAGGGCGACCGCACCTTCTCGGTTGCCAAGGGCAAGGAAACCTATGGGGTGAAGGGCACGCGCGCCATCACGGTGGAGGGGGCGGAGACCAAGACCAACAAGGACAAGGTCACCTGGACCGTCAGTGGCGATTTCTCGCTCAAGGTGGATGGTAATATCACCATCGAGGCGGGGGGATCGGTGACCCTGAAATCCGGCACCGGCCTGACGGTACAGTCAGGCACCACCATGGATTTGAAGGCCGGCACGGCATTGACGGCCAAGGCATCGACCGATGCCAAGGTGCAGGGGTTGAACGCCACGCTTCAGGGCGATGTCGGGGCCACGGTTAAGGGATCGGCCACGGGCACCATTGATGGCGGCGGCATGCTGACCGTCAAGGGTGGCCTGGTGAAGATCAATTGAGGGGGCGGTGATGGACGAAACGCAGCAGGCAAGCCCGCCGCCCGAACCGCCCGTTCCCATGGAAGACCGGGACGAGGTGGGGACCGTCCGCCGCCGCTACACCATGCAGGGCGGGGTGTTGCAGGGCGTGATGGAGACGTTCGACGCCGATGGCGTGCCGGAGTCGCGGATGAGTTTTCACCAGGGCACGCTGCACGGGCCCTCCACCATCTTCCAGGCGGGACGGCCAGCGGTGCAGATGCATTATGTCAACGGCCTGCTACATGGGGAGGTGCGCAGCTTCGATCCCGCCGGGCGGTTGACGGCGGTGACAAGTTTTGTCGGCGGCAAGCGATCGGGCGACAGCCAGATTTTCCGGCCCGACGGCACCCTGTTCCGGCGCGAGGTCTGGCATGACGATCAGATGCACGGGCCGGTGGAGGAGTTCAACCCCGATGGCAGCCTGCTGCGCCGGTCCACCTATGTCGCCAATATGCTGCAT
This sequence comes from Niveispirillum sp. CC-CTL257, assembly GCF_059489915.1. Taxonomy (NCBI): domain Bacteria; kingdom Pseudomonadati; phylum Pseudomonadota; class Alphaproteobacteria; order Rhodospirillales; family Azospirillaceae; genus Niveispirillum; species Niveispirillum sp. CC-CTL257. The sequence continues at coordinate 3,382,578 of NZ_JCAJXE010000001.1, forward strand.
GGCGAGGTGCTGACCTTCGGGGCGGCAGGCACGGAGCCGGAGCGTGTGATCTTCGATAAAGGGCTGGCAAAGGGTCCGCTGGCACCCCTGGCTGGGCCGGTGGCCAAGACGGGACTGCGGCAAAAACTCTTTGGCAAGAAGGGGGGCTGATCCATGGGACAACAGGTCGTGATGGGTGCGCTTCTGCAATGCACGATGGGTGCTGCACCCAGCAGCATGATGGTGCTGCCCGCCAATTGCACCATGGCCTGCAACATGCCGGCGGCCAATATCATGGATTACGTGCCCATGATGAACATCATGCCGTTCGGCACCTGCATGTCGATGGCCAACCCCATGGTGGCGGCGGCGACGGCGGCGGCGCTGGGTGTGCTGACGCCCATGCCCTGCATTCCCATGACGGTGGCACCCTGGATCGTCGGGGCGCCCACCGTGCTGATCGGCAATATGCCGGCGCTCAACAATTCCTCGAAATGCATGTGCGCCTGGGGCGGGTCGATCGCCATCAATTTCGCGGGTCAGGCAACGGTGCAGGTCCCCTGACGCTGACTGCCACCGGTTGAGTTGGGGACCCAGTTCCCTTATCATCTTTATCGATACACCAGCCCGAGGACCGCATGTCCGGCCATGCTGCGCGCAAGCCCCCGAACCCGTCCCGTCCGGCCCCGCCGACGGGGCCGGGTGCTGCCGTGGCGCAGCGGCTGAAAACGTTTGAGGCGCTGCGCCCCGGACCCAGCGGCGGACAGCAGACGGCGACGGCGGGTGACCCCCTGGTCCGTGCCACAAGCGACATGTTCCAGGTGCGCGACAGCGGGCGTGGCGTCATGGTCCGGCCCAATGGCACCTATAATTTCGTGCGGGTCACGGGGGAAACGCGGGCCAAGGCGGAAACGCTGGTCTCTTCCAAGGCGGGGCACGCCGCTATCGCAGCCGGACGCCCTGTGCTTTATGCCGGGACGGCCCGATTCGATAATGGTTCGCTGGAATGGTGGAGCAACTATTCCGGCACGTACCAGCCCATGGCCGCGTTCAAGGGACAGGCGGGCCTGCCTGTGGAGCGGTTCCAGCCCTGGCAGAAATTGCAGATGGGCGGGGTGGGGATGCAGCGCGGCACCTTCCTGGACCGCCGCGACCCGTCCGCCCCCACGGCCCCGGAAAAACCCGCGTCTCCGGCCAAGCCAGCCGCAGCCCCTGCGGCCAGTGCCGCCCCCGCGGCAGAGAAGGAAGGGGCCGCCGCCCGCCCCGCGGTGAAAGCGACCCCCACGCCGCCGGCCCCGGTAAAACCGACCGCCGCCCCCGCCCCGACGGCGGCCAAGCCGGCGGTTTCAGGCGTCTCTCGCCCGGCCGCGCCTGCGGCCCTTGCCCCGACAGCCCCTGTGCCGCCCACGGTTGCGCCCTCCCCGGCGGCAGCCCCCGCGCAGGCGAAGATGGCGCGCGGTAGCGTGGCCCCGCCGCCCGTCCGCTGGTCCGGGTTGTCCCGGTGACGCGCGGTCGCCTGATCCTGATTTTGTCGGGCATTCTGCTGTTTGGTCTTCTGACCTTTGGCATCGGCGTGCTGGTCGGGCTGAACATGCTGCACCCGGCAGCGCCGCCCGCCGATAAGGCGCAGCCTGTCGCGGATGCGGTTCAGACAACAGAACCCAAGGCCGATCCGGGGGCCAAGCCGGATGCGACGGCGGCCACAGCCCCGCCCCCGGATGCGGCGGCGGCACCGGCCAAGGGCACCATTGTCGACCCGCCCCCCATCATCCCCGTCGGCCCGCCGCCGCCCGTGGTGACGGATGTCAGCAGCGCCGCCGACCCCAAACAGCCCGTGTCATCCCCCCTGATGGGGCCGCTGGCGGCACAGGCGGCAACACCCCCGCCGCCGCCGCCCCCGCCACAGCCGGCGGTGCCCGCCCCCCCACCGTCCACCCGCATCCTGGCGGTACAGTTGGGCCGTTTCACGCGCCAGGACAGCGCCACCGTCTTTGCCAAACGCCTGACGGAAAAGGGATATCGCCCACAGATTGTGATGGCCGATTATCCGGGCATGCCGCCCTGGTATCTGGTCACCCTGGCCCCGCAACCGGATGAGGCGACGGCCAAGCGGGTGGCAGGCGAGATGTCGGCCCTGCTGGGGATTGAGGTCATCGTCATCAGCTGGGCTGCACCGCCCGCCAAGTGATGTCAGCGGTCAAGATCATTGACCGTTGATACGGGGGCGACTGCCGCCACGTGGCGCGTGAGCCAAGCCGCCGGATGGCGGCGCCCGGCGCTTGAGGGAGCATAATCAAGCCGCCACGCCCGCCGGCAGGGCGATGCGGATGCGGGTTCCGTGACCACCATCGGGGCGGTCCGCCGACAGGCGTCCGCCATGGCGGCTGGTCAACAGGGTGGCGAGGTACAAGCCCAAGCCCAGCCCGCCGACACTGGCCGTCAGCGGATCGCCGCCGCGCAGGAAGGGACGGCCCATGCCGGTCATCACTTCCGGGGGCAGGCCCGGCCCATCATCGATGATGCTGACCACCACCTCGCCCGCCGGCGTCGCCTCTCCATCGATGCGGACATGGCTATATTCCGGCGTATGCGTGACGGCATTGTCCAGCAGGGCGAACAGGATCTGACGCAGGGCCAGCGGGTCGGCCTTCACGATCAATCCGTCGGGAACGTGGTTTTCAACCGAAGTGCGGCGATGCTGTGCCCGCACGCGCGCCTGTCCGGCCACCCGCCCCACCTCTTCACGCAGGTCCAGCGGTTCCGGGGCCAGGATGTGGCCCGTCTCGGCTTCCGCGCAGGCCACGATGCTTTGCACCAGTTCCAGCAGGTGATGGCCGGCGGCCGAAATCTCCCCCGCATAGTCGCGCACCCGGTCCGCCGATACGGGCAGGGATGGATCACCCAGTATGTCGGCAAAGCCGATGACGGCGTTCAGGGGCGTGCGCAGCTCATGGCTGACCGAAGACAGGAACTGGCTTTTGGCGCGTTCCAGGGCGCGGCTTTCAATACCGGCTTGACGCATCGCCTCTGCCGCTGCCTCACGCGCATTCAGCGCCTCTGTCGTCCGGTCGGCCAGACGGCCCACCAGGAACCGGACCAGCAGAAACAGGATCAGCCCCGTCACGCCGACATAGAACAGGCCCTTGGTGGTCTGAAAGGCGGACAGGTCGGCGACATCGCCGAACATGGCTTTCGCCGCCTGATCGGAAAAAATGATCCATAGGGCCGATACGGCGACAAACACAAAGGCCACCCGGAAGGCTGCCTTGTTTGGAGCTGATGCCAGCCAGCGTACCGTGTCCATGGCGCCTCCGCGCGTCAGGGCAGCGAACAGGGTTAACAGCATAATCCACAATGGCCGGGTGAAGAAAGCGTCTGTGTGAACACGTTTCGCGCGATCCGCGCTCTGGTCTGGACCCGCAGGGGGGCGGGCCTGTAGTCTGCCGCCCCATGAATGACATTCGCCCCACCGATCCCAATGTCCTGCAACGGCTGGCCTCCGATCCTGACAGTTCGGTGTGGGTGGGCGCGTCGGCGGGGACGGGAAAGACCAAGGTTCTGACCGACCGTGTGCTGCGCCTGATGCTGGCCGGCACCGACCCGTCGCGCATCCTGTGCCTGACCTTCACCAAGGCGGCGGCAGCCGAAATGGCCAACCGCATCGCCGACCGTCTGTCGGTCTGGGCAGTGCAGGATGAGGATAAGCTGCGTGCCAATCTGCATGCGCTGACGGGGCGGGAGCCGTCGCGGGGCGAGGTGGTGGCGGCCCGCCGCCTGTTCGCCCGCGTGCTGGATACGGCTGGCGGCATGAAGATCCAGACCATCCATGCCTTCTGCCAGTCGCTGCTGCGCCGTTTCCCGCTGGAGGCCGGGCTGGCCCCGAATTTCGAGGTCATGGACGACCGCACGGCAGAGGAATTACTTGCGGAGGCGAAACAGTCGGTTCTTCTGGCTGGTCGTTTCGAACCCGGAAGTCATTTGGCCAACGCGGTCGATCTGCTGACCGGGTCGGTGTCGGAGGATGAGTTCAATGATCTTCTGGCCAGCCTGACGGCGGAGCGCGGGCGGCTGAAACGTACCCTGGACGCCCAGGGCGGGCTGGAACCGGCCATCGCGGCCCTGCGCGACAGTCTGCGCGTGCCCGATGGGGAGACGGACCTGTCGGTGCTGTCGCGCGCCTGCGCCGCTGGTATCGTGGATGAGATGGGGTTGCGCCGTGCCTGCGCCACGTTGGCCACGGGCACCAAGACGGATGTGGAACGCGGGATCGGCATCCAGGCCTGGCTGGACGGGGATGAACCGCGCCGCCTGCGCGGCTGGGCCGATTATACGTCGCTGTACCTGACGACGGAGGGGGAGCCGCGCAAATCCCTGATGACCAAGAAGCCGTCGGAGGCCGATCCGATGGCGCTGGAGATTTTGCAGCGGGAGGCGGCGCGGCTGGTTGCCGTGATGGAGGAACGGCGGCGGGTGGCCGTGGCGGCCCATACATCGGCCCTGCTGGTCCTGGGAGAGGCGCTGCTGGGCCGTTATCAGCGGTTGAAGGATGCGCGCGGCGTCCTGGATTTCGACGATCTGATCCTGGCGGCGTCAAGCCTGCTGTCCGGCGGGGCGGGGGCGGATGCCTGTGCCTGGGTGCTGTTCAAGCTGGATGGCGGGTTGGATCATGTGTTGATTGATGAGGCGCAGGACACCAACCCCGAACAATGGGCCGTGGTGTCGGCCATCGCAGAGGAGTTCTTTGCGGGGCTGGGCGCGCGGGATGACCGGGTGCGCACCCTGTTTGTGGTGGGCGATGACAAGCAGTCGATCTTCAGCTTCCAACGCGCCGACCCCGCCGAGTTTGCCCGCATGCGCCGGCATTTTGATGCCAAGGTGAACGCGGCCCAGCGCACATGGCGGGTGGTTGACCTGCAGACCAGTTTCCGGTCGGTGGGGGCCGTCCTGGCGGCGGTGGATCAGGTCTTTGCCAGCGGTCTGGCCCGTGACGGGGTGGCGGGGCCGGATGTAGAGGTGCGGCATCTGGCGCACCGGCGCGGCAATGCGGGGCGGGTGGAGATCTGGCCCCTGGTCAGCCCGCAGGATGCGGTTGATCCCGACCCCTGGTCCCTGCCGCTGAAACCCGAACAGGCGGACAAGCCCGTGGCGCGGCTGGCCCGCACCATGGCGGATCAGATTGCCCGCTGGCTGGCCGATGGCGAAATGCTGGTGTCGCGCAACCGGCCCCTGCGGCCCGGCGATATCATGGTGCTGGTGCGGAGCCGGGATCAGTTCGTGGGCCATCTGGTGCGCGCGCTGAAGGATCGGGATGTGCCGGTGGCCGGCGTGGACCGTATGGTCCTGACCGAACAGCTGGCCGTGATGGACCTGATGGCGCTGGCCCGGTTCCTGGTCCTGCCAGAGGATGATCTGAACCTTGCCATCCTGCTGAAATCCCCGCTGGTGGGGTTGAGCGAGGAACAGCTTTTTCAGGTGGCACATGGCCGGCCGGGGCGGCTGTGGGCAGCATTGACGGATAAGGCCAAGGCCGATGCGGGTCTGGCGGCGGCGTGGGAGTATCTGCGCGCCATCCTGAACGATACCGACTATCGCGCCCCTTATGAGCTGTTTGCCGGCGTGCTGTCGCGGCCATGCCCACCCGATCCCGTCGGGTCGGGGCGGCGGGCCATCCTGTCGCGGCTGGGGGCAGAGGCGCAGGACCCGCTGGAGGAGTTCCTAACAGCCTGCCTGCTGTTTGAGCGGGAGCATGTGGCCTCCCTGCAAGGTTTCCTGCATTGGCTGGAGGCGTCGGAGGCGGAGATCAAGCGAGAGCTGGATACCGGCGGTGGCGACGGGCCGGGTCAGGTGCGCATCATGACGGTGCATGGATCGAAGGGGTTGCAGGCCCCCATCGTCTTCTTGCCCGACACGATGCGGGAGCCGGACAAAAGCCCGAAAATCCTGTGGCCGGAAAAGCCGCTGGCGGGCGAGGTGCCGGCTGATCCCGGCCCGCCGCTGCCGCTTTATGCCCCAAGGCGGGGGATGGAGGATGCGACGGCGGGGGTACGCCGGGCCATCGCCAACCGTCGGCGCGATCAGGAATATCGCCGCCTGCTCTATGTCGCCCTGACCCGCGCCGAGGATCGCTTGATCGTCTGCGGCTGGGAGCAGCAGCGCAAAGGCGGGCTTGGGTCCTGGTATCGGTTGATCGAAGGAGCGCTGGACGGGCTGGCCCGCCCGGAACCGTTCGATTTCACGGGCCTGTCGCCCGCCGGCTGGGCCGGAACGGGGTTGGTCCTGCATGAGCCGCAGACAGTGCCTGTGCCCGATGCGACGCCGGCAATGGCAGAGGCGGTGGGCGGGATGGACCTGCCGGCCTGGGCGCTGGAACCGGCACCCCGCGACCCCAGCCCGTCCAAGCCGCTGGCCCCGTCACAGCCCGACGCGCCGGAACCATCCCTGCGGTCGCCCCTGGGTGCCGACGATGGCCTGCGGTTCAAGCGCGGCAACCTGATCCATACGTTGTTGCAGGTCCTGCCGGAGACGGAGTCGACGCGATGGGCGGAGGTGGCGGCGGCCTGGCTGGCGCGGCCTGCCCACAACCTAACCGCCGTGCAGCAGGCGGAGATCGGGGCAGAGGCGCTGCGCGTTCTGATTGACCCGACCTTTGCGCCCCTGTTCGCACCGGGTAGCCGGGCAGAGGTGCCCCTGGTCGGTCTGGTCGGTGGCCGCGCCCTGTCGGGCCGGATCGACAGGCTGTGTGTCACCGACGATGCCGTCTGGATTGTGGACTACAAGACTAACCGCCCACCCCCGCGTGAGGTGGAGAAGGTGCCCGCCATCTATCTTCAGCAGATGGCCGCCTACCGCGCCGCCCTTTCGCGGATCTATCCGGGCAAGGCGGTGCGCTGTGTCCTGCTCTGGACCGACGGGCCTTTCATGATGGAACTGCCGGGTGACCTGATGGACGCCCACGCACCATAGGGATCACAGGCCCAGCCGGGCCAGGATGGGCGGGCCCCAATAGAATTTCGTGAAATAGAAGGTGCCCAGCGCCACGAAGCCCGTGGCCAGCAGCAGCACCAGGGCGGCCAGCACCCTAAGAGCCGGTGCCGCCGCCAGCTTCCGGCCCTGGATGAAGGCCTCTGCCACGATCAGGTTGGGCAGATAGAAGAAGAAGGCCATGACAATGTCGAAAGGGCCGCTGAAATCCTGGGCATGGCCCAGCTTGCCGACCAGCATCAGCCAGAACCCGTAATCCATGCGGTAAAGCCAGGAGCCGGTGACCAGGGCGAACAGACGGATGGCCCAGGCCCGGTGCCGGTCCATGCGCCGCGCCCTGGCATGGCGGAAGGTCTCCACCGAGGCCAGCACCACCAGCACGCCGTAAAGCCCGAAGCCGAGATTCATCGGCATCCCGCCGATGGTCCCCAGCAATGCGATGAAGATCAGCCCGCCCAGCCCCGTCAGAAAAGCGGCCAGAACATAAAGCCGGCCCGTCCAGCGATGGAAGACCGGCCAGCGGCTGCGCACAGCCCCGATCAACTGTACCGGACCCAACAGCAGCAGCACGCCGCCCATCAGGAAATGTACGCCCATGCCCAGGATGGACAGGGGGCTGTCCGGCACATAGAGGCGGGGCAGCGTCGCGTTCCAGCCCTCCATCCGGCCATCGGCGATGGCCCCACCATAGAAGGCCAGGATATAGGCGCCGAACAGTCCGGCACTGACCCAGGTCACGGCCACCAGTAGCCGTGCAGACAACCATAACAGCCGGTCCGCCATGGTATTCGCCCCATCATCCATGACCTGCGCCACCATCATCTGCCCCCATTTCCCCATGGGAAATAGTGCTTAACACCCGTATCGGGGCCGGGCAATCGCCGGTAGCACTTGACGCGGTGGACTATTGATGTCATGAATGCTGACATCAATAGCTTGCTGCTGACCTTAAATGCCGCCTGACGCCTCCGCCCCGCCCCGTTATCACAGCCCGCTGCGCGCCCGGCAGAAGGACGATACCCGCCAGATGCTTCTGGCGGCGGCGGGGCGTGTGGTGACGCAGGACGGGCTGGAAGGCCTGTCCTTCGCCGCGATGGCCAAGGAGGCGGGGGTGCAGGAACGCACCGCCTATCGCCACTTTCCCAACAAGGACGCGCTGCTGACTGCCCTGTGGGAATGGGTGAACCGGCAGGCGGATATTCCCGGCTTTGCCCGCACGCGGGCCGAACTGCTGTCCATGCCGCCCGTCGCCTATGCCGGGTTCGACCGGCAGGAAGGGCTGATGCGCGCCCTGCTTTCCTCCCCGCAGGGGCGGGAATTCCGGTTGCGGGTGAATGATGAACGTCAGGCGACCCTGCGCGATGTGCTGTCCGACCTGCTGCCGCATCTGACGGCGGAGCAGGGGCAGCACTTGCTGGCCACCATCCAGCTGCTCTACAGCGCCACTGCCTGGATGACGATGAAGGATTACTGGGGCCTGGAAGGCAAGGCGGCGGGTGATGCCAGCGTCTGGGCCATCAAGACCCTGCTGGATGAGGCCGCGCGCATGGCGGACGCCAATCGCGCCAAGCCCCAGACAATGACCAACAAGGACTGACCCATCATGCTGTTTCACGCCTCCATCCCGGCCCGGGATGCCGCCCATACCGCCACCATCATCGCCGAATTGTGGGGCGCGCAGGCATTGCCCTTTCCGCCCTTTCCCGGCTGCTATCTTGTTTTCGCCGGCGACCGTGCCGGCGGCGATGGGCGCGGCACGGCCATCGAGGTCTATCCCGCCGGCCATGTGCTGCATGCCGGGCCGGAGATGGTGGTGGCCGAACAGGTAGAAGCAGCACCCGCCACCGAAACCCATATCGCCATCGGCACGCATCTGGAGGAAGACGCCGTGCATGCCATCGCGGCGCGGGAAGGCTGGCGGTCGCTGACCTGCTGGCGCGGCCCGGCCTTTCAGGTGGTGGAGGTCTGGGTCGATAATCGCTTCATGATCGAGGTCCTGACCCCGAAGATGCAGGCCGACTACAAGGCCTTCATGACGCCCGCCAACTGGGCCGCCGCGTTCAGCGTCTCCCCGCTGGCGGCATAAAGGGGCTACGCGCCAACCCAGCGCCGGACCATGGCCGCGAGTTGTTCGCCCTTCGCGGCCATTTCCGCTCCATCCTTGATCACCACCACACCCCGGTCGGGTGCGGGCCAGTCGGCCAACCCGTCCGGGTCGTCAAAGCAGAAGCCGCTATTGTCCTTCACTTTGGCTCCCCGATGCAGGACAAGCCGGGCGGTGCCGTCGCGTTGCAGCCCCAGGGTCACAAGGTCGGTGCCGTCCAGGGCGAAGTTGGGGGCGTTCCATTTGATCCCCTCCACCAGCCCCGGATGGGCGGCCCGGATCAGGGTGCGCAGTTCCTGCACAACCGCCAGCGTCTCCGCCGGCAGGTCTGCCAGGAAGGCCTCGACAGTCTTATAGGCCTTGGGTGGCATCAGCCCTCATCCCCCTCATCGCCATCATCGGCCTCACGCGGGCCGTGGCGGCGTTCCAGAAGGCCGTACTTGCGCAAGTATCCCCGGAACTGGTGATAATTCAGGCCCAGATCGGCGGCGGCCCGCTTCTGGTGGAACTGGTTGCGTTCCAGGGCATTGCGCAGCAGCACCTTCTCATAATCCGCAACCAGACCCAGGAAGTCGCACGGCCCCTCGGGCAGGGCGGGGCCAGCACTGTCCGCCGGGCTGGCGGCAGCGGGGGCGCTGGGTGCAGATGCGGCCGGGGGCATGGTGACGACGATGGGGGCTGGTGCGGCATCGTCATAAATCGACATCTGCTTGGGCCGCCAGGGCGACTGGAACGGGTCGAAATGGATGTCGGTGATGGGACTTTCCGGGTCGCCGGCGCGATAGACGGCGCGTTCCACCACATTCTTCAGCTCACGCACATTGCCGGGCCAGTCATAGGCCAGCATCTGCTGCATCGCATCGGGCGTGAAGCCGCCGAAGAAGGGGCGGCCCAGTTCGCGGGCCATGGCCACGCCGAAATGTTCGGCCAGGATGGGGATATCCTCTGGCCGCGCGCGCATGGGCGGGATGGTGACCACGTCGAAGGACAGCCGGTCCAGAAGGTCGGCGCGGAACTTGCCCTGATCGGCCAAACGCGGCAGGTCGGCATTGGTCGCGCCCACGACGCGCACATCGATCTGGATGGTGGTGTTGCCGCCCACCCGCTCAAACTCCCCATATTCGATGACGCGCAGGATCTTCTCCTGCACGCGCAGGGTCGCGGTCGCGATCTCATCCAGGAACAGGGTGCCGCCATCGGCCAGTTCGAACCGGCCGACATGCCGCTTGGCCGCCCCGGTGAAGGACCCGGCCTCATGCCCGAACAATTCGGTTTCCAGCAGCGTGTCGGACAAAGCCGCACAGTTCAGCTTCACAAACGGCTTGTCCCAGCGCGGGGACAGATAATGCAGGCGGGCTGCCACCAGTTCCTTGCCCGTCCCGCGCTCCCCGATCACCAGGGTGGGGCGGTTCAGGGGGGCGGCCTGCGAGACATGCTCCATCAGCCCCAGAAATGATGGGGCCTGACCGATCAGCGACGGGGGGGAAACAGCAGGGGACATGGGGCCGATGCCACTCTTTTTTGACTGCCAATATCAGCATCTTAGCGAAGAGTGGGCGGATTGGCGAGCGAGTGGTGAAAATCGCCAACGAGTGGGTTGATTGCCACCCATTGCCCTGTCGCCGTGAAATCGCAAAATAGGCTAACTTATTGATATTCAACGAAAGTGAGATTGTGGCGGAGAGTTGGCACACCCTTTGCTCTTACTGTTTTCAGACACCGGGGAAACAACGAGATCGCAAGGAAGCCAGCCATGACCGACTTCACCTACGACAATGGGATGTCCGATCAGCCGGCAACCGGCTATACCAAGTCCGCCGACGGGTTCTTTGCCCGGCCTGCGGGTGGCATGTTCCGAGACCTCTACGAGGATTTTCGGGCCGTGCCTGTGGAAGCCTGGATCATCCTTGCGGTGGCCACCGGTTTGAGCAACCTTTTCATTGCCCTTGCCTGAAGGAGACCCCGACATGGGCATTTTTTCCCGCCTCGGCGACATCGTCAATTCGAACATCAACGCCATCCTGGATCGCGCTGAGGACCCGGAAAAGCTGGTCCGCCTGATCATCCAGGAAATGGAAGACACGCTGGTCGAGGTCCGCTCCTCCGCCGTCAAGACGGTCGCGGAGAAGAAGGAGATCGAACGTCGCCTCTCCGAAATCCGCCGCGAGTCGGAGGATTGGCAGCGTAAGGCCGAATTCGCCCTGTCCAAGGACCGCGAAGATCTGGCCAAGGGTGCCCTGGTCGCCAAGGCCAAGCTGGCCGAAGCCGCAGAGCAGATGTCCAGCGAGCTGGGCCGTCTGGACAGCGCACTGGCCAAGACCAACGAGGATATCGGTGCGCTCCAGGTCAAGCTGGCCGACGCCAAGACCCGCGAAAAGACCTTGATTGCGCGGCATAAAACCGCCACCAACCGTCTGAAGGTCCGCACCCAGCTCTATGACGACCGCATCACCGATGCCTTCTCCCGCTTCGAGCAGGTTGAACGGAACCTCGATGTGTTGGAAGGTCGCTCTGAAGTGCTGGGCATGGGTCGCGGTGCCAAGAGCCTGGAGGATGAGATCGCCGAACTGGAAGCCGAGTCCAAGGTGGAGTCGGAACTGGCGGCACTCAAGGCCAAGCTCGCGGCCAAGGATCAGCAGGGGTAACCCCGAAGGGGCGCCCCTCGCATCGGGAATGAGAGGGGGGCCGCCCGCACTGGGCTGGGCCTTGGGATAAGGGGGGCAACGATGCCTGAAGGAGTATTTGTCGTCGCCGTCATCTTCATGGTGATCGTGGCGCCCGTCTGGATCATCTTCCACTATGTGACCCGCTGGCGCATCGCCAAGACGCTGTCGGCGGATGATGAGCAGATGCTGTCCGAGCTCTGGCATTCCGCCAACAAGATGGAAGACCGCATCCGCCAGTTGGAAAAGATCCTGGACGCCGAGGCGCCGGGCTGGAGGGCGAAAGCATGAGCGACCGCCACGGCCCGGGCACGCCACCGCCTTTTCCTGGCCGCGACCAGTACCGGTCGCGGTCGGGGCGGGGTTCCGGTCCTCACCGGAACTGGGAACAGGAATATTTCGGTAAGCGCCCGGAACAGAGCTGGGCAGACTATTTCGGCCTGGGGCCCGACACGTTTGGCGGGTCCAAGCGCAAACAGCGGCAGCGTGATGATTGGGGCCCGGCCCCGTCATCTGATCCCGGTCGCAATAACGACCACCACGGACAGTATGCGGGGGACAGCATGGGCGACCATTATCCTTCCAGGCCGTACCGACTGTGGCGCAGCCGCACCGACAGCAAGATTGCCGGCGTCTGCGGCGGTATCGCCGAATATGCCAATGTCGATGCCTGGATCGTCCGTCTGGGTTTTGTTGTTGGTTTCTTCTTCTTCCCGCCCGTCTTCATCTTCGGTTATCCGATCTTGTGGTGGATTTTGAAGGAACGGCCGTCGGGCCTGTATGAGACGCGAGAAGAGGAAGTGTTCATGCGTTCCGTGGCGACCAAGCCCGACCAGACCCTGTCCGGCCTGCGCGGCAAGTTCCGCGACCTGGACCGTGACCTTGCCAAGCTGGAAGGGTTTGTGGCCTCCCGCGAGTATGACCTGCACCGGCAGTTCCGCGACCTGGAGAAGAAGTAAGGCGCCTGTCGCCGCTTCTTCCCCCGTATCAGGTGAAGCCATGAGCCCCTACATGATCCCCGTTCTGGCCCTGTCCATTCCTATCGTGGCCTTGATTGCCCGGGGGGTGCGGCGTTGGCATCAGATCGATATCGAGGTGGCGCAGAGCGAGGTCGATCTGCGCCGGCGCTTCCGGGCGCTGGATGATATCGACCGGCGGGTGGCTGGCATCGAACGCTATGTCACCAGCCCCGAATTCGGTTTGAACCGGCAGTTCCGCGACCTGGAACGCCCCAATCGCTGATCCAGCAGCCAAGGCGACGCACGATGTTCAATTCACCCTATATCGTTCCCGTCATGGCCCTGATGATCCCCATCGTGGCCATCGTCATGAAACATCTGACCCAGATGCGGGCCATGCGGGTCGGGGGGCTGTCGGAAGGGGCGGCCGCCGAATTGTCGGAACGGGCCGCACGGCTGGAGGACCGGGTCCTGCAGCTTGAAAGGATCCTGGACGCGGAAGCGCCAGGCTGGCGCAGTCGCGCTTGATACGGGTTGCCTTTAGTTTCGATGGTTCGAAGCTAAAGGCTTCGGCGGCACGTGCCGCCGCCGCGCCGGTCGGCGCGGACATCATCGGCCAGGATTTCTGACCGATGATGTGATTACCCGGCGGATGTCCGCCGCCGGTCTTGCGGGGGGCAGTAAGGGATCGTCCGACCCGACCTGCTCCCGTCATCTCACACCCATACCTACCCACTTGACGCGCCTTCCCCGCCCGGCCGCCCCTGCTGCCGGGACAGGAAAGGCGCGTCTTTTCTTGTCGCCATGGCAATTTTCGGATGGCGAATAATTCTTGCTGACATACAGTGATTGGCCAGAGGAAACGCAGATAAGTGAACGGCCATGACCGTCATTGCCCTATATGGGACGTCAAATTCATCATATTGCGATGCAAATATGGGAATTTTGCAGCGCAATATTTGGCATTATTATTCAGCGCTGCGGCGTATCGGCATTTTGATATTGGTTACTAAAATATTAATATTTACCTGTCAGCAGGATGGTCTCTATATAATTCGATCTATAACACTTGATCGATTGCGCCGGCGGTCCCCCTTCCTGGCGCTGACCCTGTTGCTGGTCACGGTTCTGGCGGCCAATGCGCCGGCCTTTGCCCTGGTCTGGGATGGGGAGATGGAGCCGCTGGCCCAGTACCGCAGCTATTGCCAGACCTATGGTGACCGTGACCCCGGCTGCGCCGTGGGCCTGGGCGGCAAGGTCGGCACGCCGGTGGGGATGGACCGGATCGATGCCGGGCGCGCCACGCTGGGCATGGCGGTGCTGGTCCACCGGCAGGTGGTGGATGACCTGATCTATCGCGAGGACAGGCAGGACCGTTGGGAGATTCTGGGCACGCCGGGGCGCGGCATGGCCGGGGATTGTGATGATGTGGTCATGACCAGCATTTCGCGGCTGCTGCGCCGGGGTTTCCCGCGCGCCGCCCTGCGCGCCACCATCGTGCGCCTGCCCGGCAATGGCGGCCACCATCTAATCCTGTCCGTCCGGCGGCAGGCGGAACAGGGGGCGGAGGAGATATACCTGGATGACCGCCACCATCAACCGATGCGGCCCGAGCAGTTGGCCGCCGAAGGCTATGTCTTCGTGGCGCAGGAAGTGCCAGGCCGCCGCACCTGGCGCCGCGCCCATACGCAGCCGGCCCTGATGATGGCCGAACGGGCCGGCTGAGCGCCGGTATCGGTTGGCGCAAGCACACTCGCTGAAAATCGTTAGTGCATAAAATCGTGCTGCGAAAAGCAGCACTATTCTTGGCTTGATTAATAAAAAATTAACCAATATTCTCTTTAGAACTCCTCAGTTGCCTCAAAAAAAGTCAAATGCTCTTCTTTCTCGGCACGTTGCTTATTCGTTAAGCAGCGCAACTCCCCCTTTCCCTAACGGCACCCTTGATTTCGCACATGCGTGACCATGGCACGGTTGTTGCTGAAACCTTGTTTCGTATCAGGGGGATGCGGGCGGCATTGTCTGGACTGCCCATCTCCATCCCCGCCGACAGACGCGAAGGTGGACATGGCCAAACATGCCGTAAGGGTCGCCGTCAGAAATGTCGTCAGGGTGGTCACGGCCCCGCCGGCCCTCGTTGCCGCCAAGGCGCGGGCTGCGGATCGTCAGGTCCGCCAGCCGGTTGTCAGCCTCCAAGCGCCGGAGCTTCTGTCCGGCGTCTCCTGGGATGAAGGCCGTAAGGTCTGGCTGGTTCATCCCCTGTCCTTGCCGGCCCGGGGCTGACCCGTCCGCCGGCCCATCCATAACGGAGGAAGAATGTTGAAGCGGTTGGGTAGTCTCCTGGTCCTCGCGGCGGCCTTGACGGCCTGCAATAAGGAAGAGGCCCGCGAGATCAAGCGCACGGATGTGCCGAACTTCCCCATTGCCTCGGCGGTGCAGGTGCCGGCCGGGTCCGATCTGTTCTTCCTGTCCGGCACGGTGCCGCCGGCTGTGAACAAGGAAGCCCCCGCCGGCAGCGTGGACGTATTTGGCGATACCGAGACGCAGACGGTCAATGTCCTGACCCGCATTCAGGAAACGCTGAAGGCCCAAGGTCTGACCATGGGCGATGTGGTTCTGATGCATGTCTACCTGGTCGGTGACCCGGCCAAGGAGGGCAAGATGGATTTCGCCGGCATGATGGCCGGCTATACCAAGTTCTTCGGCACGCCGGAGCAGCCGAACAAACCGGCCCGCTCCACGGTGCAGATTTCCAGCCTGGTGACGCCGGGCATGCTGGTGGAAATCGAAGTGGTGGCCGCCAAGGCCAAGAAATAGCCGGCGGGGCCGGTCGGGGGCAGGGGAAAGCCCCTGACCGGCCCTTTCGGTTTTTAACGAACTTCCGCTTGGGCCTACGGGTAGGGACCGGCAGGAGGATCGGGGACGGGGGGCCTGCACGACCGGAACACCGGCGGTGGGGACCGGACCCCGGAAAAGCGTCCCGCAAAGGGACCGTCAAACGGGAAGAAGCGCAACCGAGGAGGAAGGAACCAAACAACCGAGTTGAACAGGGGACCTCTCATGCAGGTAAACAACAGCAAGCCGGCCAAGCGCGCATCCGTGCGGAAGGTCGCGTTCGGCATCCTGTGCACGACCAGCCTCATCCCGTTCGGTTTTGCCGCCCCGGCGGCGGCCCAGGGGCTTGAGATCGAAGAGATCATTGTGACCGGTACGCGCGTGGCCAACCGCACCGCGACCGAAAGCTTGGCGCCCATCGATGTTCTGGGTGCGGGTGACCTGGAAAAGCAGGCCTTCACCGATACCAATGACATCCTGCGTACTCTGGTGCCGTCCTTCAATGTCAGCCGTAACGGCATCTCCGACGGTTCCACCTTCGTCCGTCCGCCTACGCTGCGCGGCCTGCCGCCCGACCAGACCCTGATCCTGGTGAATGGCAAGCGCCGCCACCGGTCGGCCCTGGTGCAGCTGTCCGGCGGCGCCCTTGCGGCGGGTGCCCAGGCCCCCGACCTGTCGCAAATCCCCTCCATCGCCATCAAGCAGGTGGAAGTGCTGCGCGACGGTGCGGCGGCGCAGTATGGTTCCGATGCCATCGCCGGCGTGATGAACTTCCAGCTCAAGGATGCGTCCGAAGGCGGCTCTGCCACGATCCAGTATGGCTCCACCTATGAAGGCGATGGCGATAATGCCAAGTTCGCCGCCAATGTCGGTCTGCCGTTGGGCCCCAATGGCTTCTTCAACCTGTCGGCGGAATATAGCCAGGGTGACCCGACCAACCGCGGTGTCCAGGACCCGCGCGCGCCCGCAGCCAAGACCGATCTGGCCATGAACTGGGGCGACCCGGATTCGGAAGCCACACGCGTCTTCGTGAATTCCGGCATCGACCTGACCGATACGGCGTCGATCTATCTGTTCGGCAATTACGGCGCGTCGAAGGCCAATGGCTCCTTCTATTACCGCCCGCCGACGCTGGAGCATGCCGTCAACGGCCCGACAATACCGGTCCCCGGTGATGCGAACGGGTTCCGTTTCGCTGAATGGTTCCCGCTGGGCTTCACGCCCCGCTTCTATGGTGACGTGAAGGACGCCTCCATTCTGGGTGGCTTCAAGCACGAGCTGGAAAGTGGCCTGATCTACAATGTTTCCGGCTCTTTCGGGCGCAGCCAGATCGATTATGAGCTGAAGAATACCGTCAATCCCTCGCTGGGGCCGGCAAGCCCGACCGAGTTCTATGTCGGTCGTCTGGTGCAGGAGGAAGAGAATCTCAACGTCGACCTGTCCTATCCGGTGGAGATCGGCTGGGCCACGCCTCTGAACATTGCCGTCGGCACGGAGTTCCGCCGCGAACTGTATGAGATCGGACCCGGCGACACGGCCTCCTACACGGTCGGTCCCTACGCCTCCTTCATTGATCTCCGCACCGGTCTGCCGGCGGCCCTGCCCATCGGGTCCAATGGCTATCCCGGCTTCCGTCCCGAGGATTCGGGCGAGTTCAAGCGTGATAACATCGCCTTCTACGCTGACATGGAAGGTGACGTGACCGACAGCTTCACGGTCGGTGCCGCTGCCCGGTACGAGGATTTCGACTATTTCGGCTCCACCTTCAACTGGAAGCTCAGCAGCCGTTACGACATTACCGACAGCTTCGCTGTCCGTGGCTCCGTCAATACCGGCTTCCGTGCGCCGACGCCGGGCCAGTCGCAGACCTCATCCGTGCAGACCTTCTTCCCCGCTGGCAGCTCCAGCCCGGTGGCGCGCGGCACCTATCCGGCGGCCAGCGTCGTGGCGCAGTATTTCGGTGCCCAGCCGCTGTCTGAAGAAAAGAGCGTGAACTTCGCCGGTGGTATCGTCGCCGATCTGGCTGATATCAACATCACCATCGACTATTACAACATCAAGGTTGAGGATCGTATCGCGCTGTCGGGTGACTTCAATCCGACGGCGGCCGACAAGATCGCCCTGGCAGCACTGGGTGTACCGGGTGCCAACACGCTGGGTGCCGTCAATTACTTCACCAACGCCTTTGACACCCGTACCCAGGGTGTGGATTTTGTGGCCAACACCACGGTCCCGGCGGGCGACGGCAAGGTCGACCTGACGGCGGCCGTGAACTACAACAAGACCAAGGTGATCAAGCGCAACGCCGCAGTCATCGACGATACGCGTAAGGCGGACCTGGAAAAGCAGCTGCCGAAGTTCCGTGGCAATTTCTCTGCCCAGTACACGCTGGACGCTTTCTCCATCCTGGGTCGCGCCAGCTATTTCAGCAAGTTCACCGACACGGCGAACTATGCCAAGACCTTCGGTTCGGAATGGGTGTTCGACGCCGAAATTTCCTATGATGTCTATGACGATATCAATTTCGCCATCGGTGTGCAGAACCTGTTCGACAATTACCCGGACAAGGTCGATGCGCTGGCTGGTGGCGGATATGCCGTGGGTCAGGTTTATCCCGACACCTCGCCCATGGGCTACAATGGCGGCATGTATTATGCCCGCGTGACCGTCAAGTTCTGAGCGTGAGGCACATGGCCGGGGGTGGTGGCCCATCCCCCGCCCCCGGCATTTGAAATCCCTGTCATCTCGACCTTCGCCGCCCCCGGCGTCCCCGGGGGCGGTGCTTGCGAGATCATGCCCTGAATTTCCCTTCCGAGGCGATGATGGTTGTAATGAACAACGTGCCCCCCCGCTCCCGCATGACGCGGCGCGAACTGCTGGCCATGATCGGCACGGCGGCCGGCAGCTCCGTCATGTATCAGGCGGCGACGTCCCTGGGTTATGCGGCGGAGAGCGAGTTCAAAGGCCCGCCCAACCTATCCGGCGCGCCCAAGGGCACCTCCGTCCTGATCCTGGGTGCCGGCTGGGCCGGTCTGGTAGCGGCCTATGAGCTGGGCAAGGCCGGGTACAAGGTGCAGGTCCTGGAGTACCGGGAAAAAGCCGGTGGCCGCGCCTGGACGCTGCGCGGCGGCGACACCTATACCGAGCTGGGCGGGTTCACGCAGAAGGTGGGGTTCGACAAGGGCCATTACCTGAACCCCGGCCCCTGGCGCGTGCCCTACCATCATCGCGGCGTCATGCATTACTATCACGAGCTGGGCGTGAAGCTGGAGCCGTTCTTCCAGATCAATTACAACGCCTATGTCCATTCCAAAAGCGCCTTTGGCGGCAAGCCGCAGCGCTATCGCCATGTACTGGCCGATTTCAACGGCCATGTCGCAGAGCTTCTGTCCAAGCTGGGGCACAGGGGCGGGCTGGATGGCTATGTCACCAAGGAGGACCAGGAAAAGCTGCTGGAGGCCATGCAGGACTGGGGCGCCCTGGATGATAATTACGCCTACAAGGCCAATGCCGAGACCTCCAACCGCCGTGGCTTTGAGAAGGACCCGGGCGGCGGTCTGTCGGGCGAACCCGTCTTCTCCAAACCCATCGAATTCTCGCAGCTGCTGCAATCCGGCCTGTGGCGGGCCATCGGCACAGGCTCGGGGTACGAGTTCCAGACGGCTTTGTTCCAGCCGGAAGGCGGCATGGATGCCGGCCCCCTGGCCCTGGCCGAAAAGGTGAAGGACAAGATCACCTTCAATGCCAAGGTCACCGAAATTCAGCAGGATTCCGGCGGCGTCACCGTCACCTATCAAGACACCAGGGCCGGTGGGGCCGTGAAGACGGCCAAGGCCGACTGGTGCCTTTGCACTATCCCGGCCTCCATCCTGTCGCAGATCAAGAAGAATGTGTCGTCCGACATGGATGCCGCCATCAACGCGCTGCCCTATGAGGCGGCGTTCAAGGTGGGCTTGCAGTTCAAGCGCCGCTTCTGGGAACAGGATGAGGAGATCTATGGCGGTATCACCTACACCGACCTGCCCATCTCCCTGATCGCCTATCCCAACAGCCATTATGGCGAAAAGGGCAAGGGCGTGCTGCTGGGCGCCTATCCCTGGGGTCCCTTCGCCTATGAATTCGCCTCCATGGCCCCGGAGGAGCGGGTGAAGAAATGCGTGGAGTTCGGTGCGCAGATCCACCCGCAATATCTGAAGGAATTTGATAACGGCGTGGCGGTGGCTTGGCACCGCGTGCCCTGGACGCTGGGCTGTTTCGGGTCATGGACGGAGGCGAAACGGGCCGAGCATTACAAGAATATGTGCCAGATCGACGGGCGTATCCTGCTGGCTGGTGAACATGTCTCCTACCTGCCGGCCTGGCAGGAAGGGGCGGTGCAATCGTCGCTGGACGCCATCACCCGCCTGCACCAGCGCGTCACCGCAAAATGATCATGGGGAAGAACGACATGCGCATGATCAAGCCGCTTTCCATCGCCGCCCTTTTCCTGGCCGCCCTTGCCGCAACCGGTCCCGTAGGCGCGCAGCGCACCGACGCACAAAGCAGCGATTTCGCCGATGCCCGCCGCTTTCCCTATCAGAACGGGGAACAGCTCTATCACGCCATCTGCCAAGCCTGTCACATGCCCGACGGCAAGGGCGCGCAAGGGGCCGGTGCCTATCCGGCCCTGGCCGCTAATGGCAATCTGGAGGCTGGAACTTACCCGATCCACATGGTGGTCAACGGGCAGAAGGCCATGCCCTCTTTCGCCTATCTGTCGGATGAACAGGTGGCTGCCGTTGTAAATTATGTCCGCACACATTTCGGCAACGGCTATAAGGATGCTGTGACGCCCGAGGATGTGAAGGGGATGCGGCAGTAACCATGGTGGATGAACCTGTCCTGCGGCTGGCCGTGCCTGAAGACCGGCCGGCGCTGGAGGCATTGTTGGAGCGGTCGGTACGCGATCTCAGCCAGGGTTATTACAGCCCTGGTCAGATCGATGCCTCGCTGAAGGCGATTTTCGGCATTGATGGCACCCTGATTGCCGATGGCACCTATTTCGCGGTGATGGTCGGTGACCGCTATGCCGCCTGTGGCGGGTGGAGCCGCCGCCGGACCCTGTTCGGCGGGGATCAGGCGGCGGGCCGGTCGCCGGAATTGTTGAACCCGGATATGGACGCAGCCAAGATCCGCGCCTTCTTTGTCGATCCCTCCTTCGCCCGGCGCGGCATCGCCCGGTTGATGATGAAGGCCGCCGAGCAGGCGGCACTGGCGGAGGGATTTCGCAGCCTTGAACTGATGGCCACCCTGCCGGGCGTTCCGCTTTATAAGGCACTGGGCTTTGTGGCGACCGGCACCCATGCCGAGAAACTGTCGGACGGGAACGTCATTCCGTTCGTGCCGATGCGAAAGGCGATTGGCCCAACTTCTCCACCGCCGCACGCAGCAGGGTAATTTCCTGCTGCTGCTGGCGCATCAAGGTCTCAAGCTCATCTGTGCGCAGCCGGTCCAGCTTCTCATGCAGGGCCATGATCTCCAGCTCGGCCTTCAGGTTGACCTCATAGTCCATGTTGGCCTGGGCCCGGTCCTTGGCCGCCTGCCGGTTCTGCGACATCATGATGATGGGGGCCTGCACGGCGGCCAGGGTGGACAGCATCAGGTTCAACAGAATGAACGGGTAGGGGTCCCAGGCGAAACCCCAGATGGCAGCGTTCAGCCCCATCCAGATCGCCATGACCAGCGCGAAGCCGATCACGAAGCTCCACGACCCGCCCACCGTTGCCACCCGGTCGGCCAGCCGGTCGCCTAGCGTCATGCTGGCCTCATAGTCGGAATGGCTGTTGCGGGAGATGGCGCGGCGATGGGCGATGCGGGTCAGGACACGGCGTTCCCGGTCCGACAGGACGGTTTCACCCTGGGTCAGAAGCTGCTCGGCCAGCAGGCGGATTTCATCGTTCATCTCTTACCCCTCTGCCTCTCCCCCGCCGCCGGCGGACCATTCCTTGATGCGGGCCAGATGGGCATAGTCGGTATATTTGGGGGCCCAGGCAGGACGCGGCTGGCTGTGATAGGGCATGTCGGGATCATCGAACTGATGGATCAGGTCCAACAGGCCTTCGCGCGCTTCCACCGCCAGGGCCGCCGGGTCCTCCTTCAACACCTGGATGGTGCCAGCGGGGTCGCCGCCTGACAGGCGCCAATATTCCAAGCCGTCCACCGGGGCGGGTTTCAGATGCTCAAACCCGCCGCCACTGGCGATCAGCGCCTCCAGCGGCAATTGCGGGGCCTTGCCAAGGCGCACTTCCTTGCCTGTGGGCGGGGTGCCGGTCTTGTAATCGATCAGGACCAGGCCGCCCGTGGGCGTGCGGTCGATACGATCGGCCTTGGCCGTCAGGATGAAATCGCCGCCGGGGCCGGAAAGGGTTATGCGGCCCGTCACCTCGGTCGCCAGCGGTTTGATGGTGCGCCGCCGCTCCGTCTCCTGTGCCACAAACCATTCCGCCACCCGTTCAAAGCGCGGCCACCAGAAGGCGGCCACGCCCGGCTGGTCCAGCAGGTCGCCAAACGCCCCGCGCCCGATGGCGATCAACTCGCCCAGCGGGTCGGGTGGCAGGCTGTCGGGATATTGGCGGACGAACAGGTCCAAGGCCTTGTGGATGATCTCCCCCCGCTCCGCCGCACCCGGATCGGCATCGATAGGGTCCAGGGCGGATAGGTCCAGAACCTTGGCCGCATAGATGGCATAGGGGTCGCGCATCCAGGTTTCGATCTGGGTTACGGACAGGCGGCGGGGCCGGGCCGACAGGGGCGGCTTCGGCGCGGGGGCGGGGCAGGGGCGCACCTGGGCCGGGCGGTCCAGCGCCTGCCACAGGCCGCGCCAGTAATCGCCATCCGCCTCAATCCGCCCGCGCAGGCCGGCCTTGCCCAGCACCGTATCCAGGCGCAACAGCCAGCGTGACGGCACCGTCGGCGTACCCTCCACCCGTTCCGATCGGGTCAGGTACAGGGTCTTCGCCCCGCACGACGTCGCAAAATCATGCGCCGCCTGTCCCACCATGCGTTCGGGGGCCGGCAGGCCGAAATCCCGGCGCATGGGGCGCGACATCCAGGGGTCGGGCGGCGGGGCAGGGGGCCAGGTCCCCTCGTTCAATCCCGCCAGGACCATGACGTCGAACTGCTGCAACCGGGCTTCCATCAGGCCCAGCACATGCAGGCGTGGATGCAGGCCAAAGGCGGAACGCACGGCCTTGCCGGCGATCAGCACCTCCATCAGGCCGGCATATTCCTTGCCGCCCAGCGGCGGGTAACCGTCCGCCGCCTCGCGCAGTTCATCAATGAACTTGGCGGCGGCCTCACCGTCATTGTCACGCCACAGCCGGTCGGACCCGGCCTCCCCCTCCAGCGCTGCCAACGCCTCTGCCGCCCCGACATGCAGGCGCAGCCAGTCGGACAGGGGGCGCTCCTCGCCATCCGCGACCGCCGCCGCAAGGCTGCCCATGGCAGCATCCAGCCGGTCCACCATAGTCAGGAGATCATCGCGGATGCTGGGGTTGGTGATGCGGCGGCGCTTATCGGCGGCGTCCGATGCCATGAAGCGGATGGCGTGGCGCAACCCTTCCAACCCGGCGGGCGGGCGGGGGCCGCGCAGGATGGCGGTTTCCAGCAACCGCGCCTGTCGCCGCAACTGCCCCGCCGGCCAGCCGGCCCCAGCCATCGGATGTTTCAGCAGCGATAGAAGCGGGATGGGTGCCCCCTGCACCGCCGTGTCCATGATCAGGCGCAGGTAGGACCCGACCGGTGTCTGCGCCAGGGGGCGGCCCGCACTGTCATCCACCCTTATGTCCCAGCGGCGCAGTTCGGTGGCCACGCGGCGGGCCAGATTGCGGTCAGGGGTGACCAGGGCCGCCGTCTGCCCCGGCATTTCCAGCGCCTGACGCAGGATCAGGGCGATGATGCCGGCCTCTTCCTGTGGTGTTGCGGCATCGATGCGGGTCAGGCCGGACAGGGCGCTGGGGTCCAGGTCGCCCAGATCGCGCCAGGCCTCTGTTGTGCCGGCGGGCCGCAGGGCCTCGGCAATCAGGGCCGTGCGGGCCGGCGGGCAGGACGGGGTGACGCCGACGGCAAGGGGCCAGTCCGCCACCTCATCGCGTGTCACGCCGATCCGGTCGATCAGCTGCTTCAGGCCGAATTGCGGGTGGGCGTCGTCCAGCGCCGCCCAGGTCGCGTCATCGCATTCCCGGTCCAGCCCCGGCAGCACCACAGAGCCCGTGGGCAGGCGCGCGATGGTGGCCAGCAATTCGGATGTCGCGGGGATGGAGCCGGTGGAGCCGGCGGCAATGATCGGATGGGCGGGTGGGGCCGCGCGCAGGGCCGCCGCATAGGCCAGCAGGCGGTTATTGCGTTCCTGCGCCGGGTCCACGGCCCCTTCAGCGGCCAGGATGGCGGGCCATTGGTCGACGATGATCGACAGAAAGGACAGGGTGACCTGCCAATGTTCGGCATAATCATCGGGGACCAGGGCGTGCAGCCGCTCAAACCCCACCCCTTCCGTCTGCGTCTGATCCAGCAGTTTGGCCAGTTCACGGGCCAGCCGGGCAGCCTGCGCGCGCGTCTTGGCGAAACGGTCGCCGGCGGCGGCGATGGCGCGGGCCAGCAGCAATTGCCGGCGCAAGGGCGCGATGGCGGGGGGCAGGTCCAGGCCACCGGCCTTGCCCGCCACCCCATCCATCATCAAGGATACTTCGTCCCCGTCCACATCGCCCAGCGGGGCCATGCGCGGCAACAGGATGGGCCGCCCGCCTGACAGGCGCAAAAACGCCTCCCGCAGCGACCGGACGGCGCGGGCTGTGGGCAGCAGCACCGTGAACCGGTTCAGCGCCAGCGCATCCCCACCCGCCTGTTCCCACAACCCCGCCGCCAACGCATCCACGAAGGGCAGGTTGGGGGCCAGTGTGAACACCTTGGCCGACGGCGGGGCCGGGGGCATCAGGGCACAACCTCGCGGCTGGCCGGGGCCTGGAGATGGCTATCGACCAGAGGCACGGCATTGGGCGTGCCGACATGGTACCAGTTGCCCTCATGCCGGACGCCAAAAAGACGGCCCGCTTCTTCCGCGCGCTGCCACAGCAGCAGGTTGGAAAAAGCACCGTCGGGCGTGTCGGTGAACTGCGCCGCTGTCATGATCGACACGCCGGCCATCACGAAGGGCGACACTTCCAGGTCCGGGCGCTGCGACAGGCGGCCATCGGGGTCCATCAGGTAATCGCCGCGCCCGTCATAGCCGATGGCGCTGGGCGTGGGCGTGACCAGCAGCAGGCTGTCCATCACCGCCGGGTTCCAGGCATCGGCCAGTCGCTTCAGCGCCGGCACCGGCCCGTCCAGCCAGACGATATCGGCATTGACGACAAAGAACGGCTCGTCGCCCAGCAGCGGCAGGGCGTGTTTCACACCGCCGCCCGTTTCCAGCTGTGTCTCTTCGCGCGACAGGGTCAGTTTCAGGTTGCGGCGGGGGTTCGCCGCCAGATGCGCTTCGATCTTGTCGGCCAGCCAATGGGCATTCACCACGGCCTCCTGCACGCCGACCGCTTCCAGCCGGTCCAGGGCATGATCCAGCATGGTGCGGCCACCAACACTCACGAGCGGCTTGGGCGTCTCCAAGGTGATCGGGCGCATGCGCAGGCCCAACCCCGCCGCCAGCACCATCGCCCGCTTGGGCATGAAGGACATCGAATTTTACTCCAACTTTAGTCAACGCCCAAGAATATGGGCCACAGCCCCATCGCGGGGCAAATGTTCATCCGTGAAACTTTGTATTGGCGACAAGAGCGGGTGCGCAATGGCGGCCCGGAACTGTCCCCAGACGCGGGACAGGAAGGCCAGCTGCTTGGCCTTGCCCCCACCCGCCGCCAGTTGCGCCACCCGGCCCAGGATGCGGGCATGGCGCATGGCCCCCATCACCGCGTAACTGGCCAGGAAGGCATCGCGCGCCAGGCCGGGCATGGATGCCAGATAGCGGTCGATCATTGCCGCCTGGATGGCATCGGGCACATCGCGCCGCGCATCCTGTAACAGCGACAGCAGATCGTAACTGACCGGCCCGATGCCGCCATCCTGCACATCCAGCAGGCCACAGGCCCGCACACCCGGACGGCCCAGCAGCATCAGGTTGCCGGGGTGATAATCGCGCAGCAGCAGGCTGTCGGGCACGATGCCCAACACCTGGGTCAGCACCGTTGCCCAGCCATCATCCAGCGCGCCACGCGCCGACGCTGTCAGCGAATTGCCCGCGGCGTCCATATAGGCATCACCGAACAGCGCCACTTGTCTGGTGAACAGGGTCAGGTCATAGCGCTGGATGTCCGGGGCGGTGCCGGGATCAAAGCGCTGGTGCAGGTGCGACAGGACGTCGGTCGCCACACGATAGAGCGGCCAGGGATCGTCCCCGCGTTCCAGCAGGGCGGCGAAACTGTCATCCCCGAAATCTTCCAGCAGCAACAGGCCCTGCCCCTGATCCTCGGCAAAGATCTCCGGCGCGGACAGGTCCACATCGCGCAGCAGACCGCAGAGCCGCACGAAGGGCGGCACCTGTCCCGCCCCGTCGCCGGCCGCATCCATCAGGATGGCGCGCGCGCCGTCGGCCTTTGCCAGCCGTTCATAACGCCGCGTGGACCAATCGGCCCCCATGGGCACACGGGTGGCATCGGCCCAACCAGCACGGGCCAGGAAAGCGATAATCACATCGTCGCGCATCATGCGTATACCAATCTCCCTCAAACGCCGGGCGCTGCCATCCGGCAGCTTGGCTCACGGCGCACAGGCACCGGGCTGGCCGTCGCCAGCCTCCAATCTGCCAAGGGTTAAACCCTCGGCAAATTGGTATTATATCCCCGCCACGCGGTCGGCCCAGGCACCATGGCCGGTGATGACCACCTGCCGCGCCGTCGGCCCGTCCAGGGTCAGTTGTACGTCCAGCCGGTCACGCGGCAGCAACGGGCCCAGCCGTTCCGGCCATTCGACCAGGGCACAGGCCTCGCGGGCCTCCTCCCACCCCAGTTCCACGACCTCCCCCGGATCGGTCAGGCGGTACAGGTCGAAATGCCAGATGGGCGGCGTCAGGTGTTCATAGGTCTGGACCAGGGTGAAGGTGGGGCTTGGCACCTCCTCCGCCTCATCCCCGGCCAGATGGCGGATCAGGTGGCGGGCTAGCGCCGTCTTGCCAGCGCCAAGGTCACCGCGCAGGGTTACCACGTCGCCAGCCCGCAGATGCGGGGCCAGCCGGGCGGCCAGTGCCTTGGTCGCGGCTTCATCGGCAAGGGAAAGGGTCAGGGTCATTGGGGGTGGCTTTCCAGGATCATGCCCCCAGACTCCGACAAAAGACCCCCGCCCCGCAAGGGGGCACGCAATCCCGCATCCGCGCATCCGCACTTGCCATCGCGCGCGAAACGCGGCACCAAACCCGCCAGATTTGATATCCGCCCGATGGGGAGCGTTTGCATGTCGTCCGAGAACAGCCATTCCACCGATGTCGTCATCATTGGCGCTGGCCCCGTGGGCCTGTTTGCCGTGTTTGAATGCGGCATGCTGAAGATGCGCGCCCATGTCGTGGACGCGCTCGACATGGTGGGCGGGCAGTGCGCGGCGCTGTACCCAGAAAAGCCGATCTATGACATTCCCGCCCATCCTTCCATTGATGGGGCCGACCTGATCGATAAACTGGCCGAACAGGCGGCCCCCTTCAACCCCACCTATCACCTGGGCCAGCAGGTCACGAACCTGACCCGCACCGATACCGGCTGGCGCGTGGGCACTGACAAGGGCACGATCATCGATGCCAAGGCCGTGATCATCGCCGCCGGCGTCGGTGCCTTCGGTCCCAACAAGCCGCCGCTGGACGGTCTGGAGGCCTATGAAGGGACGGGCATCTTCTATCTGGTGAAGCGGCGGCAGGATTTCGCGGGCAAGCGCATCGTCATTGCCGGCGGCGGCGACAGTGCCGTTGACTGGGCCAATTCCCTGTCGGAAGTGGCCGCCCATGTCATGGTCGTTCACCGTCGCCCCAAATTCCGTGCTGCACCCGAAAGCGTGTCCCGCCTGGATGCGCTGGTGAAGGAAGGCAAGGTGGAAATGGTGGTGCCGTACCAGCTTTCCGGCCTGGAGGGCGCGGATGGCAAGCTGACGGGCGTGCGGGTCGCCGACCTGGATGATAATGAAAAGGTGCTGGACGCCGACGTCCTGCTGCCCTTCTTTGGTCTTGCCATGAACCTGGGGCCCATCGCCGATTGGGGCCTGGATATGGAAAAGGGCCATATCATGGTCGATCAGCGCACGTTGGCCACGTCCGCCCCCGGCATCTTCGCCATCGGCGACATCGCGCATTATCCGGGCAAGCTGAAACTGATCCTGTGCGGATTCAGCGAGGCGGCGATGGCAGCGCACGCGGCGCACAGTCTGGTGCATCCCGATCATGTGCTGCACTTTGAATACTCGACCAGCAAGGGCGTGCCGGGGGCGTAAGGGGCAGCGTTCCCGTTGCGAGATGGCGTTGTGGTGGTGATGCCACGGTCCATCTCGCAATTGGCGTGTGCCGAAATGCACTATTGCCCTGGCGTTTTCTGCGCTGTAGGGTCTTGCGCTGTCTTTAAATCAGTTAACGCAATTCAGGGCGCCTTGCCACATGATCGTCACCAACGAAGCAGGCCTTAGCGAACAGGCCAAGAAAAAGGTCCGGCGCCCCTTGGCAGAAAATACGGGCCGGAAGATCAACTGGGCTCTTGCCGCAAAGAAGGCGTCAGAGTTGGTTGGTGAAGAAGGGGCATCGCTAAAGAAGGTTGGCGAATTGCTTGACGAAGCCCAGGAATAGCCAGTCTAAAATTAAACTTTTACATAGCGAAAAATATCATGGCCAAGCAGCCTTATGACGAGGCGATTGCCGGTCTGCGACTGTTTGCAGAACGGATTATCCCCGAAATTGAACGGGAATGGGGCTGCGTCATTGAGATTGACCACGCGATCCTTGATGAAAGCGCGATCAAGGCGTGTGAAACCATTGATCGTGTCCCAAAGGCAAGTCCGAATGAGTTGAAGCAAGCCAGCCATTTCGCCTTCTGGCTTCGCAAGCTGAAACCCTTGCGCGTGATCAACTTGAACTCGCTTCAGCAGTCGATTGATCAACTTAATTCCGACGGTCTTATTGTCGGTAAAATCAGTTCCGTACAGTCAATCTATGTGCCAGATGCCAGCCGCTATCTGTTCGTGAACGAGCTTTTTGCCATCTATGTGGCGTCGGGCATCTGCCGTCAGGCAGACCATGAAATTAGCCTGACCGCCGCGACTATCAACGATCTGGCCGTCTCCCTGCGCTACAATTCCTTTTCCCCTAGCGCCATCAGTGCCATCCTGACCGCGCATCTGGACCGGTAGGCCGCGACCGGTACGAGCGCACCGCCCGTCAGTCGGGGCGGTGCAAAAAGCCCCTCGTCACCCGAACCGCCTCGGCCAGACCGACCTTGCGCACCTCCACCCCCTCGGGGAAGGCACCGATCAGGCGGGATGGCATCATCGGATCCAGCAGGACGAACACGCCCTGATCATCGGCGCGGCGGACCAGACGGCCAAAGGCCTGACGCAGGCGCAGGCGGGTGATCATGTCGTCAAAGCCGCGACGGCCCGCGATCTTGTCGAAATAGTTCCGCCGCGCCTTGTGCAGGATATCGGGCCGGGGCCAGGGTACGCGGTCGAACACGATCAGGCGCAGGGAACGGCCCGGCACATCCACCCCGTCTCGCACGGCATCGGTGCCCAGCAGACAGGCATCTTCCTCGCCCCTGAAAATATCGACCAGGGTGGGCACATCCATACCGTCCAGATGCTGGGCCAGCAGGGGGATGCCAGCCTCTTCCAGCGGTTCGGCGATGCGTTCATGGACCGCTCGCAACCGCTGAATGGCCGTGAACAGGCCCAGCCCGCCGCCGCCCGCCGCCAGGAACAGTTCGCGATAGGCGGCCGCCACCTGTCCCAGATCATCCTTGCGCACATCGTTCACCACCAGCACGCGGGTCTGGCTGGCATAATCAAACGGGCTGGGCACGGCGGCGCGGAGCGCGGTGGCCCCCATGTGAACCGTGCCGGTGCGCAGGTGGGCGGCCTGCCAATCCTGCTCCACATCGCCGGTGCCGTCGGTCAATGTGGCGCTGGTCAGGACCAGACCGTGGGCGGCTGTGCCCACGGTATCGGCGAAGGGGATGGTAGGGTCCACCCAGTGGCGATACATGCCCAGGTCGAAATCCCGGCCCTCCACCCGTTCCACCCCGAACCAATCGACGAATTTGCGAGGGGTTTCATCCTTCAGGCTGTGCAGCATCAGCCGCCAGCCATTGACCTCGTTCTGCGCGCGGCGTTTGCAGGCGCGCGCCACGCTGTCCATGCGGCGGCGGGTTTCGGCCTCCAGCTCGTCGCTTTCCTCATCCAGCATCTCCTTCAACCGGTCGGCCAGCTTTTCCAGCGGCGTGGCGAGTTTCAGCAGGGCGATGTCCAGTTCGCCCGCCAGATCGACCAGCCCCTCGGCCACCGGCTTGCAGTCGGTTTCCAGGCTGTAGGGATTGTCCACGCCCTGCGCGCGGGCATAGACCTGTCCGCGCACCCCGGCCAGGAACGCCTCCAGCGGGCCCTTCACCTCCCCGCCATGGATACGCTGTGACCAGGCCTCCCCCGGCAGGATCTGGGCCGCCTGCTGGATTTCCTGCAGCAGCTCCAGGGAGACCTTATCCCCACCCACCAGATCCTCCACCCGGCGGCGCAGGCCCCGTGCCCGGCTGCGGCCCGATACCTCGGCCCCCAGCAGCCAGCGGCGCAGTTCGGCCGCCTCCGCCGCCGTCAGATGCCCGGCAAAGGCATTGTCGGCGGCGTCGAACACATGGTGCCCCTCATCGAACACGTAGCGCGTGGGGACATAGGCGTCGTCGCCGCCACCCAATGCCGCCTGCACCATGACCAGGGCATGGTTGGCGACCACAATGTCGGCCTTGCGCGCGCGCCGGACCGATTTCTCAATGAAACAGCGGGAATAATGCGAGCAGGCATTATAGACGCATTCGCCGCGCCGGTCGGCCAGCCCCAGCGTGCGCCCCTTGCCCAGAATATCGACCAGCCAGCCCGGAAAATCCCCGCCCGCCATGTCGCCATCACGCGTGGCGGCGGCCCATCGCGCCATCAGGCCGATGGCATTGGCATAGGCGGGCTGGGTATGGGCGATGTTGGCCGCTTCCTCCAGGTTCAGAAGGCAGAGATAATTCTCTCGCCCCTTGCGCACCACCACACGCTTGGCCTTCACCGCCGGGTCGGGATGCAGCCGGTCCAGTTCCTTGTCGATCTGCTGTTGAAGCTGTCTTGTGTAGGTGGAAATCCAGACGGGACCGCTGTTCTTCTCCGCCCAG
This sequence comes from Niveispirillum sp. CC-CTL257, assembly GCF_059489915.1. Lineage (NCBI taxonomy): Bacteria > Pseudomonadati > Pseudomonadota > Alphaproteobacteria > Rhodospirillales > Azospirillaceae > Niveispirillum > Niveispirillum sp. CC-CTL257. Next base: position 3,413,512 of record NZ_JCAJXE010000001.1, read on the forward strand.
ACGGTGGCGGGGGCAAGGTAACCCAGGGTCTTGCCAACGCCTGTCCCGGCCTCGGCCAGCACCACGTTGGGCACGCCCTGTTCATCGCGCGGTGTGAAGGCGCTGGACACGGCGCTGGCATAATCGGCCTGCTGTGGGCGGGGTTCGGCCCCGGCCCCGCTGCCCACCAGTTCGGCCAGACGCCAGCGCGCCTCCGCCGGTTCCACGGGGATATGGCCGGGCGGTGGCTCCGGTGCCTCGGCCTGCCATTCCTTCAGATGGTTCCAGACCATCAGGCCGCGCCGCGCCCGCCCGTCGCCGGGACCATGCGGCAGGCCCAATGCCGCCATCACCGATGGCGCCCAGGTCCAGCCCGCCTGTCCCATGAACCAGCCGATGCCAGCGGCATCCGACAGTTCACGGCGTTGCTTGCGCTTCTCCCCGTCCGGTTCGGGACGGTTATTCTCGGCCAGTTCGGACAGAAGCGCGCGGGCACTGTCGATCAGGGACAGGGCCTCTGCCTCCGGGTCGGCGGGTACAGGCTGTCCCGTGGCGTCTGCCAGACCCTTGGGCGTCGGCAGGCAGAACCGCGCCGGACGGACAAAGGCGAACAGTTCCAGCAGGTCGAACGGATCGGCCATCCGTTCGGTGCGCAGTCGCCGTCCCACAGCGCGGGCATGGGCCAGGATCACGCTTTCGTGACGCAAACGATAGGCTGCCTCATCATGCGGGATCAGGTCCACCTCGCCATCCGGCGTCACCCAGGTAACGCCGCGTGCGCCCACCACAATGGCCGGCGCATCAGGCAGCAGCAGGCGCGGCGGTGCCGTGCGCAGCTTGGCAGGCGCATCGGGCACCGTATCGGCACCGGGCCGGCGGAAGGGGACAATCTCGCTCATGGCGGCGGAGTATAGGCAAGTCCCGTCGCCATGCATCAACAAAACGGGAACATCTGCCCGCCAAACAAGAAGGGCGGCCCGAAGGCCGCCCGTGAGTTGACAGGGAAGGGAAGAGAGAGCGGAACTGTCACGCCGCCCGGATGCCGGACAGGAAGGTTTCCACACGGCTTTTCATCACCTCGGCCTGTTCGCCCAACTCGCGCGCGGCACCCAAAACCTGGGTGGCCGACGCGCCGGTCTCTCCTGCTGCCTGGGTCACGCTGGCGATGTTGGATGAGACCTCACGGGTGCCCAGGGCCGCCTGCTGCACATTGCGGCTGATCTCCAGGGTGGTGGCGTTCTGCTGTTCCACGGCGGCGGAAATGGTGGCCATCGCCTCGTTGATCTGGGCGATGGTGCCGGTGATGGAGCCGATGGCCCCGACGGCATCGCCCGTGACCGCCTGCATCGACTGGATCTGCTGGGCAATCTCGTCGGTCGCCTTGGCGGTCTGGTTGGCCAGGCTTTTCACTTCCGATGCCACGACGGCAAAGCCTTTGCCGGCCTCTCCTGCCCGTGCCGCCTCGATGGTGGCGTTCAGCGCCAGCAGATTGGTCTGGCTGGCAATCTCGCTGATCAGCTGCACCACGGTACCGATGCGCTGCGCGGCCTCGGCCAGGGATTGTACCGTGTTATTGGTGCGGGCGGCCTGGCTGGCGGCATTGTCGGCGACCTGGGTCGAATGCACCACCTGACGGGAGATTTCCTGGATGGAACTTGCCATTTCCTCCGCAGCCGAAGCCACCGTCTGCACATTGGCGGCGGTCTGGTCGGCAGCACTGGCGGTGGCGGTCGCCTGGGCGCGGGTTTCCTCGGCAATGGCGGTCATGCCCTGGGCCGTGGCGTCCAGCTGGCTGGTGGCACCCGCGACGCTGCCCAACACGGCCGTCACCTCGGCATCGAAGCGGGCGATCAGTGCCTCCACCACCTGCGTCCGGCGCAGCTTCGCCTCCTGTTCGCGCGCCTGTTCAGCGGCCAGTTCATCGGCGCGGATAGCATTCTGCCGGAAGACCTCCAGCGCGCGGGCCATGCCGCCCACCTCGTCCTGGCGGTCCAGGCCGGCGATATGGATGGTCTTGTCGCCACCGGCCAGCAGGCCCATCTGGTCCGTCATGGCGCGGATGGGTCGGGCGATGGCACCGGACAGCGACAGGCCGGCGACGATAGCGATCAGCAGCGAGCCGGCAGCCCCCACGATGGTGGCAAGGTTGGCGGTGGAGAAGGCGTTCTCCAGCCCGGCACGGCGACCATCAAGCAGGCTGCGCTCAACATTCTGCACCTCCTCCACCTTGGTACGGATTGCGTCCATCCGGTTCTTGCCGACGCCCGTAGCGGCGGTGGCGCGCGTCGCGTCGCGCGTGGCGGGGTCCTTGATGCCGGCGATCATCGGTTCCGCCACTTCGCGGTTCCAGGCGTCGGACGCCTCCTTGATCGTCCGCAGACGGGCCTGCTGTTCGGGATTGTCCTTGGTCAGTTCGCTGACACGAGCGAAGCTGGCGTCGAAATTCCGCACCCCGTTATTGTAGGGTTCCAGGAAGCTGCTGTCGGCGGTCAGCATGTAGCCGCGCAGGCCCGTTTCCTGGTCGACCTTCGCCATGCTCAGCTGACGAACGGTGCGCATCACCTCATAGGTATGAACGGTTTCGGCATTGCCATTCTCGATGAAGGCCAGCTGTGCCCGGTTGATGCTACCCACCAGCGCCGAGGTCAGCACCAGTGCCCCGAAGGCGATCAGCAATTTACGGGCAATCGAAAGGTCGCGCAGTTTGTTCATGATGCCGTTTCTCCTGACCATGGTCGATTCGGGCAAAGAAGGAGCGAGACCGCCCTTGATAAGGGTCAGTATTGGTGGGTATTCAGTGGGATTTTTGAAGTTCTATAGTTAGCCGATCAAAAAGAATGAAAGCAATCTTGATCGGATGGATTTTGGATATAATTTATCATTCAGGTATTTTTTTTCTGTTCCGTTTTCCTTACGTGATCATTGGCGAAGGCTAATTTAGAATTAATGCGTGGGCGTCCTGCTTCAACCGGCCAACTTGCCGTATAGGGTGTAACTTTCGGGGTAATACCGCGCCTATGCCGCATGGCCGTCCGAAGGCAGGCCTATAACGGAAGAAAGGCCCGCCGGTGGCGGGCCTTTCAGCAAACGAGGCGATGATGGCGGAGATCAGCGCAGGGTCTTGAACCGCTCGGTCGCCTGGACCAGGGCCATGCGCACGCCGGGTTCCATGGCGCTGTGGCCCGCATCGGGCACGACGATATAGTCGGCCTCCGGCCAGGAACGGTGCAATTCATCGGCCGTGCGGATGGGGCAGACAATGTCGTATCGGCCCTGCACGATGACGGTGGGGATATGCCGCACGGCACGGATATCGCGCAGCAACTTGTCCTCCGGGGTCAGCATGTTGTTGCGGAAAAAATGCGCCTCAATCCGGGCTAGACCCAGGGCGTGATTATCCTCGCCGGAGGCGGAAACCAGTTCCGGGCTGGGCATCAGGGTCGAACAGGACCCTTCATACATGCTCCACACCCGGGCGGCAGGCAGGTGGATGGCGGGGTCGGGATGGGTCAGCCGCTTCCAGTAGGCCTCCAGCAGGTCATCGCGTTCGGCCAGGGGAATGTAGTTGTTGAAATGGTTCCAGGCCTCCGGGAAAATCTGTCTCATCCCGTACAGGAACCAGTCGATCTCCGACTTGCGCATCAGGAAGATGCCGCGCAGGACCAGACCGATCACCCGGTCGGGATGCGCCTCGGCATAGGCGATGGACAGGGTGGAACCCCAGGAGCCGCCGAACACCATCCAGCGGTCAATGCCCAGATGGCCGCGCAGCGCCTCCAAATCCTCCACCAGATGCGGGATGTCGTTATTGCGCAGATCGCCCAACGGTGTGGAGCGGCCCGCCCCGCGCTGATCCAGGATGATGATGCGGTAGAAGGTGGGATCGAAGAAGCGGCGATGGGTGGGCGAGGCACCGGCCCCCGGCCCGCCATGCAGAAACAGGACGGGCACGCCGTCGGGATTGCCGCTCTGTTCCCAATAAAGGTTATGAACATCGTCGACCTGCAACCTGCCGGTCTGGAACGGGTCGAGCGGGGAGAACAGATCGCCGCGGGGCATGGATGCATCCGTTTGTTGTTGTCCTGATTGTAGGCAAGCGCAGCGCGCAACGCAAACCGTCCGCGCGGGCAAAGGTCGGGTAAATCGCAGCACGTTAAGATCGCATCATGACTGTGACCCAACCGCCCTATACCCGTATCGATGATGACAGCCTGACCGCGCTGCTGATCGAATTCTATGCCGCCGCCCGTCTGGACCCGCTGCTGGGGCCGGTTTTCCAGACCATGGTGGGCGATGGGGACGCGGTATGGGCGGCCCATCTGCGCCGTGTGCATGATTTCTGGTCGTCGGTGACCATGGGCACGGGGCGATATGGGGGACGGCCGATGCAGGTGCACGCGGGCATCCCCGGTCTGGAGGCGGCGCATTTCCAACGCTGGCTGGAGCTGTTCGCGCAGACCACTAACCGGTTGTTCACCCCACCCGCCGCCGCCTTTCTGTGTGACAAGGCCGCCCGAATGGGCGAGGCGTTGCAACAGGGCATCGCCATGGCGCGGGACTTGTGAACGCGACCCTTGTGTCCGGCATCGCCAACCCCCATCTTGATGCCATGATTGATCCCGCCCCGATGCACCCCGAGATTGCCGCCCCGCGCCCGCGCGGGACCATAGGCCAATGGTCGGATCGGGTGAAGACGCTGGCCCTGCTGATGCTGCTGGCCTGTGCCGGCGTCCTGGCCGGGCTGGGCGGGGGTGAGGGGGATCGGGCACGCGAAGGGCTGACGGCCAGTGGTGCCGGTCTGCGCGCCACCCTGTCGGAGGCACCGGCGGCCCTTGCCGCGCCGCCGGAGGATCAGCGCCGCGCCGACCTGTCGGGTGGGGATGACACCCCGCCGGCTAAGGTCGTTGCGGCCAGCCCGCCCTGGATGCCGGTGCCGGTGTCCGCGGACGCATCCTCCCTGCCGCCGACCTTTACGGGGCCTGCAATGGTCCGGGCCGGCCATGCCGCCCGCATGCCGACCGGTCCGCCCGCCGGACTTTCCGCCTGATCCACCCTGATCCTTGAGCGCGCGGGGCCGCTATGGCCCATGCCCGGCCCTGCGCCCATGCCGGAAAGTCCTTAACGATGAAAAAGTCCCTGTTCTTCTACGCCGCTGCGCTGCTTGCGGCAGGTGGTGTCATGACCGTCAGCCGTCAGTGGGGCGGCTTCATGCTGCTGGCAACCTTCATCTTCTGGTTCCTGCACAGCGTCTTTGCCAGCACTGACGGCACCGGTCGTCAGCTGTGATCCCTGCTTTCATCCGGGCGTGGCTGCATTGGTCAGCGCCCGGATGATGGCCCGCCAATCCTCCGCCAGGCGTGGCAGGCGCGATCTCACCATCAGCAGGATGGCAAGATCGCGCGTGCGGTCGATGCGCGGCCAAGTGCCAAAGGCACCGGGGCTGGAGATCGCGGGACAGTTGCCATCGGCGCTGACCGCCTCGCACCACAGGCCGATACCATAGCCCTTCATGGCGTCAGCCGCGTCCGGCTGCTCCTTGCGGATGGCATTGCCGATCTGGTCATGTTCCATGGCGGGGAAGATGTCGGCGGGCAGCAGGCGGCGTCCATCGGCCATCACGCCCCGCCGCGCGATCAGCAGCAGGATGCGTTCATAATCATCCGGGCTGGCGATCAACCCACCCGCCACACCCCAGCGGTCGCCCCAGCGGCAGGCGGGCGACAGGCCCAACGGGTCGGCAATCAGGCGGCGGAACAGGCTGTTCCAATCGGCCCCACCCGCCTGTTCGGCCATGAAGGCTGCCACCTGCATCGACACGCCGGCATAGGCGAAGACCGCGCCCGGCTGTCCGATCAGGTCCATTTCCGCCAGCTTCTCCGCCGCCGCGCGCGGGGTGGGATAGCGGCGCTGTTGCAGGAAAGGCCCCGTGGCGGGCAGGGCGGAGGTATGGCTCATCAACTGTGCCAGACTGATGCGCGCCTTCGGCCCCGTGCCGATCAGTCCCGCCTCGCCCAGCGTCATGTCCAAACGCAGCCGCCCCTGCGCCACCAGGGCCATGATCACCAGACCCGCGACCCATTTGCTGGCCGACGCCACCTCAATGGCCGTGCCGGGCCCGATATCGCCGAAATAGCCGCGATACAGCACGCGCGCGCCCTGATGCGCGATGGCGGCCACCCCGTCCAGCCGGTGGCGGCGGATGGCGTCCTGGATCAGGGCTGTGACCTGCGGCAGGTCCGGTGATGCGGGATCGACCGCCAGGGCGCGGGCGGCGGGAAGCGGCAGCAGCAGGCCGGCGGCAAGGCCGGACAGGAACAGACGGCGGCTGGGCATGGCATGCTCCGGGTGTGGACCTATGCCTGATACGACGCAGGCCCGCCGATCCTGCCGCCTGCCCTCACTCGAACCGGTGCGGCACGAAGCGGGAGGTGTCGCGGGTGACGGCGGTGCTGTCCTCCCGGATGCCGATGCCCCGGCATTCATCGCCCACCATCCAGGCACCGATCACGGCATGGTGGTCGCGCACCACGCCCTTGATATCCGGCCCCCGCGCCGACACCACAGGCGACCAGGCCTGATAGACATAGCCTTCTTCGCCATAAGGTCCCGCCACGTCCAGTTCGCGGGTGGTCGGACGACCATCGGGCCCCATGGTGACGACGCTGATATTGGCCCCTTCACGGCCCAGCAGCGGCTTTGCCACCACCCGCGTGCCGGCGGCAAAAGCGCGGCGGTCGAAATGTGCCTCCACCAGATAGGGATGGTGCGGGTACATTTCCCACAGGATCGCCAGCAGGCCCTTGTTGGACAGCAGCATCTTCCAGGCAGGTTCCACGACCCGGATATCATTGCGCTGCGCCAGGGTCAGCAGGTTGCCCCCGAAATCATCGGCCACCAACCATTCCCAGGGCGTCAGCTTGAACAGGCACTTGATCTCCTGTTCTTCCAGGTCGGTGAAATAGCTGCGGGTGCGGCGGGTCAGGTGGTCCTGCTCCTCCGTCCAGCCGATATCCGACAGGGCAATGCTCTTGGTCGCCAGCCCGGCCTCAATGGCTGTGTCCTGCAGGTAGCGCAGCGTGCCTTCATCCTCCGTATGTGGCATGGCGCAGGTCAGGTGTAGGGCGCGCCCCGCTTCCCACACACCGCGCCGGTCGCCGTCATCGGCCAGCAGACGGTCGGCACGCAGCAGGGCCTTCCATTGCTCCACCAGCCCCTCATGGATGGAATTGAACTGATCCCCGTCGGGGAACACATCCTCCAGCCAGGCCCATTGCGCCACCGCCGCCTCATACAGGCCCGTGGGCGTATCAGCGTTATACTCCAGCAATTTGGGCATGCCATCGCCATGCCCCGCCCCGCCATAGGACAGGTCAAAACGGCCATAGAGGGAGAATTCCTGGCCTTGCTGGTAACGCTGCCACGATGCCTCGATGGCGGGGATGGCATGGGCGGGGATGTTCAGCAGCGGATAGAGCCGTTCATCAATGATGCGCTTGGCGGCGGCAAGGCACATCTTGTGAAGCTCGTTTCCGGCCTCTTCCAGCAGGTCGATCTCCGCCTCGCTGAACACCCAGCAGGCACTTTCATCCCAATAGACGCCGCTCGGGTCCTCGTCGGTCGGGATGGTGTGGAAATCAAAGCCCAGCGCTTCCATGCGGGCTTTCCAATCGGGACGCGGGCGGATGGATTGGCGATGCATGGTCTTGTCCGCTCAGATGAAGGCGTGCGAAGGCAACGATAGGAAAGGGCGGCGATCAGGAACCGCCGCCGCCGAACCGGGCCGATGATTTGCCAAAGCCGCCCCGGCTGGTCGATTTGCTGGTGGTGCCCACCTGCGCTGACTTGCCCCGGACTTCCGTCTTCATGCTGTACCCGGTCTTGCCTTGGGTGAAGCTGTCGCGGCTGACCGGCGCACGGCCCAGGCTGCCCCGGCCGCTATGCATGAAGCCGTCGCGGTCGATGAAGATGGGACGCGGGTAATAGTAACCGCCGCCGGTGCTGACATAGCCGCCGCCATATTGCGGCGGTGGCTGCAGGGCCTTCGCCATCATGAAGCCCATCAGGGCCGGCACGAAGACATTGCTCAGGCTGCCATCCGGCTGTGACAGCACCATCGGTTGACAGGCGCCATTGCCCATCGTCGCCTCACAGGCGGCGGCGGTGTCGAAGCGCGGGGTGGATTGCAGGTGCAGTTGCTTGGCCTGTTCAAAGGCGCTGTTGCATTCCTGCGGGCTGAACTCCACCAGACACGCCTCCACCGTGGGGAAGATGCGGGCCTCTGTCTCCTGAACATCATCACCGCCGCAGCCCGATAGCATCAGGGCCGCCGCCCCCCCGACAAGCAGGGTGGAGACATGGGCGGAACGGCGGCGCTTGCGCTGTTGGTCGGTCATGGCGGCCCGGATGGCGATGGTGGCGGGGTAACGGTTGCGGTCAGGGGCGTTGCGGCCCTACTTGCTCCACTTGTCGGTGATGGCCAGCGGGGCGGCATCGGGCGACGGGCCCTTCAGGCGGGCCAGACGTTCCTGCACCGACAGGGCGGGCGCCCCGCCCTTGCCCACGGCGGCCAGGGCCGCCTGAATATCCGCATCGCCCATATCATCTGCGGACTTGCGCGACAGGTCGCCCAGGGCTTGGGCCTTCATGCGGGCGGCCTCGGCATTGGCGCGGGCCTCGTTGGCGCGGCGCGTCATGGCGTCGATGGCGGTGTTCAGCTTCGAACCGCCATCATCGCGCAGGCCCGCCACCTGGGCGGCGCGGTTGGCGCGCTCCCGCTCCCGCTCCTCCTGAATGTTGGCGCGCTGCATGTCGCGCTCGGCCTTGGCCAGGGCCGACTTGGCCTCGGTCAGGGCGCGGGCCTTCTCGCGATAGGCAACCTCTGCCTCCGCCACCAAGGCCTCGGCCTCGTCGGCCTCCCGCTCCTCAATGGCGACTTCGCTTTCCAACTCTTCCAACTGGGCCAGCAGCTTGGCCAGGCTGGCCTCCAGGCTGGCCTTGCGCTCACCCTCGGCGGTGGTCAGCAGGTTGTTCAGATGTTCGGCGGCGGCCAGACGGCGGTCATAATTCTCCCGCGCTTCGACCGCTTCCTTGCGTTCGCGTTGCATATCAACGCGAAGATTGGTCAGCAGCTTGCCGGCCTTGTCCAGATCGGCCTCCATGACCCGCAACTGGGCGACGGACGCGCTCTTGGGGTCCATGGCGACCAGGGCATCCACCACCTGGCGGCCCACCTTCTCACCTTTCACGCCCAACAGCGTGCGGAAGAACTGCATCATTGGAACTGGCTCCTCAAGACCAAGCAGAACGGCCCCGCCGGTCACAGCCGGGCAGGGTTAACCAGAGATGGGGAGGCCCGAGCTAAACCGAAAGCGCCCCGGCATTCAAAATTCCCATGGCAATAGACAAGGTGCCCAGCGTGACGCCATAGCCCAGCTTGTCCGCTTCGATTCCCTGCCGGAAACCGGGCAGCAGAAAACAGACGGCAACAAACACCAGCAGCTGACAGACCAGCGCCACCCCGCCCCACATCAGAAGTTCAGCCACGGAGTAGGTGCCCCGCGCCACCGACGACAGGGCAATGGCCATGCCGATGGCGGTCCCACCCATGCTGGTCGCCGCCGCCGAATTGCCCTGCCGGATCAACGCCCACTCGCGATAAGGCGTGATCAGCGTATAGGCCAGCAAGGCCAAGGCCAGCAGCGCCACCGAGGCACCGACAAAGGTCAGGTAAAGCGGCAGGGTCTCGAACATCGATCCGTTGCTCCGTCACCGGTCCCGGCACGCTGCCGGACCCTGAACGAGAAATTAAGGTTAAGCGCCATGGAATGCAAAGTTGTTTCGGGTCGTTGTGCCGTCGGTGGAGCGAGAGCGACTCCTGGCAGGTGTCCAACGCCGCCTCTTGGGGTTCGGGGTATGTCACCCAGTCGGCACAATAAGGCGCATGGCGCATCTGCATGTCGAAGGCAGGCCGTTCGCCGCTTCATTGGCCATGATGCTCGCCAAGTGTGCAACTTCATGAGGGAGTACGGGCAGGAATCCGTGCCGCTTGTAGAAGCCGTCGTTCCAGGGAATGTCCCGGAAGGTAGTGAGTGTGATTTGTTTAAGTCTTTGTTCCTGCGCCCATCCTATGGCTGCTAGCAGCAGCGCCGAGCCGATGCCACGGCGCTGCTGCTGCCCATGAACGCTCATCTGCCGGATGTGCAGCGTTCCCGGGAACAGCATGGCGCAAAGAAAGCCGAACGGAGCATCCCTTTCGTCTGTTGCCACCCATGCGATGCCGCATCGCATGAGGTCGCGATGTTCGTGGGCAGAAAGCACATCTTCCTGCACAAACGGGGATAGATGAGAAACTTTCTTAAATAGCTCGTCGCCCGACTTTTCGATCAGTGGCAGCAACTCGGCATCGTCATCGCGGGACGGGCGGATACTAAACATCAGTTTGTCAGCTCTAGGTTTGCCTCGGGTTCGGGATGCAAGCATATACGAAAAAGGCCGCCGGGTCGCCCCGACGGCCTTTTCCTTACTCACACCACCATCCCGAAAGCCGGGAAGCACCCTCAGGCATCAGCCCTCGGTGGCTTCGGCCTTCTTGGACAGGTCTTCGCCGGTGGTCTGATCGACGACCTTCATCGACAGCTTGACCTTGCCGCGATCGTCGAAGCCCAGGACCTTGACCTTGACGCTGTCGCCCTGCTTCACGACGTCGGTGACCTTGGCCACGCGCTCGTTCTTCAGTTCGGAGATATGGACCAGGCCATCCTTGGAACCCAGGAAGTTCACGAAGGCACCGAAATCCATGACCTTGACGACCTTGCCGTCATAGATCTCGCCCACTTCCGGCTCGGCCACGATGCCCTTGATCCACTTGATGGCGGCGTCGGAGCACTTGCTGTCGACCGCCGACACCTTCACGGTGCCATCATCTTCGATGTCGATCTTGGCACCGGTCTGTTCCACGATCTCGCGGATGACCTTGCCGCCCGAACCGATGACGTCGCGGATCTTCTCCTTGGGGATGTTGATGACGGTGATGCGCGGGGCATTGCCCGACACTTCGCCGCGCGCGGTATTCAGCGCCTTGTTCATCTCACCCAGGATATGGATGCGGCCCTTTTGGGCCTGGGCCAGGGCGATCTTCATGATCTCTTCCGTGATGGAAGTGATCTTGATGTCCATCTGCAGGGCGGTGACGCCCGCTTCGGTGCCGGCCACCTTGAAGTCCATGTCGCCCAGGTGATCTTCATCACCCAGGATGTCGGACAGGACGGCGAACTTGTCGCCTTCCTTGATCAGACCCATGGCGATGCCGGCGATGGGGCGGGCCAGCGGGGCGCCGGCATCCATCAGCGACAGGGACGTGCCGCAGACCGTGGCCATGGAGGAGGAGCCGTTCGATTCCGTGATCTCCGACACAACGCGCAGCGTGTAGGGGAAATCTTCCTTGGACGGCAGCAGCGGGTGGATGGCGCGCCAAGCCAGCTTGCCATGGCCGATTTCACGACGGCCCGGAGAGCCCATGCGCCCGGCTTCACCCACGCTGTACGGGGGGAAGTTGTAGTGCAGCATGAAGCTTTCGCGGTATTCGCCTTCCAGCGCGTCGATAATCTGCTCATCCTGGTTGGTGCCCAGGGTGGCGACCACGAGGGCCTGCGTCTCGCCGCGGGTGAACAGGGCCGAACCATGGGCGCGGGGCAGGATGCCCACTTCGGCCACGATGGGGCGGATATCCACGGTGGTGCGGCCATCGATGCGCTTGCCGGTCTCCAGCACCGCGCCGCGCAGAACGTCGGCTTCCACTTCCTTGAACATCTCGGAAATGGCTTCGGGCGCGAACTCGTCCTTCAGCGCGGCCTTGGCCTTGTCCTTGGCAGCACCCACGGCGGCGTAACGGTCCTGCTTGACCAGGATCGCATAGGCGGCCTTCACGTCGGCCCCGGCAACTTCCAGGATGCGGGCCTTGACGGCGGCCTTGTCAAAGGCCGGCGGGGCGATGTCGCGCGGTTCCTTGGCGCAATCCTCGGCCAGGCTGATAATCAGGTCGATCACGGGCTGGAACTGGGCATGGCCGAAGGTGACGGCACCCAGCATGATCTCTTCCGACAGCTCCTTGGCCTCGGACTCGACCATCAGCACGCCTTCCTGCGTACCGGCGACGACCAGATCCAGGGTGGCGTTTTCCATCTGGTCGGCGGTCGGGTTCAGGATGTACTGGCCGTTCTCGTACCCGACGCGGGCGGCGCCAATGGGGCCCAGGAAGGGCAGGCCGGAAATGGTCAGTGCAGCGGATGCACCGATCATGGCGACGATGTCGGGATCGTTTTCCAGATCGTGGCTCAGCACGGTGCAGACGACCTGCGTCTCGCAGCGGTAGCCATCGACGAACAACGGACGGATCGGACGGTCGATCAGGCGGCTGACCAGCACTTCCTTTTCCGTGGGACGGCCTTCACGCTTGAAGAAGCCGCCGGGGATCTTGCCCGCGGCGAAGGCCTTTTCCTGGTAATTCACCGTCAGCGGGAAGAAATCCACGCCCGGCTTCGGCGACTTGGCGCCGACGGCAGTGGCCAGCACCACCGTGTCGCCATAGCTCACCATGACGGCGCCATCGGCCTGACGGGCGATCTTGCCGGTCTCGATGACCAGCTTGCGACCGCCCCATTCCATTTCCTTGCGGAACACCTTGAACATTGTATCGATCCTTCCATCCGAAACCCGCAACACCCCGGATTGGGCGGCCGGGCCGGGGCCCGTTCGGACGGCCCCGCCTGTTTCTTGCCCCTTCAGTACCATTTTTCAGCGCGATCCGCACGGCGCGCATGGGAAAACGGCCAGCCGGAAGGGGTCCCGGCTGGCCGTCCACACCTCAACTCTGACGCGGGTCCCGACGGTTCCCGCGCCCCAGGGGCCCGCCACCGGCACGCCATCCCCCACCGCCGGAGCGGGTGTGGAACATCGTGTGGGCGGTGGGCTGCATGTTCACGTCGAACATCACCTTGGGCGTTCGGGTCTGTAACCGTCGCGACCGGCCCGCCTTAGCGGCGCAGGCCCAGGCGCTGGATCAGGCTGTCATAACGAGCCTTTTCCTTGCCCTTCACGTAATCCAGCAGACGGCGGCGCTGACCGACCATCACCAGCAGACCACGACGCGAATGGAAATCCTTCGAGTGGGTCTTCAGGTGTTCGGTCAGGTTGTTGATGCGCTCGGTCAGGATGGCAACCTGAACTTCCGGCGAACCGGTATCGCCTTCCTTGGTCTTGTACTCTTCGATCAGCGCAGTCTTGCGCTCAGCCGTGATCGACATCGGATGTCTCCACATTAAGATGATTGAGGGATGAACGCACCCGGCACCATGACGGTGCCCTATCGACCGGGTTCCGGTATCCCGGAACGGGCACGCGCCCACGCGTCGCGGGGCCGTGCCGGGATGTCGTCCAGCACGGTCCCGCACGGGCGGGCGTCGATATCGCTGGGTTGATGCGCCAAACCCGGCCCCCGGTCAAGCGGAATCCGTGGATTTCCGCGCCTGTGGGGACATGGCTGCGTCCTTGGAAGGGACGGTGTTCAGTTCTCGACCGGCAGCCAGGGGATGCTCGCGATGGGCACGCCCTCCTCGCGCAGGGCCTCTGCCTGGTCCGGGGAGGTTTCGCCATAGATGGCTCGGCTTTCCACCTCGCCATAATGGATTTTGCGCGCCTCTTCCGCGAAACGGTCGCCGACATAATCGGCGTTCTTTTCTACCTGGGACCGCAGATCACGCAGGTGGCGCAGGATTTCGGCCTGTGCCTCGCGCACCGCATCGGGCACGGGTGGGGCCGTGGCCGGGGCGGGAGCATCCGGCACAGGCGCGGGCGACGGGGCTTCGCGGTCGCGCGACCGCCCACCCTTGGCGATGGCGGGGGCCATGGGGGCCTTTTCGACCTTGGCGTCGCCGCACAGGGGGCAGGTGATGGCGTGCGAGGCCGCCTGCGCCTCATATGCGGCACCGTTGCGGAACCAGCCTTCGAACCGGTGGCCCTGGCTGCATTTAAGGTCGAACAGGATCATGGGGCGATGAATGGTCTGGGTGATGACAGATAGATGGACCGTCGCGGTCTGGCGGGCAAGTCCCTTGGCATCCGGGGTGCTATGTCGCTGATGCCGCAAGTGGGCGCTGGCTGTCCACCGCCCGTCTGTCCTGGTAGGGCCAAATGCCTTATTCTGTAAATGGTTTCTGTACCTTCCACTCGCCATGATCAGCTGGCGCGGGACGCCTGTCCCCCTGTCCCTGCGCCGGAGGTGCCGTGATCCGATATCTACCCCTGCTCGTGCTGCCGCTTCTTCTGGCTGGATGCCAGGGGGTAACCGGCCCCGCGACGCAAGTTGCCGAAGCCGCGCCGCCTTGTTCAAAGGTGCCGCAGGGAAGGTTCGTCAGTCGCTGGATTGATCAGCCGGACGCTGACGGCCTTCGCTATGGAACGGCCCCGTTCCTGGTACCACGAGAGATCGCGGGTCTCCCCAACTCCGGCCAGATTGACGGCGCGATGAGCTGGTATCGCGAAGGCGGGGACCACAGCCATGTCAGCTTGCTTCTTGATCGGACTGCCGCCATCGATGCGCCGCGGATCATGGTTCCGGACAATCCGGCCTTTGCCTGGCGCCAGTGGGTGGAGGCAGGTGCCATGGCGCTGCCGGGCGGCGATGGCAGGCCGGTGTTGCGTCATTATTTGTGGCAGGACGGGGAGGGGGACTGGGGCAACGCGGTTACCGCGCTATTCAGTGGCGGTTGGGTGATGGAACTGAAAACCGCCGGACGGGACCGTGCGACAGTTGAACGGTTGATGCAGATGGCACTGGCAGGCATTCGCATCGACCCCGGCACGACGCCATTTCCCGTCCTTTATCTGCGTCCCACGGCATGCCCCGCGCGACAGTCCGGGCCGGAGGCCATGCGGATGGAACCGGGTATCAGCTCTGCCCTGCCAGGGCTCCATAAGGATGAAAGCCATATTTCCCCTTGGTTGCCCGACGCGCCTGAAGAGGTTTGTATTGAGGCCGAACTGCCGCCTTTCGCCCGCTTGCTGCGTCGCCAGGACAAAGCCGGCAAGGCAAATGGCTGGCTTGTCCTCATCGGCGATGGCGGGACCGCCATGGAAGGCCTGCCTATCCCAGCCGGTGGTGCTGGCCTCTACGGGGCGTCGACACCTTATGTCCTGCGTTACTTCGGACCGCCGCCCGATGACGAGGTGGTCGCGGTTTTTGACGGCCTGCCCAACCGCGAGCAGATGCTTTCCATCATTCGGGGTCTGCTACCGAACTCTTGATCTGTTCCCGGCTCCTGACCCCGATCTGTCGCTGGCGACCCAGAGGATGTTTGTATCGCCCCGTAATCAATCTATGATCCGGTGCCATGACCCACGCCTTGCCCTTCGCCCCGCCCTCGCCCTGGATCCTCCGTTTTGCGCCGTTGCTGCGGCCCGGCGCGTGCATGCTGGACGTTGCCTGCGGTGGCGGGCGGCATCTGCGGCATTTCCGCGACCGTGGCCAGTTGGTCACGGGTGTTGATATCGACCTGCGCGGTGTTGCTGACCTGACGGGTCGGGAAGGCGTGACCCTGATGCAGGCCGATTTGGAGGGGCCGGACGGCTGGCCGCCCGCCCTGTCGGGATTTGACGGGATCGTTGTCACCAACTATCTGCACCGTCCGCTGCTGTCCGCTATGGTCGCGGCACTGAAACCCGGTGGCCTGCTGCTGTATGAGACCTTCGCCAATGGCAATCAGCGCCATGGCCGTCCATCCAGCCCCGCCTTCCTGCTGCGTGACGGAGAGTTGCTGCGTCTGGCCATGGAGCAGGGGTTGCAGGTGATCGCCTTTGAACAAGGTGAAGTGTCCAGCCCCAAGGCCGCCATCGTGCAGCGTCTGGCCGCGCGTCGGCCCATCGGGCCGACCCCTGATCTGTATGGGGATCCTGAACCGGTGCCGCTGCCGTCAGCATGAACGGGGCGAGGGCCGCGTTTCAGTCGAACTTGTCGCGAAACACGGCGACGCTGAGGGAGTGGGTGGCCAGGATCTCCCGGCACAGGCCTGACCCGTCGGACGATCCCCGGACACCCCCCAAAGTGTCATAGATCATCAGCAGGTAACGGGCGGCAAAGGCAGCCCCCTCCGCTTGCCGTTCCAACGGCAGGATCAGACGGCGGACCAGCGTTCGCCCGCCGTCGGCATAGGTGACCTCGTCCAGACTGGACAATGGCCGGAACACGCCGGCGCAGAAGGCATAGGCGGGGATAATGTCGGCGACATAGGAAGCCGGCATCAGTTCCGACAGCGTCAACCCGACAGGATCGATCCCCAATGCCGTCGCAACACCCTGGCCGACCTTGATGATCCGCGCCTCCCGAATGCTGCCGCCATCCAGATTGAACAACAGGCAATTGTCGGCAGTATCGGCGGCCCGGCGGCAGGCCATCATGTCATCCAACGGCACTGCCGGGTTGCGTCGGACAATATCTGTCCAATGCGACAAGGCATAATGCTGCGTGTCGTTGGTCAGATCATCCAGGCGAAAGACGTCATGCATGCGGGGCACCGGCGGAGCACAATACGTCAACCTATCCCTGTCGGTGCGACGCGGCACCGGCAAAAGGCCTCTGCCAAAGGATAGGATGGCGGGCACATGCAAGGGTAGACAGCAGCGGGCAGCAAACTATGCGGCCAGGTCGCCCGGACAATCGTCGCCATTTTGGTGGTCAATGAAAAATGGCGCGCCCGAAAGGATTCGAACCTCTGACCCCCAGATTCGTAGTCTGGTGCTCTATCCAGCTGAGCTACGGGCGCATCGCCATGATCGACCGGTCTGGATGAATTCGGAATGGCGCGCCCGAAAGGATTCGAACCTCTGACCCCCAGATTCGTAGTCTGGTGCTCTATCCAGCTGAGCTACGGGCGCGCATTATCCGATTTCCGGTACCCGGTGAGGGGTGCCGTCCGGTGAGGTGGGGCTTGTATCCGATGCGGATGGGGATTGCAACGGGATTTTGCGGGGCTTGCGTGCAACGCCGCCTTGACGTGATTGCCGTTCGCCGCCGCATCGGCTATTCCTGCCCGAAACCCCTCTAAAGCAGGCCCGCCTTGACCAACAAGATCCAGAACCCCGACAAGAACTTCCCCGTCACCTGGGAAGAGCTGCACCGCAACGCCAAGGCGCTGGCCTGGCGTCTGGCCGATCATGCCAAATGGAAGGGCATCATCGCCATCACGCGCGGCGGTCTGGTTCCGGCGGCCATCATCGCCCGCGAGCTGGATATCCGCGTGGTGGAGACCATCTCGGTCAAGAGCTACGACCACCAGACCCAGGGCGAAATCCGCGTGCTGAAGGCCGCCGACGCTGTCACCGATGGCGGCAAGGACTGGCTGCTGATCGATGATCTGGTCGATACCGGCAAGACGGCGGCCTATGTGCGCAAGCTGCTGCCCAACGCGCATTTCGCCACCATCTATGCCAAGCCGGCGGGCCGTCCCCTGGTCGATACCTTCATCACGGAAGTCAGCCAGGATACCTGGATTTACTTCCCCTGGGACCTGCTGCCCGTCAGCTATCTCCAGATCGAACGGTAAATCTGGTTTGACCTGCTGAAACCGGGGCGGGGCTGCGCAGAGGCAGGTCCACCCCGGCCAGCGACAGGGTCGTGGCTAGCGCCAGCAATGGCCCCGCCACATCGCGTTGCCGCGCCGGCGCGATCAGGTGCGACAGCAGCAAGGCCGCCGATGGCCGCCCTGGCACCCCCCGCTGCAACAAGGCCACCAGGGTCAGCAGGGCCCGTTCGTCAGTCGACAGGGCTGAACGGCAGCCATTGCCGATATCGGGCCGTCCAACCGGATATTGGTGCAGCAGCTCCATCACCTCCTCCCAGGCGATGACCGCGTCCTGCCAGCCGCCGGGCAGCAGACGCTGGAACTCCATCTCCA
Organism: Niveispirillum sp. CC-CTL257; assembly: GCF_059489915.1. NCBI lineage: Bacteria > Pseudomonadati > Pseudomonadota > Alphaproteobacteria > Rhodospirillales > Azospirillaceae > Niveispirillum > Niveispirillum sp. CC-CTL257. Next base: position 3,431,436 of record NZ_JCAJXE010000001.1, read on the forward strand.
CCTGATCCCAACGGAAACGGCCATGCCGCCAGCGCCGCGCTGACCAGAGCAACAGCTGCTCCCCCCGTGACAGGGTGAAGACGGTGCCGCCCTCCTGCATCCCGGCCAGCAGACGGGCGCGTTCCAGATGGGGGCTGTCCGACTGTTCCGACCCTGATGGGGCAGGGCTGGCCCCAAGGTCGGGCCACCATAGAGCCATGTCGTTCATCACCTTCTCCGACGCCATCCGATCCAATGACATGAACGTTATTGCGAATCATTCTTAATTACAAGTCGGAAAAAGGAGGAGGCTGCCGCAGGGTGGCTGCCCGGTATCAGTCCTGCTTCGCGGTGGGCGCTGGTTCTGCGTCGGGTTGTTTGCAGATGGTGCGCAAGGCGGCCCATTCGGCCCCTGACAGCGTCTCGCCGCGTGTCGTGGTGTTGGCGGCGGCCTTATCCAGCGTGGTGATCCGTTCGGTCAAGGTTGGGTGGCTGCCCATCCATTCGGCCAGGATGCCATCGGCCTCGGGATGATCGTCACGGATGGCGGCGAACAGGCGCGACAGGCCGGCGGGCGACACCCCCGCCTGGGCCAGCATGTCCAGCGCATATTGGTCGGCCTGACGTTCCTGATCCTGGCTGAATTCCGATTCCACCATTTGGCTGACGCCGACGGCCAGGGCACCGCCCCCGATATCCCCCACCACCATAGAAATCAGAGCCGAACTGAGGCTGTAGCGCATCACCCGTTCCATGGAATGGCCGTGATGAAGGTGCCCCAGCTCATGCCCGATGACACCCAGAACGGCATCCGGCCCATCGGCCTTGTCCATCAGGGCCGTGGTGACGCTGACATGACCACCGGGCAGGGCGAAGGCGTTGGGCAGGTCGGCATCGATGACATGCAGGCGCGCCTTGCCAGCAGCGTCACCCAGCCGGCCCGCCAACTTCGTCAGGGCGGCGGTGCCATCGGGTGCGTCGCATCGGTGGTTGCCATCCTTGCGGGTCAGCAGGGCGGTGGCCATGGTCTGCACCTGATCGCCGATGCGCGCCTGCCAGGAGGCCGGCACCATAGGGGCCAGCATGCCGGCCATGGCGGGAATGACCAGTTCCACCAGCAGCGCCACCGACACCACGGCCCCGACTAGCCAGACCGCCAGGGGCAGCTCGCGCCGGTGTCGGTGTTCCCGCTTCACGGGTTGGGGCATGCCGACGGCGTGGGCCCGCCGCAGCAGGGCGTCGGGATCGTCCAGTGCCAGAACAGCATGGGCATCGGCGGCCAGACCGACGCGCATGCGCCCGTCGCTGAACGTCCCTGGAACGGGGGCGACGTCGCCCCAGGACCAGCGGTCCAACTCGCGCCCATCCTCGCGGTTGATCACCAGCCATTGTTCCAGGAAGGTCAGACGGACCGGGATGCTCCGGCCCGTCTGACGGTCTTCATAGGATGCCTGCATCACGCACCGATGCCGATATCACCGATGGCATCGGCCAGCCCCTCACCCCGGGTCGGTGCCGGCTGCCCCCGGTTCAGCAGATCGTCCAGCACGCCAGTATTGTGCAGACGCAGGTGCCGGCCGATCTGACGCAGCACCTCCACCTGGGTCCAGGCCACAGAAACAAGGCTGTTCAGGGAGAGAAACACAATGATCAGTATCAGCGGCAGCAGGGACATGATGGCGCTTTTGGGCCCCAGGGCCCAGATGAACAGCGCCCCGGCACCCACCATCAATGCCAGCGTCACCACATAGATGACCATGCCGACCAGCGGGATATACAGGACCTGCCGGGTGCGCAGCGGCAGGTGGAACACCATCGCGCCCAGTTGCGTCGCGCCCAGAAAGGCGATGGACCGGCGCACGGCATAAAGGAAGAATCCCCCGGTTCCCAACAGGATCAGGATGCCGGACACAATCCACATTGTGGGCTCGAAGGCCGGCATCGGACCGGGGCTGACGCCCGTTGCCTGGGCCTGCTGCGCCGCCGCCGACCAGGTCATGAAGGGGATGAAGGCGGCAACCATGGTGCCGTAGCCGATGATGAATAACAGCCAGCTGGGCAGGTAGGAGGCCCAGAGCCCCTGACTGGTTGCTGTGCCGCGAAACCGCTCCGTCCCGAACCAGGTGATGCCGGTGCGGTAGTTATAGGTCTCTGCGTCGGCGGCCGGCTGGTAAAGGCCCAGGGTCACCATCACCAGCAGATACGCCTTCAGGTGGGTCAGCATGAACCGTCCCAGTTCCCGATCCTGGCTGCCATGGATGCCGCGCCAGCGGGTGCGGGTCAGCAGATAGCGGCGGGCAAAATACATCGCCATCAGGCCCAGAAGACCGGCCCCCAGCGCCACCACCATCTGGAACAGGAATCGCTGACCGAAGGCCGTCGGCGGGATCAGGTTATTCACCACCGAGATGGCGATACCAAACGGCAGCAGTACAACGAGTGCCACCAGGAAGCCCACGAACAGTTCCTTGCCAGTTCCCGTATAGGCGAACCGGTCGCTGCGCAGGATGACGGCGGACCATAGACGCTGCCGCACCTTGGTCCGGGCCCAGAACCGGTAGATACCCAGTGTGATGACTGTCAGAAAGGTGTTCAGCAGCAGCAGTCCGATCAGGGAGCCACGGTCGATATCGACCAGGATGCCGTCGTCGCCGGGCGGCGTGCTGTCCGCATAGGGTATCGTGGAATCGTCGCTCAAAGGCAGGCTGGTCAATTCATCCCCCCGGTTGGTTGCAACCGCAGAGTATGGTTTCCATTGAGGCGCGGCAAGCTGTCGCGGTGAGAATTTTACAATTCTGTCAATAACATACGGTGGTGTGGCGTCGAAGGGCTGTTCGCGAGGAAAGTCATTTTGCGAATCGCTCTCATTGGCATCTTGACAGGAAGAAGGGGCGGGCCGACATATCGGGCGGATTTAACCGCCGCTGGCCCAGCCACCCCAGGAGCCGATGATGAAGATGTTCGCCCGCCGTACCCTGCTGCATACCATGGCCCGTCAGGCGGCTTGTATCGGCCTGGGTGTCGCATTGCTGTCGTTGCCGGTACTGGCGGCGGGTGCGGCTGAAGTGAATATCTATTCCTCGCGCCATTACGATGCCGACAAGCTGCTTTATACCGCGTTCGAGAAGGAGACGGGCATTCAGGTCAATGTCATCGAAGGCAAGGATGACGAACTGATCGAGCGCCTGAAGGCCGAAGGTCGCAACAGCCCGGCGGACGTGCTGCTGGCCGTTGATGCCGGACGGCTGTGGCGGGCACAGGATGCAGGTGTCCTCCAGCCGGTGAAGAGTGCGGCGCTGGAAAAGGCAGTGCCGGCGGAATATCGCGAGAAGGATGGCTATTGGTTTGGCCTGTCGGCCCGCGCCCGCGTCATCATCTATAACAAGGAGACGGTGAAGCCGTCGGACCTGTCCAGCTATGAAGATCTGGCTGACCCGAAATGGAAGGGCCGACTGCTGGTCCGGTCCTCCACCAATGTCTATAACCAGTCGCTGACCGGATCGATTCTGGCCGCCCATGGCGCAGAGAAAACCGAAGCCTGGGCCAAGGGCATGGCCGCCAACTTCGCGCGCAAGCCGCAGGGCGGCGATATCGACCAGATCAAAGCCGTGGCGGCGGGGGAGGGCGATGTTGCCATCTCCAACACCTATTATTTTGCCCGTATGCTGAATTCCAACAACCCGGCGGAAAAGGCGGCGGCGCAGAAGGTGGGCTTGTTCTTCCCCAATCAGAAGGATCGCGGCGCACATGTGAATATTTCCGGTGCGGGTGTCGCCAAATTCGCCCCCAACCGTGACAACGCCCTGAAGTTCCTGGAATTCCTGGCCAAGCCGGAAGCGCAGAAAATCTTCGCCGAGGCCAATTACGAATTCCCCGTGGTGGCGGGCATCCCCTCGCACCCGGCGGTGGCCGCCTGGGGTGAGTTCAAGCGCGACAGCCTGAATGCCAGCGTCTATGGCCAGAACAATGCCGAGGCGTTGAAGATCATGGACCGGGCCGGGTGGAAGTGAGGGGGAGGGGCGGGGTCAAAACCCCGCCTCCACCGCCCCTACCTTCACGCCTGCGCGGTTGCGCAGGGCGGGATTGACCAGGGGCTGCAAGGCCGTCCAGTCGGTGTCGGTCAGCAGGCCCAGTCGGCGCAGGACCGCAGCCATGGCGGGGCCTGCGGCGCGTTTGGCTCCGTCATCGATCTTCACCGCGATGGCAATGCCTTCCTCGGGAATGATCCCGACACTGACCCCCTCCGCCCCGGCCTTGGACAGGATGCGGCTGCCCAGGGTCTGCATGAATAAAGTGTCGAAACCTTCCGTCCCGCTGACCAGTTCGGGATGCGCACCCCAGGCGGCCAGCAGGCGCTGGGCCGCGTCGGCGCGGGCGGATGGCAAATCCTGTGGATCGGCCATGCGGGCCATGCCAAAGGCCAGCGCCTCCAGAGGCAAACCGATGGTCGGGATGGAACAGCCGTCAATGCCCCAGGGGGCACTTGTCAGATCCTGCGCCGTTACCTGCTCCATGACGCCCAGGATACGTTGCTGCACCCGGTGCTGATAATTCACATAGCCACGGATGGCCTCTCCCCGGTGCAGGGCCGTGGTGACCATGCCCGCATGCTTGCCGGAACAGTTATTGTGCAGGCTCGTCGGCTCTTCCCCCCGGCGCAGCATCGCCTCCCAGGTTGGAACCGAGTAGGGGGCGTGGCTGCCGCATTCCAGATGGTCCGGGGTCAGGCCGATGCGCGACAGCCAGGCGGCCACGCGGGTCGTGTGCATCGGTTCGCCATCATGGCTGGAACAGGCCAGTGCCAGTTCTTCGCTGCCCAGGCCGAAAGCGTCGGCGGCCCCGGTTTCGACCAGCGGCAGGGCCTGCAAGGCCTTGTTGGCGGACCGGGGGAAGGTGATAGCCTTCACATCGCCGAAACTGGCCAGAACATGGCCGTCGGCCCCCACCACGACCGCGCGGCCGCGATGGATGCTTTCCACCAGCCCGCCGCGCGTCACCTGGATCAGGATGGGGTTGGCGCTGTCATCGGGCAGGCGCACCGCGACACCGCCAGCGGGACCGGATTCGTGATGGTGATGGCCGCAGCCGGGACCATGGATATGGGGTTGGTTGGGATCGGGCATGACCAGCGCGCAGGCGAGGGATGGGGGCAGGCACCTTGCCCCGGCGGCCCTTTCCATGCAAGGAGTCCCGGCAAATCACCCCCTTTCATCATCAGGTCATCATGCGCGGCTATTTCGCCTTGGGTGCCGAAGGCATCAGCAAGTCCGGCAATCTTGGCACCATCATGCGGACGGGCCATGCGTTCGGCGCCAGCTTCGTCTTTTCCGTGAACGCCGTCGTCGATATGAATGAACTGCGCGTCACCGACACCTCGGGCGGGGTCGATCATGTGCCCTATTATGGTTGGGGTTCGATCGGGGAAATGGCGCTGCCCGAGGGCTGCCAGCTGGTCGGGTGCGAGCTGACCGACGATGCAGCGGAACTGCCCAGCTTTCGTCATCCGCTGCGCGCGGCCTATGTGTTCGGGCCGGAACGGGGCAACCTGTCGGCGGCCATGCTGGCCCGCTGCGACCATGTCGTGAAGATCCCCACCAAGTTCTGCGTCAATGTCTCGGTGGCCGCCGCCATTGTCACCTACGACCGCATGATCAGCCTGGGCCGCTTCGCCGAACGGCCGGTGCGTGTGGGCGGCCCGCGCGATGCCATGCCGGAGCATGTGCATGGCAAGGTCCGCGTGCGGAACAAGGAAAGCCTGCGCATGCGTCCGCTGTTGGGCGGGTGGGAGTAACCCATCTTTCGTGCGGGTGGGAACAACGGTGCGCGCCACCCATTTATGCTATGATGGGTTTATCGATCATGAGGCCCGCCATGTTTGCTTGCATGCGTATCCCTGCCCTGTCCCTGCTGCTTCTGGCGCTGGCCGGCCCTGTCGCTGCGCAGAATGCCCAGCCGCAGCCGGAAGTGATGGACGAAGTGATCGTGACGGCCCCCCGCAACGGGGAGCCCGACTTCCAGGAAGCGCAGGAATATCACCAGAAGGAATATCAGCGCCTGCACGCGATGTTCGGCAAGGAGCCGCCGGGCCAGCCGCGTGGCGACCAGGTCTTCGCGTCCGGCGGAACCATGAATGGTCCCAATGACCGTTCCGCCGCGCGCGAGCAGGTGCAGAGCGCCCCGCGCCTTCGCGATACGTTCAGCGGAAACTAACCCTGGCAGCGGAAACTGACCTGCGGGTCCGGGTTTTCCATATCGATCACCGCGATATTGCCCAGGGTGCGCGTCGACAGGATGCGCAGGCGGTTATCCGGTCCATGGATGAAGGGGCCGGGTCCCGCCAGCCGGGGCGCGCCGGCCCGGCCCACCATGAAGGGCGCCACGGCGACCCGCAGCCGGTGAAAGGCACCGGCGGCCAGGAACTGCGTCAGAACCTGACACCCGCCTTCGACCATCAACCGCTGAATGCCCAGACCCGACAGGCGGGACAGGATGGCAGGAACCCCTTCATCCCCCAACCCCACGATCTGGGCCACCGATGACAGACGCGCGCGCAGCGCGGGCAGGGCGGTTTCCGCGCACAGCACAATCACGGGGCCGCCCTGCTGGAAAAAACAGGATTCCGGTTCCAGCCCGTCGCCGCCCCGCGTCACCACCACCTTGGCGGGGTGGTCCGGCATGCCGCGCCCACGGCGGGCGGCCAGCAGGTCGGGATAACGCACGGTCAGGCGCGGCTGATCGCGCCGGACGGTGCCGGCGCCGACAAGGATGGCGTCACAATCGGCGCGCACCGCATGCATGTCGCGGCAATCCTCCTCGCCGGACAACACCAGCCGCTGGCCGAGATCGGTGTCGATATGACCATCCAGTGACATGCAGACGGACAGGTGCACCCGTTCCATGTGTCGCTTTCCATATGTTGACGGACATAAGGGTGGGGCGGGGGATGGCTTCTGTCCAGTCTCCCCTGGTCTTGAAACAGACGGAAAGGCCCGATGGTTCCGGGCAATGAATTTTGACAGTCCTGGCGCGCGCGTCTGCAATCCATTTGGTCAGGTCTGCATGAATTGACACAGACTGTCGTGAAGATTAACACCCATGCCTAAAATTTAAGCTGAAGGAATGGGGTAAGGTAATGCGGCGCATGTCTGGACTTTCCGGTGCTGTGGCTCTTCTGGCCTTGGGCGTGGTCATGGTTTCCCTGCCGGCGATGGCGGGAGAGGTCAAGCTGCGGGCCGATAGCTGGTGCCCCTATAATTGCGAACCGGGCAACCGCCCCGGCTATCTGATCGAGATTGCGCGCGCCGCTCTGGAACCGGCGGGCCACAAGGTCGATTACCAGCTGATGGCCTGGACTGATGCGCTGGCCGCTGTGGCCGCCGGTACGGCCACGGGGGCTGTCGGGGCCACCAAGGAAGAAGCGCCGGGCATGATCTACCCCAGCCTGGGCCTTGGCATCTCCCGCCCCACCCTGGTCATCCGCAAGGGCAAGGATACCAAGGATTTCAAGGTGACGAACCTGGACGCGCTGAAGGCCGTGCGCTTCGGGTCGATCAAGGATTATTTCTACAGCACCGAAGTGAACGCCTTCATTGATGCCAACAAGGGCTCCCCCAACATCGTTCAGGTGTCGGGCGACAATGTAACCGAGGATCTGGTCAATCTGCTGATCGACGGCAAGATCGACGCGATGGTCGAGGACAGCAACGTCGTTGATTATCTGCTGGAATCGAAGGGTTACCGTACCCTGTTCAACTATCACGCCCTGGGTCAGCAGAGCAGCGTGTCCATCGGCTTTTCGCCCAAGGACCCGAACAGCGCCACCTATGCCAAGCTGATCGACGCCAAGGTCGCGGAGTTGCGCAAGAACGGGCAGCTGACGGCCATCCTCGCCAAGTATGGCGTCAAGGACTGGCAGTGATCCCGGTACGTCGGCTGGCCAGGCTTAGCCCCCGGAACTGCCCTTCACCATCGCCTTCACGCGGTGGCTGACATCGGCATTCCGGGGCAGGCGGCGTTCAAGGGCCCAGATCAGCGGCGGGGCCAGCAGGGTGATGATCAGGGAAACCAGGGCCACCGCCTCCATATTATGCAATTCCCCCTTGTCGCCCGTGGTCAGCATCGCTGAACCGGTCAAGGCCGCCAGACCGCCGGCCACCTGCGTCACCGATTGCACCAGGGCCATGAAGCCGGCCCGGTCGGCGGGGGCCGGCACCTTGGACACGGCCGCACTCTGCGCCACCATGCGGGCGCTGTTGAACACCATGAACCCCGGCACCAGGGTCACGATGGGCAGTGCGGCCCAGTGCCAGTCGTAATAAAGCAGCCAGATCAGCGTCGCCAGACCCAGGGCCGTACCGGTGGTGACCAGCGTCGATCCATAACGGTCCACCAGCGCGCCCGTCACCCGCATGCCAAAAAAGCTCAACACCCCGCCCACCATATAGAGCAGGCCCAGCTGTTCGCGCGGGAAGCCCAGGTTGAACTGCACGAACACCGCCATGTTGGTGATCAACATGAAGCTGGGCACGATGGCGATGAAGGACAGGGCGAAGGCCAGGGCCGGCAAGGTGCCACGCGCCACATTCAGCAGGTGTGACGGCGCCTCGCGCAGGGGGACCGGCTTATCGGTGAGATGTAGACGCTGCGGCCCCAGCAGGCGCAGCGAGACCAAGATGATGGCAAGGCCCAGACCCGCCACCACCAGGAACGGAACCCGCCAGCCGAACAGGCGTGACAGTTCCAGGGCGGCCGGAACACCCAGAACCGCGCTGATCGACAGGGAACCCATGACCATGCCCATGGCCTTGCCCCGGCGTTCGGCGGGCACATTGTCGGCGACGATGGCGACCGACAGGGCCCCCGCCGGCCCGCCGAACAGGCCCGCCAGACCGCGCGCCGCCAGCAATGACCAGAGATCAAAGGAAAGGGCCGCCGCGACATTGCAGAGGACCAGCCCCACCATGCAGATGCCCAGGGCCGGCCGCCGGTCGAACCGGTCCAGCACAAGGGCAGCCAGAAGCCCGACGATGGAGGAAGACAGGGTATAGGCTGCCAGGACCCAGCCGACCCTGGCGGTATCGATGCCCAGGTCCAGCGCATAATCCGGCCCCAATGGCATGACGACCATGAAGGACAGCACGCTGACAAACTGTACCGCCATCATCAGCCAGGCGATGCGGCGTTCTTGCATGGGCAGGGAGGACAGGGGGCAGCTCCACCATCGGCAGGTTGCACATGGTGGGACCTAGATAACGCCACCGAGAGTGGGCGTCCACCGAACAATGCCCGCTGTGCGATCAGAACTACAGGTACTTGCACATCGCGGAATTGAAGCGCCCGTCCGGCCCCCCTGCCGCCGGTGAACGGCAAGGGTAGCGGGACAGACACAGCCTATGTCGGCTGACGCCCCGGCATCAGCCCAGGCCCTTCTCCACAAAGGCCGCCATACGACGGGCGAAGGACAGCGGGTCGGGCAGGGTCTCGCCCTCCAGGATGCGGGCCTGATCCAGCAGCAGCCAGGCCGCATCCTCCAGCGAGCTTGCCGCCCCGTCCTGCGTCGCCTTCTCCGCCAGACGGCGGATCAGCGGGTGGCCGGGGTTGATCTCCAGCACCCGCTTGGACGCGGCATCGGCCCCCAACTGCCCATGCTGCTTTAGCAGCCGTTGCAGGTGGATATCCATGTCGCCATCATCGGCCACCAGACAGACGGCACTGTCGGTCAGACGCTCCGACCGGCGGATATCCTTGACCTCGTCGCCCAGGGTCAGCTTCAGCAGGGCTGTCAGGGAGGACAGGTCGCCATCGGATGCCTTGTCCTTCTTCTCGTCCTCCGGCTTTTCCTCACCCTTGATCTTGGACAGGTCGGCCCCGCCGCGGGTCACGGACTTGAATTGCTTGCCCTCGGTTTCGCGCACCGACCCGACCCAGAACTCATCCACCGGATCGGTCAGCAGCAGCACCTCCACGCCTTTGGCGCGGAACCCTTCCACCTGCGGGCTGCGTTCCACGGCCGATTTCTCATCGCCCGTGATGTAATAGATGGCGTCCTGGCCTTCCTTCATGCGCCCAATGTAGGTGGCGAGGCTGACCAACTCGCCCTTGCTTTCCGTCGTGCGGAACCGCAGCAGCTTCAGCAGATCGTCGCGGTGGGCGTAATCCTCATACAGCCCTTCCTTCAGGACGGCGCCGAACGCGTCCCAGAAGCGGGCGTAATCGGCGGCCTGCTCCGGGTCGGCGGCCTTCTTGTTCAGGTCGCCCAGCACGCGCTTGACGATCCCGGCCTTCAGCTTGGTCAGGACCGGGTTGTTCTGCAACATCTCGCGGCTGACATTCAGCGGCAGGTCCTCGCTGTCCACCACACCCTTCAGGAAGCGCAGGTACGGCGGCACCAGCCCTTCCGCCTCATCCGTGATGAAGACGCGGCGGACATACAGCTTCACATGATGGGCGCGGCGCGGGTCGAACAGGTCAAATGGGCGCTGCTGCGGCACGAACAGCAGGCCCGTATATTCAATCACCCCTTCGGCCCGCCAATGCAGGGTCAGCCACGGCTCGTCATAGGCGTGGCCGACATGGTGATAGAATTCCTTGTACTGCTCTTCCGTTATCTCCGACTTGGACCTTGTCCACAGCGCATTGGCGGCGTTCACGCTGTCGGTCGTGTCGGCACCCAGCAGGATGGGCACGGCGATATGGTCGGAATAGGTCTTGATGACATGGCGCAGGCGATGTTCCTCCAGGAACTCCGTTTCCGCCGCGCGGATATGCATGATGATGCGGGTGCCGCGCGCTGGGGCGGCCTCATCCTCGGCCACGGTAAAGCTGCCCTGGCCGTCGCTGACCCAGCGCCAACCGGTGGCCTCCCCCGCCTTGCGGCTGAACACTTCCACCTTTTCCGCCACCATGAAGGCGGAATAGAAGCCGACGCCGAACTGCCCGATCAGGCTGACATCCTTTTTGCTGTCGCCCGACAGGTTCTTGACAAAGGCCGACGTGCCCGACCGGGCAATGGTGCCCAGATTATCAACAAGGTCCTGGCGGTTCATGCCAATGCCATTGTCGATGAGGGTCAGGGTCTTCGCATCCTTGTCAGCGACGATGCGGATTTTGAAGTCGCGGTCGTCCCCCAGCAGCGCCCCATCGGTCAGCGCCGCATAGCGCAGCCGGTCGCACGCGTCCGACGCGTTGGAGATCAGTTCCCGCAGGAAGACTTCCTTCTCCGAGTAGAGGCTGTGCGCCACGATATCCAGCAGGCGGCTGACCTCGGCCTGGAAACTGAGCCGTTCCTCGCTCATCTCTCTCACCTTGCTCTGCGATGTACATCCATTGAGGGTGGCTTAACGCCGGCCCTGGATATGGGGCAGGGCGCGGCGAAGCGCAAGCGGGGTGATGGGGCGCGCGTCGCTATGAGGCCGCACTGCCCCAGCCAAACCGGCCGGCATCGGCAGGAAGAGTTTAAGCGAACGGTCGGGGATGGTTCTCGACTGAGCGCCCATAATCTTACGGTATTGGGCCACCGTCTCAAGCAGCCGGTCATTCGGCGAGGGCGGGTTAAGCATTGCTGCAACAAAGGCGTGGCTGTCGCGCGCTGACAGTTCCAGGTGGCTATTATCTACTTTGACGCTAGGGTCCAGCCAACCCGCAGAATTGATTGCAGCTGTCTGTATTGCTGCGAATTCCTGGCTATGGTCTAGAAACAAGCAGGTCCGGTAATAAACTATTGTCGTAATGTCGAGTTTATCGTGCCGAGTGAAGACGCTGTGGAAGTCCTTGAGGTGACAGAAGATGGCCTCCGCTATCCGTCAGACTCTGTACCGGGTCTTATCAAGGCGGATAGGCCTCTGGCGTGACTTTCTGTTGGGAGTGACCGGCGCTCGGGTCCTCTTACTTGATTGTGGCCCGCAACTTTTCGCTGTTATAGCCCTTGTTGACCGGGACGTAGCGGCAATCTTGGGTCTCGGCCAGCGGGGTCTCTGCCATGGTGATGTCAGAAACGTTTCCGGCCGGCACATGAAGCGTCATGGGGGGCAGCCGTATCGGCCGGGGCACGGGCTTTTTTATGCTCTGACTGCCTCCAAATTTCCTTGATTTTGGCATATGATTCATGCGTTTTATGTGACGATCAATTCGGCTATGTCGCATAATGCGTACTTAACATGGAGTTAATGATGAATATAAAATTAACTGCAATTGACATTTTTGGTCTCAGTATTGTAATATTACTTTTAACTTTTTTCGCTCTTTGGGGTGTTTCTGGAAAAATAATGAGCCCATTTCTGTTTTTTACTTTTTCAATTGAGTGTCTGTTGATTTGCGGCCTCCTTTCGTACTTTCAAAACGGGGCTGGCAAAGGAATTCTGGCGACGATGCAGCCAACAGACTTTAGTTCCGCGATATATTACATCTTAATTTTAGCCTTGTTCCTTCAGGCGGCAGATCGTTTTTTAGTTGAGCGGGCGGCTTCCTCTGAAGGTTTGTCGCATAAAGTAGAGATGTTGGCGGATGAAAATATATTAATTAAAAAGGAACTGTGTGAGTTAATAAGTGAAATTCATCCGGAAAAAAAAGATGTTATTAGTGCGATTGACTGCCATTTTATAGGTCTTCCAACAGATAAAAGATAGCATGAGAACATAGTGAGCCTAAAATTGTTTAGGCCCACTATGCTTGCGTAATTGTTGCTCCTCAAACCACCCGAATATTCTTGAACTGCCACGCGTCGGACATATCCACGTCCTCCACGAACAGCTTGTTCCGCCCGTCCAGCGGCGTCCAGTCGGTATAGGCACCGACCACCGGCCCCAGGTAGGGCATGCAGATATCCAGGCAGCGTTGGAAATCCATGTCGTCGGCTTCCACGATGCCGCGGTCGGGGTTTTCGATGGCCCAGATCATGCCGGAGAGGGCGGCGACCGTGACCTGCAGGCTGGTGGCGCTGTTGAACTCCACCAATTGCCGGGCCTCTGAGCAGGTCAGCTGGGAGCCGAACCAGTAGGCACCCTTTTCATGACCGGCCAGCAGCACGCCCAGTTCGTCCACGCCGTCGATGATTTCCTTCATCAACAGGCGCTGGGTTTCCTGCTGCACGAAATTCTTGCCCGCGAATTCGTGGATCGATTTCACGGCGTCGTCGCAGGGGTGATAGGCATAGTGGCAGGTGGGGCGGTAGATCGCCTTGCCGTCCGCGTCGCGCACCGTCAGGTAATCGGGGATCGACAGCGCCTCGCTATGCGTGATCAGGAAGCCGTGGAAGGGGCCTTCCATCGGGGTCCAGGTGCGCACGCGCTGCGTCACGCCGGGGCGGTTCAGGATGATGCCGGCCTGGCAGCCGAAGTCATGGCGGATACCGTCGGGCGGGAACGTCGCCTCATGCGTGCCCCAGCCCAGCTCGGCGGGCTGGCAGCCCTCGGAGATGAAGCCGTCGATGGACCAGGTATTGACGAACTCCCCCCGCTTTTTCGGGATGGAGGAGACCTGGGTGTCGCGTTCGGCGATATGGATGACCTTGACGCCCAGATCATGGGCCAGGGCGGCCCAGGCGGCGCGGTCGGCGGGCACGTCGGTCACGTCGCGGCCCGTATCCTCCGCGATGTTCAGCAGCGCCTGCTTCACAAAGTGGGAGACGAGGCCCGGATTGGCACCGTGGGTCAGCACGGCGGTGGGTGCCTTCGTCCCCAGCTTGGCGCGCAAGCCCAGCGCCTGTTCGCGCAGCGCGTAGTTGGAGCGCATGGAGGGCGACAGGCTGGGGTCGGTATAACCGCCGGGCCAGGGTTCGATACAGGTATCGAGATAGAGCGCACCGCGTTCGGCGCACAGTTCAACCAGGGCCGTGGACGAGACATCCACCGACAGGTTGAGCAGGAAATCACCCTTGGAGAGCAGGGGTTCCAGCATGGCCCGGTAATTCTGCCGGGTCAGCGGTTCCTTGACGAACTTGATGCCGAAATAGTCAGCCTCACCGTGGCCACGCTCGTCCGCCGTGATGATGGTGATGTTCTGCCGGTCAATTTCGATATGCCGCAGAATCAGGGGCAGCACACCTTGGCCGATGCTGCCGAATCCAACCATCACAAGACGCCCGGGAAGGGCACAATGCTTCTGATATTGGGTCATTTTCGTGGGTTCTCCGGGGCTATTACCCGCCTATGGGAGCCTCATGGCTGTGGGGTTGACGTGCTTCTCGGACTGGATGCAGGACAACAGAAAGGCGCGGCCCCGCCCGCATGGATGGGACCGCGCCCGGTTTGAACTACCGCAATGCTATATCAGGCTTTGCGTTTCGTGAAGACGATGTGAAGCAGTGGTATCACCTTGCCGGTCTTTGGTGCAATGGCGTCCATGTGAAATACTCGTGTCGGTCCCTGAAATTCCTCGGTGAATTGCAGCGGGATGACCTGCCCGTCGGCCTGCACCATCTCCGCCTTCCAATGCATGGTCTTGGTCGCGGCGTCGTAGCGGCCACGATCGTTGCGCACGCGGAACTCATTATTATCGGCCCAGATGCCGATATACTCGCCGGTCTTGGGATCATAGCCCCACAGGCCCGTCCCTTGATAGGGTGTGCCGTCCACGGAAAATTCGTTCAGCATCCACATGCCGTCTGAGCGCAGGCGGTTGACCTGCACCCCCTTGGCCTTGCCGTCCGGCTCTCCCGCCTTGCGGGCGGGGAAGGTGATGTCTGCATCCCAGGTGCCTTCCTCCATGGCCAGCACGGCCAGTTCGGCGGGCTTGGCCGGGGTCTGCTGTGCCAGGGCAGGAAAAGCGACGGTGGTAAGTAAAAGGGCTGCTGCCAGCCCCTGTTTCAGTTGTTTCATTTGCTCATTGCCTTAATTCGTTGCAAAGCTGATCGCTCCCCATCCGCAATCGCTGTAGAGGATGGGTCAGGCTGCAACAAAGGACAATGATGGCTCTGCCTGATGACCTGATGTTTTCATCAGGGGAGCATCGGATACTTCGACCAGATGGGCATGGTCGAAGCCGTTGAACTCCGTCCTGAGCGTGGCACCATAGGCACCCAGCTGCCCGATCTCGATCCAGTCCCCTTCGCGCACATCGGCGGGCAGCAGGAACGGACCCTTCATGCGGTCGGCGCTGTCACAGGTGGGGCCCCAGAAGCTGAACGGAGCCAGCGGCGCCTCGGACCGGCGGATCAGGCGGCAGGGGAACAGGAAGCCGGGCACGCCCGCATCCGACAGGCTGCCATAGACGCCGTCATTGATGAACAGTTCGTCACTGCCCCGGCGGCGTTCCACCTGCACCACGACGGAACCGCCAGCGGCCACCAGGGCGCGGCCCGGCTCACACCAGATGCGCGTGCCGGACGGCAGGTTCAGGGCGGCGATGCCGCGCGCGATCTCGTCCATATAGAGCGTCAGGTCGGGCGGGTCCATGTCGGGATAGGCGACGGGGAAGCCGCCGCCCACATCCAGCACGTCGATGGTGACACCGGCGGCATTGATCACCTGACCCGCCAATTCCAGGGCACGGCCATAAGCGGCGGGCTCCAGCATCTGGCTGCCGACATGGAAGCACAGGCCGACCCGCGCACCCACCGCGCGCGCCCGGCGCAGCAGGGTCACGGCATCCTCAAACTGCGCGCCGAACTTGCCCGACAGGTCATAGGCGGCCTTGCCCTTGGGCATGGCGAGGCGAATGAACAGGCCCAGGTCGTCTGCATTGCCCGTGACGGCGGCGATCTTGTCCAGCTCTTCCATGCTGTCCAGGGAGAAGTCGCGCACGGCATGGTCGTTGTAGGCCTTGGCGATGGCGGCGCGGTTCTTCACCGGGTGCATGTAGTGGATCTGCGCATCGGCAAACATCTGCCGCACCACGCGGATTTCCGCCGGCGACGCGCAGTCGAAATGCCGGATGCCGCCATTGTACAACGCGCGCAGGAAGGCGGGGTCGGGATTGCACTTCACGGCGTACAGCACATCGCCCATACCGCCCGTCGCCTTGCCGAACAGGTCCAGGAACCGGCCGGCGGTGGCGCGCAGGGTGGCGGGGCGGATGCAGTGCATTGGCTCTGCCGGTTCAAGGCGGGCCACCATCTGATCGACGCTGGGCAGGCGGGGCGCGCTGCTGCGGGCGGCGGCGCGGCGCAGGGGGGCGACGGCGGTGCGGAAACGGACCTGGGCCATGGACGAAGCCTCCGGGGAACAATACCCCATGCCACCCAGCCTCGCCCTAAATTGGGCGCTGTACGGGGCGGAACGATGAAATAATCGCGGCGGGCGGTACGGACCGGCCAGCCGGATGGTGCGGGGAAAATCGGGGTCTGGTGCCGCGTCGTGATTGCCGGGTCGAACAAGACCTCAAAGCGTCAACGGACGAAGCGAACCAGCGGGGTCCTTACCGGACCATGCCTTCGCGGCGGGAAACGGCGTTCATGTGACTATCCCTCTCGGGGTACCGGCCCACGGTTGACCGGTGCTGCCAAAAAGGACGCCTGACGTCGTTGCATGGCGCAAAAGGCCAGGGGCACGTGCGGGTGCGTCTGAAACCAGCTTATCCATGCGATTGGGCGTGTGTGCAAGGGGTTGTTGCGGTGCGTTTCGCATGGCTGGTTTCACCCCTGTGCGGGCGGGACGATGGTGCCCATATGTGGTGCATGCATAAGGCGATCCTCCCCCCGGCGCTGGCCGCCCTGATGATGCTGTGCCCCCTGGCCGGGGCGCAGGAAAACCCGCTTCTGTCACCACCGCCGGGCCTGCCGGGGCAGCCCGCCAGCCCCAGCCCGCTGGATGCCGAACGCGGCCGGGCGCAGGCCGACAGTTTGCGGAATGGGGCCGACCTTTCGCTGACGCCGGCCCCTGACCCGATGCAGCGGCGCGACGCCACGGATGCGCGCCTGGATGCCGACCGGGCCTTGCGGGCGCTTCAGGAACCGGCGCTGCCTTCGCCCCCGGTTCCTGACATCGCCGGTCCGCCGGCCCCGCGCATCGACCCGCCGGCGCCACGTATCTCCCATGGCCGGAAGAAAGGGGCACCGACGCCAGCCCAATCCTCCCCCGTGCCGACGCGCAAGCCGGCATCGCCGCCCGGCCCTTGACGGCAGCATTCGATTGCTGTTGTTGACGGGCAGCAGCAGCGGAACCGGCCCCATGATCCCCATCACCCCCCATATCGCCATCGACGAGGAGGAGCTTCAGGAAAGCTTCCTGCGCGCCGGCGGTCCGGGCGGGCAGAATGTCAACAAGGTGGAAACAGCGGTACAGTTGCGGTTTGACGTCGCCAATTCGCCCACCCTGCCCGACTGGCTGAAGCAGCGGGTGCGCGGCGTGGCGGGACGCAAGCTGACGGCGGACGGCGTCCTGGTACTGGTGGCACAAGCCCACCGCAGCCAGGAACGCAACCGCGAGGATGCCAAGGCAAGGCTGGTCGAAATCCTGGCCAAGGCGGCGGAACGTCAGGCCCCCCGCTGGCCCACGCGGCCTACACTGGCATCGAAGACCCGCCGCCTGGACGCGAAATCCACACGGTCGGGGGTGAAGAAGATGCGTGGTCGGGTTGATATGGATTAACCCCGTGATCTTCGCGTGACAGGCCCCTGCCCATCCGCATTACCTCTTTAAGTCGGACGAACCCCGTGCCTTAATGCGTTTACAGGGGCCGGAGTGTTTCCGGCAAGTTTCCAGGCCTTGGGTCCAATGTCTAAATTCACCCGTACCGACGGTTCCTCCAGGACCGATCTCAGCCGCGTCGCGATCCAGAAATCGCCCTCGCTGCTGGATGAACGGCTGGGCGTCTACCGGAATAAGATTGCGCAGAATGATTTGGATGTGATGCTGAAACAGCATCAGGCCTTTGTGGAGCAGCGCATCACAGGCGTGCGGGCGCATTTCAAGCTGTGCGAGCTGTCGAACCTGGACCTGTCGGGCTCCGTGCTGGCCTCTGCCGATTTCACGGGTGCCAAGCTGCATAACACGCTGATGCGCGGGGCCGATCTGCGCATGACCAATTTTTATGCCGCTGATCTGGCAGAAGCCGATCTGATGCACGCCGATCTGACGGCGGCCGATATGCGCGGGGCCATCCTGCGCGGGGCAGTGCTGATCAGCTGCAACCTGACCTCGGCCGATTTCCGCAATGGCACCCTGGCGCTGGCCCGTAATGGGGAGCTGGTGTCGGTACAGTCCACGTCCGAGGCTGACCTGTCCAAGGCCGTGATCATGCGCGCCACCCTGTCCAAGGCGCGGCTGTCGGACAGTTTCGTGATGCAGACCGACCTGCGTGACGCCGATCTGCGCGGATCCATCCTGGTCAAGGCCAACCTGTCCGACAGCAACCTGACAGGCTGCGACCTGACGAGCTGCGACCTGACGGAAGCCAATCTGGAAGGTGCCAATCTGGAGGGCGCCATCATGACGGGCGCCATCCTGCGTCATGCCAACCTGAAGGGCGCCAATCTTATCGGCGCCATTCTGGACGGGGTCGATCTGACGCTGGCCAATATCGAGGATGTGAAAACCGTCGAGCAACTGGCCGGGATGGAGGAAAGCCTGGCTGAAATGCTGACCTCGCACGCCAAATGGATTGAGACCAGTGGGGCTCAGGGCAAGCAGCTGGACCTGTCGGGCAAGGACCTGACGGGTATGGACTTGTCGCGCATGACGCTGTCGGCGGGCATCTTCCGGGGGGCCGTGCTGCGCAACGCTAACCTGTCGCGCTCCGCCCTGCTGATGGCCGACCTGTCCTCGGCGGACCTGCGCGGGGCCAACCTGCGCAATGCCAATCTGCGCGGTACGCGGATGATCCGGTCCATGCTGGTGGGGGCCGACATGACGGGGGTGCTGGCCTCTCCCATCAATATCCAGGGCCATGACTGGCAGACCAATATGGAGCGTGCGCGGCTGGGCAAGGCCGTCCTGGTCGGTGCCGATCTGACGGGTGCCAACCTGACCGGTGCCGATCTGCGTCAGGCCCAGATCCGCAATGTCAGCGTCAAGGGCGCTGACCTGACCGACGCCAACCTGACCAATGCCGACATGCGCGGCGTGGATTTTTCCAAGTGCAAGCTGGCCAACACCAAGGGCCTGCCCGACGATGACCTTGAAGGGGATGATTGATCCCCCGCCCGTTCCCTGCTAACGCCAAGGGCATGACTTCGCATCACGACATCATCATCGCCGGGGGCGGGGCCGCCGGGCTGTACGCCGCCATCTTTGCCGGGCGGCGCGGACGGCGCGTTCTGGTGCTGGACCATGCGGAGAAGGTGGGGAAGAAGATCCTGATCTCCGGCGGCGGGCGCTGCAATTTCACCAATCTGGAGGCGCGGCCCGACCGCTACCTGTCGGCCAACCCGCATTTCGCCATCTCTGCCCTGAAACGCCATACGCAGCATGACTTTATCGCCCTGGTGGACCGGCACGGTATCGGCTGGCACGAGAAAAAGCTGGGGCAGTTATTCTGCGACGATGGCGCGCCGCGTATCCTGGGCATGCTGCTGGATGAATGCGCTGATGCCGGTGTCGCCATCCGCACCGCATGCCGGATTGATGAGGTCATGCCGGTCGTTGGTGGCGGGTTCAGCGTGGTGACCAGCCACGGCAGCTTCACGTCCGACAGTTTCGTTCTGGCCACGGGTGGCCCGTCCATCCCCAAAATGGGGGCGACTGATTTCGCCTTCCGTCTGGCCCGGAAATGGGGTTTGAACCTGGTGGAGCCGCGCCCGGCCCTGGTGCCCCTGACCTTTGCGCCGACGGACCTGAAAAAGCTGAAGGACCTGTCCGGCGTGCCGCTGGAAGCGTCGGTTTCCTGCGAAAAGGGAAAGTTCCGCGAGGCGCTGCTGATCACCCATCGCGGCCTGTCGGGCCCGTCGATCCTGCAAATCTCCTCCTACTGGCGGGAGGGGCTGGGGGTGCGCATCGACCTGTCGCCCGATCTGCCCCTGTTCGAGCATCTGAAGGGTCTGAAGAAATCCCGGCACAAGGCGGAGCTGAAGACCATCCTGGGCGAAATCCTGCCGCGGCGCTTTGCCGAGCGGCTGTTCGAGGTGGCGCTGGTCGGCCCGGCCCCCCTGGTCAACCGGCCCATGGCCGATATCAAGGATGCCGACCTGATGGCCGTGGCCAGCGCTCTGCACGCCTGGACCGTTCACCCGGACGGAACCGAGGGCTACCGCACGGCGGAGGTGACGCTGGGTGGGGTGGATACGGCAGAGCTGTCCTCCAAGACCATGGAAGCCAAAAAAGTCCCTGGCCTGTTCGTGGTGGGAGAGGCGGTGGACGTTACCGGCTGGCTGGGTGGCTATAATTTCCAATGGGCCTGGTCCAGCGGCCATGCGGCGGGGATGGCCGCGTAGGGGCGTTTGGGTCATGATCGGGCGTCCCCATCACAAGGCCTGATATCATGAGCGAACTGACCATCTGGACATTGGATTGGGTGCCCGACGGCCCGCGCGGCTTTGTCCGCGACCTGCGTCTGCGCTGGGCGTGTGAAGAGGCGGGCCTGCCCTATGCGGTAAGGACCATCCGGTTTGAGGACCGGGACACCAACCATCTTGACCGGCAGCCCTTTGGGCAGGTGCCGTTTCTGGACGATGGCGGTCTGCAACTGTTTGAAAGCGGTGCTGGCCTGCTGCATCTGGCGCGCAAGAGCGCCACCCTGATGCCGTCCGATCCGGTGGGGGAGGCGGAGACGCTGCAATGGACCCTGGCCGCCCTGAACTCCATCGAGATGGTCAGTGTGCCCTGGTGGTTTCTGGGTATCTCAGGCCGCAAGGATAATGAACTGACCGGCTGGGTGACCAAGCGCCTGGATCAGTTGGAGGCCGTGTTGCGCGGGCGCGAATGGCTGGCCGCCGGCCGCTTCACTGTCGCAGACCTGCTGATGGCAGACGTGCTGCGGGTGCGGGATGTGCGGGCCTTCGGCGACCGGCCCGCGACCGAGGCCTATGTGGCCCGTATCATCGCCCGCCCCGCCTTTCAAAAGGCCCATGCAGACCAGATGGGCTTCTATGAGGCCGCTGACCGGGAAAGGGCGGCAAAAGGGGCGGGGTAAGAAGGGAATGCTTTTAAAGGCAAAAACCCCCGTCGGTCGCCCGGCGGGGGGTTCGCATGTCGGCACCCGGTATGGGCACCGATATCAGTAGCGGTAGTGGTCGGGCTTGAACGGACCCTGGACCGGCACGGCGATGTAGTCGGCCTGCTTCTGCGAAAGCTGGGTCAGCTTCGCGCCGATCTTGTCCAGGTGCAGGCGGGCCACCTTCTCGTCCAGGTGCTTGGGCAGCACATAGACCTTGTTCTCGTACTTGGCATGGTTCTGCCACAGCTCGATCTGGGCCAGCACCTGATTGGTGAAGCTGGCGGACATCACGAAGCTGGGGTGGCCGGTGGCGCAGCCCAGGTTCACCAGACGGCCCTTGGCCAGCACGATCAGGCGCTTGCCATCGGGGAACACGACCTCATCGACCTGCGGCTTCACTTCGTCCCAGACATAGTTCTGGAGCGAGGCGATCTGAATCTCGCTGTCGAAATGGCCGATATTGCAGACGATGGCGCGGTCCTTCATGGCGCGCATATGGTCGAGCGTGATGACGTCCACATTGCCGGTGGCGGTCACGAAGATGTCGCCGACGGGGGCGGCATCTTCCATGGTGACGACCTGATAGCCTTCCATGGCGGCCTGCAGGGCGTTGATCGGATCGATCTCCGTCACCAGAACGCGGGCACCCTGGGTGCGCAGCGAGGCGGCGGAACCCTTGCCCACATCGCCATAGCCGGCGACCACAGCGACCTTGCCGGCGATCATCACGTCGGTGGCGCGCTTGATGCCGTCCACCAGCGACTCGCGGCAGCCATACAGATTGTCGAACTTCGACTTGGTGACGCTGTCATTCACGTTGATGGCGGGGACCTTCAGGGTGCCGGCCTTCACCATCTCATACAGGCGATGCACGCCCGTCGTCGTCTCTTCCGACAGGCCCTTAATGTCGGCCAGCATTTCCGGGTACTTGTCGTGCATGATCTGGGTGACGTCGCCGCCATCGTCCAGGATCATGTTCGGGGTCCAGCCATCCGGGCCGCGCAGCGTCTGCTCAATGCACCACCAGAATTCCTCTTCCGTCTCACCCTTCCAGGCGAAAACCGGGATGTTGGCGGCGGCAATGGCGGCGGCGGCCTGATCCTGGGTGGAGAAGATGTTGCACGAGGACCAGCGGACGGTGGCGCCCAGCGCGGTCAGCGTTTCGATCAGCACTGCCGTCTGAATGGTCATGTGCAGGCAGCCGACGATGCGGGCACCGGCCAGCGGCTTGGACGCGCCATATTCCTCGCGCAGGGCCATCAGGCCCGGCATCTCGGTTTCGGCAATGGTGATTTCCTTGCGGCCCCAGCCGGCGAGCGAGATGTCGGCGACCTTGTAATCGGTGAAGGCGGTCATGGATGGCTCCGGTCGCACCCCTGCGGGTGCTGATCTTGGCGTTTACAGAATGCAAAGCAGCGGCATGCCACAATGACCGCCGCGTCTGATGCAGGATGTATCAGGCGGAGTGATTGCGGGCAAGCATAAAGATATCTTTATGTGTGCATCTGTCTGTTGCGGTTTCGTGTCGGCTCCGCGACGTTTTGACGCCAGCCATGTGCAGGAGGCGGATTGCCACCCCTGCAACACTGGCGGACTATCGTATGCGGCGGGGGCCGTTTGCTGAGGTGGGTGGCGATGGAAACGGATGATCATGAACAGGCCGGCGGGCGCCGGCCCGCAGTGGCAACAGAGGACCAGACGGATGCGCAGCGCCGTCAGGCCCGGCAGGCGGACCTGATCCGCGATATGGAACGCATGATGCGCGGCGTCGTCGCGTTCACGCGCAAGCAGGATTGACGGCTGGGCGCCTTACAGCGCCTCGCCCCGCACCAGACGCGGCAACTCGCCGACAATGCCCATGGCGTGACGCATGAAGAACTGCTTGGCAGGCTTCAGCGGGGCCAGATTGTTGATGGCCGCCATGCCCAGGCGGCGGGCATGGCCCAGCGGCTTGATATCATTGCTGAACAACCGGACCAGGGCATCGGTGGTTGCCAGCAGAGTGACCGTGTCGGTGCGACGCCAGCGCTGATACCGTTCCAGCACATCGGGCGCACCGGGGTCGAGCCCCACCCGGATGGCATCCACCACCACCTCGGCCAAAGCGGCCAGATCGCGGATGCCGACATTCAGGCCCTGGCCCGCAATCGGGTGCATGCCATGGGCGCTTTCACTGACCAGCGCCAGGCGCGTGTCGATATAGCGTTCGGCATGGGCCAAGCCCAGCGGCCAGGCCCAGCGGCCCGCCACCGGCGTGACATCGCCCAGCCAGTCGCCCACGCGCAATTGCAGTTCTTCTGTGAACCGTTCTTCCGACAGGTTCATGTAGAAGTCGACACGATCCGACGGCTCGGTCCAGACGATGCTGGTATGGTGGCCGCCGGCCAGCGGCAGCATGGCGAAGGGGCCGGCGGGCAGGAACTGTTCCACCGCCACGCCACCATGTGGGCCGGTATGGCGGATTGTGCAGACGATGGCGTGCTGCTTGTAGGACCAGCCGATCTGTTTGATGCCGGCCTGTTCGCGGCAGAAGCTTTTCTTGCCGTCGGCCCCCACCACCAGCCGGCCGGCGGCAACCCGCCCATCGGCAAGGGTGACACGCACACCGGCATTGTCGCGCACCATGGCCGTGACCGTGGCAGGTGCCAGATGCGTGACGGCGGGCAACTGCTTCAGCCGGCGATACAGCGCATGGCGCAGTACCCGGTTCTCAATGATCCAGCCGAAGGGTCGGTCGCCAACCTCCCGATGGTCGTAATGCAGGAACAGGGGCGATGACTGATCGGTGACGCGGATATCCAGCATCGGCCCGACATTGCCATCCAGATGGTCCCAGACCCCAGCCCCCATCAGCACGGTTCCGGCCCCATAGGCGATGGCCGTGGTGCGCCCGTCGAAATCGGGCTGCAACGTGTCTTCCGCCGGTTCCCGGTCGATGACCAGGGTGGAAACACCGGCGGTTCCCAGCGCACAGGCCAGCGTCAGGCCGGAAAGGCCCCCGCCGACGATGATGACATCGGCCTGATGATCGGCATGCTGCACGGACATGATGCGTTTTCCGGGATCTGGCTGCTCTTTTGGGCGGTCGTTAACTTGGCGCAAGCCCATTAGCCTGTCCAGATGGCGCGGCGTCGCAGCTGTTGCACAAAATTTAATCAGCATCTGCCCATGTGCGCGCCGAATCCCCAGGCGGCCTTGTGGGGGACCCAGGTTTTTCGCGCCGAACACCATGGAAATGGCACGCGGCACGGTTCTTGTAAGTTAGACTGCCGGGACACCGGTGTTGCGCCGGTGCCGGCATCCTTAGTCTTGATCTGTTCCATGCAGAGGAAAGGGAGAGCGCAATGAAGCTCGTCGTGGCCATCATCAAGCCGTTCAAGCTGGACGAGGTGCGCGAGGCCCTGACGGGACTTGGCATCCAGGGCCTGACCGTCTCGGAGGTGAAGGGGTTCGGCCGTCAGAAAGGCCAGACTGAGATCTATCGCGGCGCTGAATATTCCGTCAGCTTCCTGCCCAAGGTGAAGGTGGAAGTAGCCGTCACGGATGAGCTGTCGGACAGCGTGGTTGACGCCATCCAGAAGGCCGCCAATACCGGCCGCATCGGCGATGGCAAGATCTTCGTCCTGGACGTGGTGCAGACCGTGCGCATCCGCACCGGTGAACAGAATGGCGACGCCCTTTAAGGGGCGGCACTATCCAGTCATACAAAGGCATTCAAGCCCGTTCGCGGAACCTTCCGCGAACGGGTTTTCCTGATTCGTTCATGCAAAATTTATGATTCGGATCAAGGGCTTACGAAGGTTTTCAACGTTTTTCTCAAGGTTTATCCACAAGCCCTTGTAACAAGATGATTCTTCGCCCCCGGCCGCCCTGAATGGGCTGCTTGTGCCGGGGGTGGGCGGCGGCTACACTTGGACTGGAATCCGCCGCCTGCCGTGCGGCCATACTGATGCTTTGCCAGCAGCAAGGGCCATGATGTTCGACGCCGCCAGTTCCCTTCAGGCGCCCAGCCGTAACGAGATGATGTCGGCCCTGCCGGAATATCCGTTTCCCCGGCTGGCGGCCTTGCTATCCGATGTCACGCCGCTGGCCAATGTCGCGCCCAGCATCCTGACCATCGGGGAGCCACAGAATAATCCGCCCTCCCTGCTGACCGACATGCTGGCGGCATCGGCACCCGCCGCCTGGGCCAAATATCCGCCGACCGCCGGCACACCGGAATTCCGGGCGGCGGCAGCGGCCTGGCTGTCGCGCCGTTTCAACCTGCCCGACGGCTTCGTGCCCGCCGACAAGGCGGTGCTGCCCGTCTGCGGCACGCGTGAGGCGCTGTATCAGTTGCCACAACTGGTGGTGCCCAAGACCAAGGCCGGCGGGCGGCCCGTCGTCCTGATCCCCAACCCATTCTACGCCGTCTATCTGGGTGCCGCCCTGATGGCGGGGGCCGAACCGGTTATGCTGGATGGCACAAAGGAGACGGGTTTCCTGCCTGATCTGGACAGCGTGTCGGAAGAGATTTGGGAACGCACTGCCCTGTTCTACCTCTGCACGCCGGCCAACCCGCAAGGGGCGGTGGCCAGCCTGGACTATCTGAAGCGTGCCCTGACGCTCGCCCGCCGCCATGGCTTCACCCTGGTCACGGACGAGTGCTATGGCGAGCTTTGGCACAATGCCGCGCCGGCCGGCGGCATGGATGCGGCCCGCGAGCTGGGCGGGGAGAACCCGCTTTCCAATCTGCTGTGTTTTCATTCGCTTTCAAAACGATCCAGTGCAGCCGGGCTTCGTTCCGGTTTCATGGCGGGTGATCCTGCCCTGATTGCGGGGTTTGCGCGGCTGCGTGCCTATTCGCTGGCGGGCATGCCGCTGCCGGTGCTGGCCGCGTCCGCCGCACTCTGGGCCGATGATGCGCATGTGGCGATCAACCGCGCCCATTACCGCGCCAATGTCGACGCGGCGGAGGCGGTGCTGGCGGGCAAGCTGGGCTACTACCGGCCGGACGCTGGCTTCTTTCTGTGGCTGGATGTCACGGGTGTGGCCGCCAACGGAGAGGAGGCGACAAAGCGCCTGTGGCGGGAAGGTGCCATCAAGGTGCTGCCCGGTGCCTACCTGACCCAGCCGCATGAAGATGGCTATAATCCGGGCGACCGCTATATCCGCGTCGCCCTTGTTCATGATGCTGACAATGTGGCCCGGTCGATGGAACGGCTGGCCCGCATCCTGTCCTGATCCTTTTCGACCCGCTGACCGGACGAGCGCCCATGCCGAGCCGCCCCGCACCCCAGACACCGCCCCAAGGCCGCGTGCCCCCGCGTGGTCCCGCACCCGGCCCCGGGCTGGGACCGCGCAAGTCGAGCCTGCTGCCCGAGGGCATGCTGGCCTTCGCCCTGCGCCGCGTGGTGGAGGGTGTGGGGCTGGTCATCATCCTGATGGGTCTGGCCCTGCTGGTTTCCTTCCTGTCCTATGACAGCCGCGATCCGTCATGGAGCACGGCGGTGCCCACCGACAAGGCCATGGCGCGCAACCTGCTGGGCACGCCTGGTGCCTACACGTCAGACCTGTTCCTGCAATCGCTGGGCTATGCCGCCTATCTGCTGCCCCTGTTCCTGCTGGGCTGGGGCTGGCGCGTGTTCCGGCACCGGCCCGTGCGCAACATTGCGCTGCGGGTGCCGCTGGCCCTGGCGGCGGTCTTGATCATGGCTATGGCCATGGTCTGTCTGGCCAATGGCAATGCCGCCTGGGGCGGCCCGGCGGGTGCCCTGCTGGTCAAGCCGATCCTCAATCTGGTGGTGGCCCTGGCCGGCAGCGTGTCAGGCCCGTTGATCGGTCTGGTCCTGTTGATCCCAGCCCTGTTCCTGTGCCTGTGGGCGTTGGATATCCGGCTGTGGGAGGTGACGGAGTTCTTCCGGGGCCTGGGCCATCAGGCCGGGCGCTTCAAGAATGCCCGGCTGACCGGCGAGGATGAGGACGAAGAAGCGGCGGTGCCGCCGCCGGCCCCCCCCCCGCGCTGGCGCGATGCCCCGGCAGTCACGGATGCCAAGCCGGATGCCGACACCACACGCCCGGCCCTGGCCGAAAACATGCGCGCCAAGGCCGCGGGCCTGCTGTCCCGCCTGCGCCCCGGTGCCGCCGGGAAGGATGCGGCATCCCCGGTGGCCGCGACCGCCACCCGTGTTGCCCCCTCGTTAGGCAGCCTCGGACCGGAGGCGGCAGCAGCCCCCAATGTCGCCCCGTCTGGTGAGGTGTCCGCCGATCCGCCACCGTCAGCATCGGAAGAACGCCGTCGTCACGCGCCGCCGGTCGTGGCCCCGGCACCCAAGCCCCTGCCCGAGGTGGCGCGCAAGGTGGAGAAGGCCCGGCAGGCCAACCTGCTGCTGGAACCAGAAGCGCGCGGCGATTACGAGTTGCCGCCTGTCGATATCCTGCAACTGCCGCCCCACGGCGTCGGCCCGCTGATGAGCGAGGAGGCGTTGCAGCGCAATGCCGAGATGCTGGAGAGCGTGCTGGAGGATTTCGGGGTGCGCGGCCAAATCGTGAAGGTCAGCCCCGGCCCCGTCGTCACCCTTTACGAACTGGAACCCGCCCCCGGCGTCAAATCCTCCCGCGTCATCGGTCTGGCCGATGATATTGCCCGCTCCATGTCGGCAGTATCGGTGCGCGTGGCCGTGGTGCCGGGCCGCAATGTCATCGGCATCGAAATGCCGAACCAGCGGCGGGAGACCGTCTACCTGCGCGAACTGTTGATGTCGGATGCCTATGAGAAGAGCCAGCAGAAACTGGCCCTTGTCCTGGGCAAGGATATTGGCGGCGGCCCCGTCATCGCCGATCTGGCCCGCATGCCCCACCTTCTGGTGGCCGGCACCACCGGTTCGGGTAAGTCGGTGGCCATCAACACCATGATCCTGTCCATCCTGTACCGGATGCCGCCGGACAAGTGCCGCTTCATCATGGTCGATCCCAAGATGCTGGAACTGTCCATCTACGAGGGCATTCCGCACCTTCTGGCCCCCGTCGTCACCGATCCGAAAAAGGCCGTCGTCGCCCTGAAATGGGCGGTGCGGGAGATGGAGGACCGGTATCGCAACATGTCCAAGCTGGGCGTGCGCAATATCGACGGCTACAACGCCCGCCTGAAAGAGGCACGCCAGAACGCCGAGGTGCTGACCCGCCGCGTGCAGACCGGCTTTGACCCCGATACGGGTAAGCCGATCTATGAGGAACAGCCCATCGACCTGACGGAGCTGCCCTATATCGTGGTCATCGTCGACGAGATGGCGGACCTGATGCTGGTGGCGGGCAAGGATATCGAAGCGGCGATCCAGCGTCTGGCCCAGATGGCACGCGCCGCCGGCATCCACCTGATCATGGCGACACAGCGCCCGTCGGTGGATGTCATCACCGGCACCATCAAGGCCAATTTCCCCACCCGCATCAGCTTCCAGGTCACCAGCAAGATCGACAGTCGCACCATCCTGGGCGAACAGGGCGCCGAACAGCTTCTGGGCCAGGGTGACATGTTGTACATGGCCGGCGGCGGTCGCATCACCCGCGTCCACGGCCCCTTCGTGCGGGACGAGGAGGTGGAGCAGGCCGTCCGCTTCCTGAAGGCCCAGGGCGAACCGTCCTATGTCGATGCCGTGACCGAGGAAGAGGAAGAGTTCGACCCGTCGGAGGCCGGTGGTGGTGGTGAGGGCGGCAAGGGCGGGGAACCGACGGGCGACGATCTGTACGATCAGGCCGTGGCCGTGGTAACGCGCGAGGGCAAGGCCTCCACCAGCTTCATCCAGCGCCATCTGCGCATCGGCTACAATTCCGCCGCCCGCCTGATCGAACGCATGGAAAAGGAAGGCGTGGTCAGCCGCGCCAACCACGCCGGCAAGCGCGAGGTCTTGGCCCGCGATCCTGACGACCGGGAGCGGGTGAACTGAGTAATGCATACGATCAGGGCAACGTTATTGGCGAATAACTATTGAATGCGATCCATGTGGAGATGCATCCTGAGCCCTGTTTCGGCATCGGATCAGGGGCGTCCCCATGGATATCGGCATGTTCACGCAGCTTTTCCCCCAGGCCCCGCAGGATCATCTGGCCCAGATGGCGGCGCAGGCGGACGGGCTGTTCGGGTCCTTTGGGTTTTCGGATGCGGGCAAGGATAACCGGCTGCCCTATTTTCTGGCCAATGTCGGGCATGAATCGGGCGGCTGCACCATCACGCATGAGAATTTGAACTATTCCACCGCCGCCCGCCTCTGCGCTGTCTGGCCCAGCCGGTTCCCGACGGAGGCATCGGCCCAGCCTTATGTGAACAATCCCGAGGCGCTGGCCAACAATGTCTATGCCGGGCGCATGGGCAATACCCAGCCGGGCGATGGCTATCTGTACCGGGGACGCGGCTATATCCAGCTGACGGGCCGCGACGCCTATACCGCCGTGGGGCAGGCGGCGGGCCTGGATCTGGTCAATAATCCCGATCTGGCGGCGGCACCGGAAAATGCGCTGCGGGTGGCCTGCGGCTTCTGGGCCTGGAAGGGCCTGAACCCGATCTGCGACACGGGCGATTTCAACGGCGTCGTAAAGAAGATCAATGGTGGCCTGAACGGTCTGGACGATCGCAACGCCTGGCTGGACAAGGTCCGCAAGGTCCTGGCCGGGCAGAGCGTGCGCGACCCCAACGCTAAGAGTACGATCCAGGCGGTACAGCAGGCACTGAACAGCCGTGGCTATACCGAGGTCGGCACCGCCGATGGCATCTGGGGCAATAACAGCCAGAAGGGTGCCGACCGGTTCCGCAAGGACAGTAACCTGAGCGGGATTGGCAACAAGGTGGATGCGCCCCTGCTGTCGGCGCTGGGGCTGTGATTACACCCGCGCAAACCGTGCCGGTTTGCCAAAGAAACGGGTGGCCAGATCGGTGATGCGCGCGCTGTCGCCTGTGGTCAGAAAGCCGACCTCGCCCCGGCCTGGCCGGTCGAATTCCGGGTGGCGGGCCAAGTAGGCGGACAGGCTTTTGGCGGTCAGGTCGGGCTGTGACAGCACCTCCACGCCCGGTGGCAGGGCGGCGGTGAACAGGTCGGCGGCCAGCGGATAATGGGTGCAGCCCAGCATGACGGCTTGCGGCGGCACGCCCTGTAGCTGCGTCATCAAACCGTCGGCATAGCGGTTGACGGCGTCGCGCAGGCGGGCGGGATCGGCGTCTGCCTCGATCAGGGGGACCAGATCGGGGCAGGCCTGCTGCACCACCCGCACCTCCGGCGCGCGGGCCGCGATTTCGCGGGGATAGGCGCCGCTGTCCACGGTGCGGCTGGTGGCGAAAATGCCGATGGTGCGCGGCTCTCCCGCCTGCCGGCTGGCGGCGATATCGGCCATCCAGGGCTGACCTGTCACCGCCTCCACCATGGGCACCAGCACACCCAGCACACGCCGACCCGGCCAGGCCTGGTCCAGCCAGGTCTGTTGCAACCGGCGCAGGGCCACGGCGGAGGCGGTATTACAGGCCAGGATGACCAGTCCGGCCCCCCGGTCGAACAGGCGCGACACGCCGGCCAGGGTCAGGTGGTAAATCTCCTCTGGCGGGCGGTCGCCATAGGGGGCGTCGGCATGGTCGCCCAGATACAGGAAATCATGGGTCGGCAGGGTTGCGTGCAAGGTCCGCAGCACCGTCAGCCCGCCATGGCCCGAATCAAAGACGCCGATCATCCCCAAACCCGTCCCAATCACGCTCTGTTCGCTGTTTAACACGGGTTTGCGGCGAAGGAAGGGCATTTCGCCTGCTTGCAAGCTGCGGTCAGCTGTGCCTAACTCCGCCGCATTGCTGGCTGGTCCCGCGTTGGAGCATTCACCCTACCATGTCCCTGCTGACCCGTTCCCTGTTCGCCGCTTCCCTGACCCTGGCCACCCTGCCGGCCCTGGCCGCCAACCAGGACACCAACCGCCCCGTCGGCCAGACCATGGGCGAAATTGCCCGGCAGGCCGATCAGCCTGCAGCCCGCGCCCCTGCAGGGGCCGCCCCGGCGGTGCAGCTGCCGGCGGCCAGCAACTTGCCCACCATGGGTGAGGTGGTGAAGCAGCAGGACGCGCAGGCCAAGGCTGCCGCCGCTGCGGCACCCGGCTGCACCCGCCCGCAGATGCCGGGTAAACTGCCCGATGGCAAGACCGCGACCGAGGCGGAAATGCGCGACGCACAGGTGGCCGTGAAGACCTATGTCACGCAGTCGGAAGCCTTCAATGCCTGCCTGGACACGCTGGTGAAGGCCAGCCTGAACCGCATTTCGGGCCAGGAATATCTGGCCCTGATCCAGCAGTACGACCTGACGGTCACGGCCATGCAGATTTTTGCCGAACGCTTCAACGTTCAGCTCCGCGCCTTCAGGGCCCGGACCGGCGCGCAGCCCAGCGGGCAGTAACCCCGGTCCGTGACCCGGCCCCATTATACCAATCCGCCTTGATACTGACCGATGGTCAGTATCAAGGCGGCCCTCAGTCGCCGGGCGCTGCCATCCGGCAGCTTGGCTTCACGGCGCACGAGCGCCGGGCTGGCAGTCGCCAGCCTCCAATCCGCCGAAGGTCAAACCTTCGGCGGATTGGTATTACATGAAATCCGATTCCTCATAGAGGGGGCGGATTTCCAGTTCGCTGGGGCCCGGCATCGGGTTGGGGCAGCGCTTGGCCCAGGCTAACGCCTCTTCCATGTCTCTCACCTGCCAGATCCAGAAACCGGCCAGCTGTTCGGACGCCGGGCCGAACGGGCCGGGCCGCACCGTGCGGTCCTCGCCATCAAAGGCAATGCGATAACCGGCGGCGGTGGGCTTCACCCCATCACCCGCCAGCATGATGCCGGCCTTGATCAGTTCCTCGTTAAAGGCACCCATGGCAGTCAGCAGTTCCATGGACGGCATCCGCGCCTGCTCGCTGTCTTCCGTGGCCTTCACGATCACCATCACGCGCATTGTCATCTCCTTGGGGTTCGCAAGCCGGGGGCAGGTCTCTTGCCTGTCCCGATAGCCCAAGGACGGGACAGGGGCCGCGATCCCGACATGACACCGCCGGAAAATTTTCAGCCCTTCACCAGGGTCAGTTTCGGGCGGCCCGACGGCGGGTGATATCCCGGCAAGGCGGCGATCTGGCCGGCGATGACATTGGTGAAATCGCCGATACCGGGCCAGCTGGTCATCTTGCCGATCAACCGCTTGCCCCGGAACACGAAGAAGACGGGGATGCCATGCAGGCTGAACCGGTTCGCCATCTCCATGTCGTCATAGACATTGTCATGCAGCCACCGCACCTCCGGCCAGATGAAGCGCGGCGGGGCGGACAGGATGGCATGTTTGGCAATGTCGCAATTGGGACAGTCGCGCCCCCACAGGAACAGGATGGTCAGCGGCGGGGCCCCCTCCTCCGCCAGCACGGCGTCCAGCGCGGCACTGGTTACCTCCTGCATGGGGAAACGCGTGAAGAAATCGGGTGGCGTGCCGGGATTGGCCGGGTTGCCTGGGTTGGACATGGGGTTTCCTCCGCCTTTGTTATCGTCGGCCCGCCAACATGTCAGGGACGGTCGGAACACCCGGCCGCCAATGGACCTTCCCCCGTCCTCTGCCAAGGGCGGGGGGAAGGTCCTTGTTTAGAAGAATTCTAGCATGGGTATGAAACCCTGGCGACAGGGACGTGGGGCCGCCCGTATCAACCTACGCTGTAATCTTTTGCCCCATCTGATGCGGGAAACCGCGCAGGAAGGCGGCACCATCGACCGGTCCCTTGCCCGCCCGCTGCACCCGGATCAGGCGCAGGGCGCCCTGACCACATGCCAGGGTGGGGGCGGCGTCTAGAAGGGTTCCCGGCTCACCCGACCCGTCCACCGCCGTCGCCTCCAGCACTTTCAGCTTCTCGCCATTGGCCAGATCGATCCAGGTGCCGGGCCAGGGGGTCAGGCCGCGCACCTGCCGGTCCAGTTCCACCGCCGGGCGGGTCAGGTCCAGCCGTCCTTCTTCCTTGGACAGCTTGGCGGCATAGGTCACGCCTGCTTCCGGCTGCGGCACGGGCGTCAGGGTGCCATCGGCGATGCCGGGCAGCGCCTGCACCATCAGGCGTGCGCCCATGGCGGCCAGCGCGTCATGCAGATCGGCGGCATTCATCCGCGCCGTGATGGGCAGCGCATCCTTCAGCAGCATGGCACCGGTATCCAGCCCGGCATCCATCTGCATGATGGTCACGCCGGTCTGTGCATCCCCGGCCAGGATCGACCGCTGGATCGGGGCCGCCCCGCGCCAGCGCGGCAGCAGGCTGGCATGGACATTGACGCAGCCCAGGCGCGGCGCATCCAGGATGGCCTGCGGCAGGATCAGACCATAGGCGGCAACGATGGCGCAATCAAGGTTCAGGGCCGCGAATTCCGCCTGTTCCTCTGCCTTGCGCAGGCTTTTCGGCGTGCGGACGGGGATGCCCAGGGCTTCTGCCCGGCGATGCACGGGGCTGGCCTGTAGCTGCTGCCCCCGACCGGCAGGGCGCGGCGGCTGGCTGTAGACGCAGACGACCTCATGCCCGGATGCAACCAGCGCATCCAGGATGGAGACGGAAAAATCCGGCGTGCCCATGAAGGCGAGACGCAGCGGCATGGGGCACCTTTCAGAAGGGGGCAGGCGGAGGCGTTACTTCTTCGCCTTGTTATACTTGCGCAGCAGCATGTTGCGCTTCAGCGACGACAGATGGTCGATGAACAGCACGCCGTTCAGGTGGTCGATCTCATGCTGGATGCAGGTGGCCAGCAGGCCGTCGGCATCCATTTCCCGCACCTCGCCGCCCCGGTCGACATAGCGCACGCGCACCATCTTGGGCCGCGTCACCTCGGCATAGATCTCCGGGATGGACAGGCAACCTTCCTGGGTGATGGCCTGCTCGTCCGACGTCCAGATCAGTTCCGGATTGACCATGGCTAGCGCGTCGCTGCGATTCTCCGACACGTCCACGACGATGACCCGTTCCAGCAGGCCGATCTGCGGTGCCGCCAGTCCGATGCCAGGGGCCTTGTACATGGTCTCCAGCATGTCATCCATCAGCGTCGCCACGCGGCCATCAACATTGGTCAAGGGCTTGCACTTCGCCTTCAGGCGGGTGTCGGGGATGGTGAGGATGGGCAGCAGCGACATGGGTGCGGGGTCCGGGCAGAAGGGGCGGGACGGGACTGTCCCCATGGGGGCAAATATGCCCAGCGCCGCCAATGGTCAAGCGCGATCCCGGCGGGGCGGAGTTGATACCGATCTGCCAAGGGTTTGACGCTTGGCAGATCGGAGGCTGGCGACCGCCAGCCCGGCGCATGAGGGAACATGAAATCTCCCTTGATCGGTTACGATCAGGGGAGATTGTTATGGCAGCGCCCATCCACTTGCATTCCGAACGTGACAGGCCCATGACATAGCGCATGGACCCTGGGGTGCCGCCTGTTCCAGAAACGGGTGGCTGAGATCACACCCATCGAACCTGATCCGGGTCATGCCGGCGAAGGGAGAAGGCGAAAATGAGTTTGCTGCACAAACCTGACAGACCGCGCGTCGCCATCATCGGCGGCGGCATCATCGGCATGGCCATCGGCTGGCGTCTGGCCCAGGCCGGGGCGTCTGTCGATATCTTCGACCGTGCCAGTGCCGGTCAGGGGGCCACACGGGCCGCCGCCGGCATGCTGGCCGCCGGGGTCGAGGCGGAGCCGGGGGAGCAGCGCCTGCTGCCGCTCTGCCTGGAAAGCCAGGCCCGCTGGCCGGGCTTCGCGGCTGAGCTGGAGGCGCTGACCGGCCTGCCCGTGGGCCTACGCAGTGAAGGGACGCTGGTCGTGGCCAGCACGCGGGACGAGGTGGAGCTGTTGCGGTCCAACTATGAGTTCCAGCGCGGGCTGGGTCTGGACCTTGTCTGGCTGTCGGGGGCGGCGGCCAAGGAGAAGGAACCCTTCCTGAACCCACGCACGGCCGCCGGCGTGTTCAGCGCCAAGGACGGGCAGGTGGATAACCGGCTGGTCGCCGCCGCGCTGCGCGTGGCGCTGGAACGCACAGGTGCCCGCCTGCATGAGGGCGTGGATGTCACAGCCCTGGATGTGCAGGGCGGACGGGTGACGGGTGTGGTCCTGGGTGAGCGTACCGTCACTGCCGATACGGTCGTGCTGGCGGCAGGGGCCTGGTCGCGCCTTGTCCCCGGACAGGCCAACCCGCCGCCCGTGCGGCCCGTGAAGGGCCAGATGATGTCGCTGGCCATGGACCCGGCAAACCCGCTGTTGTCCCATGTCGTGTGGGCGCCCAAATGTTATCTGGTGCCGCGCACCGATGGCACCCTGATCATCGGGGCGACGACAGAGGAAAAGGGCTTTGACACACAGATGACCGCAGGCGGGGTTCTGGCCCTGCTGGACGCCGCCTGGCGGGCCCTGCCGGGGGTGGAGGAACTGCCGGTAAGGGAAATGTGGGTAGGCCACCGGCCCGGCTGCCGCGACGATGCGCCCATCCTGGGGCCGGCGGCAGGTCTGGAGGGGCTGGTGCTGGCCACGGGCCACCATCGCAACGGCATCCTTCTGGCCCCCATCACCGCGGACGCCATCGCCGATCTGGTCTTGACCGGGCGTGTCGATCCGCATATCGCCCCGTTCGGGGCTGGCCGTTTCGATGCGGCGCGTGCCGCATAGGGGGAACGTGCAATGATCAGCGTGAATGGCAAGAACCTGGAACCGGACAACTACGCCCTGACCGCCGTGATGGCGGTGGAAGGGATTGATCCGGGTGCGCGCGGCATTGCCGTTGCCCTCAACGATACCGTGGTCCCGCGCGGGCGCTGGGCCGATACCATCCTTTCCCCCGGTGACCGGGTGGAAATCGTCAAGGTCCTGCAAGGTGGTTGAGATGAATGATCCGCTGAAGATCGCGGGCAAAAGCTTCCGGTCCCGGCTGTTCCTGGGTTCCGCCGGCTATCCCAACCAGCAGGTGTTCCTGGACAGTCTGGCAGCGTCAGGCGCTGAAATCCTCACCGTCTCCGTCCGCCGCTCTGACCTTACGGGCTATGGGGAGGGGCTGCTGGATCTGGTGGCGGGGAAGGTCTGGCTGCTGCCCAATACCGCCGGCTGTTCCACGGTGAAGGACGCCGTCCTGACCGCGCAACTGGCGCGCGAAGCCATGGACACCAACTGGATCAAGCTGGAACTGATCGGCGATCGGGAGACGCTGTATCCCGACGTGGAACAGCTGCTGCGCGCGGCGGATGAGCTTATGCGCGATGGGTTCGTGGTCCTGCCCTATTGCACCGACGATCCCATCGTCTGCCGCAGGCTGGCCGATGTCGGCTGTGCCGCCGTCATGCCGCTGGGGGCGCCCATCGGCACGGGCCTGGGCATTCTGAACCCGTATAATATCGAGACGATCTGCCGGAACAGCAGCGTGCCCGTGGTCCTGGATGCCGGTATTGGCACCGCCAGCGATGCGGCGCTCGCCATGGAACTGGGTTGCGATGCCGTCCTGCTAAACACCGCCGTCTCGAAAAGCACCGATCCCGTGATGATGGCAGCCGCCATGCGGGCCGGCGTAGAGGGTGGGCGCATGGCGCGTCTGGCGGGTCGCATCCCCAAGCGCCTGCGGGCGGAGGCCTCCAGCCCGGAACTGGGCCTGATCGGGACGTAAAATCGGGTTCTACTGCAATTCCGCCAGCCGCTCCGCCTCTTCCTGGGCGATCAGGGCGTCGATGACCTCGTCCATCTCGCCGGTCATGAACCGGTCAATCTTGCCATAGAGGGTCAGGTTGATGCGGTGGTCGGTGATGCGCCCTTGCGGGAAATTATAGGTGCGGATGCGTTCCGAGCGGTCGCCCGACCCGACCTGGCTTTTGCGGTCGGCGGCGCGTTCGGATGCCAGACGCTGGCGTTCGGCCTCATAGAGGCGGGCGCGCAGCACCTTCAGGGCCTTGGCCTTGTTCTTGTGCTGGCTTTTCTCGTCCTGCTGGCTGACCACGATGCCGGTGGGCAGGTGGGTGATGCGCACCGCACTGTCGGTGGTATTCACCGACTGCCCGCCAGGGCCGGAGGAGCGGAAGACATCGATGCGCAGATCGCGCTCATCGATATGGATATCCACTTCCTCGGCTTCCGGCAGGACCGCGACGGTGGCGGCTGAGGTGTGGATGCGACCCTGCGTCTCCGTGGCTGGCACACGCTGCACCCGGTGGACACCCGATTCGAATTTCAGGCGGCGGAACACGCTGCGCCCCGTGATGGTGGCGCTGGCTTCCTTATAGCCGCCGATGCCCGTCTCGCTGACATCCATGGTCTCAAACCGCCAGCCCTGGGCGGCGGCATAGCGCTTGTACATCTCGAACAGTTCGGCAGCGAACAAGGCGGCCTCATCCCCGCCGGTGCCGGCGCGCACTTCCAGGATGGCGTTGCGCTCGTCCGCTTCATCCTTGGGCAGCAGGGCCAGCAGGATACGGCGTTCCAGTTCGGGCAGGCGGCGCTTGGCCTCGGCCAGTTCGTCGGCCGCCAGATCGCGCATCTCCGCGTCCTCGCTGGTGGCCATGGCCTCCAGCTCGGCCATGTCGGCATGGGCGCGGCGCATCTCGGTGATAGCCATGGCCACAGGTTCCAACTCGGCATATTCCTGGCTGGCCTTCACAAAGGCATCACCGCTGAGCGCGCCCGACGCCAGACCGTCGCGCAACTCATCGAAATGCCGCATCACCTTGGCCAGCGGTTCGCCAAATCTGGTTTCAAAATCTGACACGGGTGGGAAGCCTGTCCAACGATGACGTCGCGCGTGGATATAGGCCATTGCCGGCCTGCGGTCACCCCGAAATGAAAAAGCCCCCGTCCGGTTGCCCGGACGGGGGAGCAGGCTAGAACTGCCCGACGAAACTTGGTTGGGAACTGAACGCCTTACTTGGCGGCGATGGTGACGGTGACGGTGTCGGCATAGTCGCCGGCGATATACTGGTCGGAGGCGGCAATGGTGACCTTCAGGTCGGACTTCTTGCCAAACTGGGCGGTAGAGCGGTCAACGACCATCTGGCTGGTCAGGGCGCCGCCCTGGCCGTCATAATTGACGGAGTAATCGATGGTGAAGTTGCCGGACTTCAGCTTGCCGGCATTGGCGGAGGCCAGCGTGATCTTGTAGCCGGAGCCGGAATTGCAGGTCTCGGTGACCGAACCGACCGTCTTGGCGGTTTCACCGGCCTTAAGGGCCAGCGACTGGTTCAGGTCCTGGACGGCGATGGTGCAGGACAGAGCGACATTGCCCTTCAGCTGGATCGTGCCGGACGCGTTCTGGGCCATGGCGGGGGCGGCGATGGCGGCGGCGAGAGCGGCGGCGGCGGCGGTCTTGGCGAAGAACTTGTTCATGTCGGTCTCCATCGGTTCGTCGGTGTGAGGCGTTGTCGCCTTCATGCCAACCGAGGATTGCAGGCGGGATGCCAAGTGGTGCCGCCTCCGGGAAGTTGAGGATTTCTGCGGCTTTGGGGTGTGTGTTTACCTTCCATTGACATAATGCATTTTGCAAAACTGCCTTATGCATGTTGCATATATCAATTACCATTGCAAAATGACACGGCGCGCGCCACTAGATCACAACCTAACCTTTGGGATAGGGCCGTGGCACCACCTTCCCCTACGGCCATCATCTGGCCCCCGTCGACCAGGGTGAGGGGTGGGACGGAATATGCTATATCCGGATCATGCCCCAGAAACTGCCCCTCTCCGTCTTCATCATCGCCCTGAACGAGGCTGATCGTATCGGCCCCGTCATCCGCGCCGTGGCCGATTGGGTGGAAGAGGTGCTGGTGGTGGATAGCGGCAGTACCGATGGTACGCAGGAATTGGCCCGGTCGCTGGGTGCCAGGGTCATTCATCATGACTGGCCCGGCTATGGCCCGCAGAAGCGCTTTGCCGAGGAACAGTGCCGACATGACTGGCTATTGAACCTGGACGCGGACGAGGTGCCGGAGCCAGCGCTGGAAGGGGCGGTGCGTGCGCTGTTCGCGGGCGGCCAGCCGACATTACAGGGTTACCGCATCCGCACTGTCATGGCTCTGCCCGGACAGGCACGGCCCCACCGCTTTGCCCCCCGTCACAATTACATCCGGCTCTACGACCGCCGCCATGGGCGCTTCGCCGACAGTATCACCCATGATGCGGTGGAAATGCATAGCGGCCGGGTCGGTGCCCTGTCGCCGATCATTGCGCATTACTCCATCCGCCATCACGGCGACCTGATCGCCAAACTGAACCGCTATTCAACGGCGCAGGCCGAAGAGATTGTGGCGCGTGGCAAGGGCCGCCGGTATGGGGCGTTCAGGGCCATGACGGAATTTCCCATCAATCTGTTCCGGTATTTCTTCCTCAAGGGCTATTGGGTGTTCGGCCTGTATGGCCTGGAACTGGCGGCCATCATCGCCTTCTTCCGGTTTGCGCGCATCGCCAAGGTGCGGGAAATTTTGCACCGCACCCCTTGAAGGCCTGAAAGCCCATCCTACATCAGGCACATCCGGGCCCCTCTGGCAGCCAAGGCGTTGGCTGCGATGTCGGATAGAACCCTCGTCGCTGACGCAAGCACTCGGCTGATCTATTGGAGGCACTCCCATGGAGTTTCTCGCCACGATCATGCTTGAGCCGGTTCTGGGCAAGGCCCTCTGGCTCTGGCTGGTTTTCATCTCCATCGTTATTGCCCTTCTGGTCTTTGACCTGGGCGTCCTGAACAAGAACGACCATGAAATCGGCGTGCGGGAAAGCCTTGTGCTGTCCGCGCTGTATATCGCCATCGCGGCTGCCTTCGGCGGCTGGGTCTGGTGGTATCTGGGCCCGACGCCGGGCATGCAGTATTTCACGGGCTTCGCGCTGGAAAAGGCGCTGGCCATGGATAATGTCTTCGTTATCTCTCTGATTTTCGGCTATTTCGCGATCCCGCGCCTGTATCAGCACCGGGTGCTGTTCTGGGGCATCCTGGGCGTGATCATTCTGCGCGGCATCATGATCGGCCTGGGTGCGGCCTTGGTGACCGAGTTCGACTGGCTTCTCTATATCTTTGGCGGCTTCCTGATCCTGACCGGTGCCAAGATGCTGTTTATCGCCGACAAGGACGATAAGAAGCTGGACGACAATGCTATGGTCCGTTTCCTGCGCCGCCGCATGCGCGTCACCAACGAACTGCACGGCAACGCCTTCTTCGTGAAGCAGCCGGACCCCAAGACAGGCAAGGTGGTGCGTTGGGCCACGCCCTTGTTCCTGGCCCTGCTGATGGTGGAATTCGCCGATATCGTGTTCGCGGTGGACAGCGTTCCCGCCATCTTCGCAATCACGACCGACCCGTTCATCGTCTATACCAGCAACATCTTCGCCATCTTGGGTCTGCGCGCGCTGTATTTCGCGCTGGCCGCCATGGTTCACCGCTTCCACTATCTGAAATACGCGCTGGCCGTGGTGCTGGTGTTCATCGGTGGTAAGATTTTCTGGAACCAGATCTATGGCAAGCTGGACCCCGCCATTTCGCTGTCCGTGACCTTCGGTCTGCTGGCGGCGGGCGTTTTCTACTCGCTGTACAAGACGCGCGGTCAACCGGCTGAAAAGCAGGCCTGATCAGGGACGTAACGACGTGACAGACCGGGGCGGGCGTCGAAACCCGCCCCGGTTCTGTTTAAACTATCTCCGTCACCAGCTTGCCCAGAAGCACGTTGGCAAAGCTGTTCAGATTGTCGGCGGTGCGGACAAATGACCCCCGCCCTGCAATGACGTTCTCGGCAAAGTACTCTTCCAGCCAGTCATATTCGTTCAGGATGGCCAGACCATTGACGGTGACATTGGCCCCGGCGGCATAGCCACGGGCCGAACGCGGATCGACGCCGGCATTGCTGAACCCGTTCGATACGATATCCAGTGTGCGCTTTTCGGTCCGGTAGGGTGCCGCGTCCAACAGGGCCACGGCCTGCACCACCGCACTGCCCAGGGCCGTGGCCCCGCCCATGAAAACACCGGGTGCGGCATCGATGGTGGCGGCGAAATCTTCGCAATCCGGGCCGGATTTCAGCACGCGCCAGGGTACCAGGGTGGTCAGCGTCTCCGGCCCCGCAAACTGTGCCAGCATCACGGCGATGCCATTGCCACCCGTTCGGGAAACGGCTTCCTCCACCGCCTTGTGACGGAAGGCGGCGGCATGGCCGCGCAACTGAAAATCCAACAGACCGCGGTCAATGCTGGCCGATGCGTCCACGGCCAGGACCAGGGCCGCATCCACGGCGGGCGGGGTGGTTACCGCCAATGCCGGGGCTGCCGGCAGTGCCGCAAGCCCGGCCAGCAGGGAACGGCGCGAAACAGGCTTCATCTGCGGGCTCAGGGCCTCCGCCCCTTTTATGTCATGCCCCCTTGGTCAGGGCGTGACGCAGTATCTTCATCATGACGGTGGGCAGTGCCTCGTCTCCCAACGCGTCGGGCGCCACCCAGATCAGGTCCGTCCCGCCGCCGGTCCCGGCTGCCCGTCCGGCCACCACCGTAATTTCGAACTCGAAATGGGTGAAAGTATGACGGACGATGCCGGGCAGGGGCGTCCAGTCAATGCCGGCCAGGGGCGCATGCGGGCGTGATGCCGCCAGGGTCGGTGCGGGTGCTGCTTCCCATGGCGTGGTCGGCACCTCCATCATGCCGCCCAGCAGCCCCTTCTCCGGACGGCGGCGCAGGGCCACATGCCCGCGCGCATCGGTCAGGACGAAGGCGAGCGCCCGGCGCGTGGGTTTAGCGGCTTTTGCCGTCTTGGCGGGCAGGTCCTCCGCGATGCCCTGCTTTCGCGCCTCACAGGACGCGGTCCAGGGGCACAGGATGCAGCGCGGCTTGCGCGGGGCACAGATGGTGGCGCCCAGGTCGAACAGGGCCTGGGTGTAATCGCCGGGCCGCCGGTCGGGCACCAGGGCTGCTGCATGGGCGCGCAAGGTTGGCTTTGATCCCGGCAGCGGGTCGGTGACGGCATGCAGCCGCGCCATCACCCGCTCGACATTGCCATCCATGGCCGTGGCGGGCTTGTCAAAGGCGATGGTCAGGATCGCGGCCGCCGTATAGGCCCCGATGCCGGGCAGGGACAGCAGCCCCTCTTCGGTATCGGGAAACCGCCCGCCATGCTGGCCGGCCACCGCGACGGCGCATTTATGCAGGTTGCGGGCGCGGGCATAGTAACCAAGCCCCGCCCAGGCGCGCAGCACATCATCCAGATCGGCGGCGGCCAGATCATTGACCGTGGGCCAGCGGCCCAGGAAATTCTGGAAGTACGGCCCGACGGTCGCCACCGTCGTCTGCTGCAACATGATCTCCGACAGCCAGACCCGGTAGGGATCGGCCATCTCCCCAGGGGCAAAGCGCCAGGGCAGGATGCGGCGGTGCCGGTCATACCAGTCCAGCAGCAGGCCGGGCAGGCCACCAGGCTGGTCAGCGCCCTTGCGATCTGCTTTGATACCGGTCTTCGGTAATGAACGGACGCTCATGAACAGCCCCAGTGGTTTCGGCCCGCAACGCCTTGGACGTACATTGAATGCCGTCGCCGGCAAGGCCCTGGGCAAGGACGGCATGGCCTTTGGCGCGCTTCTGACCGACTGGGCCGCCATTGTCGGCGGGCGTCTGGCCGAACAGACATCGCCCCTGAAACTGGCCTTCCCCGCCGGGCGGCGGGAGAATGCCGTGCTGCATGTGCGGGTGTCCAGTGCGGCAGCCCTGCTGGTTCAGCATGAAGAACCGCAGATCCTGGAACGGATCAATTCCTTCATGGGCTGGCGTGCCGTGGCGCGGCTGAAACTGGTGCATGCAGGGCCGGTCCTGCCGCAGAAGAACTATGCCTTGAAGCCGGTAAAGCGCCTGGACCCTGTGAAGGAACGCGAACTGACCATGGCCGTTGAACCCATCGAGAATGAGGAGTTGCGCGCCGTGCTGGAACGGCTGGGCCGGGCGGTGGTGGGGTAGCGCTTTTATGGTTGTTGGCGTATAATGCCAACATGGACGCGAAACTGGTGATCCGGCGGCGATTGACCTTCGCTGACCGGGATTTTGCGGAGATGGTGGTTTGGGCCCTGCCGACGCCGGTGCCGCCGACCACACACGGGTTTAAGTACCGGCTTGTCTATATTGTTGATGGGCAGCGGGTGCTGGGTTTTGACAATGAACGCGGCAAGGGCGACCACCGCCACGATGGCGAGTTGGAATTTCCATACCAGTTTCAGGATATTGACCGGCTTTTGGCTGATTTCGTTGATGCCGTCGAAGTATGGAGGACGTCACATGGAAAAGACTGACATCCGTATCGGGGCAAGCCTGCGTGAAGCCGCCGCAGAGGTGGCGGACGCCTGGAAGCGTGCTGCCACTGGCCAACCGGTGCCAGCCAGCGACCGTATCCTGTTTCG
Organism: Niveispirillum sp. CC-CTL257; assembly: GCF_059489915.1. Taxonomy (NCBI): domain Bacteria; kingdom Pseudomonadati; phylum Pseudomonadota; class Alphaproteobacteria; order Rhodospirillales; family Azospirillaceae; genus Niveispirillum; species Niveispirillum sp. CC-CTL257. The sequence continues at coordinate 3,474,807 of NZ_JCAJXE010000001.1, forward strand.
CGATTGGGAGGCGCTTTACACCATCCTGACACCCAAGCGGATGGAACTGCTGCGGCATTTGCGGGCGGAGCCGGCAGACAGTCTGCGGGCCCTGGCCCGTACCCTGAAACGCGATGTGAAGCGCGTGCACCAGGATGTCGCCGCCCTGACGGAGCTGGGCTTGATCACGCGTGATGAGGCGACGGGGCGGCTGTCCAGCGCCGTGGATGAAATCACCTCCACCATCCGCATCGCCGCCTGACAATAAAACGCCCCGGCACCTTGGCGGCACCGGGGCGTTCCATACTCCAACCAACCCACTGGACCCTTACGAGGCCAGCGCGTCCTCGGCGTCCAGAACCGTGGCGACAGCGTGGATGACGGCGGCGATGCGCACGACATCCTGCACATTCTCCTTGGTCGCCCCCTTCTGGATCACTTCATGCTCATGCGCGTCGATGCACATGCCGCAGCCATTGACGGCGCTGGCGGCCAGCGACCACAGCTCGAAATCGACCTTCGACGCGCCGGGATTGGCGATGATGTTCATGCGCAGGCGCGCCGGCATCTTGGAATATTCCTTGTTATCCGCCAGATGCACGAAGCGATAATAGATGTTGTTCATGCCCATGATGGCACCGGCGGCCTTGGCGGCCGTCAGGTTCTGGGCGTCCAGATGGGCGGCGGCATCGGCCACGATGGCCTTGGTCACTTCCGCATTGCGGCTGGCATAGGCGGCGGCGATGGCCGTGCCCCAGGCCTGCAACGGCGAAAGCGAAGAGGTGGTCAGCACCGACCCGAGGTTCAGTTTCAGATCCTTGGCATAGTCGGGCAGGCGCGACTTCAGCGCGTCGATGGACATGGTTTCATCTCCGGTCGAGAGTGGACATGACGTCGGGCGCGGCGCGGAAGGGCCGATGCGCGGGACGGTCGGTTTTGAAAAAGGTGCCGGCGCCCGTCAGAAGGGGGCGGCCAGGATCACCAGGGCGGCATACCGCCGGAATGGGGCCCCTTCGCCCGGGAGTTAGGGGGGGGAGGGCGAAGGGGTAAATGGGCGCCCCGGAAGATCGGGGGGATCAGGGCGCCCATCCGTCAGAGGTCAGCGATCAGTGAGATCAGCCGACCTTCAGGACGTCCTCGCCCTTCTGCCAGTTGCAGGGGCACAGTTCGTCGGTCTGCAGGGCGTCCAGCGTGCGCAGCACTTCCTGCACATTGCGGCCGACCGACAGGTCATGGACGGAGGCGAAGCGGATGATGCCTTCCGGATCGACGATGAAGGTGGCGCGCAGGGCAACGCCCTCGTTCTTGTCCAGAACGCCCAGGCCAGCGGACAGCTCGCGCTTCACGTCGGCCAGCATCGGGAACGGCAGGTCCTTCAGATCGGCATGGTTCTGGCGCCAGGCCAGGTGCACGAACTCGGTGTCGATGGAGGCACCCAGCACCTGGGCATCGCGGTCGGCGAAGTCACCGTTCAGCTTGCCGAAGGCGGCGATCTCGGTCGGGCACACGAAAGTGAAATCCTTCGGCCAGAAGAACACGACCAGCCACTTGCCCTTGTAGGTGTCGTTGTTGATGGTCGTGAAGGCCGACTTGATGTCGGTGGAAACGGTGGCCTTCAGGTCGAAAGCGGGGAACTTGTCGCCAACGGTCAGCATGGTAAACAACTCCGTTTTTTGGGTTGGTTTGTGATGCGGTGCCAAAGTCAGGCCCCTGCCGATACAGCTATCGGCCTGAGGCGTCGCTGATATGAGTGCATTGCGGTGCAAAATCCAATCGCATCTTCCGACTGCCGTCATAGGATGAACCAATGAACCCGGCGAACATCACCCTTCGGCAGTTGCGTTATCTGGTGGCCCTGGCCGACACGCTTCACTTCGGGCGTGCCGCCTCTGCCTGCCATGTGTCGCAGCCTTCCTTGTCCGCGCAGATACAGCAGCTGGAAGAAATGCTGGGTTCCGCCCTGGTGGAACGCACCAAACACCGCGTGCTGCTGACCCCGGCGGGGGAGGATGCGGTGGAACGGGCGCGCGTCATCCTGGGTCAGGTGGACGATTTGTCACAGGCCGTCCGCGCCTCTGGCCGGCCCTTGTCGGGTGCGCTGCGCCTGGGCGTGATCCCGACCAGCGGCCCCTATCTACTGCCGCGTGTGCTGCCCGACCTGCGGGCCGCCTACCCGGAATTGAAACTCTATCTGCGTGAGGATCTGACCGAGCGGCTGCTGGACCGGCTGCGCGCCGGCGACCTGGATATGGCGCTGCTGGCCCTGCCGGTGACCGAACCGGGGGTGGAGCTGCTGCCGCTTTACACCGAACCCTTCCTGGTCGCCATGCCGCGCGGCCACCGTCTGGACAATGCCGAGATGGTGGAGGAGGGGGAGTTGAAGGACGAGACCCTGCTGCTGCTGGAAGACGGCCATTGCTTCCGCGATCAGGCGCTGGATGTCTGCGCCCTGTCGGGGGCGGCGGCGGGGGATGGGTTCGCCGCCACCTCGCTGGCGACCCTGGTGGAGATGGTGGCGGGTGGCCTTGGCCTCACCCTGCTGCCGGCCCTGGCCGCTCCTTCGCTGGCCGCCAATGACCAGATCGGGTTGCGCCGATTCGCCGACCCGGCGCCGACGCGCACCATGGCCCTGGTCTGGCGGCGGGGCAGCCCGCGCAGCGGTGATATCCGCCGGCTGGCCGACCTGATTATCAAGCATCTGCCGGACGGCGCGCAGCCGGTGCGATAAACCGGGGCTTGCCGCCGCGCGCGACTGTGCCCATTCTATGGGTAACTGTTCCCGCTAACGGGGACGAAACCTGCCCGGAAGCGACGCGTGACCATCGACCGGTTGCTTGTCCTGTTGTTGAGCCTGTCCTTCCTGCTGCTGGCCCCGCCAGCGGCAGCCGATAGTGCTGTTCCGCTTCCGGCACCGGTCGTCCTGGCCGAGCAGAAGGGTTCCGACTCGGTGCCCGACCCTGTCAGTCCTGACGATCCCGGCCTTTTCCTGTTGAGCGCCGCGCCAGAGGCACCCCTGCCCACAGGCACCGATGATGCCGGTGGTCAGGACGGTCTGGCCCTGCCGGCCTTGTCTAGCCTGCCGCGCCTTGCCGCCGCAGATCCCCAGAGGATGCCCGCTGGACTTTCCGGTGCAGGGCAGGCTTGTGCCCATCCCTGGTCTACCGGCCCGCCGCGCGCCTGACCTTACCAGCCTGCTCTTGAGCGGGCTTTCTTCGTCTATTCTTCCCAAGTAAATTTAATCCATTCATTTCAATGAATGGAAATGCTTTCCCTTTGTCGCCATTTAAGTATTCATAAATGTAGATTGCTATGAATACTGAAAATAATGTTTGACAATTTGGTTTCTGTGGCCAATATCTGCGTTGTCCTGTCATCATTCATGCAGGATCCAACTGCCAAGACTTGAAAACCCGCCCTTGTCCTTACAGGGGCGGGCTTTTTTTTGTTCCCCATCGCCAGCGCCGCCCCCTCGTGTTAGAACGGCGGCAAATAAGCGAAGGGGTTTTCGCACATGGACATGTTTTTTGAAGTGTCGTTCTGGAACGCGCTTTGGCAAGTGATCCTGATCGACATCGTGCTGGCCGGCGACAATGCCATTGTTGTGGGTCTGGCCGCTGCGGGCGTGGCAGCGCAGCAGCGGGCCAAGGTCATCTTCTGGGGTATCGCAGCGGCCGTGGTGCTGCGTATCATCTTCGCGCTGCTGACGACGCAGCTCCTGGCCATTGTCGGTCTGACCCTGGCTGGCGGTATCCTGCTGCTCTGGGTCTGCTGGAAGATGTGGCGTGAAATCCGCCAGCATAAGCAGGAGGACCTGGGTGCCGAGGTGGCAGACGAGGCCGTGAACCCCGGCGAAGCCAACCCGGGGGCCGAGGCGCTGCCGCCGGAAGGCACCAAGACAGTGCGTCAGGCCATTGTGCAGATCGTTATCGCCGACGTGTCCATGTCGCTGGACAATGTCCTGGCGGTGGCCGGTGCGGCGCATGAACATCCCGAAGTGCTGATCCTGGGTCTGGCCCTGTCGGTGGCCTTCATGGGTGCTGCCGCGACTGCCATTGCCAAGCTGCTGTCGCGCTTCCACTGGATCGCCTATGTCGGTCTGGCCGTGATCTTCTACGTCGCCATCAAGATGATCATTGACGGTAGCGAACAGGTGCTGCCCCTGGTGCAAAGCTACCTGGGCTGATCGCCGGGCACTGCTGAAAGAAGAAGGGGCGCCGGTTTCATCCGGCGCCCCTTTTTTA
>NZ_JCAJXE010000002.1:0-82499 GCF_059489915.1 Niveispirillum sp. CC-CTL257
CCGTTTCGGCACCCGCCGTATTGCCGACATAGTTCGGCATGCCCAGGGGGGTGCCATACATGCCGGCCATGGCCCGGCCATTGAGGTTTGGCAGATTGAAATTGGTCTTGCCGTCGCCCCCGAACTGAGTCCCCAACAGGGCATAGAGGGCGGGGTTCTGCTGGATCGTCAGCGACTGGCCGTTGCAAGCCACCCATCCATAGGGGATGGTCTGGAACGGGAAAAGACGGATTTCACCAATGAAATAGTCGGACACGGTTGCCTCCCTATTAGGCATAGCCTGACAACCAACCTTGCAACGAACAGGCTTGTTCCGTCCAAGGAAGATTGCTAGCAGGAAGTCATATATCCACCCCTGGATGCAAGGGGTATGAAGATTTAAGGTTGTTTTTCCTGGAATAGTCATAATACAATAATCATTGCATAATCGCTGATTGTCCGTTCATGAACGGTATATGAACAACCATATACTTGGCCGCTCTGCAGGCTCCCGATGCCCCTGCGGCCCTGTCTCCCCGAGTCTGGTATGGCTGAAACCGGAAGGGATGCCACCCTTGTCAGGGACGGGTGTATCCTTTATGATCGCAACCAGTAGAAGAGTGGCGGGGGTTTGCTTCCTCGGACTGCTCTTGCTGTCTTGCAGACATGTACAGGATATGGATATGAACGCTCCCAAGACGGTCGGAACCTCCGATCATGCCGCCGGCCAGGATGCGGATCGTCTTCCCTGGACGGTGCCCGTCCTGGCCGTCTATGATGCTACCCGCCTGACGCTGGGTAGCAGCGACCAAACAAGTGATGGCGGTCTGAATACCCATTCCTGAGCCGTTTCTTCCATGTTTCTGGCAGCAACGGGCTCAGTGACGCGTGGTCTCATCCACCATATTCCATCCGGCCTGAGAGCCGTTGGCCTTCACCAAGATGCCGATTGCGGCATCGTCGGTTTTGACCATGAGCCCGCGCCCCGCGGACGAGGGCGCCCTCAGCCGCGTTCCCTTCCTCGCGGCCCCTCCGGAGCGGTAACCCTGATCAGCGGGGCGCTCTACAATCTTCCCGATCTGGCGTCGGCCTTGGGGATGGACCCGTCTTTATCTCCTCCACTGCTGGTCGATGCTGTCATCGACCGTTGGGGGACGGAAGGACTTGCCCGCCTTAATGGCGATTACGCCCTGGTCCGCTGGTCGCCGCACGACCGCTCGCTGCTGCTGGCGGCCTGCCCCATGGGCTGGGACAGTCTGTATCATGCGGCCACGCCCGACGGGATCCTGGTTGCCAGCCGCCCCAGCTGGTTGCTGGCCTTTCCAGAGGTTGATGCCGGGCCGGATATCGATACGCTGGCCCTGCGGCTGGCCAAGATGGAAAACCGGATCGGCGACCGCACCCCCTGGCGTCAGATCAAGCGCCTGCAGCCGGGCCAATATCTGGAATGGCGGGACGGGTCCGCGCGCATTGCCCCCTTCTGGTCGCCGGTACCGCGTCGTACCTTGCGATTGCCCCGTGATGGGGATTATGTGGAGGCGGCGCGCGAGCATCTGGATCGCGCCGTCGCTGCACGCTGTCCCAAGGGCACGCCCATTCTCTGTACGCTGTCGGCGGGCCTGGATTCCCCTGGGATCGCCGCCACGGCGGCCCGGTGCCATGACGCGCCTATCCATACATTGACGGTCCGACCCGACCCGATGGTGCCCCTGCTGAAACCCGATGCCTGGCATTTCGGGGATGAATGGGACCGCCTGCAGCCTTTTCGGGACCGCTACCCATCCCTGACGGCGCATGTGGCCGATGCCTGGCAGCCCGATATGGCGATGGAAATGCCGGGCGGGCTGTTGCAAAGCCGTGATTGGCCCGCCAAGGGCTCATACCAGATTGCCTGGGCCACGCTTCCCCTGGAACGTGTCGTCCGCGAGCAGGGCATCCAGGTGGTCCTGGGCGGCGATGCCGGTAATGTCACGCTGAGCTATACGGGCAGCCATGTTGCCGCCGACCAGTTGCTGGCGGGCCGCGGCCTGTCGGCCTGGCGCAATCTTATCCCTTATCGGGACGATTGGACGGGGCGTCCCCGCGCGCTCTGGAGCCAGGGGTTGCTGCCTTTGCTGTCTCCTGGTGTGCGTAGGTTGGTACGCCGGCTGCGGGGGCAGCGGGATTTCTGGTGGCAGGAATGGAGCAGCCTCCGGCCGGAGGTGGCACAACGTCTGCAACTGGATGACCATGACCGGCCTCTGATCCGGACGGGCTCGCCCGACCTGGACCGACACATCAAAATTATCGATTACCACCGTCACAACAACGCCCAATACAACCACTTCCTGCAGCCTCGGAACTGGTCCTGGCGCGATCCCTATACCGATCTGGCCCTGGTGGAATTCTGTCTGTCGCTGCCGCGCGATCAGTTTCGTCGGGATGGGGTGCCCCGCCTGCTGGCCCGCCGGACCCTGGCCGACCGGGTGCCGGACACGATCCTGAATGAACGCCGCATCGGGTTGCAGCATGCCGACTGGTATGGCTGGATGAGCCGGCGGCGTGAGTGGATGGCGGCAGAGATCGACCGGATCGAACGCTCACCCCTGGCCTGTTCCATCCTGGACACACGCCATATGCGCGCCATCCTGGACGCCTGGCCCGCCACAGCCGACGAGGCCGGGCGCTTCCCCACCTCCCACCGGTTGCGCAAGGGGCTGGGCGAGGCCTTGCGGGTGGGGCAGTTCATCTTGATGCAGGAAGGTCGCAATGAGTGACAACGGCCTGCCGCTGATGCCGGTGCGGGCCGTACCAACGGCCGAGGGCGGGCATTTCCTGCTGCGTCCTGTGGGACCGAGTGATTTTCTGTTCGGCCTGCATGGAAGGCCGCTGGTAGATGACCCGGTCACCCCCTTGCTGCAAGAGGTCGCCATCCGCGACCATGTGCCGGTGGGACCCATCCTGCCGCCGATCCTGTCCATCTGGCATCTGACGCGCTGCGGCTCCACCCTGACGGCCCGCATGCTGTCCTGTATCGAAGCGTTGCAGGTGACGGACGAGCCAGGGGTGCTGGTCGATATCTGCGGTGCCTTCTGGGGCCTGGTACCATCCACCCTCCGGCTGCCGGCGCTGGAGACGGCCCTGCGGTCGCTGGGGCAGCGGCTGCGGCCCGGCGCGCGCCATCTGGTGGTGAAACAATCGCTGCGCAGCGGGCAGGAGCTGGACCTGTTCACGCGGCTGCATCCGGACATGCACCGGCTGCTGATCATCCGCGATCCGCTGGAAATCCTGGTGTCGAACCTGCGCAAACCGCCCGGCTGGCTGAAATTGCGTCATGAGGTCTGGTCGCCCTTGCTGTCGGGCGTGGGGATGGCCACGCAGCGCGGCCTCAGCGACGCGGAATTCATCGCCCGCTGCCTGGGCCGCGCCATCACCGCCATGGCGGTGATGGTGGAACAGGATCCCGCCGGCTGGCTGATCCTGGATTACACGGAACTACCGAGGGCGGTGACGACCCGGCTGCTGCCGCGCCTGGGCATCACGCCCAGCCCGGCCGAACTGGCGGCGATGGAGGAGGTCACGCGGCTGGAGGCCTGGAACCGCCAGGGCCGGCAGCCCTTCCAGGATGACCGCGCCGACAAGCAGGCCGCCGCCACCCCGGAAATGCGCGCCTTGTGTGACCAGTTCCTGCGGGAACCCTGGCAGCGGCTGGCCCTGTTGCGGCAGCCATCATGAAGGATGGCCGGTGGCCAGGGCCTCCACACTGTCGGTCAGGGCCGGCAGGGCGGCCAGATCGTCGGTCCGATCCAGTCGGATGACGGGCACGGCGCGGGCCAGCGTCACCGCCCAGTCAAGGGCGGTACGGCCCTGGTCCAGCGCACGGCTGAATTCGGGCCGGTAGAGACAGCGCAGCAGCAGGGCGGCCGCCGCGTGCGGATCGGCCCGTTCCAGGTGCTGTTCCATCCCCCGTGACAGGACCAGCACCAGGCCCAATGGCAAGGGGGCGGGATGGAACCGGTCCGGCATCGGGATGATGTATTTCTCCAGCCCGTCGCGCACGCGGCGACCGGGGTCCGCCGCGTCGCCGGCCAGTGCTGCCGTCCCTGCCCATAGTTTCATGGCCGGAAAGCCCGGATGCACCAGCCGCGTGACGGGGTCGATCACGGCCTGATCATCGCTGATTAGCCCATGGCCCCGCGCGATCAGGGTGCGGGCCAGGGTGGATTTGCCGGCCCCGCTGTCGCCGGCCAGGGCCACGGCCACGGCTCCCACCGCCACCACGCAGGCATGCAGGGGCGGCAGGCCGCGCTGGCACATCAGCCAGCCGAGCGGCGGGCCGCAAAGCAGGGCATGCAGTTCGGCGGTACTGGTTTCCGGCGGCAGATCCGCCGTGATCTCCCGGCCTTCCCGGATCAGGAAACGCGCACCCCGCAGGGCCTGATGCAGGCCCGTGCCATCGGCATAGATGGACAGGCGCCGTGCCTGGCGTACCGGGCTTTCCGCCGGTGCCGCCACCGGGGCGAAGCGCAGCACAGCATCTGCGGGCCGCGCCGGATCGTGTTCCGGCCACAGGAAAGGCAGGGCGCGTGGGCTGGACAGGGTCAGCCCGTAAATCCGGTACCGGTACTCGCCGGCCATCTCGCCTCTCTCCATCCCGGCCCGGCCGCCCTTGAGCCATGACATTTACAGCGCCGCTCTGCCTCTGCCATAAATGCCCGCCTGTCGCCATGGTGAAAAGCAGGCCGCCTTCATGACCTTCGCGCCCGATACGATCTTCATCCGCTCTTCCGGTCCGCTGACCACCGCGGTGGATGGCGAACTGGTGATGCTGGATATCGATAGCGGTAATTATTTCAACCTGGACAGCATCGGCACGGCCATCTGGGGCCTGCTGGAGAACCCTGTCTGTTTCGGGGATCTGTGCCAGCACCTGCACACACGCTATGACGCGCCGCTGGAGACGATCCGCGCGGATGTCGCCGTGTTGCTGTCCCGGATGCTGGAGCATAAGCTGGTCAGGACGGAGATGCCGTGACCGATGCCACCCCGGATATTGCCGCCCTTGCCCGGCAGGCGGCCTTCCTGTTGCTGCGGGGTCAGGCCGCTGAGGCCGCCCGGCTGTGCGGGCGCGTGCGGGATATCGATCCCAATCTGGAGCGGTTCGACGCCTTTATCGATCTGCTGACCTGGGCCCGACCGCGCGAGCGGCTCTATCCCCTGATCCGCGATCTGGTGGATGCGGGTTTCGCCAATCCGCGCAGTTTCGATCTGCTGGCCGCCGCCGCCATCTGGGCCGGCAACAGTGATGCGGCGCGGGCCCTCACCGATCCCGCCCTGTTGCTGTCCGTCGCCAGCCTGCATGGGCCCGACGATCCCGACCTGGCACCGCTGGCCCGGGAACTGGGCAGCGGTCTGGAGCATTATGCCCAACCCGGCGACCGGTCCATCCGCATGGGATGGCGCCGCAACCATCTGGAGACGGCGGACAGTCCCGTGCTGCGCCGTATGTTCGACCGGCTGTGGCGGGCGGCCCTGGATTATATTGACCGGCTGCCCGTCGATCCGGCCAACCCGTTCCTGCGCTCCCGCCCGCCCGGCCTCAGCCTGCGGGCCTGGAGCGTGGTGTCGGGTGCCGATACCCATCATCTGCCGCATCTGCACGCCACCAGTTGGGTGAACGGCGTCTATTATGTGGAGGTGCCGCCCGTGACAGCCGATGCCGTGGGCAAGCCCGGCTGGCTGCGCGTTGGACCGGCGGCGGGCCGGGGCTTCAATGCCGGTAATGGTTGGGACGAGCGCTGGATACGCCCGGAACCCGGCCTCGTCGTCCTGATGCCCAGTCATTTCAGCCATGAGACAGTGCCTCTGGGATGTGACGAGCGGCGGATATGCGTGGCCTTCGAACTGCACGCGTCGCCGGTGGAACAAGCCGATCAGCGGCTGCCGTCGGCCAGCAGCCGGTAGACCGACGCCCGGCCGATGCCCAGATGCCGCGCGATGGCGGCGGCCCCCATGCCTCCGGCCTTCAACTGCCTGACCGCGTCCGCATCGATGCGGGGTTTGCGACCCTTGTAGATGCCGCGTGCTTTGGCGGCCCTGATCCCCTCCATCTGGCGTTCCCGGCGCAGGTTCGTTTCGAACTCCGCGAACACGCCCAGCATGTCCAGGAAGGCCTTGCCGGCGGCGGTGCCGGTGTCGATGGGCTGTTCAGTGGCGCGCAGGTCCACACCCTTGGCCCGCAGCTCCGCTACGATATCCTGCAAATCCTTGATGGACCGGGCCAGCCGGTCGATGCGGGTGACCAGCAGCGTGTCGCCCGGCCGCAGGAATTCCAGCAGCAGCGCCAGCTCCGACCGGCCCTTGCGGCTGGACCCGCTGGCCTTTTCGGCGCGCACCACGACACAGCCGGCCCGCGTCAGGGTTTCCACCTGGATGGTCACATCCTGGTCATGGGTGGAGGCGCGGGCATATCCGTAGAGGGCCATGGGGGCATTTGTCCCGTTAGGGTCTAAACCAGGGCAGGATAGCGTCTCGGAAATCGCAAACATACCCTTTTGAGACGGAGACCACCGTCTCGCAGGCCTGTCTTGTCAGGGTATACCCAAAAAAGAGCCTGTCAGACTTCCGGCAGCAGGACCGACCAGAGCCGGGCCGCCATCTGATCAATATCCAGCTCAGCCTCTGCCAGGCGTCGGGCGGCGGCGCGCATCGTGGCCCATTGTGCGGTATCCAAGGTCTGGAGATGGGCCAGGGCGGCCTCCACAGCGCCTGTATCCGTGTCGAAAAGCATAGCGGCCCCAGCCGGGGCGGCATGATCCCACGCCAGCCCCCGTGTGACCAGCAGGGGCCGCGCACAAGCCAGCGCCTCCGCGGCGGCATTGCCGAAATTCTCCCGGATATCGCCGCCCTCCAGCCCTGATGGCAGCACGATCATGTCCGCCTCAGCATAAAGTGCCCGCAGGCCCTCCTGATCAAGATAGCCCCGCATCTCCACAGCGTCGCCGCAGGCGGCGGCAATGGCGCGCACCTGATCCGCATAGGCTCCGGTCCCGTCGCCGGCGATCAGAAACCGGTCGCTAGGTCGCCGTTTCTGCCGCCAGATGTCCAGGAAACGCCCGATCCCCTTCTCCGGTGACAGGCGGCCGGCAAAGGCCAGCACGATCCCGTCCTGGACCTCCCTCCCTTGTGGTCGTACTGGCAAGGCTGGCCATTGTGTCAGGTCCAGGCCATTGCCCAACTCAATCACCGGGACCTCCGGCAGCAGGGAGCGCACCCCCGCTGTTTCCAGGGCGCTGGTCGTGTGCAGAGCGCGGGCATGGCGCAGGGTTGGCAGGGTCAGCAGCCGGTAGAACAGCCATTTCAAGGGCTTTTCCCGCCGGATCAGCGCCACATGGGCGGCCAGCAACCCGCCACGAGGAGCGATCATATAGGCACGGCCCGTAAGGCGGCAGTAAAGGGCAGCCAGGGTGGTGGGCCAGGTCGCCAGCCCGTTGATATAGACGGCCCGGGCCTGGGCACAGCAATGCGGCACCATCCACAGGGCCCCCAACCCGAAGCCCCAGCGGTGCCATCGCCACGTCCGGTAAAGTCGAACAGACGAGACGGGCAAGGCCAGATCGGCGGGGCGCAGGGGGGGCGTGCCCACGGAGGCGTTGCTGCTGCACAGCCGGAAAACCTTCCCCCGGCGATCCCAGGCCGCCGCAAGGCGGGCACCGGATTCCGCAACCCCGCCATAGCCGCGCGCCGGTGCCACATGTGTCGTCACCAGGGCGACGGCCCCTTTCTCCTTCCCCGGCTGCGTCACATGTCCATCCCGTGGTGATCCATTATTCTCACTGACAAAGGGGTGATCTTGATATGAGGATTGCTCTGTCTGCGTGCTGTTCGTATGTTCTCGCAAAACTTGTGTGATCGGCGGATATGTCATCTCTTGCCCCGACAGATCAGGAAGCTTGTGCTTCCAGACTGAACCCAACCATGGCTGTTGGGAAACGAAGGGTTGTGCGCCGCGCCGCGCTGATGACCGCTGATATCATTGCCCTTTGTCTGTCCTATCTGATAGCCGGCTTCTCTGTCGTCATCACCGATTTCTACAGCCAGAATGTGCAGTATGGCGATCTTTTCGCCAGCTCCATCGCCCACCGCCCGGCGCAGATGCTGGTGCTGGGCATGGCGCTGATCGCTTGGTTCCATCACCGGGGCCATTATTCGCTGCGCCTTCCGGCCTGGACGGATGTCCGTCATGTGCTGGGGGCCTGTGCGTTCATCATGCTGCTGCACGGCTTTACGCAGTTCGCCCTGAAGGACGCCTATTCGCGCCTTTGGCTGCTCAGCAGCTGGGCGATAGCCGTGCCGGCGCTGATCTGTGGCCGGCGTTTGGCCGGCATGATCCTGAACCGTCTGGGGCTTTGGGAGATGCCGGTTCTGATGGTAGGGACCCCTGGCTGCTTTCCGGGCGCTGTGACCATGCTGACCCATGATCGGTCTCTCGCCTGCCGGATCGCCGCGATGCTGGACCTGTCATCCCTGTCACAGGAATGGCAAGGATCCTGGGCCGCAACCTGCGCCCGGCATGGGGCGGAGATGGTGGTGGTCGCCGCCGATGACGCTGATCTGATGGCCTGTCGCAGTCTGATCGCGCGCCTGTCGCTGGAAGGAGTTCCCTTCATTCGCATTCAGGGCGTCAGTGGCCTGCCGGCCGCCGCGATGGAGGCCCATTACGCCATCGGCCAGGATATGCTGCTGCTGCTGGGTAACAGCCCCCTGTCCCGGCCTCTGGGCCAGATTGCCAAGCGCAGTCTGGACATTGTCGGGGCTCTGGCCATTCTGGCGATCGCCTCCCCCCTCATGCTGGGCCTTTCGGTCATCCTGCTCTGCCAGGGCGGTGGAGTGATCTATGGCCATCGCCGCATCGGTATGGAGGGCAGGCCCTTCGGCTGCTTGAAGTTCCGCAGCATGGTGCCCGATGCCGAAGCCCGCCTTCAGGATTATCTGAAAGACCCCGAGCGCCGGCGCGAATGGGAGGAGACCCGCAAATTGCGGGATGATCCCCGCATCACCGCCTTTGGCCGTGCCCTTCGCCGCTGGAGCCTGGACGAGCTGCCGCAGCTGTTCAACGTGCTGGTGGGGCAGATGAGCCTTGTCGGGCCACGACCGGTCACGACAGAGGAATTGTCAAAGTCTGGCTCTGACCATCCGCTCTATTATCATGTGCGGCCCGGCCTGACGGGATTGTGGCAGGTCAGCGGGCGCAATGATCTCGACCTCCTGCAGCGGGCCGAGCTGGATACCTGGTACGTCATCAACTGGTCGCTGTGGCTGGATGCGATCATCCTGGTCAAGACCATCCCCGCCGTTTTCGGGCGCCGCGGTGCCTATTGATGAGCTTGCCGCGTCTGTCCATCATCATGGCCGTGCGCAATGTCGGGACCAGTGTCGAGGCGACCCTGCGCTCCTTATGTGATCAGACCTGGACCGGCTGGGAACTGATCATCATCGATGGGGCCTCCACCGATGGTACCCTGACCGCCCTCGCCCCTTTCCGGGACCACATCGCCACCCTGATCAGCGAACCCGACCAGGGCATCGCCGATGCCTGGAATAAGGCCCTGCCCCATTGCCGCGGCGAATGGGTCCTGTTCCTGGGGGCGGGAGACCGGCTCTGGCAGGAAACCACGTTGGCCCAGGTCATGCCCGTCCTGGACAGTCTGGCACCGGAATGCGGCGTCTGTTACGGGCGGGTGGCCGTGGCCGACAGGGATGGCCGTATCGTGGAGGAACTGGGCAAGCCTTGGGAAGCTGCGGCCAATGATCTTGCCACCGCCATGCCCATTCCGCATCAGGGCACCTTCCAGCGCCGAGCCCTGTTCGACCGGATCGGCGGTTTCGACACACGCCTGCATTATGCCATTGATTATGATCTCATGCTGCGGACCCTGACCCGGTCACCGCCGCATTTCATGAATATGACCGTGTCTGTCTTCATAGAAGGTGGGGTCAGTACCCGGCCGGAGCTGCGGCTGGCTGTCATGCATGAATATCGACAGGTTCGCCGTCGCTACGGGTTTTCGGCCCGCCCTGGCTGGCTGGATGTCAAGGCGCTAGCGCTTCTGTGTCTCCATCACGCCCTCGGACCGGACCGGTTGCGAGTGATGAGGGGCAGGGCACGAAAATCGTGACCGGTTCGTTCTATTTGGCTGTGGCATAGACAAAGCCAACATCATCGCGCAAATCTTCCGTCAGCCGGCCCCGCTTGTCGATCAGGCGCACATCATAATCTTGCTGGCGCAGCTGGCGGCACAGGGCGGCGGCGTCGCCATGGTCGCGATGGACTTCCAGGGTGATGCGGCGCACTCCGTCAAGCCATGACAGGTCGCCCGCGAACAAGGCGTACTCGCTGCCTTCCACATCCGCCTTCAGCAGGGCGACCGGCCCCGGTCCGGCTAGGGCACGGATTGCGGGGCCATCCAGTGCCACAGCGTCGGCGGCAATAGCTTCCTTCGGCACTTCCCTGTCGGCTTGGTCCGGCGGCAGTGCTAGGGCGCCGCTTCCTGGCACCACAACACCATGCAGGAACCTTACCCTGTCGACGACACCATGGCGCTCCATCAGGCTGGCAAAGGTGGTGTCGAACCAATCCAACGCCTCTACAGCCAAAACCTCCGCCCCCAGCCCAGCACAAAGCAGGCTGAAACTGCCCCGGTTGCAACCCAGATCTATGACCCTGTCGCCGGGACCGGGCCACCAGTCAGGGGTGGGGAAATAAATATGCCGGCAGTAAAGTTCACGGACCAGGGCAAAGGGAACGCCCCGCAGGTCATACCATTGCCCCTTGACGCGGATACGGACAGCACCCCGGTCCATGGCCTGATCAACCGCGCGCAGGCTGTGGTCGTGCAACAGGTTCGGGGCTTTCAAGAGCAGCTGTGTCAGAAACCGCAGCGCTGTCGTCCGGTCGGCCGCGCCCAGGACGGCCCGGGTCTCGTTTATTAACTGTCCCAGGGCTGTGGTCATCATGCCCCCTTCTTCATGAGGGGCAGGGCGGCGTACACAGCGTCCTGCCATTCCAATGGTACTGCCAGGATGTCACCTGCCGGCAAGGGCGCGTCGGGTGCCGCCCAGACCAGACCGCCATCGAAGCGCGGGACAGCCTTCAGCCCGAAGAACTGGTATCCGGGGGGGAACAGTGCCGCCAGCCCTTGCCATTGCCTCACCTTGGCTGCTGTGGCGGGGGAGATTTCGCATTGCACGAAGGGGCGGTCACGCTCCAGCGTTGCGGCCAACCCCGCCAGAACGGGGCTTTCAAACCCCTCCGTGTCGATCTTCACAAAGGCCAGGTCGCGGATGCCATGGGCGTCGACCTCCGCGTCCCCAACCGCCACCACGACCTCGGCGCAGGGTGTTTCCTCATTCTCCGGCACGAAGCCAGCGACCAGAGATCCTGTCCCCGTATTGGCGGATTTCGAGGCGAAATAGGGCAGACAGGCCGCCCTGTCACCAAGGGCCACGGTATGCAGAGATACTGGCAAGGGCGGGTTGGCGGCCAGCTTCTCGCGGATACGGTCGATATTGTCGGGCAGGGGCTCGAAGGCATGGACCCTGGCATAGCGTGTCGCCAGGAAAAGCGTGTGATGTCCGGTATTGGCTCCGATATCCAGGGCCGTCCCCTGCCGCAAACCCGCCAGCCTGTTGATCACGAACAGTTCGCTGGCGGCGAAGGCTCCGTAGAGATAGGTCTGCCAGTCGATGAAACTGTCCAGCCGACCCACATAGCGCAGACCGAAAAAGGGAACATCGAAGTGGATGGGTGTGCCCACAGGCAGCAACAGACGGTTCAGCCGGTCGCGCAGGCCGAAGGGCAGAACATGACGGTGCCCTAGCCAGCGTAGCAGCCTTGCAAGCCATCCCGGCGGCCTGTTCATATTCTCAACCACCCTATCTCAACGTCCCGGCACGTCATCCTTGATGAGGCCGGGATTGACGATGACGCGCTTATAGCCTGATGGCGATCATTTCAACCAGACAAGAAGGAAGTGGCGCAGCCGGTCCCGAAGCCAGAGCCGCTGCCCCCGGCTCAACAGCAGCAACGGGGTCAGCAGCACCATGGCCAGCGTGAAGAAGCCCAGATGCAGGGCCAGTTCCAGCGCCCCTCCCCCCAGCGACCACAGCGACAGAGGCCAGGCCACCGCCGCCGCGCAGGCGATCCCCAGCAGGGCATAGCCGAATCCGTTGCCCAGCACGGTGCCTGTCACAACCCCGCTGACCCAGCGGGCGGCCAGCAGCGCCCCCAGGGCCTCCATTGCTGCCAGCGCCAGTATGAACAGTGGCAGCCCGCCCAGCGGGTAGAGCAGGGCCGCCAGGGTCAAGCCTCCCAAGGCGGCGATGCCGGTTGCCAGGGCCGTTCCCCAGGGACGATTGAGGAAGACCGGCATCGCCAGCGCCGCCTGTGCCGGGCTTGCCAGCAAGACCCCGGCCAGCAGCAGGCTCAATGACAGCCGGTCCCCCTCCAGATGCCCATGGGTCCACACGCCGACCAGGGCTGGCGTAAAGACGACCAGACCCGCCGCGGCCATTCCGCCCAACCCCGTCAACAGACGGTTGGTCTTCAGCAGCAGTTCCCCCGGCTTGCTGGGATCCCCCCGCAGTTGGTGGTCGGCCATCTCCACCCCGCTCCCCAGGGCCAGTTGCCCGATCAATTGCCGCACCAGCCCCGCCAGCGTCCGCAGAAGCGAGAAGCCGACGATCACTTCCGCTGTTACCGCGAAGGCCTTCAGCAGCAGGATCGGACCATGGACCCATAGGGCATTGGCCAAGGCGGCCAGGGTGAAGCCTGGCAAGGTTTCCACCATGGTCCGCCGATCCCCCCTGTCGGGCAACAGGGGGGCCCATGGCAGGGGGCCGAAACGCCGCCCGATATCCCGCCACAGCCAGCCCAGCCCCGCCGCACCCAGCAGAACCTGTGAGGCCGCAGCCCAGAACAGGCCCGCCCCGCCCAGGGCCACCGATGCCAGGGCCAGAGCCTGCACCAGACTGATCAGATTGTGGCGGGCAATTCCCAGCCCGTAATGCCCATGCGCCCGGTAGATGCTGGTCAGCAGGTTGCGCGGATGCATCAGGGACTGGCTGAACAGCAAAAGCCCGAAGGTCGCTCCCGCATGGGTGGGAACCGGCCCCAGCAATGCGATGATCAGCCCTAGCAGCAGCAGAATTGGTACAAGCAGCCCCAGCAGGGTCAGGCCGACCCGCAATTCCCGCCGGCCCCGCGTCAGATCACCAGACACCCAGGCCTGATGCAGGCGGTTGGCGAAATGCCAGCTGAGCCCGAAATCAATCCCCGCTACCATCCCGGCCAGCGCAGTCAGCAGCAACCAATCGGCATAGTCTTCAACCCCCCAGCCCAGGATCAGGACAGGGACCAGCAGCACCTGTTGGGCGATACGCACCCCAAGATCCAGCATCTGTGCCGCATAATTACCGGCCAACCGGCGTTTCAGGGATGGCCGTTCAGTGGGGGGCGGTTGCATGGGCTGCTTCCTGGGGCAAAGGGGCTGCGCCCACAAGGCTGGCCATCCGTTGGGCGCAGTCCATCCAGCTGCCAGTTCGGTCACGGGCGCTATGCACCGCCGCTGCCGCCATGCGCTGGCGCTGGTCCGCCCCTTCGTACAGCAGGCGGATATGATCGGCCAGTTCATTGATATTACGGGGAGGTAAAACGTATCCGGTCACGCCTGATTCTATCAGGTCAGCGGCACCAGCATTATGGGTGGTGATGACGGGCAGGCCGCAGGCCTGGGCCTCGGCCACGACCTGGGCAAAGCCATCCTCAATGGTGGGCAGCACGAACAGGGAGGCGCGGGCCAGCCTGTCGCGCAGTTGATGGTTGGGGATATGGGGTATATGGCGGAACAACCCTTCATAGGGGGCCAGGATCGCCGGCGCTTCCCGTGCCAGCCCGCCCACCAGCAGCAATTCCGCATTCGGCAGCCGCAGCCGGCGCCAGGCCTCCAGCAGATAATGCTGTCCCTTGCGCAGCCCGATCTGGCCGACACAGACGACCCGGAACAGGGGATCAGGCCGTTCATCGGGCCGCAGCGGATGGAAGCGTGACAGGTCGATACCGGGATGGGCCACGCTGACCCGGTCGCCGGGAAACCCCGCCGCAATGAAGCCGCGCCGCGCGAAATCCGACATGACCAGCATGTGATCGGCCTGCTCGATCTCGGCCAGCCGGCGGGGCCCCACCCGCACGGGATCGACCAGATGCCCCAGCCCCAACCTGTCCCGTTCCTCATTGACCAGACGTGCGAAGCTGTCGGGATGGGAGGTGACGGCATGGCCGACCACCCGCGCCCCCTCGGCCCGCGCCCGCGCCATCAGCCGGTCGGCCAGTTCCCCGATCACCATCAGCCAATGGTCTGCCGGCTGCCAGTCCCGCAGCACCTGTGCCTGCCAGATATCGCCATAGCGCGTGTGCCAGAGCGAGCTGTCCCGAGGGGGCAGCCAGCGCAGATGCGCGTTCAGCAGATATTCCTTGAACCAGAAGTTCCGCACCTGCTCCGCCGCCAGACCCAACCGGGCCGCCGTGGTGCTGCGGCGATGGGCGTAATAGAAGCGCCCCAGCGGCACCAGGCCCGCCAGAGGGGCCATCACATGCTGATAAAGATACAGGCCATTGACGGCGACATTCACTGTCATTGCCGCCGTGATCCCAGCAGGGCATGGCGTGCATAGGCCCAGCACACGCCACCGAACAGACAGGCAAAGGCGTTGATGGTGGAATGACCCGTCACCTGACCGGCCAGCAGCACGATCCCGCTCAGCCCGAAAAGCACCAGTGGCGTGGCATCCGCGCCATGGCCCACGGCGCGGATGCACATGCGCAGCAGCCAGCCCGTGAACAGGATACGCAGCGCGATGCAGATGATACCCAGCAGCGGTCCCAGATCGACGATATGGCGATGCCAGTCATCCTCGGGCTGCATGTCCACCGGCAACAGTTCCAGCAGTACCGCGGCATTGGTGCCATATCCCAGACCCCATCCGAACAAAGGGATGTCATCCAGGGCCAAAGAGAAGCTGATGAAGATGCGGAAGGCGCGGCCTACGATGCCATAGGCGTAAATTTCCTCCTCATCCGCCTGTGCCAGGATGAAGCGCTCAGTCAGGGCCTCGAACACGCTGGGAAAGGCAATGGATATCAGGGCCGCGGCGGCCAGCGCGATGATCAGCGGCATGACGGCTGTCTTGAAGAACCGTTGACGTGACAGCAGGATGGCCCCCGCCAGATAAGCAAAGGCCACCACGATCCCAGCATGTACGATTGAGCCGCGATTACCGCTGAGCGCCACGCAGATCAGGGAGGCCGCCAATCCGCACATCAGAAGTGGCATGCCAATCTCGCGTCGTTGCCGTCCCCGCAGCAGGAAGCCGAGCGCGATGGCAAAGGTTGTGACGCTGAAAATATAGGCGCCATTGCTGGAGGTGAAGGGGCCGGTGGCGCGCACAATGCCCAGGGCCAGACCCAGATTCTGGAAGACTTCGCCTTCCTCCTGGCCGGTGCCGATATTCAAGGGGTGGCCTGCATCCACCTGACTTTGCAGGACCATCAGGGGGGCTGTGAAGATGGCAAACCACAGAACATGCCGGCCAAGCCGATCCAGATCCGCTGGTGTGAAGGCCTGCGCGATCAGGGGGATGAGCGGCAGATAGAGCAGATAATTGCGCCAGCCATAGATGGACAGGATGATCGATTGTTCATAAGGCGAGAACAACGCCTGGGCTGCCAGCAGAAACGGTACCACCATCGTTCCCAGGGTGAAAATGATCACCATGGCATTGTTCAGGCGCAGAAACCCCGCTTGGAAGCCGATGAAGAAGGCCAGGACCAGCAGCGGATCACGCAAGAACAGGATGAGCCGGTGCTGGTCCGGGAAAGCCCATTTGCGCAGGACCCCCTCCAGGATCGTCATCCAGAGAACGGCCATGACCAGGCGCACGACCCAGCGGCGCGACGCTTCCACGCGCATATACCCGGCCTTCAACCGGTGATCGGCGTTTTCGGCCCAGGCCTGAGAGATGGTCATCGGCACTTTCCCAGGAGAAGCAGGCGCGGGACGGTAGAACTGCCACTATCGAAGATCAAGGGCGTTGCAACCGTTCCAGGAGCTGGCGGGTCATTTCGTACCACCCGTACATCAGGGCATATTCCAGCCCTGCCCGCCCATCCCGGAAACCACCGCGGATCAGGTAATGGTAAAGAAAGCGGGCGATGGCGCGTGCCGGCCCCGGAACCATGGCCGCCAGTCGCCGTCGGGCCGTGACATGGCCTGCCCCTGTCTGCTGGGCTGCCGCCTCCTGGGCCGCCAGCCCGACATGTTTGCGCAGCCAGCCCGCCAGATCGCCGTCGAAGAAGTGATGCGCATAGGGAATGTCGATCACCTGCTGATGCAGGTCCGCAGCGATGGTTTCGCCATGCCCTGTTGCGGCCGGCACGAAACAGACCCGGTCACGGCGCACCAGCCGGGGATGCAGGATCGGATAGCCGGGCGCGTGGCGCAGGGGCTGGCCCTTGAAGACCAGGATCGAGGTCACCTGCCCCACATCCATGTCGTCACGGTGACGGCCGTCGCGTTCGAACCAGTCGAAAAAGCCGGGGGCATAGATTTCGTCGGCATCAATGAACAGGACCCAGGGACTGGTGATCCCGCATTCCCGCAGGCTGAAATTCCGCTGCGCCGCGAAGCCGGGCCAGGGGTTGGTGCGGATGATACAGCCATGGGCGGCGGCAATCGCCGGTGTGTCGTCATCGCTGCCGCTGTCCAGGACCAGCACGGGATAATGTTCCGGGATGGCCGCCAGACACCGGGGCAGGCGGGCGGCCTCATTGCGGGTCAGGATCACGATGGTCAGGATGGCCCCATCCAGGCCGGGACGCCTCATACCGTCACCTCGGCTATCCCGCCGAAGCCGGGCCAGGTCCGTATCAGTTGCCGGGCCCAGCCCCGCCTTCCGTCACGGCTGCCGGGCGCTTCATCCGCCAGCCAGGTGCCGAGCGGGACCGTAAACCCAGTCTTGGGTCGCCGTCGTAGCCAGTCGGGCAGCGGCGGCGTGGCAGCGGCGGCCAACCTGTCCTTGCCCAGCCGGCGGCTCCGGTCCACAAGGCCGGGAAGCAGGGCCCGGAACAGGGTCAGATCCACCAGCGGTGTCCGCACCTCCACCCCATGCGCCATTCCAGCCCAATCGGCATCGCGTAGTAACTGGTCACGCATATAGCAACGCATTTCCAGCATCATCACCTGTAAATATGGATCGGTGATCCCTTCTACCAGGCGGGCCAGAAGCCCTGATAGGTCCAGCCGTTCCCAGCCCTCCCGCAGCAGATCGGGCGCCAGCAGGGCGGGCAGTTCCCAGGGCATGAAGACGGCCCGCCGCAGCAGCCAGGCGGCTGGCACCGACCCCCCATATTCCAGCAATCCGGCCCATTTCGGCGCCCTGGCCCTGACTGCCAGAGGGCTGGCCAGCCGTCGCAGACCTAGCCCCAGACCGGGCACAGCCGCCAGTGGTCCCAGCCAGGCCGACAGTCGCGGGACCTGACGGAAGGACGGATAGCCCCCCAGCAATTCGTCTCCCCCCAAGCCCGACAGACAGACTTTCAGGCTCTGGGCGCGGGCGCTCCGACTAACCAGATAGGTATTGATCCCATCCAGGCTGGGCTGATCCATGGCGGCCAGCAGCCCACCGAGTGCGTCGGTCAGCGTATCTGGCCCCAACCGGTCAATGACATGGCGCGCGCCATAGGCCGCAGCGGCCGCAGCGGCCGGGGGTGTTTCGTCTTCCAGCCGCCCCTCAAAGCTGCTGAACCCCAGTGTCAGGGCCGTCACGCCTGTCGCCGACTGGGCCTGGGCCAGGGACAGTAAAGCGCAGCTGTCGATCCCGCCTGACAGGAACAGTCCGACCGGTACATCGGCGACCAGATGGTGGCGCACCGTGTCAGCCAGTGCCGCAGCGACGGCATCGTCCGGCAAGACAGCGGCCCGCGCCGACAGAAGATCGGCGTGCGGATCGGCGAAGGTGCCCCGCTCCTCATGCCCCGCCCTGTCCAGACGCAGCCAGCTGCCGCCGGGCAGGGCCTCGACATTGCGGCGGCAGGTAAAGGGTTCCGGCACGAAGCCAAGCGTCAGGAACCCGACAATCGCGGCCGGATCGACCCCACCTGCCAGCCCAGTCCTTTCCAGGGCCATCACCTGTGAGGCGAAGGCGATCCCATCCGACCGGCGGGTCAGATAAAGCGGCTTGATCCCGAAAGCGTCGCGGGCCAGCAGCAACTGACCCTGCCTCGCGTCCCAGATGGCCAGGGCGAACATGCCCCGCAGCCGGGGCAACATGGCAACGCCGTGCAGGCGGTAGAGATGCAGCAGCACCTCGGTATCGCTGTTGGAACGGCACTGGATGCCATGCGCTTTGAGATCGGTGCGCAAAGCCTGGAAATTATAGATCTCGCCATTGAAGACAATGACGGTCTGCCCATCAGCGCTGCTGAAAGGCTGTGCTCCTGCCGGCGTCGGATCGATGATGGCAAGCCGCCGGTGCCCGAATGCGACGTGGCGGTCGTCGGAAAACCAATGCCCTTCCCCGTCGGGGCCACGCGCCGCCATCGCATCCGTCAGGCGGTGTGGCAGATCGTCAGGGACGGGTGGTGCCGCGCTGAAACGCATGATTCCGGCAATGCCGCACATCAGATAAGTCCCCCGCAGCGGTCTGGGGTACCAAAACGGGCAGCTACGAAGCCGGAACCTTTGGGCATCGCGCCATTTCCCTTGCGTCGAGGCGTCTACCCGGTATTAACGGAATTCCCGCACAGGTTCTACAATCCTAGGCTTGCCGTGACACCAAGCAATTTGATTTTCCGGCTGCTGGTTCTGCTGGTTGTGTTGTCGCCGCTCCCCCTGGGAAGCAACCGGCCTCTTGCCTGGTCGATGCTCAGCGCCGGCACTGGCTCTCTGCTGGCCCTGTGGACCTGGTATCAGGCGACGAGTCGGGTGACAGCAGCGCTGCCCTGGCAGGTTTTCAGGCCGGGGCTTTTTCTGTTGCTGCCTGTCCTGCTCTGGACCCTTTTGCAGACGTTTGATGCCGGCCTGCCACAGGCCTGGCACTCTCCCCTCTGGCGTGAAGCAGAGACCGCTTTGCCGGGGCACACGCTGGCCGGCACCGTCGCGCTGGACCCCGGTCAGGCCGCCGCCTCTATCATGCGGCTTCTGTGCTACCTTGGCATTTTCTATATGGCTGCACAGTTTGGTCGTGACCGGGCACGCGCCAGACAAGGGCTTTTGGCGATTACCTTTGCAGGCCTTGCCTATGCCACCTATGGCATCGTGGCCCATTTCGCCGGCGGCGACTATATACTCTGGTTCCGGAAATGGGCTTATCTCGGTGATCTGACCTCGACCTTCGTGAACCGCAATGCTTATGGCGCCTATGCCGGGATCGGCCTGGTCTGCTGCATGGGGCTTGTCCTGAATGGCCTGTCCGGCCAGCATGGGCGGGGCCGCACCTATCAGGTGGCAGAACAGTTCGCGGTACGGGTCGTGCCCTTCCTGGCCATGGGGCTGGTTCTCTGCACAGCCCTGCTGCTCAGCCATTCCCGGGCCGCTTTGGGGGTCACGGTCCTGGGTCTGGTGGTGCTGGGAGGGGCGATGGCCATGACGGCGAAGGTGAAGCGCAAGACAGCGCTCTTTTCCTTTCTGGCCTTGGGTCTGGCGTCGCTTCTGGTCTTTCTGCTGGCTGGCGATGGGATGGTGGAGCGGTTTGCCGAACATGGGGTCAGTGACGAGACGCGGGCCGAGCTTTTCCGTCTGACCTTCCTGGCCATCAAGGATGCTCCATGGACCGGTCACGGCTATGGCAGCTTTCCAAGTGTTTTCCCCCTGTACAGGGACACAAGCCTCCCCGCGCCGGAACTGTTCAATCAGGCCCATAACATCTATCTGGAGCTGATGCTGGAACTGGGCGTGCCGGCCACCTTGCTGTTCTGTGCCGCCCTGATCTGGGTGGGCGGTGTCTGTTGCCAGGGGCTGGTTCGCCGTCGTCGCGATTATGTCTATCCGGCCGTAGCTCTATCGGTGCTGGTCCTGCTGGGCACCCATGGCATTGTGGATTTCAGCGCCCAGATGCCGGCCATTGCCGCCACGCTGGCTTTCCTTCTGGGTCTGGGCTTTGCGCAGTCGTTCCCGGCAAACCACCTCAATGGCGAAAGCATTGAAAATATGAATCTTGCGTCTGCGCCAGTGCACTAGGGGTGTTACCATTTTGGGTACAGGATTTATGACTGCGAACATTGTGCCGACCCTGCTGGGGAAACAATGGCCTTGGATGGTGTTGACCTTCATCGCGGTCAGTTCAGCCGTTGCCCTCTTCCCATTGATGGAGGAGTTGCCGGTCTATCTCCATCAGGCGCGTTATCTGGTTGATCATGGCACGCTGAACGGCAGCCCGTTTGTTATGGCGCAGGACAAAGCGACTTATCCGGTTGGGTACTCTTTGCTGATCTCACCTGCAATGGCGTTGGGTGGAGAATTGGGTATCCAGGTGTGGCAAGCATTGGTGGCGGGGCTGACAGCATGGCTGTTCATTCATGGCGCATTGGCAACACGCAACAAGGTTAGTTTTTCTTTCGCCATCATTATTTTCTTTGTCTGTATACACCCGTATATTTTATTGAATATATCGCGTATCAACGAAAGCGCCTTCAGCGTAGGGCTTGTCCTTCTTCTGGCAGGTTGGGTCATTCACAGCGAACGCTTCGACAGTTGGGTTTGGGGATGCGTCTTTGGTGTCGCGCTGGGATTACTGATGTCGATGCGCGCCAACGCTTTGATATTCCTGGCCCTTCCTATGCTCTCTGCCCTGGCGGGCGGTGCAAGGAAACGATGGTTGGCTGCGTTAATCACGGTGTCTGTCAGCCTGGGTATCTATGCTGCCCTGATGTTTATTGCGACCGGGGATCCGTTCTATTTTCCGAATATCGGGCCTTACAATTTTTTTGCCGGCTATAATCGGCACACCATGGAACAGCTTCTGCTGAAGCAGAATGCCGAGCCAGCTCTGCTGGCGTATCTGGAAACCCGCGGACAACCCTATCCATCATCTGCTGAATTCAGCAGCATGGCGTGGGAGTTCATTCGTGAGAACCCGCTTCGGGCCGCCGCACTTCCGTTTGTGAAAACGCTGGTCTTGTTCAGCCCTCGCTGGCTGCATGCGGATAATGCCCTGGAACTGCTGATACAATGCGTTCTGAGCCTACCAATATTGATATACAGCGTTGTGGCATTTCGTACCATACGCCATGGGGGTGGGCGTTACGTGGCTTGGCAAGTGCTGTTCATTTGCCTCTACATCGCTCCCTTCGTGTTGACTAATGCGGATCCACGGATGCGGCTGCCATTAGATATCGCGCTGCTGGCGTTCACACTTAGCCTTTGGCAGCGTTATGATCAGGGTGTCGTCAGAACCGTAACCGCTTGAATACCGGTTCAGGCAAGGCGCGGATAACAGCCATGATCAGGCGCCAGATGGGCCGGACATATACAATGTCACGGTGGCGCGACCATGCACGGTACACGCATTCCCCCACCTCCTGCGGACTTGCGGTCAGGGGGGCGGGCAGGTCAAGCGCTCTGGTCATTGCCGTGCGCACGAAGCCTGGCTTCACCGTGATCACTTGGATTTTAGTATCCGAGAGCCGGGCGCGAAGGCCGGAAAGAAAGGCTGTCAGTCCGGCCTTGGCCGAGCCATATACATAATTGGCAGCCCGTCCACGGTCACCCGCGACAGAGCTGACTCCGATCAGCGCGCCGCCTTTCCCCCTGGCAAGAAGGAGGTTGGCGCAAAGGGAGAGCAGAAAGGCTGGTCCTTCGAAATTACTGCGCATAATCAGTGTCGCATGCTCTGTATCCCGTTCCGCCCGACCTTGATCACCCAGCAGTCCGACGACACAGACCACAATGCCCGGCATGGGCGACAGCCCATTGATCGTGGCCTCAGCCTCGGCACCATGAAGCACATCCAGTTCCACCAGGGCCACGCTTACACCATGCCGGATGCTGATATCCTTGGCCTCTGGCTCTAACTCTGCGCTTCTGCGGGCCGCCAGAATCAAGGCGTGGCCTTGTTTGGCAAAGGCACGACCAATTGCCTGTCCGATATCGGAGCGTCCCCCCAGGATAAGGACTGGTTCCCTTGAAAGATCGCTCATAATTCCAGCCGCCGCGACAGGTTGGATTGGAAAAGCCCGGCACCATAGTTCCGTCTGACGTCCTGGAATTGGGCGAGGCTGGGATAGGATTGACGAAGCGTGTCCGCTGACATACGGGCATCCTTTGCCAGATAGAGGCGGCCACCATGGTCGATGGTAATGGCGTCCAGACGGTCAGCAAGGGCTAGGTTCGCAGGGGAAACCGGAAAATCCAGCGCTAACGTGTAACCATCCATCGGGAACGACAGCAAGCCGCCGCCGGCCGGTCCAAACTTCTTCAGCACTGCGAGGAAAGAGCCCGTGCCAGCCCGCGCGACGGCGTCCAGCAACAGGCGCAGGCCGACCGCGGCTGTGGCGCGTGGAAGCACGGATTGGTGTTGGAAGAACCCGCGACGCCCATAGAGGCGGTTCCATCCCGCAATTCGGTCAAGTGGATAAAAATAGCTTTCCCAATCGACGAGAGACCGACCAGTTCGGCCCAGACCGTAATAGAGGTGGTTGAAAGCACGGATTGTCGATGGCCGTAGCGCCCCCCCCGATGGTGCCCAGGGCAAAGGGATTGTCCGTCGTGCTGTGGGGAATGCCGGCAGGTCCGATGGTAATTCCGCGCGCGTAAGATGTTCGCCACAGAACAGGAGCGACCGGCCCAGCTTCATGCCGGTTGCTATGCAGTCAATCCATGCTACCGAGTATGTCGCCGTTGCGCATCTGTCGAAAGCATCCATGACCGCAGCTAGATCCCTGCACCGCACGGTATCCTGGACAATCCACCCCGTTTCAACAGGCATCAGCCGCAACTGAATCTTATTAATCACCCCGGTCAATCCCATTCCCCCGCAGGTCGCGAAGAATAGGTCCCTATTCATCCGGGGAGAACAGGTCAGAGTCTGGCCATTGGCCAGTGTTACCTCCAGCCCTTCCAGAAATGCGGATAGGCAGCCGGCACCGTGATGGTTCTTTCCATGAACGTCGGCCGCAACCATGCCACCCAGGGTGATGTGCCGTGTGCCCGGTGTAACGGGGGGGAACCAGCCAGTAGGCAGGAACAATTCAATCAGGTCTGAAAGAAGCACCCCACTTTCGCAGGTCAGCAGACCGTTCACGGGGTCAAAATCCAGGATACGATTGTGTCGCGCCGTCAATAGTGTCGCGTCGGGATTTATCGCTGCATCGCCATATGATCGTCCATTTCCCCGAGCGATCAGTGAGGGCGCCGCGTTCAGCCGGTCCATGATCTCTGCCGTCCCGCGCGCTGTCAGGGTGCGGCATGCCGTGACTGGGTAATTTCCCCATCCGGAAAGGGGACGCATCACGGAAGACTGCTCCAAACCAAGGCAGCGGCACAGAGTGCGCCACACAGCCAGGTCACCCTGTCCTTCAGTGCGAAGATCACAGGATCATCATGCATCTGCCCCCTGTGTGTCAGCAGCAAGACGCGATTGACCCAGTAAAGCAGAACTGCGCACACCAACCAGAGCCCATGTGGCTTTTGATAAAGCGTCAATACCGCGTCGCTGCTGATATAAAGCGTCATCACAATGACGCTGGCATAAAAGGACGCCGTGGACATCACCAAGAGCAGAGGCAGGTCATCCTGCCCATAGCCGCGTCCGGGCACCTGTCCCGTACCTGCGGATGTTCGGTCCTTAAGCTCTGTGTGACGCTTCACAAGCGCCAGCGCCAGGAAGATGAACATCGAGAAGGCGAGCATCCAGGGCGATAAGGGAATTGATATTGCAACCGCGCCCGTGAATACGCGGAGTGAGTAAAGTCCTGCCAGGGTCATGACATCTGCAACCGCATGGCGTTTAAGCCATAGCGAGTAGGCGCTGGTGGCCGCCAGATAGCCGATCAGGGCAAAAAGGAACCCAGCCGGCAAAGCCAGGGCTGGAAGGAGGGCCAGAATAGCCAGGATCGGGACCATGGCCATGGCATGCAGGACGGGCACCTGACCTGTCGCGAGAGGGCGTAGGCGCTTGCGAGGGTGCTG
This sequence comes from Niveispirillum sp. CC-CTL257, assembly GCF_059489915.1. Classification (NCBI taxonomy): domain Bacteria; kingdom Pseudomonadati; phylum Pseudomonadota; class Alphaproteobacteria; order Rhodospirillales; family Azospirillaceae; genus Niveispirillum; species Niveispirillum sp. CC-CTL257. The sequence continues at coordinate 24,198 of NZ_JCAJXE010000002.1, forward strand.
CCGGTCCCTTGTAATATCAACAATGTCATTGGCTGTATAAACGGCTGATGCACTCAAGCAGAAGGACACGAAGGCCAGAAAAAGTGAAAGGCCGTTTTCCAGGCTGACAGCATGCCCGGCGATCATTGGCAATAGCAGAAGAAGGTTTTTCAACCATTGGTGAGGGCGGATCAGCGCCAGATAGCCACGTAGGTCTGACGGGCCAACCTGGATGCACAAACAGTCTGGATGACTGGCAGAGAGCCGCCGCGCCATCGAACTTCCATCTTTCACAACGGCGATGACACGCCGCGCATGGGCCCACACAGCGAAATCAGCGGTCGAATTTCCGGCATAGTCAAAACCACCCGATCCGAAGGCACGGCACAGCGTTTCCGCCTTTGCTTCCCCCTCCAGGTTGGTCGTGCCGTCAGAGGCAAAAACGCCATCAAAAAGACCGAGGTGATCGGCCACGACCTTGGCCTGTGCCTGATCAGCAGCCGTCGCCAGATACAGCTTACGGCCTTCTGCCCTTGCCTGTTTCAGCAAACTCAACATATCGGGATTATAGGGTAGGCTGTCAGGCATCATCGCGGCATATGCGGCGAGGTGTGCCTTCATTCTAGCTTTCCCACCGAAAAGCCAGGATGCCATATGAAGCAGCTTTAACGGCTTTGTCGCGGCGAGTTGCCCAACAGCTTCATAAAGCAGATCAGTCGTCACCAGTGTGCCATCCAAATCGACAACCAGGGGAACAGCATCGTGGGCTTTCGATGCTGGGGGAGCGGAAATAGACATGGAATTATGCATTGTCTGACCGCAAACTTCCCTCACAGTCCCTCACTTTCAGACTTCACGTAAGGCTGGCGTGGCCGACTGGCACATATTACCAGAGCCATGGTAGATGCCCCTGATATATGCATCTTCCTGAAACGCCGACGCCGACGCCGGCACCGCATCCGTAGCTTGGGCGTCATGTCGCCCGTGCTTTTTGCTGTGGCAGTCGCCGCCGGAGCTGTGTCCAGTCAACCGAAAACCGCTCCCACCGCACAATTCACCCTTTGGGTGGCGTTACCTGACATACTCGGATTGCGTCTCTCCCTTCTCATGGTGCAAGCGGATGAAACGATCCATATCGGCCTGGGTCAGCCTGTCCAGGGCGGCGGCGATGAATTCCTGCGCCCTTTCGTCCATGGGCTGCCATGTCAAGGCACTGGGCTGGATCACCCAAAGCAGTCGGACTTGGCGGGACAGCAGGCTGCGTTGCTCTTCGTTCAGACTGTCCAGCAGATCCAGCCCCAGCCGTAGCCGCGACGGCATCAGCTGTGGCGACAGGGGGGCCGCCAGCAGGGACATCCGCAAGGCTTGCCCCGCCCCCAGGCGATCCCCCGTCCGCGCCCGCAGATAGGCCAAGCGTGCCCAGGCATCGGTATTGCCAGGATTGCGGGCAAGCCCCTCTATCGTGGCATCCATCGCCTGCCGCAGCAGCAGAGGGGCCTGTGCTGTTTCCATCCCGCTCTGTCGCAACAACAGCAGGCCGCGATCAGCAAGCAGGCGGGCATCACCCGTCATGCCCCCGAAATCATCAATGGCATCGGCGGCCTTGGCATAGGTTTGCGCGGGCAGGTTCTGCCGTTTGTCAGGCCGGTTCTCCAGCACTGCGGCCACAACAGTCCGTGCGCCGATGACATTCATTTCCCCCACCAGCCGGGGCATCGCCAGAACCAGCAGAGCCAGGGCCAGGCCCCCCGCGATGCCCAGGCTGATCCTGTCCAGAGGAGGCCTGGCCGCAGCGGCCGCATCACTCGGTGTAATATTCCCGATAGCGCCCATAATAGGTCCCGTAATCGCCGTACCCGTAGCGTGAGTGCTTGCGCTGATTGACCTGTGACAGCACGACGCCATGCAGATTGACCCGTGCCTCACGCAGCAGCTTGATGCCGTTGCGCACAGCGTCGCGGGCCGTGAAGTTCCAACGTACCAGATAGATGACACGGTCCGCCACGCTGGCCAGGACGCGCGCATCAGCGACGGCCAGGACAGGCGGCAGGTCGATGATAACCCGGTCATACTGGCTGGCGAGATTACGCAGCAGGACCGACATGTCGGCTTCCCGCACCTGATCGGCGATGTTGGGGGACGTGCCGGCAGGGATGAAATCCAGGCCCTGCGCGATGGAGGAAATGATGACATCCTCCGGCTTGGCTGTCCCATCCATCAGCTGCAGCAGACCACGGCTGTTTTCGATATTGACCATGGTATGCAGACGCGGGCGATGGATATCGGCATCGATCAACAGCACGCGCTTGCTGGATCTCGCGCTCATCACGGCCAGACACAAGGCCGCGAACGTTTTGCCTTCCTTAGGGATGGACGATGTCAGGGCGACGATTTTTGGCTGCGCCTCCTCCCCTTCAGCACCCATTTCCAAGGTCACGCGCAGATTGCGCAGCGCATCAGCGATGGCGGAACGGGGGTTGCTCGCCAGTTCCTCCACCATCTTGTCCTTGGCCCCGCGATGCAGGGGCACGACCGCCAGCGTCGGTACGCCCGTGACTTCCTCCGCTTCGTCGGAGGAGCGGATGGCATTGTCCAGCCGGTCCAGCACAAAGACCAGGATCAGCCCGAAACCCAAAGCCAGCAGCGAGACCAGCGACAGAGTCCGCATGGGTTGCGGATAGGTGGGGGCTCCGGGAATTTCGGCCTGGGTGATCACGCGGGCATTGGCCCGCTGGATACCACCCTGGGATTCTGCATCACGCCGGAACCGCTGCAGAAAGGCCTCGTAAAGGCTGCGTGTGGCCTCGGCCTGACGCTCAAGTTCCCGCAGCCGGACCTCGGCACCCCCGGCGACATTCACTTCCGACCGCAGAGAGTCCAGCTCGCGCTCCAGCGTCCTGACGCCGGCCACCGAGACTTCCACCTCGTTCGCGATCGCCTGCGCGATCCGCTGCATTTCGGCTTCGATCTTGCCCCGCAACTCCTCCAGATCGGCCCGGTAGGCAACAAGACGCGGATGGCGTTCGCCATAAATCTTCAGCGCCTCCGACATTTCGCGAACCAGCGTTGTCTCCTGCTCCCGCAGGCGCTGGATCAACTGGGACTGCAAGGCGTCATAGGAAGAGGCGATGTTGCCGCTGGACCGGATCAGGGTACGGACCTGATCCAGGCGGGCCTGTTTCTGGGCCAGTTCGGTGCGCGCGACGACCAACCGGGAATTCAGTTCCGACAATTGCTGATCGGTCACTGTGATCTGCCGATCGCCCTTGCGGCGTAGGCCATGCTGGGACCGGAAATCCTCCACGGCGGCTTCCGCGACCTGCACGTCGGCCTGCAATGTGCGGATACGTTCCGCTAGCCAGTTGGTGACGCGGCGGGCATCGTCGAAAGTGGCTTCCAGCCGATCCAGCACATACAGCTCTGCCACCATATTGGCGATGCGGGCCGCCTTCTGTCGGTCGTCCGACGTAAAGGTGATTGTGATCAGGAAGGAACGGCGCTGTGCCTGCGCATCCAGACGGGACAGGAAGGCGCTGACGATCGCGTTATCCTGCGCCGACCGGGCATCGCCTCCTGTCTCCCTGTCCGGTGTGTCGGACGGGATGTCCTTGATCCAGCTCAGCGGATTGATGGAGGTCAGGAAATTCTGCATGGCCGAGGCCTTGCGCAGGGCCGGATTGAATTCCGGATCGTTGCGCAGGTCGAGCTTGTCTATGACGCGGCGGGCCAGCATCGTCGAGGTGAGGATACCGACCTCGGTTTGGATGACAGCGTCATTGAGGCGCCAACGGGAATCCGCGCGCGAGTTCATCGCATCAGTGGCTTCCGGCGCATCAATCACCAGTTCAACCTGCGCCGTGTAGAGCGGGACAGCCTGTTGAAGACGCAATAAGGTGGGGATGATCATCAGCAGCCAGCAGGCCATGATGATGTACTTACCACGCCAAAGGACGCGCCAAGCCCATCGCAGGGTTTGGCGTGCATCCATCATGGCATCGGCGGCCCCTGGGGTGCTCCGGTCGCCAGCCATTGTCATCAGGTACTTCCCATCTCAAAAAAGGACGTTCTACCGCCTTAAAGCCGGGTGCCCACACGTAGCAGCATGGTGACCTGGTCATAGCTGGCACCGGCGCGGTTGGAATCGCGGCTGCGGAATCCGACCTCGCCCCCCACATACCATTCACGGGACAAGGCATAGATCACGCGGGCCTTGCCGTCATAATTCCAGGAATGCTCACTCGTGCCGGTATAATCCTCATAGGCGGTGTTCGCAATGAAGGTGGCCACGATGTTCCGCGCGAACTCATGGCGCACGATCAGGCCACCACCCGTGCGCACGATGGAGGAGGACGAGGCGCTGAGGGTTTCCTGGACCGTGCGTTCCAGCGACGGGATAAGCACGGTCATCCGGCTGGGTGTCCAGTTGAAGCTGGCGCGGACCGACATGCCGGACGGGTCCTTCAGAACAGTGTCCTTGTAATCCTGTTCGAAATAGCCGACGACGAAATCGCCCTTGATCACTTCGCTGATATCCAGACCGATACCGCCCTCGATGCGATAGCCGTCGCTGGAGCGGTTGCGGTTATTGTCATCGACGCGGTCATCATAGTCCCGCTTGTTGACAGTGGCATCAAGCACGGCGGAGAGGCCCGGCTTGAATTCATAGGAGCCACGACCGCGCAGTTTGTACTCCCAACGGTCACGATCATGGTTGTTGATCGTGGTGCCGGTGGAGGTTTCGGTATTGCCGAATATCCGGCGGTCAAATCCGAAATCACCGCTGAACACGTAGCGGCCCTGCTGCAGGCGGGTTCCGACCTGGCCGGATGTCGTATAGGTCTCTGCCGGGCTTTTACCCTGCTGGACATCGGGGCTGCCGCGATCCTCACCACGATTCACGAAGCTGAGATTGCCGGTCGCCTCCCAATTCCGTTGAATATCCAAGCGACCATCAGCGCCGATATTCGCATCCAGGCGGTTGTCGTCCTCATATTTCTTGAACAGATACTGTTCCAGTTCGCCGCGCAGATTCAGCTCATGCTGCGTGAAGCGCGACCGCATGCGAATTTCAGGGGCAATACGGGTGATCGCGTCACTGCGCTTGTCCTTTTCCTGTGCGAACACGTTATCGGAATAGGTCGCATCCACTTCCAGGCGCGGAAAGATCAGGAAGGAGCCGGCTTCAATCCCCTTGGGCTGGTAACTGTCGGCGACCCGCTTTTCGTCTGTCTCGCCAGCCGCGTCTGCGGCACCCTTGGTCTGTTCCTGGGTAATCTTAGCGGCACTTTGACGACGGTCCTGTTCAGGCGCTTCCTGTGCCAGGGCAGCAGCAGAATGCAGGAAAAGGCATATACCCAATCCCAACGCCATGGTGGCGTTGGATGTTCTGGAAAAAAGAAGCCCCTTCCGCATAGGTCGTTCCCTGATCGCCATCGAATACCCCTACCTGTCCTAGCTATACTCTTTTCCCCAACATGCATGCCACAATAGATTGCATCTTCCTTTGACGTCAGGCTCATTCACGCATTGAGCCTCCCTTCCGGGTCACGTAATCAGGAAGCGCTGTCGGTCGTCCTCCAGGGCAAGGGCTGTTAAACGGCCTGTCGCGTAGGCACCCGTATCGATGCCGATACGCCAGCCCAAGGGCTCCGGCGCGTCAGTGATCGTATGTCCATGCACAATGACGGGCGGGGCGGGGCGGCGGTGGCTGAGGAACTCATCCCTGATCCACATCAGATCGGTCGGGTCCTGCCGGTCCAGGGCGATACCGGGACGGATGCCGGCATGGACGAACAGGTAGTCGCCGATGGTCTGGGACAGGACTGTTTTTTCCAGAAAGGCCCTGTGCGCCTCCGGGAGCCGTTCTGTCAAGCTGCCGGCCAAGGCCTGGCAGCGTTTCGCGTCGGTGGTTTCCGGCGATGCGATTATCCCGTAACTGGCCAGGGTTTCAGCACCACCAAAGCGCAGCCATTGCCGGGCCTCCAGCGGTTCGCGCAGGAAACCCAGCATGGCATCCTCGTGGTTGCCGCGCAAAAAAACCTGCGCATCACCCGGCAGATTTCCGCCTGAGAGCAGGTCCAGCACAGCACGGCTTTCAGCCCCCCTGTCCACGTAATCGCCCAGGAAAACCAGGGTGACGTGACGCCCCTGCCCCTGTGTCGCGATATCCGCCGCCAGAAGTTCCAGAAGACGACGCAGCGGCGTGGTTTCACCATGGATGTCGCCGATGGCATAGACCAGCCTGCCCTCCGGCACCCGTGCCATGACAGGGGAAGCCCCTGTGTCGCCGGAACGCCAGAGACGCCGCCACCATCTGCTTGCGAAGACCATTCCCGCCTTGTTCCTTCAGCCCAGAACCATTTCATGACAGTCCGACATCGTCAGCCTGCCGGGCTTGTTTTACAGCAGGCAGCGGGCTAGACCGATGCTTATATGATGAGGTGCATGCTATGGCTGTAAACTGAAGCAGTCATCCGCTGAGGGAGAAGGGTGTATGACGTATGGGTTGAAGACTTTCCGGGCGTGGCGTGACGGTCTGTTGCTTCTACCGGTACTGGTACTGGCGGCCTGTGGGACGGGTGGCGGTCGCAGCGCGCCGACAGAGGCGGCCCCGATGACCATCAGCAATCCCGCCGAAAGTTATCGGCTGGAACCAGGGAACCGCGTCCGTATCACCGTCTTCAATGAACTCAACCTGTCGGGTGACCTGACCCTTGACCCGGCCGGTAACATCACGATGCCGCTGGTCGGCAATATCCCGGCCAGTGGCCTGACAGCCCGCGACCTTGCCAAGCGGGTGGAAGAGGCTTTGATCCGGGCCTCGCTGATGCAGACGCCCAATGTCTCGGTCGAGGTCCAGACCTTCCGACCCTTCTATGTGCTGGGCGAGGTCCGCCAACCTGGGGAGTTCCCCTATATCAGTGGCATGACGGTGTTGAGCGCCGTGGCCAAGGCTGGTGGCTATGACTATCGCGCGCTTGAGAATGACGTGATCCTGGTGCGCACCATTGATGGCACCCAGAAAGAATATACTGCCGACGAACGGACGCCGATCCTGCCCGGCGATATCGTCCGGGTCCGGGAACGCCGCTTTTAGAGCTGTTTTCCTTTGACTGGAAAACAGCTCTTGTCGTTCGTTTGCCTCAATCGCCGGCGCGGCATCCGCCGCCGGAACTGTTTTCGGTTGACCGGAAACAGCTCTAGAGGGGGGCAAGTTGGGGGTATCTGGTGTTTTGAAGCTGCCGGATACCCCAGAGCCTTAAAACAGGAACGCCCACCTTTTCCAAGGTGGGCGTTCCTGTTTTAAGGCTGGCTTGCAGAACCGTCAGGTCGGGCTGCCGGTCAGGATCGGGTTATTTTCCACAATGGGTGTGGTGGTCTGGTTGTTGTTGTTCTGCTGCTGCGTCGTTTGTTGCGTCGTTTGCTGCTGCTGCGGGGTCTGGGTCGTGGTTCCGCCCGTCTGGGGCGTCTGAGCCGTCTGTGTTGTCGGCCTGGCCAGAATGGCATTCACCTGGGCGGCGTTGGTCGGGTTCGATGAGCTCAACGCTGTGTTCTGGCTTGCCGTATTCAATGTCTGCGTGACGTTTGCTGCCGCCTCCGGTGCTGCGGCGGCAACGGTGTTGCTGGTCGCGGCGGTATAGGCGTTGGACATCACGGCCACGGCGGCCTGGGGGGAGGCCTGATACACAACGGGAGACGAGACCACCGTGGTGACCGACGTCGCGATACTGGCGACAACGGTGGGCGCAGCGGCCTGCGCCTGGGGCTGCACAATGATGCGGGCCGCCGTGGTCACGACATTCATGGTCTGCTGCGGTGCCGCCTGCTGCACAGTGGTGGATTGAACCGTCTGCACCGCCGTGGCGGCCAGTTGCACAGCTGCGGCGGGATTGCTGCTCAGCACCTGTTCGGCCAACTGCACGGCGGCATTGGCGACACTCACGGCCAGGGTGTTGTTACCGGTGTTCTGCGCCACCTGTATCGCCGTCGTGGCCATTGCCGCTGCTTGGGTGGGCAGTGCCGCAACAACAGGCGGAGACACGAAAATACGGGCCGCTGTCGTCACAACCGACTGGGTCTGCTGCGGGGCAGAGGAAGAGACCTGGCTTGTACGTACCGTTTCCAGGGCCGCGCCAGCGGCGGCCATGGCCGCCTGCGGATTGACGGACAGCAACTGCTCTGCTGCGGTCACAACCTGATTGGCCAAAGTGGCAGCGCGGACAGTGTTTCCGCCGGACAGCGTGTTGATGGCGTTGGTCACAGCCGTCCCGTTACCAGACTGGACTGCGGCGCGCAGAGCTGGGGGCAGGGCAGCCATGGCGTTGCCAGCGCTCTGCTGTGCGGCAGCGGGCAGCGACAGGTAGCCTGTTGACAGGATGGAGCCCGTGAGCAGTACCAGGCCCAACGAAACGATACGGCTGCGGGTCATGAACCACCCTCCCCCAGGATCAAAGCGCCCCGGACAGGGGCACAGGAAGTGAAACGCGCGCAATGGTTGCCGGTCTTTTATTGCCAGCGTATCAAGCGCTACGGTAATACGGCGCACCGATGTTCGCAACCTTATGGATCGGCCATGGGGGATGCGATAGCGGAATCCGAGTGCGGAAGAATGGGGATTGATGCGCCTCCTGCTGCATGATTTCGGTGATTATGCCTTTACCCGACAGTTGGCGGCGTGGCTTGCTCAACACGGATATGAAGTGCTGCATGTCCGGGCGGGCGATCTGGGTGGCCCCAATACCCGCGCCGTCGGGGCTTCATCATCGCAATCCCGGGGCCTGTCCTTCTCGGCCTTGCATCTGGGGCGGCCTTTCAACCGGTATCAGCTTGCTGCACGGCTGCGTGATGAACTGGCCTATGGGGGCCAGCTGGTCCAGCTTACCCGTGACTGGCAGCCCGACATTGTCCTGTCGGCCAATACCCCGCCCCTGGTACAATATCGGTTAAACCGAGCGGCGACACGGGCGGGGGCGTATTTCGTCAACTGGGTGCAGGACATTTTCGGGTTGGCCGGCTCGGCCATGCCGGGGGGATGGTCCCTGCTGTTGCCCCTGTTGCGCCATATCGAATTCACCAGCATGCGCAGGGCCGACGCCTTGGTCCTCATTTCCCCGGACTTTCAGGATCGTCTGCGGATCGTCGGTGTTCGGCATGACCGGGTGCTGATCCAGGAGAACTGGGCACCGGTGGATCTGCTGGCGGGGCCTGAGCGGCAGAATGCCTGGTCGCAGGCCCATGACCTCAATGACCGACCGGTGCTGCTGCTGGCAGGGACGCTGGGGCTGAAGCACAATCCCGGCCTTGTCGCCGCCCTGGCCCGTCAGCTGGGATCGACCCCCGAGGCCCGTGTCGTGGTGGTCAGCGAAGGACCGGGCCGGGCTTTCCTGGAGACGGCCCGGGTTCAGCAGGGGGTGAGCAACCTGCTGCTGTTGGATTACCAGCCGGCTTCCTGCGTTCCCGCCATGCTGGCCAGCGCGGATATCGCCATCGTTATTTTGAATCGGGGGGCCGGGGCAGCCTCCGTTCCTTCTAAGCTCTATTCATATGCGGCGGCCGGCCGGCCGGTGCTGGCCGCCATTCCTGCGGATAATCTGGCATACCGCTTGATCCGCCAGCATGGGCTGGGGCTGGTCGTGGAACCGGAGGATGAGGCGGGTTTCCTGGCGGCGGCCCATCGTTTGCTGACGGATACGGCCCTGCGCGCGCAATGTGCCGCCGCCGCCGCCGCCTTCGCCCGGACCCATTGCGATATCGACCGGATCGGGAGCCGCTTCGATCAGCTGCTGCGGAATCTGCGCCCGTCCTGATCTGGGTGGCCGTAATGATCAGCGGCGTTCAAAAAGATGATCGGCCTGGACCAGCATCCCGTCGCGGTCATTGACGCCGTTATGGCTGGAAACAAGCTGAAAGCCGGATTGCGCCAGCTGACCGGCCACGGCGGTCGCCAGCGGCTGGCCCCGGTAAAGTTCCCGCTGTGAGCTTTCTACATAGACCCAGCGGAAGCGATCCAGGACCCCTGACGCCCCGGCAAGCACAGCCCCCTCGGCCCCCTGCACATCGATCTTCAGCAGACTATCGGGGGGAATGGCGGCGGCCGCAAGCAACTGGTCCAGGCGTCTGACCGGCACCGTGATGCGCCCACGAATGCCGGTATCGGGAAACAGCCGCAACTGCTCGTCCGTCGGTTCCAGCAGCGAGGAATTATCATCGCGCCAGGAAACATGCAGCGCCGCCTCACCCTCATGCTCTGCCACGGCCACGCCATGCAGGATCACCCGGCTGCGGTCGGTATCGGCACAAAGGTTGAGCCAGGATGTAAGCCGGGCCAGCGCCACCGGCTGCGGCTCCACCACCTGTATCGCCGCGTCCGGGCAGGATTCCAGGGCCGCCAACAGGAACTGCCCCCGGTTGGCGCCGACATCCACAATCAGCTGGGGCGAAAGTGCCTTGAGAAGCGGAGCATGCTGCACACCAGCCCCGACACCCGACCACAGCGCCACCCGATAGCGGCGCGTGCCCAGAAGACGCAGGGCCTTCAGGAACCGGGCCAGCGACCTTGTCATGACTGTACCTATCCGCCCCATTCCATTTTCCGATCGCGCAGAAAGCAGCTTGCCTGTACAGGCAGCAAGTTTATTCCACCTAAAAAAGATGACGGGTACGTAAGACAGCCCCCTGTCCCTATTCCGGTTTTCCCCGGCAGATCCATATCAGCCGGTTCAGCGCGGCATCGCGGAAACTGTAGAGTACGCGCAGAACCCGCCAGCCTTTATAAAGGCCAATACCCGCCCGCGCCAAATCCAGGGCCTTTATGTTCCGGACAGCCGCTTGATCGCTGCGGGGAGCCTGTGCCCACATCGCCAGGGTCACGGATTCGGCCCGGCGAAGAGCGGACAGGTCGCGCGCCGACAATGGCACCGTGAAAGGAGACGTGATCCCCATCAGTTCGTTGACCAGCCACGCCGCCAGCGACAGGTGTCTTTCACATCCTGCCCGCCGCGCAATCAACGCTGCCTCCTGCCATTCGGCCGTTGACCGATGGATTGCCGCCGCTGCCAAGTCGGCCAGCCAGTATATCCGCGTCCAGCGATGGCGGCTGGCGTGCCAGGCGGCATATGCGATGGTGGCCGCAGGCGACAGGGTGCGTACCTCCTGCCCCGCCACCATTATTTTCACCGAATGGGCGAATGGATCGAAGTCGCTAGCCGCAAACGCCATGTCGGCCTCGGAAAGGCTTGTATGCAGCTCGACAGGCGGTCCGCCATCGCGATGAAACAGGGCTACGGCGTTCGAGGCTGCATGCACATGATCTGTGCTGCCGCCATAGCCGAGATCCCTTAACAGATCGATGGCGGCGGCGGCCTGTGCAGGGCGTATCAGCAGGTCGATATCGCGGCATGACCGTGCATAGATATCGCCGAACAGCATAGCCGACTGCGGAACTCCCTTCAGAACCAGCATCTCGATCCCGGCCGCGTCGAACCGCTCCGCGATCAGCTTTAACCGGCTGCAGAGCAGTAGGGAGGAACGGGCGGCCCGGTTACGCAACTCCCGAAGCTGAGCCTGGACCGCAGGGGGGGCTTCTTTGATAGAATCCAGGAACGGGACCAGGCGATGATGCTCCGTCAGTGTCACGATCTGGGGCCAATCCAATTCCGCAGCCGACGGGGAGGGCCTTCCAGTGAGGTGTGCTGTGACAAGGTCGAGGACAAAGCGCGTTGCAGGGGAAAGAGGCGCGCGCGCCCTGCCCTGATGAAGGCCCTCCCCCGTCATGATCGACCCCGCCGCTTCACGCACAAGCATGCCACAGATAGCTTCAATTCTGGCCAGACCCGGCCCGGCCCGCCAGTTCGCGCTCCAGGGCGGCAACGGCATGTTCCAGCACCTCGCCCAGCACCCAGCCCTCCCGGTCGGCAATGGCCAGGAAGGTGTCGATGGTTTCCTGACGTGCGCGGATGTTGAACTGCACATTGCGGCCGGTACGATGCCGACGCTGTTCGCGCCGGGCGGGCGGTGGGACCGGGATGGAAACGGGGGCGGGTTTCGCTTCCCGGCTGGGGAAGCGGGCCGCCTCCGATACTGCGCGGATGGCGTCGGCGGGCGGGGCCTGGATGTCGCGGGCGGTCTTGGGCGCGAAGCCGGAGAGGTCCAGTCCCTCCTCCCCTTCCCCGAAAATGCTGGCGCGGGACTTGGTCATGTCTGTCGCTCCCTTCAGTACAGGGCTTTATCCACGGTGGCCTTCATGCCGCCCTTCAGGACGGCCACCACTTCCGCCGCGAAGGCCAGCGCGTTTGAGGTTGCGGCCTTGATGTTGGTGACCTGGGACGGGTCCAGATCGGCCAGCGTGCCGCCAAAGGCGAAGATGGCGCGGAAGGCGTCGCGCTCATGCAATTGCGTCTCGAAGACGGGGACATCGTTCTCGGCGAATTCCGCCGCGATGCTTTGCAGGGAGCGCGGGCGGATGGCCGCACTGGTGCGGGTGAACAGCACCGCGAAGGGAATGTCCCGGCGGAAGGCGCGTTCCTGGCTGCGCACCAGCCGGATGGCCTTCACGGCCTCGCCCGCATCCAGCTGTGATCCCTGGCTAGGGATCACCACCAGATCGGCGCGGCTCATGGCGTAGCCAACCATCATGGAGGCCGTCCCTTCCAGATCGACAATGACGAAGGCGGTTTTCTGTGCCGCCTCGTCAATGGCGTCGGTCACCGTCTCTTCCGTCACATCGGCCAGGACCGTCAGATTGGCGGGCTTGCCGGGCAGCCGGGCCCAACGCGAAACCGGTTTGTTCGGATCGGCATCAATGATGGTGACACTGGCCCCCTGCCCGGCCAGTGCTGTGGCCAGCAGAACCGCGGAAGTGGACTTGCCAGCCCCACCCTTGGGGCTGGCGAAAACGATGGTGGGCATGGTGATAGACCCGATGCGTTCAATCTGCGGTCAAAATGATAGCAGATAGCGATCTTGATTTCACTATGATATCAGATAGAATATCGGATATCTGATTGATATCATATCGAGAGCCCTCAAGCCACCCCTCGATAGGCCTTGAACCAGTCGATGAAGCGGGGGATGCCGTCATCCAGGCTGGTGCGGGGCTGGTAGCCCAGATCCCGGCTGCTGGCATCAATATCGGCGCAGGTGGCGGCCACGTCGCCTGGCTGAATCGGCTCCAGCAGCATCTCCGCCTTGCGACCCAGGGCCTGTTCGATCAGGCCGATGAAGCGCAGCAGCGGTTCGGGGCGGTGATTGCCCAGATTATAGACCCGGTGCGGCACCACATCCTGACCGGGTGTGGCCGGCCGGTCCAGCGTGGCCAGCACGCCCGCTACGATGTCATCAACAAAGGTGAAGTCGCGGGCCATGTCGCCATGGTTGAACACCCGGATGGGCCGGCCTTCCAGAATGGCCTCCGCGAACAGCATCGGTGCCATATCGGGCCGGCCCCAGGGGCCATAGACCGTGAAGAAGCGCAGACCCGTGGCCGGCAGCCCGTAAAGATGGCTGTAGGTCCGGGTGATCAGCTCATCCGCGCGCTTGGTCGCGGCATAGAGCGACACGGGCCGATCGACACGGTGGTCGATGGAGAACGGGATCTCCTGATTGGCGCCATAAACGGAGGAGGAGCTAGCATAGACGAAATGCGCTAGCCCCGGCAGCAGGCGCGCGGCCTCCAGCATCACCACCTGTCCCATCAGGTTGGTCTGGATATAGGTATAGGGATCAATCAGCGAATGCCGCACGCCGGCTTGCGCCGCCAGATGGATGATGCCGGTGATGTCGCGATGCGCCTGGACCAGTTCCGTCATGCCGTTACGGTCGGCGATGTCCAGGTTCTGAAACCGGAAGCCGGGATGGGGCGTCAACAGGTCCAGCCGCGCCTGCTTCAGGCGGATATCGTAATAGGGGGAGAAATTATCCACCCCCAGCACCTGTTCCCCCCGGTCCAGCAGCGCCCGACAGGTATGATATCCGATGAAGCCGGCGGCACCGGTGACCAGGATCGGCATGGAATATCCTTCAGGCCTCGTGCAGTGGAAAGCTGGCTATGAGCGATCCGGCGAGGGATGGCAAGAGCTGGTATTAGCACGCTATCAGATAGCTTTATGATATCATTGAAAATGCCGGCCTCCTCCCCCTTCAGACCGGTTGACGGCGGCTGCCGCATCTTGACCATTGCGGGCGGCCCCTGATCCCCGCAATGGGCCGCGAAGGATATGTCGATGCTTTATGATAGCAGCCAATCCAGAGATACCGCCATCGCCCAGATTGCGGATGGTCCGCAGGCCGTGATCCTGCTGCGCCTGCGCCCGGACGGCCCTGCGGATACGGCCCAAGGGTTGCGGCAGGTCGCGGGCACGCCATTCCTGGACTATCTCATCGTCAATCTCGCCCGTCACGGCTTCCGCCGCATCGTGCTTCTGACGGACTCTCCGGCGGATCAGATGGCCGCTCTGGCCGAGCGGGCCCAGGCCTGGGCTGTCGATCTGACCATCATGATGACCCCGGAACCCGCCGGCACAGCGGGTATGCTTCAGCAGGCGCGCCACCTGCTGGACAGCCGCTTCCTGATGCTGAACGGGGATTGGCTGCTGGACGTGAATTACCTGTCTCTGTCAGCGCCCGCCATCTGGCGGGACGGCGACCTGGGCATCGTCGCCCTGCGGCCGGTGGGGGATGGCCGCCACCATGATGTGGTGGAGGAACAGGATGGCCGCATCACACGGTTCGCCGAACGGACGGGCAGCGCCGGCCATGCCCTGATCAATGGCGGCATCTACTGGCTGGACCGCGCCATCCTGGATGAGATCGGTGCATTGCCCTGTTCCCTGGAACGCGACGTGATGCCCCGGCTGGCCCGCGAGGGGCGGTTGGCGGGCCAGATCCGGGACGGATATTTCATCGATATCGGGGTGCGGGCCGATTACGACCGCGCGCAGACGGAAATCCCGGCCTGGGTGCGGCGTCCCGCCGTCTTTCTGGACCGTGACGGGGTCATCAATCATGATGCCGGCTATGCCCATCGTCCCGATCAGATCACCTGGACCCGGGATATCGCGGCGGCCATCCGCCACCTGAATGAAGCCGGCTACTACGTTTTCGTCGTCACCAACCAGGCCGGTGTGGCCCGGGGCTACTATGACGAGGGGACGGTTCAGAAGCTGCACGCCTGGATGCAGGGACAGCTCCGTCAGGACGGCGCCCATATCGATGATTGGCGCTATTGCCCCTGTCATCCTGACGGCGCGGTGGCCGCATACCGGCGGCAGGACGACTGGCGCAAGCCGGCACCCGGCATGATCCTGGACCTGGCTCGCTGCTGGCCGGTCGATATGGCGGGCAGCTTCCTGATCGGCGACCGCGCCAGCGATCTGGAGGCCGCCGCCGCTGCCGGCATCCGGGGCCATCTGGTGGAAGAGACGGGGGTGCTGGAACAAGTGCAGCACCTGACGACTGGCATCAGGATGCCCGCAAAGGAGCACGGATAACGGCATTGCGGCACATCACCCAGGGGGAGGGGCTTTGGGATGATCCCGGTCGCGATGACAAGTAAAATGATATCAGATAGCTTTCAGATATCATATCCACAGATCCAGCCATTGCCATGACCCGCCCTTCCCAGGACGGGACCGGACGGGGCATAGTGGTGCTGCAAAAGCCAGGGATTGAACATGGATACGGTACTTGTCACGGGTGGTGCAGGCTATATTGGCAGCCACGCCGTCCTGGCCTTGCGGGCGGCGGGGCGTGCGGTCGTGGTTCTGGACGATCTCTCCACGGGCGACAGGGGGCTGGTGCCTGCGGACGTACCGCTGATCGTGGGTGATGTCGCCGATGCGGCGCGGACGGGCACCCTGCTGCGCGATCACCAAGTCGGCACCGTCATGCATTTCGCCGGCTCCATCATCGTGCCGGAATCCGTGGCCGATCCGCTGAAATATTACCGGAACAATACTGCCGCCAGCCGCAACCTGATTGAGGCCTGCGTGACGGCGGGGGTGGGGCGCTTCATCTTCTCCTCCACGGCCGCCGTCTATGGCAATCCCCCCACCCGGATGGTAACGGAACAGACCCCGACCGCCCCGGTCAGCCCCTATGGCTGGTCCAAGCTGATGACGGAGCAGATGCTGGCCGATGTGGCGGCAGCGCATCCGTCCTTCCGCTCCATCGCGCTGCGTTATTTCAACGTGGCGGGCGCCGATCCGCACGGGCGGGCGGGGCAGGTGACACCCAACGCCACCCATCTGATCAAGCTGGCCTGCGAGACGGCGCTTGGCCGGCGCACGGCGCTGAATATCTTCGGCACCGATTATCCCACGCCGGACGGGACCTGCGTGCGCGACTATATCCATGTCAGCGATCTGGCCGACGCGCATGTCTGCGCCCTGGAGCATCTGGAAAGGGGCGGGGACAGCCTGGTGCTGAATTGCGGCTATGGGCGCGGCTATTCCGTGCGTCAGGTGGCCGATGCCGTGGATCGCGTCCTGGGGCGGCCCCTGCCCAAGATGGAGGCCCCGCGCCGCGCCGGTGACCCGGTCGAGCTTGTGGCCGACAGCGCCCGGCTGCGCGACCTGCTGGGTTGGCACCCCCGCCTGGACGATCTGGACCTGATCGTGCGCCACGCGCTGGAATGGGAGCGGCGGCGGGCCAGTACCCAGGAATAGGCCCTGAAGCGAAATTCAGGAGATATTGGTCATATGCATGTATCTATTTATGCCTATATTACAACTTAAGAACTGTGAGGTTTTAAAAATGGATTGAGTGGTATTAAATAAAGCCAATAGTCATTAATGCATAAAGTTTAAATACAAGTGTATTCAATGATAATATATTAAGTCATTAAAATATATAGAGTGATTGAGTTTGCTTTAATTAACAATTACCCTCCTGGCGGCAGAGAAACCAAGGGGGTAATTGTGTCAAATTTGTTCAATATTTCCAACGAAGCTGTTATCAATTCATATACGAATTCCGATCAATATCAGCCCGCCACGGCGCGCTGGGGAGGCAGCCCGAACGGGCGTGTCACCGTTTGGGCCTCCAACGGCCAGGATGGCAGCGGCTTCGGCATCTATGGCCAGCGCCTGGATGAGAATGGCAACAAGATCGGCGCAGAGTTCCGCGTCAACAGTACCACGGCCAATGCCCAGGAGGCCCCTGCCGTCACCGAAATGGCCGATGGCGGCTTCATGGTGTTCTGGACGGGTCTGCGCACGGCGACCACCACCACCTGGCGCACCTATGGCCAGCGCTATGACGCCAATGGCAACAAGGTGGGGGCGGAGATCGCCCTGTCGGTGCCGGGCGATTCCACCCTGCGCAGCTATCCTTCTGCAACCTTACTGAGTGATGGCAAGGTAGCCGTCGCCTATGGCTATGCCGCCGGCAGCGCCAGCGATATTTTTGTGCAGCTTTATGACAGCAGCGGTGTGGCTGTGGGTGGTCGCCGGTCAGTGGCCCTGCCCAAGGTGAATGCCGCTGCCATCACCGATATCCCAGCCATCACGGCTTTGAACGGCGGCGGTTTCGTCGTCTCCTGGGGCGAGGATTACAGCACCAACGGTTATGAGGTGAAAGCCCAACGCTTCGACAATGCTGGCAACAAGCAGGGTAGCAGTTTTTATGTCCAGTCGGCGGTGCGCGCGCTGGACCAGCGGGTCTCCAATATGGCGGCCCTGGAAGATGGCGGCTTTGTCGCCGTCTGGGCCGATCAGGCAGCCGAGCGTGATGGTGATTTCTACACCGTGCGCCTGCAGCGTTTCGATGCCGGTGGCACCAAGGTCGGCGGCGAGGTCCGGGTCAACAGCTATACCTACAATAACCAGACCGCGCCCGACGTGATCGGGCTGAAGGATGGGGGATATCTGGTCATCTGGCCGTCCATGGGGCAGGACGGGGATCAGTATGGCGTCTATGGGCAGCGTTATCGCGCTGATGGCACCGCCGCCGGCAACGAGTTCCGGCTGTCACAGACAAGCGTGGGCAGCCAGACCCAGGTCGACCTGTCCCTGACCGCCGATGGCGATGTCATCGCCACCTGGGCCTCCAATGGTGGCGAGGATGGCAGTGGCTATGCCGTCATCTCCCGCACCTTGTCGATCAGCAACGATGCGCCCGTCATTGATGGTCGTGAAATCCATGTGGCACAGGGCGGCCAGAGCTTCGCCGCTGCCCTGCTGCTACCCGGTCATCCGCAGGGGCTGACGGCCGCCACGCACCTGCAGGTGCTGGACCGGTACGAGTTCATCGATAACAGCAGCGATCCCGGCAGCGGCTATTTCGTGCTGAATGGCGCGGTACAGGCGGCGGGAACGGTGATCAACATCGCCGCCGCCGACCTGAACAAGCTGAAATTCGTGGGCGGCAGCGTGGCCGGCACCGACAATATCAGCGTGCGCGCCTTCGACGGCACCAACTGGAGCGCCTGGGAAAATGCGACGGCGGTGACGGAGGCCAGGGCCGGATTTCTGGTGCGCGGCGACGAGGTGCAGGCCAACACCTACACCACCAATGCCCAGCAACAGCCATCGGTCGCAGTCTTGGCCGATGGTGGCTTCGTCATCACCTGGATGTCCAACGGCCAGGATGGCAGCCTGTACGGCATCTACGCCCAACGCTTCAACGCGGCCGGCCAAAAGATCGGCGACGAATTCAAGGCCAATACCCTGACCGCCGCCAACCAGGAACATCCGGTTGTCGCAGCGCTGCCTGACGGCGGTTTCACCATCATCTGGTCCACCACCACAGGGGCAGGAACCGCCAATTACGGTGTCCATGGACAGCGGTTCGATGCCAGCGGCACTGCCGTCGGTGGCGAGTACACCGTGTTCGACACATCGGCCGTCTCCACCTATTACACGGTGCCCAGGGCCACGGTGCTGCAGGACGGGACCGTCAAGATCGCTTACGCGTACAACCCGAACAGCTATGTCGCCACGGATATCCGTGTCTTCACGATGGGGGCCGATCTGGCGAGCCCTGGGACAACCACGACTGGCGTTTCAACCCCCAAATATGCCGCTGGCACCGCCCAGATGGCGGGCGATATCACGACGCTGGCCAATGGCCGCTATGTCCTGACCTGGGCGGAGCATGAGAACGTCAACGGCTATGAAGTGCGGGGACGAATCTATAATGCAGACGGCACAGCCGCCACGGCACCCTTCCTGGTCAATACCTCCATCGCCTATCAGCAACGCAGTTCCGATATCGCGGCGACGCCGGATGGCGGCTTCGTGGCGGTTTTCGACAGTTCCGGCGTGGAACCCAGCGGTGATGGCCACGCCAACATCCTGATCCAGCGTTTCGACGAGAACGGCACCAAGATCGGCGCCCATGTGCGGGTGAATGCTTGGGCCTGGGATAATCAGGCCCAGCCCCAGATCGTCGCCCTGACAGGCGGCGGCTATATGGTGTCCTGGATCTCCACGAACCAGGACGGGTCAGGCAGCGGTGTCTTCGCCCAGCGTTTGGACGCCGATCTACGCCCCCTGGGAGCGGAATTCCAGGTCAATAATCAAGGTCTGGGCAACCAGACACATGTCGAAATGGCGGCGCTGCCCAATGGCGGTGTGGTCTTCACCTGGTCGTCGGAAGCGTTGGATGGCGACAGCTATGGCATCGTCAGCAAGGTCTACAACCCGTCCACCACAGCCCCCGTCATCGATGCCCGCGACATCCTGCTGGGCGTGGGCACGGAATGGTCGGCCGGCGCCCTGGTCCATCATGTCCAGCCGCAGGGGGCGGGCCACATGCCCGCTGCCCTGACCCAGTATGAATTCATCGACACCAACGCCGCCGCCGGTAGTGGCCATTTCGAACTGAACGGCGTCGTCCAGGCCGCCAACAGCACCATCAGCGTTTCCGCCGCCAATCTGCACAGGCTGAAATTCGTGGCCGGCACGGGCGATACGGCTGACGCGATCAGCGTGCGCACCAGTGACGGCGTGCGCTGGAGCGCCTGGGACAATGCCCAGGCCCGGACGGTTGTATCATCGGCGGGCACGCTGCTGGCTGGCGGAGAGGTGGGGATCAACGAGTACACGGCATCGACCCAATATGACCCCTCCGTCGCCTTCTTGGCCGACGGCGGCTATGTCATCACCTGGGCATCCGACGGCCAGGATGGCAGCGGATACGGTGTCTATGCCCGGCGGTTCGACAAGGATGGCCATGGCATCGGCGGGGAGTTTCAGGTGAACACCCTGACCGCCTGGCGTCAGGATGCCGCCATCGTGACAGCTCTGCCCGATGGCGGCTATGTCATCGTCTGGGAGAATACCAGGGCGGCCGACAATACCGGTATCGGTGCCTATGCCCAGCGCTTCGATGCGCTGAACCAGAAGGTCGGGCCGCAGCTGACGGTCTTCGATACGGGCGGCACGTCGGTCTATCGCACCACGCCGCAGGCGCTGGTTCTGGAGGATGGCAGGGTTGTCTTCACCTATGGCTGGCATGATGGTGCCGGCGTAAACAGCCGGATCGATATCCGTCTGGCGGATGCCGATCTGAACTGGCTGACCAGCACCATCCAGGTCGCCAATGTCAGCGCCGCAGCCGGCAACGCCGTCTCCAAGGCCGGTGACATCACCCTGCTGGATAACGGGAATTTCGTCGTCACCTGGATGCAGTATACGGCAAGCAGCACATCATGGCTGACGCGTGCGCGCGTCTATGACAGCAACGGCAACCCGGTGACGGCACAGTTGAATGTGGGTCCGTCTTCTGATCTGGGCATTCCTGCCCAGTCCAGCGCCGTCGCCCTTGCCGGTGGCGGCTTTGCCGTCTTCACGGACAGGGTGCTGGATGAATATACCGGCACTTACCGGATCGTCCTGATGCACCGTTTCGCCGCCGATGGCACGGAGATCGGCCCGTCAGGTGGGGTGCGCGTCAACAGCTTCAATGATGACAGCCAGTTTGTGCCCGACGCTGTTTCCCTGCCGGACGGCGGCATGCTGGTGGCCTGGGTGTCGCAGAACCAGGATGGCAGCGGCTACGGTGTTTACGCCCAACGGTATGACGCCAATGGCGGGTTTGTCGGGGATGAGTTCCGCCTGTCCGAAACCGTGCTGGGCGACCAGCAGCAGGTACGTCTGGCGGTCCGGCCTGATGGCGCCATCCTGGCCACCTGGGCATCCGATGGCCAGGATGGCAGCGGTCTGGGCATCATCACCCGGCTGTTCTACCCGTCCGACACCGGCCCCATTCTGGAAGCCCGCGATATCCAGGCCAGTAATTTCCGCACCGTCCCTCTGGCCGGCATGGTCTGGGACGGGCATCCGCAAGGGCAGGCCAATGCCGGGCACCTGCAGGTGATCCAGAAATACGAGTTCATCGATATGACGCCGGGCAACGGTCATCTGGGCCTGGGCGGCATCCCGAAGGCCGAGGGTCAGGTCTTCACGGTCAATGGTGGCGATCTGAACAAACTGTTCATCTCCACGCCAACAGTGAACTCCAGCGACACCATCATGTTCCGTGGCTTTGACGGGGTGCGCTGGAGCGACTGGGACGTGGCCCGCATCAATGGCTTTGTCGCCTCCAGCAGCATGACACCCGGCAACGAGGTGGTGGTGAACGATTACACCACCGGCAATCAGTACCGGCCCGCCGTGGCGGTGCTGGCCGGGGGCGGCCATGTCGTCACCTGGGTGTCGGACGGGCAGGATGGCAGCGACATGGGCGTCTATGCCCAGCGCTTCGACGCGGCCGGCAACAAGGTGGGCGGGGAGTTCCTGGTCAACAGCCTGAAAACGGCGGGGGCGCAGGACAATCCCGACATCACCGCCACGCCAGACGGTGGTTTCGTCATCACCTGGAACAGCAGCGCCAGTGCCGCGTCGGGTCCCTGGGCCGGCTATGGTCAGCGCTATGACGGTGACGGCAATCGCGTCGGCACGCAGTTCATCCATTTCGAACATGACAATGGCACCGTCGCACGGATGTATCCCAAGGTTGCCGCCCTGTCCAACGGCACCCTGATCATTGCCAAGAATCATCAGACTACCGATGCCGCCAGCAGCCGAGCCTCTGTCTCTCTGTTCGATGACCAAGGAAATCCAATCCTGGGAGATAACGACGCTCTCAATCAATGGCTGTCTGACCCCAAGCTGACGGCCAATGGCCTGACCGTGATGTATGGCGAGGTCACGCCCTTGCATCATGGCCTCTCCACCTTTGTCGTCACCTGGGCCGAGCAATCGGCCACCGCCGGCAACGGCTATGAAATCAGGGGCCGTGTGATGCTACCCGACGGCTCACCTTACACGGCGCCCTTCCTGATCCATACGGCGCGGACAGGGGACCAGCAGGTCTCCTCCATCGCCCCGCTCTATGATACGGGTGGCGGGTTCCTGGTGGCCTGGGCAGAGCCGAACGGCACCGGATCGGATATCCGCTATCAGCGCTTCACCATGGAAGGCACAAAGCTGGGTCCGGAAATCACGGCCAACAGCGTGCTGGCCGGCGACCAGACACAGCCGCGCATCGTTACCCTGGCCGACGGTTCCTATCTGATCACCTGGATATCCGCCGGCCAGGATGGCAGCGGCAACGGCATCTATGCCCGCCGCTTCGCCTGGGATGATACGCCCTGGGGGCCGGAATTCCTGCTGGCCCAGACGACGGACGGCAACCAGACCCACCCGGACATCGCGGTCCGGCCGGATGGCGGCATCGTTGCCGTCTGGGCGTCGGAGAATGTGGATGGCAGCGGTTACGGCGTCGTGACCCGCCTGTACAAGGGAGATGGCATCAGCTTCCCCGTCATCAATAATTTCAGCGGCGCCGCGGGTCATGACAGTCTGACTGGCACTGCCAGCGACGACCGCATCACAGGTCATGACGGCAATGACACGCTGACGGGCGGGGGTGGAGCCGACATCCTGTCGGGACGGGCCGGCAATGACAGTCTGGTCGGCGGGGCCGGCGATGACGTGATGCTGGGCGGGGCCGGCGACGATGTCTATGTCGTGGATGAAGCGGGCGATCAGGTCACGGAATTCGACGGCAATGGTCGCGACCGCGTGGAAACCAGCCTATCCGCCTATGGGCTGGGGGCCTTCATCGAGGACCTGACCTATACCGGCACCGGCAGCTTCACCGGTACCGGCAACGGCCTTGCCAACAGCATCACGGGTGGGGCCGGTAACGACACCCTGGATGGCGGGGCCGGGGTGGACACGCTGGTCGGCGGTCTGGGCGATGACACCTACATCATCGCCGATGCCGGCGAGACGGTGAGTGAGGTCGCCGGGGCCGGCAGCGACCGTGTGCTGACCAGCCTCAACAGCCTGACCCTGGCGGCCAATGTCGAGGAACTGATCTTCACCGGCACCGGCAATTTCAGCGGCACGGGCAACGCGCTGGCCAACAGCATCACGGGCGGCACCGGTAATGACAGTCTGAATGGCGGGGCCGGGGCCGATACCCTGACCGGTGGGACCGGCAATGATGTCTATACGGTCGATAATGCCGGCGATGTCGTCGTGGAACTGGCCGGAGAGGGGAGCGCCGACCGGGTGCAATCCTCCATCAGCTACGTGCTGGATGCCGTCCTTGAGAACCTGACCCTGACCGGCGCTGCGGCCATCAACGGCACCGGCAATGATGGCGACAATCTCCTGACCGGCAACGGGGCTGCCAACAGCCTGGCCGGTGGCCTGGGCAATGACAGCCTGAATGGCGGGGCCGGAGCCGATACGCTGAGCGGCGGGGAGGGCGATGACCTCTACACCGTCGATAATGCCGGTGATGTGGTGCTCGAGGCGGCGGGCGAGGGAACCGATACAGTGCAAGCCTCGGTCGGCCATGCCCTGGCAGATGAGGTGGAGAACCTGACCCTGACCGGCAGTGCCGCCATCGACGGCACCGGCAATGGGCTGGACAATGTCCTGACCGGCAATAGTGGTGCCAACCGGCTGGACGGGGGTGCCGGGGCCGACACGATGATCGGCGGCAATGGCGACGACACCTATATCGTCGATGATGCAGGCGATGTGGTGACCGAAGCTACCGGCCAGGGAACGGACCGGGTGGAAACGGCCCTGTCGGCTTATAGCCTGTCCTTGAATGTCGAGCGGCTGACCTATACGGGGACCGGCACCTTCAGCGGCACCGGCAATGCCGCTGCCAACAGCATCACCGGCGGGACGGGGGCGGATATGCTGGCCGGCCTGGACGGCAATGACACCCTGGATGGCGGTACTGGTGCCGATACGCTGACGGGGGGGGGCGGGGCCGACACCTATGCCGTCGATGACGGGGATGTCGTGACGGACTTCGCCGCCATCGACGGCGACAGGCTGGACCTGACGGGTCTGGATGCCGACAGCACCCTGGCCGGTATCCAGGCCTTTACCTGGATCGACATCGACGCCTTCAGCAATGTCGCGGGCCAGCTTCGCTGGGAAGTGGCGGGCAGTGATGTGCTGCTGCTGGCCGACCTGGACGGCGATGGGGATGCCGATCTGTCGGTGACGCTGAACGGTGTAGCCAGCATCACCGGGGCAGACCTGACCCTGTAAAAAGAAAAAGAGAGGCCGGGAAGCATGGTTCCCGGCCTCTCACCACATAGAGCGCTGACTCTAGACACGACCAATTGTGTTCTGTACTCCCAGACGAGCGCTGTCGGTCAAATCGGCCAGCGCCCTCTAGCAAACCACTAGGGATGGGCAAGGTGCGGCTTGTGATGCTATGCCGGGGATCGGCAAAGGAAGGGCTGGGACATCTTTACCGTACCAAGGGCTTTGCCCTGGCGGCCTTGGCTGCCGGCCATGATGTGACGGTTCTGGCGCTGTCCACGCCCGATCTTGCCGCGATATTCCAAGGCGTGGCCTGTCGGGTGTCAATTCTTGCGCAAGATACAGACCTGCCGGCGTGTATCGCGGCGGAACAGCCGGATGTCTTGATTTTCGATCTGGTCCATCTGCCCCACGATATTTTCACAGCCTGCCGGCCACAGGCACGGCTCACGGCTTCCATCTCCCCCATCTTCAATAATATGTCCTGCGTCGACCTGCTGTTCACCCGTGCCCGGACTCCAGTTGTGTCCAGTGGGCCGCAAGTCTTTTCCGGTCTGGACTACGCCCTGTTCAATCCACATTGTCGGCGCATTTCCACGGCGCAATATGAGAACAGCCTGCGGGCCGATATGTTTCCCATCGCCATCTGCATCGGTGGCGGGGATATCGATAATCTGACCAAGCAAGCCCTCAGGGCCGTCATGGAGACAGAGGTTCCATGCTGTATCTGGACGTTGCTCGGCGACGCCTATCCGCATTCCTATGATGATCTGGTCAGCGATCTGCGAGGCTGGACACGCCATGAAATCATTCTGGCCCGTACCAATAGATCAATGTGGAACATCCTGGCGAATTGCGCGCTGGGTATCTTGTCGAGTGGCTTGGCCACGCTGGAGGCGATCTACGCCGGCCTGCCCACCATCATGGTCCGCCGCCAACACGACCGCGCCAATGAGCTTTCCCTCGACTACAAAGACCGGTTGTTGGATGGCGGCGCCTTCGAGGATGGCAGCTATCGCCGCCTACCACGGCTGATCGAAGATTTGTCGCGTGACCATGGCCAGTTGCGAAGCTTGCGGCGGCAACAGATGGATATGGTTGATGACGGGGCCGCCTCACGTATCCTGGATATCATTACCCTGCGGCTGGCCGGTGGGATGCGGGGATGAGTACCGGCATCATCATTCTGGCCCGCATGGATTCCAGCCGTATGCCGGGCAAGGTTTTGGCTGACATCGCGGGCACACCGTTGCTGGAACGCGTTTGGCAGCGTGTAAAAGCCTGCACCGAATTTCCCGGCGGCATCGTGGTCGCGACGACCGACCGGACCGTGGATACCCCTATCACCGCT
This sequence comes from Niveispirillum sp. CC-CTL257, assembly GCF_059489915.1. Taxonomy (NCBI): domain Bacteria; kingdom Pseudomonadati; phylum Pseudomonadota; class Alphaproteobacteria; order Rhodospirillales; family Azospirillaceae; genus Niveispirillum; species Niveispirillum sp. CC-CTL257. Next base: position 50,049 of record NZ_JCAJXE010000002.1, read on the forward strand.
TGGTGCGCCACACGGGGAATTCCCGTTCATCACGGCCCAGCCGAAGATGTGGCCGGGCGTCTGGTAGAGGCTGCTGCTACCCATGGGTTCACAGTCGTAGCCCGTGTTAATGCCGACAGCCCGCTGATCGATCCGGGCCTGCTGGACAACGGAGCCCGGCTGATGACAGCGCAAGGGGAGAAGCCCCTCGACTATGTCACAAATCTCCATCCCCGCAGTTTTCCTTATGGTGTCGCCGTCGAGATATTCCGTTGTGCCTGCTTGGAGGACCTGTTGAAAGGGGAGGAGGATCCGTCCCGACGCGAGCACGTTACCCAGGTTCTGTACAAACAGAGCCACCTTCTATCCTGGTGCAATATCGCCCGGTCAGGCGAGCCGGAAATCCCCGATCTGCCAAGTATCGTCCTGACTGTCGATACGCCCCGCCACCTGGACAGGCTGCGCGTCTTCGCAGCGACACGGCAAGAGGATTGGGCGCAGGTCCCCTACATGGAGGCGGTCCACTTCGGGGGGTTTGCCTGATCTGCCTGTGGCTATTGTCTTGCCGCCCGCACTTGCGGTACCACAAGGAAGAACGGCCTGTGGCGGGGGTAATGGTGGTAGAGGCTCACAGGGTTGAGGAACGGCTTGCAGCCTATCTGCGCGAGGCCCTTGGAGATGCCGCCACCAGCATCACGCCATCCACAAATTTGGTGGAACGGGGTGTGCTGGACAGCTTGGCCACGCTTGATCTCATCGATTTCGTCGCAGCGGAATTCGGTGTCGAACTGACCCATGACGGGTTGATGCAACACGGTTCCTTTACAATGGCCGGCATCGCCGGCTTCATCCGTCACGCCATCCCTCAGGAAGGCAGCACCCCATGCGTTTGATCGACCTTTCCGCCGAGCTTGCCCATGGCATGCCCCGCTATCCGTCACCCTATCTGCCCGAGGTGGAGATCATCCCGGCCGCAACCCATGAGCGGGAAGCACGCTCGGCGCAGATCGTGCGCTTTGGCACCCATGTCTCTACCCATATCGACGCGCCGTTCCATGCATTGCCCGATGGGATCACGATTGAGCGCGTACCCTTGGAAACCCTATGTGGGCCGGCCCGTGTGATCCGTCTGTCCGGCTTTGACCGTGACCGGCCCATTGATGTTCCCGATCTTTTGGCGGCGGCACCGAATGGGTTGGGCGGGGTCGTGCGCCTGATCCTGGATACAGGTTGGGCAGAGCGGTGGTGGGGGGGGCAGGCTTATTTCACCGGCGGGACTTATCTGACGCGGGCGGCATCAGAATGGCTGGCTGCCTGGCCCGACTTGCGGCTGTTGGGTATGGATTTCCCTAATGTCGATGCGCCGGAGGAGACTGTCATGGGGACCCCGGCCCCCAACCACCGTATCCTGCTGGGCAGGGAAATCATCTTACTGGAAAATCTCCTGAAGCTTTCCGAAGTGCCGGATGATTTCATACTGGTTGCCCTGCCACCGCGACTGGTCGGTGGTGATGGCTGCCCCGTACGGGCGGTCGCCATGATCGGATGAGGCGACCCTGATGGAAAAACCATCCGTGGACAGTCTGGATCTGCTGCGCCTGATCGTGCCACTCCGCCGGGACATCGTGTCCGACGGTATCGATGAGGCTCTGGACCGGCTTTGTCAGCGCTTCCCATTGACCCTGCACAATTTTCCTTCGGGCACCCCCTGCTGGAGCTGGCATATTCCGGAGAAATGGACCTGCGAGGAAGCCTATGTCGAGGATATGCGGGGCAACCGCATCATCGACCAGAAGGACAACCCTCTGTTCGTTTCCTGCTACTCGGTTCCTGTGGACAAGGTCATCAGCCGCGATGAACTGCTGGCGCATCTGCATTTTCACCCACATATCCCCGACACCCCGCCCTTCACTTTCTACCATTATCAACGGCATTGGGGTTTCGGTTGCACAAGGCAGCAACAGGAAGCGCTGACAGAGGACCAGTACCGCGTTGTAATCCGCAGTCGGCTGGAGCCGGGCACCTTGCGCGTGGCTGAATGGTTTCTGCCGGGCGAGAGTGACGAATGCATCGTCATTTCCACCAATATCTGCCACCCATTCCAGGCCAATGATGGCCCTTGCGGTGTGGTGAACGGGCTGCAGGTGATGACAGCTCTGGCCACCTGGCCGAAGCGGCACTACAGCTATCGGCTTCTCATCGGGCCGGAAACAATTGGTGCCGTCGCCTGGCTTAGCCGGCACGAGCACCTGATCCCCTCTCTACGCGGTGGTCTCTACATGGAGATGACAGGCTTGCCGCAGCCGGCGGGATTGCAGGCCTCATACCAAGGCGATACGGAGTTCGACCGCTGCCTGGCCCATATTCATCTGCATCGGGAAGAGGGCGCTTTCGTGACCCCTTACCGGGGGATGATCGGGAATGATGAGCGTCAGTTCAATGCTCCCGGCGTACGCGTCCCCATGCTGTCCCTGAGCCGCGCCAACCCGTGGGGCCATCCTGGCTTTCCCTTCCGAGAATATCATTCCATTGAAGACAGCATTGACAATGTTGATATCGCCGCGCTGGAACGGATCACACAGGCGGTGCTGGCCATGCTGAGCGCCTGGGAAAACAACTGGTATCCATTGAACCTGTTCAAGGGAGAAGCCTTCCTGCAGGGCTATGGCGTGGCTGTGGACCGCAACCGCTACCTGCATGCCCATCGCAACATGCTTCGCATCATGGATTGTATTGATGGGAGCAATTCGATGGTTGCGATCGCCGAGCGCACGAAGTTGACCCTGGAGGATGTCCTGCATGTCGTCGGAAAGATGGCAGAGGCCGGCATGGTCCAACTGCTACGTGATCCAGTGGGGCGAGACACTTGCCGGAGCCCCTCATGACCCGCATGGGCATTGACCGTCCCCTGACCGGAGAAGACGGTTTTGATGCGGACCTTCAAGCGGCCCTGCGCTCTATCCGTTCATATGAGGTAATGCCGCCGCCGCCAGAGCCGGAATGGTACGGGCTGGCCCGTGTCTTCACAGACTTGGCCGACCTTCCACGCGGCTTTCCACTGCGTCCGCTGATGCCACATCACGGCATCGTGATGGAGGAAGTGGAGCCGCTCCCCTATTACGCGACCTCTCCTTTACCGGTGCTGGTCTCCCGACCGGCTTTCATTCCCCTTTATAACCAGGGGGGAAAGCGCCCGGTCCTGGCGGTGGGCAATGGTCAGGTCCATTATCGCCGGCAGCGCAATATTATACCGGACCGTGCGGCACGGGGCACGCTGGCAGTTCCGACACACAGTACTCACCATGTGCAGGCCCTGTTCGATGCCGAGGCCTATGCCGAGGAACTGTTGAGGCTGCCAGAGGCCTTCCAGCCGGTGACAGTTTGCCTTTACTGGAAGGACCTGCTGCTGGAACAGCATCTGCCCTTCATGAAGAAGGGACTGCGCGTGGTCTGCGCCGGCCACCTTTTCGATCCGAACTTCACGGCCAATTTCTACCGCCACCTCCGCGCCCATCGGTATGTGACGGGCAATGCAATCGGTTCCCATACGGTCTATGCGCTGGAGATGGGCATTCCTTATTTCCTGTCAGGGGAGAAACCGGATCTGATCATCGCGCAGGAAGGGTCAGCCAAGTTCACGCTCCCCGTGGGCACACGCATCCCCTTCGACCTCGCCAGCCGCCCCGTGACCGCGCGCCTCTGGTCGCTGTTGCCACGGGTGGAGGACGGGCCAGGGATCAGCCAGGAACTGTTGGAGATGGTGTCCTATCTGCATGGATGTGACACTGACATCGACAGGCAGGCCTTGCAGGCGCTGATCATTGACACATTCCTGGACCATGACCCTGTGGGCCAAATGCTTCAACGAGAGGCCGGCAACCTGATCCTAAAACGACTTCAGCAATCCCGCCGGAAGGATGGGAGCGCCGTCTGAAGCGTGATGCGCCTGATATGCTGGGGACTGTGTTCGGTGGCCTTCCAATCCACTGAAGCTCAAATCTTCGGCGGATTGATATAATACCAGCGGCTTGGGCCGCCGCCGCGCCAGTCGGCGCGGATACTAACGGTCACGAATTTTGACCGTTAGTATAATCTTGCGACATGCGCTGACCGGGAGGAATTTTGCGGGGCGTAAAAGCACGGGCTTGATGAATGCCAGCAGGCACGGAGCAGCCCATTGAGGGGAGAAGCAGGAATGCAATTGGAGCCAAGTGATCTGGAATGGATAGGGTTGCGTTTCCTGGACCCCGTTGGGCGTGTCTTCAAACATGGGGGCCAGTATTTTCGGGCCATCTACCCAGGAAAGGCTGACTTTATCCGCTCACTGATCCAGGGGCCGCTCTTTGCCGACCTGGTGGAAAGGCGCCTGATTCCGCCAACGGAGATCACGGATATCCAGATTGCTGGCTATGATCTGGTGATCCGCACGGCAACTAGTCCTTTCCGCACCCGTCTGAGCCAATTGCCACCCCCGTTCATCCGCCAGGCGGCACTGAACTGGATTGAAATCAATCAGCGGCTCGCAGATGAAGGGCTGGCCCTGATCGACGGCCACATTGCCAATTTCGCACTTTTTGGCACCGACGCGTGCTGGATCGATATCGGCTCTATCCAACCCGGCCTTCTGCGGCCTTCCGCCGTTTCGGAGTTTGCCCGTTCTCTGCTGTTTCCTCTGCTGGTTATGGAAAGTTCTCCCCATCTCCGGCGGCTTTCGCGCTTGGCCATGGAACAGGGCGGACTGGACAGCACGGAAGTGCGCGCTCTTCTGGGTGAAGCACCACATTCGGGCGAAAACGATATCATGCGCGTCCTCCGTTGGATGCAACAGCGCCTGGAATCGTTGGAACTCCCCCCGCTGACGACCAGCTGGGGGGGGTATATATCTGCTGACGCGCTGGCCCGGTCACTGGCACCTAGCGGAGGACAGGATCCGCGGCTGCAAATATTTGACGACCTGACGGCAAAGATGGCGCCGACCAAAGCGGTCGATCTTGGTTCCGCAGGGGGCCGGTTCTCGGTTCGTCTTGCAGCGCGGGGGATTCCCTGTCTATCGGTCGATATCGACGAAACCGCCCTGACCATCCTGCACGGCTTTGCCCGTTCCGCAGGGCTGCCTGTGACCGTGCATCTCCAGAGCGTGCTGACTTTAGCCCCACAGCCCGGTGTGGACTTTGTCAGTGCAATGGCGCTGACCCATCATCTGGCCTTATCGCAGATGACGGGGCTTGAGCAGATAGCCCGGCTGCTATCGGCCCAGACGGAGCATGCGCTGGTTACGGAGTTCATGCCACTCGGGTTGGGGGCCGAGCAGTGCGCACCGAACCCACTGCCGGCTGGATATACGCTTGAGGCATTCATGACCGCCTTGTCGCGGTGGTTCCGGCATGTGCAGGTATTTCGCCCGGAACGACCCGGATGCGTGCCGCGGCACATGATTTTCTGTCAGGAGCGGCTGTAACAGGCCGCCCTCTGTCGCTGGACTTGCTGTATGGCGGGCATGGACGGTCGATGAGCTTGCATCCATCTGGTCCACCCGATGATATTGATCCCTGATGTACGAAGAACGTCTCTGCCGAAAGCCAGCTGCGATGACTGAACCCAGTTCCACACCATCCGCGGAGCAGATCGACCGCTGGCGGCACATTATCAGGGTCTCGACGCGCGCTAACTATTGTCGCGCTATGGCAGTGGCCTTGTTGCGACAGGCGGCGCCGGACGCCGCCCTGGCCCATGCGCGGGAAAGCGTCCTTTTGGAGGCCCATGACGCCGAGGGCTGGCACTTGCTCCTGGATGCCGCAGAACAGGTCCAGGCAAGGGATCTAGAGGCGCTACGTCTCCAGGCCACTTCCACGATCCCGGGCTTCGCAGCGGCCCGACTTGCCTTCCGGTCCCTGGAGGCGACCCATGCCGGGCAGCTTGACGAAGCGGCGGCCCTGCTGGCTGAAGCCCGTGCGACAGTTCCTGCCGCGCCGGCCCCCATAGCCCGCGCCTATCTGTCCTTGGCCCTTGCACTGACTGCCAAGGGAAAAGACCCACTGCCCTGTCTTGAGGCCGGTCGGCAGGTCGCTCCGGACAACCCCGACATCTGTCAGGAAATGGGCCGGGTGCTGCTGGCGGTAAGACGGCCATCCGAGGCATTGGTGGTGCTCAAACACGCTCGTATGGTCGATCCCGAGAACAGACAGACACGCTATCTGCTGGGATTGGCGTTGCTGATCCTTCTGCAAGCCGACGAAGCGATAACGGAATTTTCAGTACCGCCGATTTCCATGGCAAGCCAATTGCGGATAGGGTGGGCGCATCATATCCAGGGCCGGTATGCAGAAGCCATGCTCAGCTATGGCCAGCTTCTATCGGATAACGGCCCCTACCGACAGCTGGGTCTTGCCTATCAAGGACTGTGCCTGTCAGCACAGGACTTGTCGGCTGATGAGCCCTTCGCCCTTCTGGCGCAGACATCTTACCCGCATTATGAGGCCGCCGCCTGCAGCGCTGTGAACCTCGCGTTGACAGGAAAGGCGGATGCAGGCTTGTCGCTGCTGGCGCCGGTCGTTGAGACGTCCCCTGCCTGCGCCGTCCATATCGCCCATGCGCTTGTCCTGGCGGTATTGGGGCGGGAAACCGCCGCCTTGCAGGCACTCGAAGCCGCCCGAAAAAACGCCGCACCAAGCATTCCGCTTTACATCCGGCTTTTCCCCCAGGCCAATCGTATCCTCGGCACGCTCTGCGAGCGGTTGGGCATTGACCTTATGGCCAATCAACCGCCACTAAAGAGCCAGACTTGAGGACGTTTTGTTGCTGAACCGCCGGAACCGATCATGATCACGCTTTTCAACATCCGGCCTCGTGGCCTGAATATCGGCAACGATGTCATCGCCATCGGGTTGCGTCTGTTCATCAAGCAGGCCTTCGGTGAGGTGGTGAATATCATCAGCCTGCCTGCCACATCCAAATATGAAAGCCATGCCAAGGCCGGGCTGCGGCCAGCAACGCTGCACGAGATCAATCAGTATGGCCATGGCGTCATCATCGGTGGCGGCAATCTCTATGAGAATGGCGAACTGGAACTGAACCCGGAAACACTGAACACGCTTGCCCCCCCCATGATGCTGTTCAGCCTGTCGCGTGGCCGTATCTATGGCCGGAAGCGCGAATGGACCGAACGCACGGACGCCATGCCGACCCGGTCTATCCAGGCCCTTAACCAGAAAGCCATGGTCAGCTTTGCCCGTGACGATGCCACGCTGGATTTCCTGCATAAGGTCGGTGCCACGAACGCCGTGCTGGGCGGCTGCCCCACGCTCTACCTTGATCACATGGAGCCGCAGCTTTTCGATCTGGGTAACCTGTACCGGGATACGGTTTTCATCTCAGTCCGTAATCCGCAACTGATCAATGTGCCTTTGGACCGGCAGGCAGAGGTGCGGACAGACATTCTCAATATCATCGGCTTCCTGCGGGAAAAGGGGCACAAGGATATCCGCCTGCTCTGCCATGACCCGCGCGATATTCCGTTCGCCGCCTCCATCCGGGATGTCGACTACACCTATGTGGACGACGCCTTCACCTTCCTGTCGCTACTGCGGGCATGCGCGCTGCTGGTCACGTACCGGCTGCATTCAGCCCTGCCCAGCTTTGCACTGAACCGCCCCTGCATCGTGGTCAGCTACGATGAGCGGGCGATCAGCGCCATGCGCTCGGTCGGTTATGGCGATTGGAACATCGACATGGTCCGCCAGGATGTCATGGCGGAAGTCCGCGACCGCTATGCCCGCTTGGACCAACTTCCCGACCTGCGCCAGCAGGCCGCCCCGGTCTGGCAGGGGCTACGCGAGACCATGGAGGAGGGCTTCGGCCGCTTCGCCCGCTCCGTCATCCAGTATCGTGACGAAGTCGCCTGACACGCCCTCCATCATCCTGGGACCCGATCCATGTCGCTGCACATCATCGCCGAAGCCGGTACAAACCATAACGGCCAAGCCGACACCGCCGCCCGCCTGATCGAAGTGGCCAAGGAAGCAGGCGCCGATTCCGTAAAGTTCCAGATCATCATTCCGGAAGGACTGTACCTCACCGATATCTGGGAGGGCGGGGAACTGAAACCCAACCCCGTGGTGGCAGCCCGCCGGAAGCAGATGCTGTCCCAGACTGACTGGGAGACGCTGGCCGCAAAGGCCCGGACTGTCGGCATCCCCTTTTCCGCTTCCATCTTCGATCACGAGGGGCTGGCGCTGCTTGATCAGCTGAACCCGCCCTACGTGAAGATCGCGTCCACCGATCTCAATAACGGGCCGCTGCTGCGGGCCGCCGCCACCACGGGGCGCCGGCTGATCGTTTCGACCGGCATGTCCAGCCTGGGTGACGTCGAGGAGGCCGTGCGCATCATAACCGATACAGGCAACAGCGACCTGGTGCTGCTGCATTGCGTGTCGGCCTATCCCTGCCCCACGGAACGGGCCAATCTGGGGTTCATCGATACGCTGCGCAGCGCCTTTGGTTTCGCCGTCGGCTATTCCGACCATACGCTGACCAATGTAGCGGCGATCGCGGCCGTCGCACGCGGCGCTACATGGATCGAGAAGCACTATACGCTGGACCGCACGGCCGAGGGCTTCGACCATGCCTATGCCATGGAGCCGGATGCCCTGTCTGGCTATATCGCGGATCTAAGGGCAACACAGGCAGCCATTGCACCGCAGGCGGTCAAGATCGGGGAAACGGAAGCTACCGTGCGCCGCCGGGCCCGGCGTGCGCTCTACACGCTGCGCGACATGCAGCCGGGCGAGATCGTGACGGAGCAGGATGTGCAGATCGTCCGACCAGAGGGGCCTTTGGCCCCCAACGACCTGCCGCGCATCCTGGGCCGCCGCCTGCGTAAGCCCCTGAGCCGGCATACGGCGTTTGACCTGGACCAGTTCGAATAGGCGCTGACACCAGGATGAGGTCAGCCCATGGCCTGGGAATGACGGGTGACGTCTGTTTCCAGGCCGTTCAGGCTGCTGACGGTCACCAGATTGCTGGACACCATCCAGCGGCCATCCATCGCCGCCCAGTCGAATGGCCGATCGGGATCGACGGGTGCGATACCATGTGCATGCTGGGGGTAGAAAGCCACAGCATCGCCAGGAGCCAAATGGGCATCCAGCATCAGATCGCCCTCCGGGCGGCTGATGAAAAGTCCGCCTTCTCTGAAATCCTCACCCCAACGGCTGAGGCTGATGCTCATCACCACCTGCTGTCCGATATCGGGATCGACATGGGTCTGCATCCAGCCCCCGCCGGGCGGATACTGCTTCACGACGGAAACCCCAATGAAATCGTCCGAATCCGGGTTCAGGCCAAAATCGGCAGACAGTCCCGAGACCCGGTTACGCAGGTCATGGCAGCGGCGCAATGCCTTCGACAAACCGGAATCGAGGCTATTCCAGTAAAAGAGCCGCCATGAATGGGTGATCGACTTCACCTTTGATCGCGGCTCGTTATGGTTCAGCCGGTGGTAATTGGGTGTTGTCCAGGTCACGGCAGGATTGCTGGGTGCCTCCCGTGCCGCCATGTCCACACAGAGCGCCCGGATGCCTGCCGCCTCTTCCAGGGACAGCAGCCCGCGAAGGATGACAGGCCCCTGGCGAACCAGCGCGATAAAGTCGACCGCCGCCATATCGACGGCCGCTGTGCCCTCCATACGGGTAACGTCCAGTTCCGGGAGGGCGCAGATAGGGGCAAGAGCGGTCATGGCTGTTCCTCTTTCGCTTCCTCGCACTGGAGCAGACGGGCGGCGGTGGCGCGATCATACTTACCGTTCGACGTCAGTGGCAGTGCTGTCACCGACCGGACCCGGCGGGGCCTAGCGAAGGCACCGAACCGGTCGACACAGGCCTCCGACAGGTGGTCTGCGTCGCACGTCCCCATGACCAGCAGCCCGAAGCCTGCTGAGAGGCCGCCATCAGCGGCCCGCAGCGGTACGGCCATAACGTCTGCCACCCCTTCGATCCGGCGCAGATGCTCTTCAATCGCCTCCGCCCCGATCTTATGACCCGACAGGTTGATCACCTGGTCAGTACGACCGCCTATGCGAAGCCTTCCTGACATATCCAAGGTTCCACCATCCTGGGTACGGAACAACCGGCCCGGGACATTCTCAGCTGCCATGGCGAAGCAGATGGAGCCCCCCTCGTCCAGGGTGGCATAGCCGGGGAAGACAGCGCCGTTGGCGATATCGACACGTCCGTCCGTTCCGATCGACAAGGTCTCTGGTCCAGCCACCGACAGGCCGCTGGAGAATTCCGCTGCCGTCAGGGCGCGCCCTGGCTGTTCGATGGTGACGATCATGGTCTCACTGAGACCATAAGATTGCAGAACGGGCACAGCCAAGGCCCGTTCTGCCTCTTGCGCCTCCTCTAGGGCCAATGGCGCCGTGCAGGAGACGGCATAGCGTACAAAGTTAAGATCACCAGGCTTCAGGCGCCTTGCCAACAGCTTCAGCACCGTCGGGTTCACCCATAGGACTTCCGGTCGCCAAGAGCGGAGCCGGTCTACATAGGTGGACAGCTCCAGGCCTGTGGCCACGGGATAGACCAGGGCGCGGTGCCCCAGGATCAGGGGCAGCAGCAGCGAATTATAGAGTCCGTTCGTATAGCAGTAGCTCATGCTGCCGACATGCGTGACCGCTGGGGGCAGGCCCAGATGACGCCCCACATCATGGGCATTGCGGGTGATCGCTGTCCAAGTGACGGGGATCGCCTTCGGTCGACCTGAGGAGCCGGATGAATGCACGATCCAATGGATATCCGCCGGCCAAGCAGGAGAAGGGAGGGTAGGGGTGAGCAACTCCAATCCCCCGGGCAGCAGAGCAACCGTACAGCCCAGATCCAGCCAGGCCAGACGGCGCTGATCCTCGGGCATGGCTGGAGGCAGGGGAACGGCCACCAGATCCAGCCGGGCCAACGCCGCATAGGCGGCCACGCAAGCCGGCCCGTTGGGCAGACTGAGTCCTACGGGCAGACGCGAAGCCAGACCTGCTGTCCGCAGCAAACTGGACCAGCGCGCGATCCATGCGGCAAACTGATCGGGCTCGTTGTCCAGGATCGCCCCATTGGCGAAGGCCCGGTCGAACAAATCTGAAACGGGATTGGTCAATCCCTTTCCCCTTATCGTCACGACATCACCCTTGATCATACGGAAGAAGCATGACCCCCGCCACTTTGCGTGATGCTATCCACTCGCTGGCCGCAGATGACGGCAGACCTGTCGCCATCTGGTCCGCCCTCTGGCCCTTCGCGCGCGCCATGGGGGGCCGGCGGGACGATCTGGCGGCCAGAATACTGGAAGGCGTGCTGACCGCCATCAGCAGCGACCGCACCGTCCTGATGCCGACCTTTCCCAAAGGTCCGCCAAGCGACGGGCCTTTCGAACTGGAGACAGTTCCCACCGCGTCGGGGCTGATCAACGAGGCTTTCCGGCGTCTGCCGGGGGTCCGGCACACAGCCAGCCGTTTCTTCCCTTTCGCCGTGCATGGCCCCGCTGCGGACAGGCTGGCGGCGCTGCGGCCTGATCATGTCTGGGGGGATGGGTCGCTTTATGCCTGGCTGGAGGCTGAGAACGCGGTCTGCCTGACCCTTGGTGTGCACCCGACGGGCCAAAGCCTGCTGCACCGCGCCGAGTGGCTGTGCCGCGAACAGATCCGGTACCGGTTCGTGAAGCGGTTCGAGGGGGAAATCGTGCAGGCAGGGCAACGGGAGACGCTGGTTGAGCAGCTGTTCGTGCGCGACCTCACGGTGAAGGCCATCTCCCAGTTCGACCATTTGGGTGCCACACTGGAGGCCAGGGCGGGACTGCGCAGATTGACCCTGGACGGGGTGGGGCTGGCCGCTTTCGACGCAGCGCCGGCCCTGGAAGCCGTCGTCGAGCGCTTGAGGCGCGATCCGCTGGATCTCGTCGCCAACCGGAATGAGGTGGGCGCGCATTACGCGATCATGCCCGATTGACGGCGGCAGGCGAGGTTCCTTGCGCAGACGGAACGGCCTGTCTAGTCTGCCCCCAGGGATCTGGGTCTGCATGACCCCATGCCCTGTCTGAAAGACGGATGGAGAGGGACCATGGCCGGATCGCCCATTTTCGACCTGGCGGACCATGAACGGGCGAAATTCACCGACGACCCGTCCTATCGTGAGCGGTTCAAGGCCATCCTGAACAGCGATCCGACGCTGGAGGAGGCCATCCACCATGGCAACGCCTTCAACGGCGCCGTCAATATCGCCCGCACGCTGGCTTTCTACGAACTGTACAAGATGACAGCCGGGATGGCTGGCCATGTCGCCGAAATTGGTGTCTGGAAAGGGGCCTCCTTTCTGCTCTGGGCAAAGCTAGTGCAGATATTCGAGCCCTGGAGCAGCACGCAGGTGCATGGGTTCGACTGGTTCAAAGGAATGGATCCGGACACGCGGGACGGTGATATCCGGTCCGGCTCTTACAGCGCCGATTACCAGCGTCTGCGCAGGCTGATCGATATTCAGAACTTGAGCCCTATCGCCCGGCTGCACTGCATGGATGTCACAACCGACCTTCACGCCTTCGCCGATCAGGTGCCCGATATCCGCTTCAAGCTGGTCTTCTTCGATGCCGGCGTCTATTCGGTGGTGAAGTCGGCCCTGCCCTGGTTCTGGGAACATCTGACGCCAGGTGGCATCGTGGTCTTTGACCAGTTCAATTACCAGGTATCGCCGGGTGAAACACGGGCCGTGACAGAAATCCTGCCAGGCGTGCCAATCCGGACCATGCCATGGACACGCAGCCCCTCGGGCTATGCCGTGAAAGGAAGCTGAAGCATGGGCCATCCATTCCTGGAGGCCCGGCCGGGGCCACTGATCCTGGACACAACGCTGCGCGACGGCAGCTATGTGCTGAATTTCCAATTCACATTGCAGCAAACGGCGGAAATTGCCGGAGCCCTGGACCGGATTGGTATACCGCTGATCGAGGTGGGGCACGGAATCGGCCTGGGCGCCTGGCGCAGCCCACGCTACCGGTCCGCCCACACGGACGCCGAATATATGCAGGCAACATCTGGGGCCGTGCGTGACGGCGCCTGGGGCATGTTCTGCATTCCCGGGATATCCACCCTGGATGATCTGGAAATCGCCATCGACCATGGGATGCGCTTCATCCGGGTTGGAACCAACATCACCGAGTATCGCACGGGCATGCCCTTCATCGAACGGGCCAAACAGGCCGGGATGATTGTCTGTGCCAATTACATGAAGTCCTACGCCGTAGCACCGGATGTCTTCGCCGACATTGCCGCCGGCATGGGCGACCACGGGCTGGACGCGGTCTATATCGTTGACAGTGCTGGCGGCATGCTGCCAGCCGATGTCCGGCGCTATCACGAAGCGCTGCGCGCCCGCAGTGATCTGCCCATCGGCTTCCACGGTCATAACAATCTAGGGCTGGCCGTTGCCAATTCGCTGTTGGCTGTGGAACTGGGAGCCCGCATCGTCGACAGTTCCCTGCAGGGATTGGGGCGTAGCGCAGGCAATACCCCGACCGAGATGCTGGTGTTGGCCCTGGAACGGGCTGGCATTGCCTGCGGCATTGATGTCATGGCCATGCTTGATGCGGGAGAGGAACTGATCCGACCTCTGCTGCGCCGGGCGGGCTCCAGCTCCATCGACTTGGTGGCAGGCTATGGCCAGTTCCATTCCAGCTATATGGGCGTGATCCGGGAGTTCGCAGATCGTCACGATATCGACCCCCGTCGGCTGATCCTGGCCGTCACAGAGATCGACAGGATGAATGCCCCCCGCGAACTGGTCGGGCGGCTGGCCGCCCTGTTAGCAGCCGAACCCAAGGCTAGGGCCGTACCCGAGCGGTTCCGCCTGGATGAATATTACGGGGACGAGCAGAATGACGCCTCCCGCCCCGATCAGTTAGGAGGGGGGCGGAAATGACCGATCTGCCCCCCGATTATGATCCGAATTTCCTGCCCGTCTTCGAGGCGGCGCGTCACGCCACCATGACCTCATCGTCGCGCATGTACGCCCTGTACAAGGCCGTGCGCTACATTGTCGAAGCAGGCATTCCGGGCGATTTCGTGGAATGCGGCACCTGGATGGGTGGATCGGTCATGATCATGGCCCTGACCCTGCGTCAGTGCGGGGTGGAGGACCGGACCATCCATGCCTATGACACATTCGAAGGCATGCCCCCACCGACGGCGGTGGATAGGGATGTAACCGGTGTCCCGGCGGCAAGCCTGCTGGCGGGGGCGGATGCGGGCGACCCCGCCTCGATCTGGTGCCGGGCGGGAATGGAGGCGGTCTACGCCAATTTGGATCGTACCGGATATCCTTCCGAGCGGCTGCATCTAGTGAAAGGGCTGGTGGAGGAGACGATCCCGGCCCAGGCGCCGGACCACATCGCGCTTCTGCGTCTGGACACGGACTGGTACGCCTCCACCAAACACGAGCTGGAACAGCTTTATCCCCGCCTGTCGCCTGAAGGGGTGCTGATCATCGATGATTACGGGCACTGGCAGGGGGCCAGACGAGCCGTGGATGAATATTTCGGAAAGGATCGCCCCCTGCTGCTCAACCGCGTCGATTATACAGGCCGCATCGCGGTGAAGCCGGCATCCCATGGCTTTCAGGCCGGCAGTATCTGACGGTAGCGGCCAATCTCCATATAGGGAGGGCCATCGCCGCGTTCGGTGATCCCGAGATAATCCAGTTCCCAGGCATGGCTGTTCTTGGCCAAACGGGCTTTGATCCCATGCTCGATCTCCAGCCAGGGCAGAAGCCCCGTCAGGCAGTGGCCCCGATAGAAAGCCAGATCAGCCGGGGCACAGAGATAGGCCTTGCCGAACCCGCACAGGAAAAGACGCAGCCGATGGGGATGGTCGCGTAGATGGTCGAACAGGGCATGGGTCACGCACAGGCTTTCCGCCAGCAGCACGTCATCGACGCTGATCACGGCACCAGGCGTCATCAGGTCGGTACACCATTCCAGGTCATTGCGGACGGCATCGTAAGAATGCTCGCCATCAATATGCAGAAACCGACAGCGCCCCCGCCAGACTGCGGCGGCATCAGTACGCCGCAGCTGGCGTGAGCAGCCTTCCAACCAGTCAACCCGCTCTGCCGGCAGGCCCAGTCCGGCCAGATGCGCCGTGACCAGATCGCGCTGTGGGGCAATATCGATGGCGCAAACACGTTCCTGCCCCCGCAAATGGTCCAGCATGGCGGCCAATCCACTGCCCCAGAAGACACCGATCTCCAGGCCATGGCCCTGCACATCCCGGCCTTTCTGCAGGTCGAACAGAAAATCCCAGATACCGAAGGCACCATCCGACAGACCGCCATAGCGGGGGGTGAGCGCGGCAACCGCCGCCCGGCGATCCATTTTGGACTGCCGGCGGGCCGACAGGATCGGGGAAGTCTGGTCTGACGGTCGGCGCGCCTCGGCCAGCGCCTCGGCATAGAGGGCAGCATAGCGGCTCGCCTGGCGCTCCAGCGTGCATTCGCGCTCAATGAAAGCCCGCCCGGCCCGGCCCCAGGCACCCAGCCGGCCCCGGTCAGATAAGGCTTCAGCCAGGGACCGGGCAAAGTCGACCGGCTCCAGCCCACGGGCCAGCAGACCGCGTTCGTCATTGCCCACCAGATCCGGCAGGCCGCCTGCGGGCAAGCCGATGACAGGCGTGCCGCAGGCCAGCGCTTCCAGCGCCGTATTGGGGTAATTATCCTGGGCGCTGGGTACGGCGACAAGATCAGCCATGGCATAGAGGGGGACAAGGGCCGCCTCGTCCCAGACCGGGCCTACGGCAATGGTCCGGATACCGGCGGGAGGGTCCACTGTTCCCTCGCCAACGGTCACCAGAACAATATCCGACCGATCAGCCAGCGCGTCCAATCCCAGACGCAGCAGCCCATAGCCCTTGCGCGGGTCACTCAGCACATGCGCGATGAAGAGGATAACCGTATCGCCGGGGGCAATGCCCAGACGCTGGCGGACGGGAGCGGGATCGACCGGCCGGAACAGGCCGGTATCCAGGCCATTCGGCACCACATGTACAGGACAGTCAGCGAAAAGGCGGCTCCGCCGTGCTTCCGCCGCCAGCCAGTTGCTGGGCGTGACGATATGCAAGGGTGCCCGCAGGGCCGACAGGGCTGCGGCTTTGCGGGCAAGAACGGTGGCCGAAAGATCATCGGGGTTGTGCGATCCCAACACGGGGCAATGACCACAACTCGCCGTGAACCCCTGGCAGTCGCCAGTATAATGGCAACCGCCCGTGAAGGGATGTTGGTCATGCAGGGTCCAGACCAGGGCCTGTTCCGGACGGACGGACGGCATGAAGGTAGCCCAATCCATCAGGCCGCGCGTCCAATGCAGGTTCAGCACATCGGCTGGCGCCAGCTTCCGGGCCAGCAGCGCCGCGCGCGCCGCGCGCTCGGAATGAAAGAGGGCACGGTCGCGCAGTATGGGATAGGGGGCCTCCTCGGCCCGGATGGCCTCCTCGCGCTGGCGCCACTCGGCCAGTTCCGATGTGGTCTGTGGCTTCACCACGACCATGTCGGGGGCGTTGCTGCGGGCGCTTGCCACATAGAGGGTTCGATCAATGCCGATACGGCCCAGACCCTCATACAATCGGTACATGGCCCGCGCAGCGCCGCCGACAATGTCATAGGTATTCAGCAGGGCAACACGCATGAATGGCAACCTCTGGGGAACCGAGCGAATGATGCGTAAAATAGTGCCAAATCCAGCCCGCAAGCGTGAGGATAATCCACCTGCCTCCCCGTATGGCCCTATGGCAGTCGAAACAGGCTCCGTTTTCATGGCATGATGACCGGCAGAGATGAGCATACGGAACGGGGTCATGGTACGGGGCGGCAGCCGCATTGGCAGGCCAACAGGAATACGCCTCTCCCTCTTCAACCCGCAGGCCCCCTTCCATCCCGTGGCGGAACGGGAACTGGCCCTGCGTCTGGCCATGGCCGTGGAGAGGCTGGGCTGGGAGGCGAGCATCCAGACAAGATCGGCCGAGGTCGAGGCGTTCGACCCCGACGCCGTCATCAATCTCTACCCCGAAGCCGCCCCGAAGCTGACGGAGCATGTCTGGCTGGGCTGCGCCTGGAACCCGGTCAGTCTTGTGGCAAGGCTGACCCCGCCGGCCCGGGCCGGGGCCGCCCGCCACCTGCCGGCCCAGGATGGTTATCTGGTTTCCGGCCCGCAGCTGGAAGCGCATCTGGAAGGGTTGAGACCTGACGCGCCCCGGCGGCCCTTCCATCCCAGTTCCCCCCGCAGCCATCTTTGCCCCGGCATCGGCCCCGACAGCCGGTTGTTCTATGTCGGGTCCAACTGGGACGGGCAGCGCTACCCCTCCTTGCTGAAACAGCTGGCCGGGGCCGGGGTGCTGGCCCTGCACGGCACGGCGGAACGCTGGTCGCACCTGGAAGAGGCCTGGCAGGGGCCGCTGCCCTTCGACGGCCAGGCCGTGATCAAGGCCGCCCAGCATTGGGGCATGGGCCTGTGCCTGCACCTGCCGCAGCACCGGGCCGAGGGCGTGCCCAATATGCGGGTGTTCGAGCTGGCCGCCGCCGGTGCTCTGATCATCGCCGACCGCCACCCCTTCATCGAACAATGGTTCGGTGACCGCGTGCTTTATGTGAATACCGATGGCGGCGAGGCGGCGGCGGCGGAGAGCATCCTGGCGCAGGTGGCCTGGGCCCGCGCGCACCCGCACATAGCCCGCGCCATGGCGACCGAGGCACAGGCCGTCTTCAACCAGCATCTCTGCCTGGAGGCCTTGCTGGCCCCGCTGCCCGATCTGCTGAACGAACTGAGACCGGAGCGAAAGCGGGGGCGGGCCGCGCCCCCGCGCCTGCGGCTGGGTGTGCTGGAGCCTGAGCGGGCGGAGATCATGACGGCGGACGGGGTCGCCCCCCGCCCCCTGCCGGCCCGGGCCGATATGGCGGGGCTGCGCCGGACCGTGACGGGTCTGGACGGGCTGGCCCTGCGTCCGGCGGGGGTGGAATGGCCGGCGGGATATCTGGACCGGATGGCCGGAGCCCTGGCAGACAGTGCCGGCGGGGCCGTGCTGGCCCCCGGCCTCTGGCCCCGCCCCCCCCTGGAGGGCGGCTTCCAGCTGGACCCTGATGAGGATCGGGCCCTGGCGCCCCGGCCCGGCGAGTCCGTGCCCGATGGGGCGGGACCGGCCCTGGCCCGGCTGCGGGCCGGCGGCCTGTGCCTGCGGACCGGGCGGCTGCAGGGGATGGAGGGGGAGTGGCCGGACTGGCTGTCGCTGGCCCTTGATCTCGGCCCCCTGCTGGCCGACGGGGCCGGTGGGGTCACCCTGCTGCCCCTGCCCGAACCCAGGCTGGTCCAGGGGGAGGCAGGGGAGCGGGAGGGCCGGCCCTGGCCTGCCCTGACGGGGGCGGTGGAAACCCCCATCCGTCTCAGCGGTATTGCCGATCTGATGCCCGATCTGGTCCGCGATCTTCCCCTTCTGCTGCGGGTAGACGAATTCGACATCCTGCCCGGTACGGGGCCGGTCTGGCTCTATGGGTGCGGTCGGGGCGGGGAACTGGTGCTGGAGGCCCTGGGTCCTGTGGCGCGCGGGCGGCTGGCCGGCTTCCTGGACAGCGGACGGCGGGGCCGCCTGCACGGGCTGCCCCTGCAACGACCGGGCGATCTGGAACCGGCGGCGATAGCGGCGGCCACCATCATCATCGCGGCCCAATATGTCAGCGACATGCTGAGCATCCTGCGCGCCCTGCCCATAGCGCCAGCCCATATCCTGAACGCCTACCCCTTCATCGCGGCCCGCATCGAGGCGGGGGGGTAGGACGTTTTCCTCAAGCGCCGGCGCTGCATCCGCAGCTTGGCTTACGCGGCACGTGCCGCGCGGCGGCCGTCGCCGCCGGAGCCGGTTCCGGTGGACCGGAACCGGCTCTGAACCCTGCGCAACCGGATGCAACGGGAAAAATGTTTCTGTTTCATCCAGGCATGACGGCAACGCGACATCGTGGAACCGGTCGAAGCGGACCGTTTCAAAATCCGCCTCCGCAATCTCCAGCAGGTCCGCCGCACGCAGCAGGGTGGTGATATCCCCCGACCTCACCGCCAATTCCAGCCCGCACAGGAAATCATGGCGCAGGGAGGCCAGATCATCATCCAGGGCCGGCATCGGCGGCGGGGCCGGACGGCACAGAAGATCGAAGGCGGGACAGCGCCGCCGCGCCCGCCACAGGGCCCCACGGGACAATCCGCACCAAGCAGCGACCCGCCCCACCGGCACCCCGTCGGCCAGCGCCCGCGCCACGGCATGCCAGCCTTCATCATCCAGGGTGCGGGAATCCAGTCCTGGAAAGCGGGGACGAGAGAGTCGATTCAAGGCGGGATCGGACATGGAGAAGGCTCCCGGCAACAGGTTACACCCGTGGCTTGAAATCTTGACTGTCGGTCAATCTTCCTTGCCCCTCAATCGCTAGCACCCCTATCCGCAGGCCCCAGGCTACACGCCACATGGCGGCAGTAGCCGTCGGCGCGCGCGCTATCGGTCAGGAATACTGAGCGATGAATTATAAGATTTTATTCTTATCACAGGATGAGGGTAAAAGCCAGGGACCACAAGCTTGACACGTATCAACCAGTTTATAGACTGGTCTGTCTGGAGGCGGATAATGACTGAAATCGGAGCGTTCGAGGCCAAGACCCATTTCTCGCAACTGCTGGCGCGAGCCGGGCAGGGCGAAGCGTTCACCATCACACTGCGGGGAAAGCCCGTGGCCCGACTGGTGCCGGCCAGCCAGCCCGATCAGGTGCAGGCACGGGCGGCGCTGGAACGGCTGCGCCTGCGGGCACAGGCAATGGGCGGCAAGCCCTTCGACTGGGAAGGCGAGTGGAAGGATTATCGGGATGAGGGGCGGCGGTGAGTTTTGTCCTGGACTGTTCCGCCACCCTGGCCTTTGTCCTGCCCGATGAAGGGGGCGTCGATCCAAACCTGACCGAGCGGCTATTGACGCAAGGCGCGCTTGTGCCCTCTCTGTGGGCGCTGGAGGTGGCCAATAGCCTGCTGATGGCCGAAAGACGGGGGCGGATCGCCCCTGGGTTCCGCACCAGTGCCTTGGCCGACCTTGCCTTGCTGGCGATCAGTCATGATGGCGAAACCGCGCGATCGGCTTGGGGGCGGACCAGCGATCTGGCGGCAGCCCACCAATTGACCCTCTATGATGCCGCTTATCTGGAGCTGGCCTTACGGCTTGATCTGCCGCTGGCCAGCCTGGACCGGGACCTGATCAGAGCAGCCAGAAGTGCCGGCGTCGCCGTACTGCGGATCCGGTGACCGGTCGGGACTCTACTCGCGCCCCCCTTCTGGCTGCCCGTTCCGTGTGCTGGGGCAGACGCCGCCTGTCTGCGATTCGGGGGATAAAAGAAAACAAGGGCACGCCTGGAAAATTCGCGGGCCGATTCTGTCCCCGGGACTCTACTCGCGCCCCTTCGGGACTCTACTCGCGCGACTCGGACTTATCCCCGGGACTCTACTCGCATAACTATAAGTTAGAATCTAAAAGCCTTTCTAATAGCTTGCGCGAGTAGAGTCCCGATTGCATTCGGGAAAAGGCTGCGTAATCTTCCAGGTCATGGGAACAATACATCAGCTCATCCGGCAGCACGGCAAGGATAACGCCAAGCTGTATGCCGACCCGGACGAGAAACACCTCGTCGACATCGCCGCCGAAGTCATGGCCGGCGAGCGGGAGGATTTGGGCTGGGCCTATACAGGCTGGGCTTTCACCGCCCTGCCGCATAAGCGCGTACCAGACGATGCTGTCTGGCAACGCGAAATGGGTCAGGTCACCCTGACCATCAGCCCCGGCCATCTGCCCGGCAAGACGCGTAGTGAGGTGGTGAAGGTCGGTGTGCCGTTCGGGGCACATGCACGGCTGGTCATGCTCTATCTGCAGACCCAGGCCATCCGGACCGGCAGCCGCGAGGTTGAGGTGGGCCGCACCATGAACGCCTTCCTGGAACGGATCGGCGTGGCACCGGGCGGCAAGACCAGGCAGTCGGTCAGCGAGCAACTGCGCCGGATCGCGGCATCGACCGTCATGTTCAGCTGGCAGCAGACACCCGACAGCGCACCCGGCTTCATGCGGCAGACCATCATCAAGGGCGGCCAGCTGGGCGTGCGGATGACAGACGATACGCAGGGCGCGCTCTGGGAAGAGCACATCGTGCTGTCGGAGGATTTCTACGACAATCTGCGCAAATACCCGATCCCGCTGCTGGAACAGGCCATCCGGGCCATCGGGGCCAGCAGTCTGGCGCTCGATCTCTATGTCTGGCTGTCCTACCGGCTGCGCAGCCTGACCAAGCCGACCACCATTTCCTGGCAGGCCCTGCATGCGCAGCATGGGGCCGAATATGCCCGCATCCGTGACTTCAAGCGCTTCATGATCCCGCAACTGAAACTGGCTTTGGCAGCCTATCCGCAGGCGCATGTGACGCTGGAAGATGATGGCTTGATGCTGTATCCGTCGGCCCCGCCGATCAGCAAGCTGGGCGGCTAGGTCTTCGGCCTGTCAGCGGACAGTCGGGACTCTACTCGCGCCCCCTGTCTTCAGCGCACCCGCATCCAGAAGGAACCGCCGCGGCCATTGTGGAACGGGGCCGGCAGCAGGTCATTGGCAGCGGGCAGGTCGGCCGTGAAGGCACCGGGCCAGAGAATGTCGTAGCGGGTCTGACCGGCCAGCAGCATGGTGGCCAGCAGATATTGCTCATTATAAAGCCGGCCCAGCCAGTCGGGGGGATAGTCGTAGGGCAGGAAGATGTCGTGGATATGCACGATGACGCCCGAGGCCAGTTCCGGCAGGATTTCCGTGAAGAAAACGGTGACGTCGCTGTTCTGGAAGGAGCGATGGGAACCGTCAAAGAACAGGATGTCACCGGGTTTCAGACTGGTGAAGAGCGTGGAGTCCGCCTCTTCCAGGCCACAGCGGGTGATCTGATCGCACAACGCATCAATCTCAGCCCTGGGTTCAGGGTCGATGCTGTGCAGATGGGTGCCTGTTGCAAAACGGGTGATGGCCCAGCGGGCAAAGCGCGTGGACATGCCAGAGCCGATTTCCAGCAGCCGGGCCGGACGGTGGCGGGCCAGCATGGCGCAGAGCATGCCGGCATCCAGGCGCGGCAGCCAGATACTGTCCCACCAGGGCTGATCCGGGCTGGCGGGATCGGTGCTGGTGGCGATGGTGGAAAGGACGGGTGCCAGATCCGCCAATGCCTGCGCCGCCGGACGATAGTCGCCTTCAGCCAACAAAGCGGCAAGGCGGGCATGGGCAGGCTGACCATAGCCATGACGCACGCGGGGACGCGGTGGGAAATCGATCTGCACGACATCGCCACGACGCCAGAACCGGCCCAGATAATCCAGGTTGGCCCGGGCATATTCATGGTCTGGGGCCAGTTCGAGAGCCTTTTCCAGGGTAGCACCGGATTCAGGGAACCGGTTCAGCAGGCGCAGGGTGGTCCCCAACTGTGCCCAGGCGTCGGCATTGCCAGGATCACGCTCCAGCAAACCGCGCAGAATGGCTTCGGCCTGGGTCGGCGCAGAATTGCCGCGCAAGGTGATGGCCCGACCGATCAGGGCGCGCGGATTGTCGGGGGCAAGATCAACCGCCTGACGGAACAGGGCGGTCGCCTCCGCCAAGCGTCCGCCGGCGGACAGGGCGGCATAGGCTTGCGACAGGATGCTGTCCAGGTCCATGGGGCATGTCTCCTTCAGCCCGGCAACGCCGTGTAGAGGCGGATATGCGGGGTGGCGTCATGGATATGGACGGCACCCGCAGCGTGCAAGGTCTGCGTCATCGCCGACAGGTGTTCGCTGGCGATGATGAAGATACCGTCGCGCAGATGGTCTGCCGGCAGGTCGGCGGGCCGCAGCAAAGGCAGGTCGAGGGCGGTGCCGGTGCTGTGGCTGTCCAGCAGGGCCGTCACCCGCAGGTGGGCATGTTTGGACAGTTCCCCCAGCACGATGCGCCCGCCCCGACCGCTGCCATAGACATAGAGCGGGTGCCCTGTGGGCAGAGCGTGGAAATCGGCGGGGCCGGTCAGGCGCGGCAGGTCGGGCCGGTCGGCGGGCTGGCCCCAGGCGGGGGCCAGGGGCAGGTCGGATGCGATGGCGGCACGCAGGCCGGCGATTACCGGGTCCAGCCGTTCGCGGTCAGCAATGCGGGCCATGGCCTCGGCCCGCCCGTCAGGACGCGCGGCGGTATTGTCGGCCCCACCCTGGCGCCAGTGGAAATCCGTGGTGACCCGCCAGGACGAGGCGAAGGGGGCCGCCCGCGCCAGACGGCGCAGAAGATAGCTATCCTCAGCGAAATCCAGACCCGGATCAGGCCCCGCAGCGGGCAGGAGATCGGCAGGGGCCAGGAAGGCACTGGAATGGATCGCCAGGTTCCAGGCCATGAAGGCACTGCGGTCAGGGGCCGGCAGGGCATGGAAGGTGCGATGCTCAAAGCCGGGATCGGCGGGGGGAAGGGGCCGTCCGCATCATCCCAGACCTGAACAGACCCGGAAATGGCAATCGACCCGGCCAGGGCCAGAGGGGTCAGGCTGGCGACATGGTTGGGATGCAGCGCGTCATCATCATCCAGCATCCCGAACAGGTCGGCCTGCACCACCTGCAGGCCCGCCCACAGGCAGGCGCTGCGCGTCGTGGGGCCAATGGGGGGGGATGCGATGTCGATCAGGTCGAGGCGGCGGAAACGCTGGCGCTGGCGCTCCATCTCCGCCTCCAGACCCGGCACTGGCGCGTAGCGGACCAGGATGACGCCGATGCCGCCGGATGTCTGGGCCGCCAGACTGTCCAGGCAGCGGCGCACAAAGCCGATATCGCGCCCGCCGATACGCACAATGTAATCGACACTGGCGGCAGGGCCGGTGGGCGTGAAGCCGGCGGCAACCTTAATATCGGCCAGCCGGGCGGACAGCGGGCCGGGCGTCAGGTCGGCGACGGTCAGGATATGGGCGGGCCGGCCCGTGGCGGACAGCGTGTCCGTCAGGAACCGCGCCTGGGCCGCATTCTCCACGATGAAGCCATCATGGGAGAGCACGCGATCCAGCCGCTCCCGGTCATGGCGCAGCCGGTCGGGATCATCGCGCAGCCAGCCCAGCCAGGGATGGCCCGTGCGTTTGCCCAACGCGGCATCGGCGGCAATGACCAGATCCGGGGACAGGTCCGTCAGCTGACGCGACAGGGTGCAGACCGGCCCGTCCCATCCGGCGGGAAGCGGCAGGCCGGCGGGGTTGAACAGGACCAGACTGGCCCCGCTCACAGCCCATTACCGGCAACGCTGCCGTCCTTGCGCCGCGACAGCTGCACCTGACCCTCCACGCATTTGACATAGGTGGTCTTGCCCAGGGCCAGATTGTCGCAAATGGTGATCAGGGCGCGGGGCAGGGCGCCAAATTCCTTCGACCCGCGCACGCCGGCATTGTAGGTGGCCATATAGGTTTTCAGGGCTTGCTTGGTCACGGGCTGGCCGTTCTGGTCAATCATCGCGCGAAAGGCTCCGGGTGGATGGATCCTGATCATGGAGCAGGGCGGGGTGGAAGGGCCAGCGCTGAATGGAGTGCACGGGTACTGTGCCCGTGCGGTCTGGACCACAAGGAATGATATCAAGAAGCTATCATTCCTTCCTTGATATCAGTTTCCCCCTGCACTCAGCGCATTCTCTCTTCGGCGAGAAGGTGACAGTGACAACCTGACCACCGCCGCGACCACGACCCCGGCGGGCAAATCGATAACGGCGACGGTAATGTCATTAACCGCCTGCACGCGTATCGCCACCAGTGTCACGGTCTGGCAGGCGGATTGGAGATGGTACGGCCCGCTGTCAGTTCCAGGACCCGGTCGGCGGCGCGGCGGGTGGCGTCGCGGTGAGTGACGGCCAGGATGGTCAGTTTGCCCCGCAACCGGTCGAGCGTTTCCAGCACCAGCGCCTCTGATCCGCCATCCAGGGCCGAGGTGGCTTCATCCAGGATCAGCAGACGGGGTTGGCGCAGCAGGGCACGGGCGATGGCCAAGCGCTGACGTTCCCCGCCGGAGACGGCATTGCCGCGGTCGCCAACCACCGTATCCAGACCCTGGGGCAGGGCGCGCACGAAATTGGCGGCCCCCGTATCCTCCAGGGCTGCCCACAGATCGGCGTCTATCGCCTCCGGGGCGGCCAGCAGCAGGTTGGCGCGGATCGTGTCATGGAACAGGAACGGGTCCTGCGGCACGACCGCCACCTGCCGCCGCCAGGCCGGCAGGTGGCTGGGCGTCAGGATATTTCCATCCACCAATATCGTGCCGGCGGTCGGCGGTGCCAAGCCCGCCACCAGATCGGCCAGCGTGGATTTGCCTGCACCAGACGGGCCGGTGACAGCCAGCAGCGTGCCGGCGGGCAGGTCGAGATCAATGCCTTCCAGGGCCACGCGCCCGTCACCGGTGCGCAGGCCGACCCCTCGCAGTGTCAGGCGGTGGGAGAAGGGGGGCAGGTCGGGCCCGACCGATGGCTCTGCCCCGGCCCGCAACCGGTCGCGCATCTGTTCATAAAGCCCTATGGCGGGCAGCGCGCTTTCCAGCTGCCGCCAGACCCGCATGCTGCCCAGGCCCCGCTGCGCCAGGCGCGCGAAGGCCAGGATCACCACCAGGGCCTCGCTCAAAGGCTGCTCCAGCCAGAGGGTCGCCGCCACCACGGCCAGGGCCGCCAGCCCCGCCGCCGTCAGCATCAGTGCTGCCTGCTCATAGGCCATGATGCGGGCGTGCCGGGCCTGGAGATGGCGCAGGTCGGCGAACCGCTGTGACAGCACATCCTGACGGGCCTGTTCGGCCCCCAGCCCCTTGATCACACGCAGGCCCGCCAGATCATCCGTCACGTCGGCCATCATCGCCTGCTGTGCCCGGCCCAGGCGCACCCCGATGTCAAAGCCGCTGCGCCCGATGCGCCGGATCAGCAGCAGCGCCAGCAGGGCCGCCGCCAGGGTGGCCAGGGTCAGGGGCGGCGACAGCAGCAGGGCCGCCGCCAGCAGGGTCGGCAGGGTGAGGGCCGCAATACCGAGATTGACCAGCGCGTCATGGCACAAGCCCAGGCGGTTCACCTCGATCGTCAGGATCTGCTTCACGTTACTGGCGCGCAGCGCCTGAAATACCGGCCAGGAAACATGCAGCAGGGCCGCATGCAGGTCGCCGCGCAGGCCATCCACAAAGCGGTTGCGCTGATCATTGCCGATGATGGCGCGCGCTGCGGTCACGGCGGCGGCGGCGGCGACCAGCAGTAGATAAAGCCCCAGCCCCCCCAGCAGGGGGCCGGCGGGGCGTGCGCCTTCGCCCCCCACCCCAACCAGATTGAGCACCGGCACCAGCAGCAGCAGGCCCGCCCCTTCGGCCAGCGAAGCGGCCAGCCCCAGGCCCAGCATCAGTCCCAGCCGCCGCCGTCCATAGGAGGCGGCCAGCAGAGCCAGCAGGCGGCGGGCGGTGGCAGGGGCAGTCAGGGCGGATGATGATGGCATGGGGTCCAGCGGGACGGTTGGGCGGGGGATCATGGGCCCGGCCGGCGCTGAAACGCCAGTCCCTTGTGGCGCGTCCCGGCTCCTGGCGTTCCGGCCGGTCCGGTCGTATGGTGCCTGTCGGAGAAGCAGGGGCGGGGATCATGGTGGTCGGTCGGCTACGCAGACTGGAGGCGGCCCTGGCGCTGATGCTGGCCCGGCTGCTGGTTGTCCTGGTGCCGTTGCGTCTGCTGGGCACCGCGAACGCCCCCGGCACCCGACAGGAGAGCCCTGCCGATCTCCGCCTGCTGGCGCGGGCCCAGAGCGTGGCGCGGCGCGCCAACCGGGTCGCGGACCGGCTGCCCTGGCACAGTACCTGTCTGGTCCGGGCCGTGGCCGTCCAGCTGCTGCTGCGCCGGCGCGGCAGCAGGTCAGCGGCGATCCGGTTCGGCGTGCGCAGACAGGACGGTCTGCTGCAGGCCCATGCCTGGCTGCTGCTGGACGGCACCATCCTGACCGGCGGGGAGGAGGCGGACGGCTATGTGCCGCTGGCTGACTTTTCAGTCAACCGGAAGCAGTTCTAGCTTTGCAGTCCCTCAGTCGCCGCCGGATCTGTTTCCGGTCAACTGAAAACAGTTCTAATGATTTTCAGGTGCCGATCCCCGGGCGCGGTAATGGGCCAGCAGGCGGGGGCACAGGGTTTCCAGCGTGTCCTCCAGGCCGGGCGGGTGCTTCTGATCCCGGAACCGGTCGGTCAGGCCCTTGGTCCGGGCATTGCCGAAGACCACTTCCATCTCCTCCTGCAAGGCGGGTTCCGCCGCCCAGAGGCTGCCCAGCAACTCATCATAGGAGCGGCGGAACTGGAAATAATCTTCCGTGACAG
Source organism: Niveispirillum sp. CC-CTL257 (assembly GCF_059489915.1). Lineage (NCBI taxonomy): Bacteria > Pseudomonadati > Pseudomonadota > Alphaproteobacteria > Rhodospirillales > Azospirillaceae > Niveispirillum > Niveispirillum sp. CC-CTL257. The sequence goes on from NZ_JCAJXE010000002.1 coordinate 77,440, forward strand.
GCCAGCCGAGAGCGGCCATGGCGGCCAGAATGGCCGGGTCGCGGGCCACCAGATCCTCGTAATGGATGACGGCGTCGAAGCGGTCGCGTGCCAGGAACAGCCCTTCCAGGATCTGGAATTTCTCATGCATGAGGCCGCTGTGATGGCGGTAGGGCTTGGTGCGCAGGCTGGCGTAATTGTCGCGCGGGTCACGCAGCAGCAGCACGGTGCGGTCGGGCCGGAACCGCTCCACATGCACCGCCAGGGGATAGGCCGTCGTGATCACGGCCTTGGCCACGAAATCCAGGGACGTCGATACGCGCGGGGCCGCGTAATTGTTGGGAATGTCAATCAGCGCCACGCAGCCCGGCCGCTGCGCCAGCACCTGGGTGAAGGCGGTGGCGCCGCTGGACTGCATGCCATGGACGAGCAATCTCATACCGGTTCTCCGGGGTGGGTCAGCCAGTCCCTGTTAATCTCTGCCGTGATGAAGACATAGCGGCGGGTATGCGGCGTGGGCCAGCGCATCCCGACCCCGTGCAGGGCGTGGATGCTTTGCGGGAACAGCACCAGCTGATTGGCGCGGTAGGGGATGCGCGCCACTTCCTCCACCGCCGTTTCCGGCAGCTGCTCGACAAAGGGTGAGGGGGCCACCACCCCGTCCCGCCAGCGATAGAGGCACAGTTCGCCGCCCTGGCTGTCATCTTCCGGCGCGCGGAGGTAGAACAGGCCCGAGAACAGCCGGTTGGGCGTGTCCAGATGGGGTCCGCGCGCGCGGGACGGCGTATCGCGCACCGGCGTGTTGATTTCCAGCCGCGCATCCTGGCGGATATCCAGCCCCGTGGCCGCAGGGGGCTGCGTCAGATCGACAAGAGCCGTCGGGTGGCCCGTCAGGCTGCCGCCCAGAGCCGCCAGCATGGCAGGCTGCCAGTGGCCCTCGAACAGGGCCGCCACTTCCGCCAGGAAATCCGGGCCGCTATGCAGGTTTACAAACTGTTTCCAACTGTCCGAGACATCATCCAGCCGTCCCAGCATGCTGGCCGACAGCACATAGCGCCGGTTGCCACGCCCCCGGTCAGGGCCGGGGGCGATGCGACCGGGTGCCGGGAACCCGGCGGCCAGTTCCGCATAAAGCCCCGCCTCCAGCACATCGGGAATGACGATATGGGGAAAGGGGTCGATCCGGATATCAGCAGGCGTCACATGGGCGAGCAGGGAACGCATGTGGTCATTCCCCCTGGCCGGGGGCGGCCCTGCCCGCTGCCCATTCCCGCAGAGCCATTTCCACTTCTGGAATGACATCGGACCAGTCGGCCCAACGTTTCTGCCGGAACAGGCGCATGCGCGGATACCAGGGGGTCGTGTCCCCTTCCTGCATCCAGCGCCAGCAGCCATCATAGCGCGACAGCAGCAGCACGGGAATGTCGAGCGCCCCCGCCAGATGTGCCGTCGAGGTATCGACGCTGATCACCAGATCAAGGTGGCTGACCAGGGCGGCGGTATCGGCGAAGTCCGACAGTTCCGCCGTCCAGTCATGAATGGGGAAGGGCGGATCGGCCATCTGGGCCGCACCGGCACCCTTTTGCAGGCTGATGAAGCTGATGCCGGGAACGGTCCCCAGAGGGGCCAGTTTTTTCAGGGCGATGCTGCGCCGCCGATCGATGGCAGCGGAAATGGGGTCATGGGGACGCGGATCGCCGGCCCAGACCAGCCCCACCTTCAGCCCCGGCAGGCCCGCCAGACGCGGTGCCCACGCCTTCCTGTCGGCGGGATCGCAGGAGAGATAGGGCGGATCATAGAGGATGTTGCCGGGCCGCACGCCCAGCCGGTGCGGCAGCGACATCATGGAGATGCCGCAATCCCATTCCGCCGGATCATTCTGTGTGGTCAGCATCCGGATGCGCGGATCGCTGAGGCCGAACAACCGGACCAGGGGTTCGTTGGTGAGCAGACCTACCTGTGCCCCCCTGTCGGCCAGCAGGCGGACATAGCGGAAGAAATGCAGGCTGTCGCCCATCCCCTGTTCGCTTTCCACCAGGATGCGGCGACCGGCCGGATCACCGCCGGTCCAGGGGGGCAGCCGGTCGATCAGGCGCCATTGTATGGTGTAGTGGAAATGCTGGTCACGCTGTTCATAGACCGCCCAGCCCCGTTCCCAATCGCCCGACCGCAACAGATCGCAGGCCAGCAGGAAGGAAGTGGTGACCGGATGATCCTCCCCCAGGGCCGCTTCCAGGGCCATGGTCTTCTCATAGAGAGGGAAGCTCTTGTCGAACCGGCCTTCAAAGGAATGGATGGTCGCCAGATTGGCCAGGCCGGGCACCATGTTGGGTTCCAGTTCCAGCCCCTTCTCCAGGGCCTCGATCGCTTCCGCGAACCGCCCTTGCGAGCGCAGGACGGCACCCAGGGTGCACCAGGCCGTTCCCAGTCCCGGCGCCAGTTCCGTCACGACCCGCCTGGCCAGCGCCTCGGCCTCCTCAAGCTCGCCCATCGTTTCCAGGACCGAGGCCAGATTGGCCATGGCGACGGGATCGTCGGGATAAAAGGCCAGCGCCTGGCGCAGCGTGGTGATGCCGTTGGCATAGTCCCGCATATTCGCCTGAATCAGGCCCAGGGCACCCAGGACCTGCGGATAGGCGGCATTGATATGGGCCGCCTCCATGGCATAGGGATAGGCGTCGGCATAGGCGAAACGCGCGATCAGCCCCCGCGCCTCTTCCATCAGCAGATCCAGCAGCAGGCCGCCCGCGGAATGGGCGGGCACCTGTGCAACCACGGCCCGCAGCAGGCCCGCCGCCCGGCCCCTGTCGCCGGTATCGATCAGGGCGCGGGCCAGTTCGGCCATGGCGTTGACATGGTCCGGTCGCCGTTCGATCAGCCGTTCCAGCACGGCCGCTGCCTCAGCCGGCTGGCCCAGGCGGCGCAGGGCGATGCCGTAAAGGAACAACCCATCGTCGCTGCATTGTCCCTCGGCATCCAGGGCCGCATACAGGGCGGCCACCCTGGGCTGGTCATCCTCACGGCAGGCCTGTTCGGCGGCCTGATGGCGGGCGGCGATATCCATGGGGGTCATTCAGGCTGTTCATGGGGGGCGCCGGGATGGCGCAGATGCAAGCGCGAGACGTCACGCCCGGTTTCCACGAAACCGAGACGCTGGTAAAGGGCCAGGGCCCGGATATTCAGGGGATCGACGCAAAGAACCAGGCCCTTGCCGGCGGCATCCGCCTGCCGGATGAGATCGCGCAGGAGGGCGCTGCCGCTGCCCCGACCGCAGGCCGACGGCAGGAAGGCGATATCAACGACCCGCCAGTCGGGGCCGTCAATGTCCAGATAAAGCCGGCCGATGGGATCGGTTCCGCGCAGCAGCAGCAGCCGGACCGCGTCCGGATAGCGGTGGTTCCAGTCCTGCTGCCGGGCGTCGAACTGCTGGTCGCAGAACCAGCGGCACATGGCCTCGTCCCAGCCGGTGGCGGCCAGTTCGGCGGCGCGGGTGCTGCGGTAGAGCCGGCGCAGGAAAGGCAGGTCGGCGTCCCGTTCGGGACGGACCCGCAGTCCAGGCAGACGAAGGGCAGGCACCCGCGCGGATGCCTGCCCCCCTTCCTTCCTGTCCATTGTGGACGACAGCGTCATGCGTCAGTTCCGGGACGGCCACATACCATCAAAGTTGATGCAATAGCGCATGACCAGCAGCGGGGAGCGGTTTTCATGCGACGTATTGCCACCGGCCACCGACAGCGCGTTCGACGCCATCGGGCCCAGGGTCGGGTTCAGCGTGGCATTGACATACATGCCCAGATTGTAGGCGCGGGTAGCGCCCTGATACAGGGGGTTGGAAGGAATAGCGGTCGAACCGGGAGCCGCCAAGCGCACCGCAGAGAGCTGCGATACCATGCTGTGGTTATGGGACGGGATTTGGGCGCTGGTCAGGGTCACCGCCGCCTGTCCCAAGGTCATACCCACGGGATAGGGTCCGCCAGCGGCCGTGACCGTATTTGAATAGCCCAGAACCACCCGTCCGTTCAGGTTGGGAACGGCGAAAGTGGTCTTGCCGTCGCCGCCATATGTCAGGCCGAGGATGGCGGCCAGCGCCTGATACTGCTGGATGGGGTGCAGCGACCCATCGCATGTCAGCCAGCCGGCCGGCGTGAACATATAGGGGAAGGCCCGGATTTCACCAATGAACGCGTCCATTTATGCCTCCCTTGGCTCAATTCGCGACCGGATAGGTGCCGTTCAGCGCGATGATGTAGCGCATCGCCATGGACGGCATGATGTTCGGGTGTGCCTGTCCGCCGCCGGTTGGCAGGATGACACCCGCCGCCATGGTGGCGTTGGCGTTGGTACTGTTATAGGGAGTATAGAGGTTGAAGCTGTCACTGGGGTCGGCCAGGACGGCATTGATGGGGGATGTGCTGGAGGCCGCGCCCGTCGTCGCCATCTCCGGATGGCTGTGCAGCGGCAGCTGCGCCTCGGTCAGGGTGACGGTGGTGACACCACCGCTCTGGCCCAGCGTATAGGTGGAAATGCCGGCCCCGCCGCTGCTTCCATAGCCGATGGGCAACCGGCCCCGCAGGTCCGGCACCGCAAAGGTCGTTGTGCCGTTCCCGCCATAGCGGGAGCCCAGCAGCGAGAACAAAGCCTCATACGCGCTGACATTCAGGACGGTTCCGTCACATTCCTGCCAGCCCACCGGGACATAAGAGCCGGCGAACAGTCGGATTTCGCCAACATAATAATCGCTCATGACATGTCTCCCTTGTCAGGCGGTCAGTTGCGGGACGGAAAGATGCCGCTGGTGGCGATGCAGTAGCTGAGGGCCAGGAACGGCTGCCGGTTCTCATGCCCGGCACTGCCGCCGGTATTGCCGATGATCGACGTGCTCAACGCCGTCAGGCTTCCCGCAGTGGGGGGAGCATAAATGGCCGGGGGTGCTGGCTGCGGTGTCGGCACGGTCGTCGGGATGGATGTGCCGGCGAAATAGCCATTCGTCGGGTTCGCCGCCTGGTTGATTGCGAGGGCCTGCTGATTGGCGGCGGCGACCGTATGGGTATGGGCCGGCATCTGGGCGACCGACAGGGTCA